>DATNIE010000027.1:0-54951 GCA_035604595.1 Steroidobacteraceae bacterium | reverse complement strand
CCCCGCCAATCGGGCCATCGGTGTAGTCAAGACCGGTTTGCAGACTTGCGAATCTCCTGGTCCAACAGGTGCAGCCTAACGAACAGGTCGCAATGGTGGAACTCCATCAGCGACCACAGGTCTCCGAACATGCCGCCAATGCTCCCACGAGCCAAGGCCACCCAGCAATCGGCCCTCGATTGACGGCTTCCCCAAAGCAAATCACGAAGGCAATAACGCAACCCGCAAACACCCAAGAGTGTTTTTTCCGTGCTCGGCAAGGTTCCTGATACACATCCTGCGGGTCCGAACCTGACATAGGACTTCCCGTCGGTCGTAGCCTTCGAGTAACGGCCTGTCTATCTTGCCCAAGACAGGCGGCGGTACAGGTAACCACCTAGTTTGGCTCAAGCATCCGCGCATCATTGTCGGTGCAGTCGGCCAGGGTCAACGCGTGCGTGCGCTACCGACAGGCTCAGTCTGCGGTGGCGCGACCTGGAGTGTCGGCGCATACAGAAAAAAACCCCGGCGCGTGGCCGGGGCGTGAATGCCTATCGAGCGTGTCGCTCAGGCGGTCTTGCGCCGCCTCATCAAACCAACAGCTCCGAGTCCGAGCCCGAGCAGCCCGAGCGTAGCGGGCTCCGGCACTTCGGTGGCCGAGAAGTCGACTTGGGTCCCGGGCACATTTCCGAAATCCGAATACTCGTAGTACACATCGCCAACGGAGTACACGTTGAAATCTCCAGTCGGCGCCGTCGAAAAGTAAAGGCCCCAGTAGTCGACCTGTGGGGCGGACTGATAGAGGACGTTGTCGAAATAGACCGCCCCGTCGGTTGAGAGCGTCTGTGCCGTGCCGGCCGGTCCAGCAAGGCCCGTGATCGAATCAAGGTTTCGCGTGCCGGAGATCGCGAGTATGTCGTAGCCACCCAACGAGTCCAGCGTGTCGCTGGTCGTCAGGACGCCGGACGCCGAGACTACCGAGCCCCCAGTAGCCGTGTCCGTGTAACTGAAGTCCCATGTGAGCGTGCCAGCGACGCTCGCCGCCGCGCCCATCAGCAAAAGGGCGAGCGCGCTCAGAACTCGGGTGAACCAGGACGTCATGTTGAATTCCTTCAAACAAGTACTAGCGACTGCACATTCATACAAGCAACAATCGTGCCGCGCACACGCTTTCCCCGTAAATTGCTGATTTACAGGCCTTTAAAACTCTGGAGCTCGAAAGCCGGCCCGAGCTGCAGTACAAAGCTGTAAAGAATTCCGACAGCAGCGCACGATTATGTATGCGACGGGCGTCACACTCACTGGCGTGAATCACGGCCTCCTCGCTATGCGCCGAAGCCTCGTTATACGCCATTGACGTACATACGCCAGCGGCGTACAGTCGGGCGAAATCCGGGGTTTGCTCCGACGTGGACGAGCGGCGGCAATGGACCAGGAAGCCTTCGAGAACCTGCTTGAGACTGTCCGCTGGATGCGCCAGCGCCGGCACGATCGCCTGGCAAGGCTCGGCCTGCGCCGGGCGAGGACCGAAAGCACCGTGGATGTCCGCAAGATCCGGGCCTCGACCGGACTCAGCCAGGCCAAGTTTGCCGAATTGCTGTCGATCGAAGCATCAACGCTGCGCAACTGGGAACAGGGTCGGCGTGAGCCCACCGGAGCCGCGCGCGCGCTACTGCGTGCGATCCACAACAATCCTGTCGCCGTCATCAAAGCACTGAGCGACTGACGCTGGAGGATCGTGGCATGCCGAGACCAAACAGTACCCACCTGTTGTTCCTGCGGGGCGCGACTCGCATGGCCTTCGATGCGACCGCCGGGGCCGCGGAAATCGTCGAGAGAATGCACAGCACCATTCAGCGGCGAGCCGGGCCGAATGGCCCCTCGCCGCCCGAGCCAACGCGCGGCATCACCGGCCTCGTCTACCGTGGCATCGGCGGCGGCCTTCGCCTCGTCGGCCGGGGCATCGATGCCGGTCTCGCGGCGCTCGTGCCGTTGCTACCGGAAGGCGAGACCACGCCGGCGCACGACGCGTTTCTGGCCGCGGTAAACGGCGTATACGGCGACTATCTCGTCCGCACCGCCAACCCACTCGCGATCGAGATGAGCCTGCGTCATCGCGGGCGCGAGGTCGATGTGGCGGATCCGGCGAGCGTGTGGAGCGGCGAACCGGATGCGGCGCCGACCGCCAAACTGCTCCTACTCTTGCACGGCCTGTGCCTGAACGACCGGCAATGGGCCCGCGAGGGCCACGACCACGGAGCGGCACTCGCCGAGGAGCTCGGATACACGCCGCTCTACCTGCGTTACAACAGTGGCCTGCACGTCGCGAGCAACGGGCGCACATTGGCTGAGGCGCTCGAGCCGCTGATCGCGCATTGGCCGCAGCCGGTGAAGGACGTGACGATGATCGGGCACAGCATGGGCGGCCTCGTCGCGCGCAGCGCCGTGCACTACGCTCGCGAAGCGGGGCACCTCTGGCCAGAGCGCGTTCGCAAACTCGTCTTTCTCGGCACGCCACACCATGGCGCGCCGCTCGAACGCAGCGGTCACTGGCTGGATTCGACGCTGGAATTAAGCCCGTATTCGGCGCCGCTCACACGCATCGGCAAGATGCGCAGCGCCGGCATCACCGACTTGCGCCATGGCAGCATCACTACCGGTGCCCACGAGTTCGTGCCGCTGCCCGCCGGCGTGAAATGCTATGCGGCCGCCGCGCTCATCGGAACGCGGCGTAGCACGCTGAGTGAGCGTCTGGTCGGAGACGGGCTCGTGCCGCTCGACAGTGCGCTCGGTCGACATTCCGATGCCTCGCAATCGTTGGCGATTGCGCGCAACCGCCAATGGATCGGCTACGGAATGGGACACCTTGAACTGCTGAATCGCCCCGACGTGTATGCACGGCTGCGCACGTGGCTGCGGGAAGCAGCCTGACGCAGGCGCGTGTTTTCGGAAATCCCCTGCTGGCGCCGGACTTTACGGTTAGCGTCTGGCGGAAAACCGGACGCGATGCGCGAGGCCGATGCCGCTCCGGCCCCGGTCATCTAGCTTTCTTGTGATCCTTCGAACCAAACACTCCGCGGATTCCACCGAGCAGTGACGTGCTGCGGTCGATGGACTCAAGGTGCGCAAGAATGTCGCGCAACGCACTGGTGTTGTCTGCAATCGCATGAACCGCGCGCTCTAGTGCCGCGAGGCGCGCAGATATCCAAATTACCCAGGCGACAACAACAGCGATCGCTCCGCCGGCGGCGGCATAGATGAACGTCGAATCATATCCGAGCATGATGCGATGCCTTTCTCGCCTCAGGCAACATCGGGCCGCGGCCGCGCGCAACGCTGGATGCGCGAGCCAAACAACGCCCGCAGCGTTCGCTGCGACGGTTCAGACGGTGGCCCGGCGCGTGCACAGGCCGCGAGTGCGGAGAACTCAAGCGGCGAACAAAACCCCGGCGCCGAGCTGGGGTTTCGATCCGCTCGCTCCACAGAAGGCAGCGATTGCCAGCGTCCTATTTGGCGTGCGCCTTGCCTGCATCAGCAACCATCTGGTGCAGCTTCACCATCGCCTTGTCCGCCGCCATCTTCGCGCACGCCGCATCGCCCGGCGTTGCGTCCGGATAGCTGCGACCGATCTCCTTGCACGCGGCCATGGCTGCGTCATTGACGCGTTTCTCGGCCGCGGCAGACCCCGCGGCCATCGCGAGATCGAGGCCCTTGAGGCTCACAGTGTAAGAGAGCGTCACGTCGACAATTGGTATGCCGCTCGTCGTACGCCCAACAGTCTCTGCACTCATGATGCGCGTCGCCTGGACAGAGACCTCCGTCTGGGCAGTTGCAACACCGCAGAGCAACGCGGACGCGAGCACTCCGACCGCGGTTCCGATCAGTATCTTTCTCATGACCTCACTCCTTGTTCCCATCGTCGGCGCTATGCGCACCGGGATCGATGCGGCGCCTTTTCCACCGATATGGAACGATAGGCTCCTGCCCCGTATCCGCAATCCGCAGTTACAACCAGCACATCGTGGAAATCTGGTAGCACTCGCAGCCATGGCCCAGCGCGCTGCCGTATCCGCGTCGGTCATGGGCTGTGCCGCGCTGTGTCTTGTCATTCGGCCGGCGTTGCACTGCTGTGGAATTCTCGTCGCTGTGGCCGCGCTCTGGTCCGCGCCACGCCCCATCCGCTTCGCGATCACCCGCGGCGCAGCCTCGGACCTTGCAGGCCGACCGCTGCAGCCCCTAGGATGACCGTCGCGAGCCGCACCCACCCATTCCCGGAATGCCGGTTGCCCGCGCCGCGAGTTCGGCGCCGACGACCGCCCGCGACGCTCCCGGCGGTCCCGGCGGTAGCCCGCGTGGGGTGCTCCTGGCCACAACGGGAGAAGGCACCGTGATCGACCGAATCGTCCGACGCCTCACCTTGAGCGCGGTGCTCGTCGGCGCGACCGCGACTGCGGTCGCTGCGCCTGCATTCGACCTGATCATCGCAAACGGACGCGTCATCGATGGCACCGGCTCGCCGTGGTACGCGGCCGATGTCGGCATCCGGGCCGGGCGGATTGCTGCGATCGGAAAGCTCGACAGTGCCCCGGCGAAGCGCCGCATCGATGCCGGCGGCAGAGTCGTCGCACCGGGCTTCATCGACATGCTCGGGCAATCTCAGTACACGATTCTGGTCGACCCGCGCGTCCCGTCAAAGATCTTCCAGGGCATCACGACCGAGATCACCGGCGAGGGGACCTCTCCGGGACCCCTGACCGGGCATGCGCGCGTCGAGGCCGGCCCGGCGCTCGAGCATTACGGGCTCACGGCCGACTGGCAGACGCTCGGTGAGTACTTCGCGCGGCTCGAGCGCCACGGGATCGGCATCAACCTCGCCTCCTACGTCGGTGCGACCACGGTCCGCGAGATTGTGATCGGCGGCGAGAACCGGCCGGCGTCGCCTGCCGAGCTCGCACGCATGCGAACCATCGTGCGCGAAGCGATGCGACAGGGGGCGATGGGCCTCTCGACCTCGCTCGAGTACGCGCCCGCACCGTATGCGAGCACTGAGGAGCTCATCGCACTCGCCTCGGAGGCCGCGCGCTACGGCGGTATCTACGCGACGCACATGCGCTCCGAGGGCGACGCAATCGGCGCAGCGCTCGACGAGACGTTTCGGATTGCGCGTGAAGCGCACGTTGCGGTGGAGATCTGGCACCTCAAGATTGCCGGTAAGAGCAACTGGGGCCGGATGCCCGAGATCGTCGCGCGCATCGAGGCGGCCCGTGCCAGCGGCCTCGACATCGCCGCCGACACCTACGCTTACTCCGCCTGGTTCAACAGCATGTCGGCCTTCGTGCCGCCGTGGGCGCACGACGGCGGCACGGCGAAGCTGCTCGAGCGCCTCCAGGACCCGGCCCTGCGCGCCCGCATCCGCGACGACATGGAAACCCCGACCGATGCGTGGGACAACGAGTGGTCCGAGATTGCCGGGCCCGAGTCGATCGTGGTCGGCGTCGTCAAGAACCCGGCGCTGCGCCCGCTGCAGGGCCAGACGATCGCAGCCATCGCTGTCGCGCGTGGCGCGGACCCGCTCGAGACGCTGCTCGACATCCTGGTCGAGGACCACGGTTTCACCAAGTGCGCGGTATTCGGAATGGACGAGGATGACATTGCGCTTGCCCTCGTCCAGCCCTGGACCTCGGTCGACAACGACAGCTCGGGCACGGCGCCCGAAGGCCGGCTCGCCGATGAGCACCCGCATCCAAGGGCATATGGCGCTTTCCCACGCATCCTGCGCAAGTACGTCAGAGAAGAGCATCGGCTGACGCTCGAGGAGGCGATCCGCAAGTTCACCGGATTACCGGCTGGCCGGATGCGCCTCGCGGACCGCGGAGTTGTGAAGGAAGGACTGTGGGCCGACCTCGTTGTGTTCGACCCCGATACGGTCACGGACCGCTCGACGTTCAGCTCGCCCCATCAGCTCGCCGTCGGGATGCAGTGGGTACTGGTGAACGGCGTACCTGTCATTGCCGATGGTGTCGCGACCGGCGCGCGACCCGGCAAGGTCCTGCGCGGACCGGGCTATCGCCCTGCCGCACAGCGTTGATCGCGGCATGCGTGATCAGGCCCTGCGCCTGCACGCGCGAGTAGCGTCGCCGATTGGAGTCAGCCTGCGAAGTTCGGGCCCGTCGCGGCAGCCTCGTCGCCGCTGCGCGGCCCGTGTACGAAAGCCGGTCCGGTGCCGAGGTCGCGCGGCTGCCGCCGGGCCAGTATCGGCTGCGCCTCTTTGGGCGCAGACTTATTCCAGTCAACCTGACGGAGACCTGACCATGACGACCGCTTTCTGGTGCGTGTTGGTGGCCGGCCTTCTGCCGTACGCGGGCACGATTGCGGCCAAGGGCGGCCGCCGCTTTGACAATAACAATCCGCGGGCCTGGCTCGCCGACCAGACCGGTTGGCGGGCGCGGGCCAACGCCGCGCAGCTGAACGGATTCGAGGCGTTTCCGCTGTTCGCGGCCGCAGTCGTCGTGGCGCACCTGACCGGCGCGGCACAGGCCCGGGTGGATCTGCTGGCGCTCCTGTTTGTTGCGGCGCGAATCGCCTACCTTGCCGCGTACCTTGCCGACCTCGCGTGGCTGCGCACCGTCCTGTGGTTTGTCGGTATTGGCAGCGCCGTGGCCATTTTCGTCGCCGGGCACTGATCGGTAGCGGTTGCGTCGCGTTTTGGCTAGGGTGCCGGTGATCGTCTAAAGGGGCGGGCCCGCGACATGAACCCGGCCGAGCAGCGCGTCCTGGAACTTCTGGACAAGTGGCTTCAGAGCCTCGAGCTGCATCTGAAGTACACGGCCTTGACCGACGAGGCCTACTGGCAGGTGCAGCCGTGGCCCCGGCACCAACGCCCGGTGCGCTGGGTCCTCGACCTAGCCCAGTCCCGCGCCCGGGAGCTCAAGCGTCACCTCGAATCGCGCATGGCGAGCGGCGACGCTGGCTTTGCCGAGGCGCTCGAGCTGATGGCGTTCGTCGCGAACCTGGTCGGTGCGCAGAACATCGAGCGCTTCATCCCGCTCGCCGAGCCCGAACGCGAGAACCCGGAGGTTCTCGGCAATACCCAGTCGACGCTGCGCCCGTTGAAGTCGGGGTCGACCTCGACCCAGACACGCGCGCTGATCGAGCCGACGCGCGAGATGCCGATGCCCGTCGTCCCGGCCCAGTCTGCGCCGCCCGTCGCCGCGGCCGCGCCACCCGTCGCTGCCCCGGTGCCCAGTGCGCCACCCCCGCCGCCCTCGCGGCCCGCGAAGCAGCCCCCGCCGGCACCGTCGGCACCGCCGGCAACAGCCGCGGGGTCACCGGCCACCGCGCGACCCGCCGCCAAACGCGACGCTCGCGCCGGATCCGGCAAGCATCCAAAGCCGGTTCTTCCCGGAAGCAGCGAGTCCCAGGTCATCGCCGACGCCGTGCGCCTCATCAAGTGGGGCCGCGAGTGGCACGAGCTCGCCGAGGCGATCGCCCGCATCGCCGGGCGCCCGGGCGTGGTCGAGGTCCGCAAATGCCTGCGTACGCACAAGGCCGAGATCGAACGCGCCGCGCGCGAGTGACTGGTTCTGCAACCACCGCAACCGGGGCGCGAGCCTTGGCCGCCGCACTGCGTTTGCGTAGGCGTGGCACGCCGCGTTCCGGCGGCATCGGACCGACGGGATTCCCGAATGCGTAACCACTGGCTCGGGCCGCTCGTCGCGCTGGCCACCCTCATCGGCTTCACCGCGTGCGCCGTCGCCGCACCGCCCAGCGCCGGGGAGCAGGCCATCGAGTACCGGCACTCGGTCTACCACGTGATCGCCTGGAACGTCGGTCCGATGAGCGCGGTGATCAAGGGCAAGATCCCCTACGACGCGGCCGCGTTTGCGAGCCACGCCGCCCGGGTCGCGATGATGACGCCGATGCTGCTCGAGGGATTCACACCGGATTCCAACATCGCGGGCAAGACCCACGCGAAGCCGGCGGGCTGGACCGACCGGGCCACATTCGAGAACTTGCTCAAGAAGCTCGTGGCCCGCAGCGCGACGCTTGCGGATGTGGCCCAGGGTGGGGACCTGGCGACGATCAAGCCGGCGTTCAACGATCTCGTGCAGGTCTGCAAGGACTCGCACGATAAATTCCGGGAGAAGGATGAGGACTGACGACCGGAACGCCTAGAGCATCAGATCGGGCGGCTCCGGCGCGGTGTATACGATCCACAACACCAACGCCGCCGCACCGAGCAGCGTCACGAGGGCAATCAGGAGCCGCTGGCTGCCGATCCCGCTGCCGGGCGGGAGATCGTGCTTGTAGCCGGTGATCAGCGGGCTGACCAAATCGTCCCCGAGCACCCTCCGGTAGTACCCGGCGGCCGCCACGTGCAGCGCGACGGCGCCGAGGATCACGTCCGACAGGTACTCGTGCCAGGCGCTGATCCGGTTGCTGGTGGCGTGGCTGACGTACCCGGCCAGCGGCCCCGTGTTGATGATCTCGTCGTTGGCAAACCGGCCGGTCAGTGCCTGCGCGAGCAGCAGCGCGAGCAGCAGCAGAATCATCCAGACACCGAGCGGCGTGTGGCCCGCCGCGCGGCGGTAGCCACCCCCGCGCAGCGTCCTAAAGTGTGCAATGACGGCCGCGGGGCTGCTGACGAAGCTCACGAATCGCGCAAAGCGCGGACCGATGCAGCCCCACACGAGCCGGAAGCCGACTAGCGTCAGCGTCGAGTACCCGCACCACACGTCCCAGCGAAAGGCCGCGGTGCCGATGTAATGCGTCACGAACGAGCCGGTCACGCCGAGCGCCAATCCCCAGTGGCTGACCCGCAGCGGCAGATCCCACACGAGTTGCCGATCGGCCGCGTCCCTGGGTAAGGCCGCCGTGCTGGTCGATCGCGCCTGCTCCGCCACCGGGTCCTCCGATTCCGATACGCAGGCCTCATCATGCCCGTAGACTGGCTCTGCGTGCGCGGGGTTCGCGTCGGCCGGGCGAGCCTCAGGCGTTGCATGGCCGCGGCGACTTTTGCAAAATCGCGCTCCGCACCGCCCGACTCGGGAACCCGGCGGCGCCGTTCCGGGTCATAGGCGACCAAATGATCGAAGTTAGCGGGCTCACCAAGCGCTACGGCGACGTCGTCGCCATCAGCGATCTCAGCTTCCGCGTCGTCGCCGGCGAAATCCTCGGCTTTCTGGGTCCGAACGGGGCCGGCAAGACGACCACGATGCGGATCATCGCCGGATTCATCGCTCCGACCGCGGGCACCGCGGCGGTGCTCGGCCACGACGTGGCCCGCGAGCCGCTGGCGGCGCGCCAGGCGCTCGGCTACCTGCCGGAGGGGGCACCGAGCTGGCCGGAGATGACCCCGCGGTCGTTCCTCGCGTTCATTGCGGACGTCCGCGGCCTCAAGGGCGACCGGCGCCGCCGGCGGCTCACGGACACGATCGACCGGCTCGGGCTCGGGCCCGTGCTCGATCAGACGATCGATACGCTATCGAAGGGATTCAAGCGCCGGGTCGGGCTCGCCCAGGCGATCGTGCATGACCCGCCGGTGCTGGTGCTCGACGAGCCGACGGACGGACTCGACCCGAACCAGAAACACGAGGTCCGCACGCTGATCAGCGAGATGGCGCCGGGCAAGACCATCGTGATCTCGACCCACATCCTCGAGGAGGTCGATGCGGTGTGCACCCGGGCGATCATCGTGGCACGCGGGCGCCTGCTCGTGGACGAGCGGCCGGCCACCCTGCAGGCGCGCTCCCGCTACCACAATGCCGTGACCCTGACGGTCGCCGAGCCCGCGGACCTGCCGCACATCGCCGCGGCACTGCGCGCCGCGCCGGGCGTCGGCGACGTCGAGGTTGACCTGCGTGACGGGCGGCTGACGGCACTGCCCGCGCCCGGCCAGCTGCCGCTGGCCGCGATCAGCGAGCTCGCGACCCGTGAGCACTGGAATCTGCATGAACTGCGGCTCGAAGCCGGCCGGCTCGACGAGGTGTTCCGCACCGTGACCAGCGCCGCGGAGCAGATGCCGTGAACGGTCTGCGCGCAATCTACCAGCGCGAGCTCGCGAGTTATTTTGCGACGCCGCTGGCATACGTGTTCATCGTGATCTTCCTGCTGCTCGCCGGCGCCGTGACGTTCTCGCTCGGCGGCTTCTACGAGCGCGGTCAGGCGGACCTCGCGCCGTTCTTCAATTTCCACCCGTGGCTGTACCTGTTTCTGGTGCCGGCGGTGGCGATGCGGCTGTGGGCCGAGGAGCGCCGCAGCGGCAGCGTCGAGCTGCTGCTGACGCTGCCCGTGCGGCCGGGCGTCGCGGTGGTCGCGAAGTTCCTCGCCGGACTCACGTTCGTGGGGCTTGCGCTCGTGCTGACGTTTCCGATCTGGATCACCGTCAATTACCTCGGCTCGCCGGACAACGGCGCGATCCTCGCCGGCTACGTCGGCAGCCTGCTGATGGCCGGCGGGTTCCTCGCGGTCGGGAGCGCCCTGTCGGCGGCCACCCGCAGCCAGGTCATCGCCTTCATCCTCACGGTCGTGGTCTGCTTCCTGCTGCTGCTTGCCGGCTTCCCGCTGGTGCTCGATGTGTTCCGCGGCTGGGCGCCGGCCCCGCTGCTCGATGCGGTCGCATCGCTCAGCTTCCTGACCCACTTCCAGGCGATCTCGAAGGGCGTACTGGATCTGCGCGACCTGCTGTATTTCATCATGACGATCGGCGTGTGGCTCTATGCGACGACGCTCGTCCTTGAGCTTCGCAAGGCCGACTAGCCCCATGGGACCTTTCAAGAACCGCAGCCTCGGCGCCGCCACATTCCTCGTGCTGGCCGTGCTGTTCGTGGGGCTGACGATCCTGATCAACGACACGCTGACCGGCGCGCGCCTCGACCTGACGGAGAACCGCCTCTACACGCTCTCACCGGGAACGGATCGCCTCATCGGCGCCATCAAGGAACCGATCAACCTGTATTTCTTCTTCTCGCAGCAGGCATCCGCGACAGCGCCGCCGCTGCGCGCCTACGCCGTCCGGGTGCGCGAGCTGCTCGAGGAGATCACGGCGCGATCCCGCGGACGGATTCACCTGCACGTGATCGATCCGCAGCCGTATTCGGACGACGAGGACCGGGCGGGCGAGCTCGGCCTCAGGCCCGTTCCGATCGGCAACGGCACGGACACGATCTACTTCGGGCTCGCCGGCTCCAACTCGACCGACGGGCGCGCCGTGATCGAGTTCTTCCAGCCGCAGCGCGAGGAGTTTCTCGAATACGACGTTGCGCGCTTGGTGCACCAGCTGGCCGAACCGACGCGCAAGGTCGTGGGGCTGGTGAGCTCGCTGCCGATGTCCGGCGGCTTCGATCCGGCGAGCGGCGGCTTGCGCCAGCCGTGGGTCGTCGAGTCCGAGCTCGCGGAGCTGTTCGATATCCGGCCGATCGCGGCGACGGCCACCGAACTCCCCGCCGGACTCGATGCGCTGATCGTCGTCCACCCCAAGGGCCTCACACCCGCGCTCAACTATGCGATCGACCAGTACGTCGTCGGTGGCGGCCACCTGTTCCTGTGCGTGGATCCGGATGCGCAGCTCGACGGCGGTGCCGGGGCGGGCTCCGACTACGCCGGCGGCGACCGCAGCTCGACCTTCGAGCCGATGCTCGCGGCGTGGGGCGTCGGGTTCGACCCGCGCCAGGCCTTCGGTGACCTTGAGCACGCGCTCCTCGTCGGCAATCCCGGTGGCGGGGAACCGGTGCGACATCTCGGCTTCGCCGGTTTCGGCGCCGACAATCTGGCCAAGGGCGACGTCATCACCGCCTCGCTCGATACGATCAACTTCGGGACACCCGGATTTTTCATCGCGCACGCGATGCCTGGCGTGACCTTCGAGCCGCTGATCACCTCTGGCACGGCGGCGGCGCCGATCCCGGTCGAGCGGCTCGCATTCGCCGCGACTCCCGACAGCCTGCGACAGGGATTCAAGGCGACGGGCGAGCGGTACGTGGTGGCGGCGCGGATCTCGGGCCTGTTGCCGAGCGCGTATCCGGCGGGCCCGCCGGCCGGCGTCACGGCGAGCGCGCCGCACAGCGCGCGCGGCACCAAGGCCGCGAACCTGGTGGTGGTCGCCGACACCGACTTCCTCGTCGACATGCTCTGGGTGCGCGCTGGCAACCTGCTCGGCCAGCGCTTCGTCGAACCCTGGGCGAGCAACGGTGATTTCGTGCTCAATGCCATCGACAACCTCACCGGCAACGCCGACCTGATCGGCATCCGTGGCCGGGCGAGTTATTCCCGGCCGTTCACGCGCGTCGACCAGCTGCGGGCCCGCGCCGACGAGCGGCTCAGAGCCAAGGAGGTCGAGCTCGAGCGCGAGCTGGCGACCACCGAGAGCAAGCTCACCGAACTGCAGACCCGCCGTAGCGATCGCGCATCGCTGGTGCTGACTCCCGAGCAGCGCGGCGAGCTCGAGCGCTTCCAGAGCGAGAAGCTCCGGGTCCGCAAGGAGCTCAGGGGCGTCCGCCACGGGCTCGAGCAGGAGATCGAGCGCCTCGGGACCGTGCTGAAGATCGTCAACATCGTCGCCGTGCCGCTGCTGCTGTCGGTCGCGGCGCTGGTCATGACGTGGCTGCGGCGGCGACGCCGGAGCCGGCGCGGGGCGGCGGCGTGAGCGCGCGGCGGCTCGCGATACTCCTGGTGCTCGCGCTTGCCGTCGTCGGTGGCGCGTTCTGGCTGAGCGCACGCCGCACGCCGCCGCGCGATCCGGCGCTTGGAACGTCCGTGCTGGCCGGCCTCGCGGCGCACCTCGATGCGGTCGACGCCGTGAAGCTGATCGGGCCCGGTGAGAAGACGCTCGTCACGCTCGAGCGGCGCGACAGCCACTGGCAGGTCGCGGAGGCGGCATACCCGGCCGACGCGGCCCGCGTGCGCCGCCTGCTGCTCGCGCTCGGGGACCTCCATGTGATCGAGGCCAAGACCGCGGACCCTGCGCGCCACGCGGCGCTCGGCGTCGAGGACCCGTCGGACCCGAAGGCCCAGTCAGTGCGGCTCGAGCTGCACGGCCTCGCGGCGCCGACCGCGCTGATCGTCGGGCGCGCGGCCGGCACGCAAGGCAGCTACGTGCGCATTCCGGGCACCTCCCAGGCACTCGAGGCGCGCCCGGCCATCGACCTCGCCCGCAGCCCGCACGACTGGCTCGCCCGCGGCGTCCTCGACATCGCCGCCGCCCGGGTGGCCGCGGTCGAGTTCGCGCGTGCCGACGGAGCGCCCTGGCGGGCCGAGCGCAAGAGTCGCGACGCCGCGCATTTCGAGGTTCCCGACCTGCCCCGCGGGCGGGAACTGACCAGTGCCGGAGCGGCCGATCCAGCCGGCAACGCCTTCGGCAATCTCGAGTTCGACGACGTCCGCCCGGCCGTCGCGCCAGTACCGGGAGAGAAGCGGCACCGGACCGTCGTGCGGTGCTTCGACGGACTCGTCGTGACGCTCGAGGCGCCGGCCGCCGGCACCGAACACTGGCTGGTGGTGAACGCGCGCTTCGATCCGGAACTCGCGGCGCGGTTTCCGGCGGCCGCGGGGCAGCAGGCCGTAGATGCCGCGCAGGTCAAGAGCGAGGCCGCGCGACTCGCGGCTACGACCAGCGGATTCGAGTACCGGGTTCCGGCGTATCGCTTTGATGCAATCTTTCGGCGGCGCGACGAGATCCTCCGGCACTGACGTGAGAGCGGCCGGCGCAGGCACATTCCGCCAGCTCGCCGCGGCGACCTACGACGGGCTGCTGCTGGTGGCGGTGCTGATGCTGCTGACGGCGCTGCTGCAGGCGCTGACGCACGGCGAGGCCATCACGCACGCAACTGTCGGCGGCTTCGAGTACCTGTACAGGGCGGTACTCGCGCTGTGCGTGGTGGCGTATTTCGGCAGCAGCTGGACGCGCAGCGGCCAGACACTCGGCATGAAAGCCTGGGGCATGCGCCTCGAGACCGCGACCGGTGGCGTGCCTCGCTGGCGCGACGCGGCGCTGCGCCTCGCAGTCGCCTCGCCGCTCTACCTGCTCGCCATCGCCGGGGTGCTGCTGCTCGCATCGCACCGCGGCGGCTGGCTGCTGCTGCTCGCGTGCCTGCTGCCGCTCGCATTCAGCTTCGGCTGGAACGCCGCGACCGGCGCCGGCACGCTGCACGACCGGTTGTCGCGCACGCAGATGGTGCGCGTGCCCCCCGGACGCGCGGCCGCCTAGCGGACGCGGGCGATCGCGATCCCGGTGGCCGCCGCGAGCAGTACTGCCGGAACCCAGGCGACGAGGAGCGGGTTGAGGCCGTAGACATCCCCGCTGTTCTCGAGCGTGCGGTTGATCAGGAAGTAGACGACGCCAACGATGATGCCGATCACGGTGCGCGAGCCGGCCCCCGCGGAGCGCAGCGGCCCGAACACGAATGGCACTGCCAGCATGCACATCAGCACCGTCGACAGGCTGCGCGCGATGCGCGCCCACAGAGCCACCTCCCACGACCGCGACTCGAGGCCATTCGCCTTCAGGTGCTGCACGTAGCGGTACAGCCCCCGCACCGGCAGTGCATCGGGATTGACGATCGCGGCGCCGAGGAACTCGGGGTTGATGCCGGTCTCGACGTCGAACGCGGCGAGGTGGCGCGTGGCCACGCCGTCGTCGCCGAGCAGCGAGTCCTGGTAGTTGCTCAGCCGCCATTTTCGGCCCGCGACCAGTTGTGCACGATCCGCCCGAGCGAGCGCGACCAGTCGCTGACGGCCGTCGGCGCCGACACTGACGACATAGACGTAGACGCCGCCGAAGACGTTGTCGGCGGACTGCTGCTGGATGCTGACGATGCGCTCGCCGTCCTTGACCCAGATCCCGGCACGGCCCGCGAAACTGAGGTTGCTGTACTTGGCGAAGGTCCTGACCTGGTCCGCGTAGGCCTCGAGCGGCGGTGCCAGCACCTCGCCGAGCAACGCCCCACCTGCGAACATCAGCAATCCGGCCCCGGCCGCCGCGAGCGCCACCCGCGCGACGGACACTCCCGCCGCGCGAATGACGACCAGCTCGCTGCCGCGCGCGAGATTGCCAAGGCCGATGAGCGCGCCGATCAGGGCCGCGACGGGCAGCAGCTGGAACGCCAGCTGCGGCATGCGGAGGAGCGTCACGAACACTGCTTCGAACATCCCGTAGGAACCGACGCCGACGTCGCTCTGCTGGTCGATGAACACAAACAGCGCGGCGAGGCACACCAGCACACCCATCACGAGCAGGGTGAACCACAGGATTTGGCGGGCGAGGTAGCGGTCGAGCAGCCTCACCATGCGGCCCTCCGCGGCAGCGCCCGCCGCCACCAGAGAAAGAGCGCGAGCGCCAGCACCAGCACGTGGACCCACCACAGACCGACGCTCGTGGCGAGCCAGCCCTTCACGATCCAGGTGCGTGCCGCCGACAGCACGTTGACGTAGATGAAGAACACGAGGATCACGACCCCGATGCGCGCATAACGGCCCTGCCGCGGACGCAGCTCGGCGAGCGGAATTGCGAGCAGCGCCAGAATCAGCACCATCAACGGCAACGACACCCGCCACTGGAACTCGGCCTGCGCATCCGGCGCCGGGTCTGCCCACAGCTCGAGCGTCGGGCGCGTCTCGACCCGGGCGGGCCCGGTGTCCGGCGCGCCAAGACGCACTGGAATGCCGTGCTCGGCGAACCGCACGCGTCGAAGTACGGGTAACCCCGCCCCGCCGTCGTACCGCTCGCCGTCGTAGAGGACGATCAGGTGGAGCGCACCGTCCTCCCGTACCAAGTGGCGCGCCCGGTCGGCGAGCACGACCTCGACCCCGTCCGCTTCCCGCCGCTCCAGGAACACGTGCCGCAGCGTGCCGTCCGGGTCACTCGACTCGGCATAGAAGACGGCACTGCCGCCGGCGAAGGTGTGGAACTTGCCCGGCTCCAGGGTCCCGAACTCGGCGGTCCGCAGCGCCTCGCGCTTGATGTCCTGCGCCCGGGCGAAAGCCTGCGGCGCAGCGCTGAGTGCGATCCAGCTCAACAGCACCGTGACGCCCGCCGCCAGCAGCCCGATCGGGCGCAGCAGCCGGGCCGGCCCGACTCCGCAGGCCCGGATCGCGGCCATCTCGCTCTCGTGATAGAGCCGCCCCAGCGCCAGCACGATGCCAATCAGCATCGCGACCGGGATCAGCACCGTCAGGTTCTGGATCGAGGTCAGCCCGATCAGATCGAGGATGATCGCGCGCGGGTAGCCGCGCTCCGCGGCCATGCCGAGGATCTGGGCCAGCTCGTTGCTGACCAGGACCACGAGCAGCACGCCGGTGACCGCAAGCCACGCCTGGGCCACCTCGCGCAGCACGTACCGGTCCAGCGTCCCCAACCAGCCTCCAACGGGGCACGCCGGCGCGTCTGCACCCGCGGCGGCGAGCCCATGAAGTACACTCCCGCCATGGACGCGAGCGGCGGCCGCAACGTGCAGCCACGCCCGTAACTTAAACCCAAAGCCGCGCGCTTAGAAGGGCAGGCGGCCGACCCGCCCCGGTTGCTGCACAATCACGCGTAATGGAGATAGGCATGGAATTTGTGGCCGAGGGACGCATCGCCCGCCGTGCACGCACGGATTGCGCGGTCGTCGGGGTGCACGAGCGGGGCGAGCTCGAGCCCCACGCCAAGGCTCTCGACCGGGCGCTCGGCGGGAGGCTCACGCGCATCGTGCGGGGCGGTGATTTCGCCGGCCGCGGCGGCGAGACCCTGCTGGTTCCGGACCTCGGGCCGGGCCCGGCGGCGCGCGTGCTGCTCGTCGGCCTCGGGCCCCGCAAATCGTGGAACCGCCGCGCGTACCGGCGGGCGGCGCTCGCGGCCGCGCAGGCCCTGCTCAAGTGTGGCGCCCGCGATGCGCGCGTGTTTCTCGCCGCCGAGCCGGTGCCCGAGGTCGACCCTTACTACCGTGCGCGGTTCGTGGTCGAGGCGGTCAGCCAGGCCCGCTACAGGATTCCCGACCTCAAGTCGGGACGCAAACCTGCGCGGCCGCGGCTGGCCGTGGTCCGCGTCGTCGCCGCAGACCGCGCCGTCCTCGCGGCGACGAGGCGCGGCCTCGCGCACGGCGCGGCGATCGCCGCGGGCAGCGCCCTGACCCGCGACCTCGCGAATCTCCCGGCCAACGTGTGCACCCCGAGCTATCTCGCAACGGTCGCGCGCCGCCTGGCGCGCGAGCATCGTACGCTGCGCACGCGCGTGCTCGCGGAACCCGAGCTCCGGCGCCTCGGGATGGGCTCGTTCCTGTCGGTCACCCGCGGCACGCACGAGCCGCCGCGCCTGATCGTCGTCGAGTATCGCGGTGGCACGCGGGGCGCGGCACCGGTCGCGCTGGTCGGCAAGGGCGTTACCTTCGACTCCGGCGGCATTTCGCTGAAGGACCCGCCCGGCATGGACGAGATGAAGTTCGACATGACCGGTGCCGCCTCCGTGCTCGGCACGCTCAAGGCGCTCGCCGTGCTCGGCGCGCCCATCAATGCCGTGGCCGTGGTTCCGGCCTGCGAGAACATGCCGAGCGGCCATGCAACCAAGCCCGGCGACGTCGTGACCTCGATGTCGGGCCAGACGGTCGAGATCCTGAACACCGACGCCGAAGGCCGGCTGATCCTGTGCGATGCGCTGACTTACACGCGGCGCTTCAGGCCGGCAGTCGTGATTGACGTCGCGACCTTGACCGGAGCGTGCGTCGTCGCTCTCGGCCCGCACATGAGCGGACTGATGAGCAATGACGAGACGCTGGCGGCGGGGCTGCTCGCCGCGGGACGGCGCGCGGCGGACCCGTGCTGGCAGATGCCGCTCGCCGAGGAGTACCAGGAGCAGCTGAAGAGCAACTTCGCGGACTTCGCCAACGTCGCCGGCCGCGAGGGAGGCGCGATCACCGCAGCCTGCTTCCTGTGGAAGTTCGTCGCTGGCCTCAAGTGGGCCCACCTCGACATCGCCGGGACCGCGTACCTGTCCGGTGCCAACAAGGGCAGCACCGGTCGGCCGGTGCCGCTGCTCGTCGACTACTTGCTGTCCCGGACCTGATGCCACCGCGGATCGACTTCTACGTGCTCGAGGGGACGGAGGACCGGGCGCGGCTGGTGTACGCCTGCCGCGTCATTGAAAAGGCCTTCCTGCAGAACCTCACCGTGTGCGCGAGCTTAGCCTCGCCCGCGGAGGCCGAGAGCTTCGACACGCTGTTGTGGACCTTCGCGGACCGGAGCTTCGTGCCGCACGGACTCGCCCGCGACGCGCAGCGCATCGCCGCCCCGGCGCCCGGAACACCCGTCTGGGTCGGCTGTCTCGCGCCGGTCGCGGCTGACCTGCTCGTCAACCTCTCGCCCGATGTGCCGGACTTCTACGCCGGCTATGCACGGGTCGCCGAGTTCGTGGACCGCGAGCCCGGGCGCCGCGACGCCGGCCGGCGTCGTTTCGCCGTCTACCGCGAGCGCGGCCATACGCCCGAGACGCACAAGGTGGCGGGCTGAGCGCGCATGGACAAGACCTACGCACCGCAGCAGATCGAGGCGCGGCTGTACGCGCGCTGGGAAGCGGCCGGCTGGTTCGCCGCGCGCGGTGAGGGCGCCCCGTACGCGATCGTGATTCCGCCGCCGAACGTCACCGGCACGCTGCACATGGGGCACGCATTCCAGGACACGATCATGGACGCGCTCACCCGCTACCACCGGATGCTCGGCGAGCACACGCTGTGGCAGCCGGGGACCGATCATGCCGGCATCGCGACCCAGATGGTCGTCGAGCGGCAGCTCAACCTCGAGCACAAGACGCGTCACGATCTGGGGCGCGAGGCCTTCGTCGCCCGGGTCTGGCACTGGAAGGAGGAGTCGGGCGGGACAATCGCCCGGCAGATGCGCCGGCTCGGGGCCAGCGTCGACTGGTCCCGCGACCGGTTCACGATGGACCCGGGACTCAGCCGCGCGGTGATCGAAACCTTCGTGCGGCTCTATGACGAACAGCTGATCTACCGCGGCAAGCGGCTCGTCAACTGGGATCCGGTCCTGCACACGGCCTTGTCCGACCTCGAGGTGCTGGCGCAGGAGGAGGCCGGGAGCCTGTGGCACATCCGCTATCCGCTCGCCGACGGCAGCGGGCATCTCGTGGTCGCGACCACCCGACCGGAGACGATGCTGGGCGATACGGCCGTCGCCGTGCATCCGGAGGACGAGCGCTACCAGCACCTGATCGGCCGGCGCGTGCGACTGCCGCTCGCCTCCCGGGACATCCCGATCGTCGCCGACAGCTACGTCGATCGCGAGTTCGGGACCGGCTGCGTCAAGATCACCCCGGCGCACGACTTCAACGACTACGAGGTCGCGCAGCGCCACGGGCTGCCGCTGCACAACATTTTCGATGCAAGCGCGGCGCTGAATGACAACGTGCCGATAGCCTACCGCGGACTCGACCGCTTCGAGGCGCGCCGTCGCGTCGTGGCGGACCTCGCCGCGCTCGGTCTCGTCGAGAAGATCGAGGCGCATCAGCTCACGATCCCGCGTGGCGACCGAAGCAATGCAGTCATCGAGCCGTGGCTGACGGACCAGTGGTACGTGCGCATCGCGCCGCTCGCCGGGCCCGCGATCGAAGCGGTCGAGAGCGGGCGGGTCCGTTTCGTCCCGGACAGCTGGGACCGGACGTATTTTGAGTGGATGCGCAACATCAAGGACTGGTGCATCAGCCGCCAGCTGTGGTGGGGACACCGGATTCCGGCGTGGTACGCCCCCGACGGCTCGATCTACGTCGGCCGCGACGAGGCTGAGGTCCGCGCCAGGCACGGCCTCGGTACGACGCCGCTGCGCCAGGACGAGGACGTGCTCGACACCTGGTTTTCCTCGGCCCTCTGGCCGTTCTCGACGCTCGGCTGGCCGGAGCGCACGCCCGAGCTCGCGAAGTTCTATCCGACTTCGGTGCTGGTCACGGGCTTCGACATCATCTTCTTCTGGGTCGCGCGGATGATCATGATGGGAATGAAGTTCATGGGCGAGGTCCCGTTCCGCGAGGTGTACGTCCACGGACTCATACGCGATGCCGAAGGCCAGAAGATGTCGAAGTCGAAGGGCAACGTGCTCGATCCGCTCGACCTGATTGACGGCATCGGGCTCGAGGAGCTCCTCACCAAGCGCACCTCGGGCCTGATGCAGCCGCACCTCGCGGCGTCGATCGAGCAGGCGACGCGCAAGCAGTTCCCGTCCGGCATCGCGGCCCACGGTACCGATGCGCTGCGCTTCACGTTTGCATCGCTCGCGACCCTGTCCCGCGACATCCGCTTCGACGTCGGCCGGATCGAGGGCTACCGCAACTTCTGCAACAAGCTGTGGAACGCGGCACGCTTCGTGCTGCTGAGCGTGGAGGGCCGGGATCCGGGCCCGGGCGAGGAAACAGCGTCGCTCGCCGACCGCTGGATCCGCTCGCGCGCTGCTGCCGCCGTCGAGGCGACGCGCGCCGCCTTCGCCGGCTACCGCTTCGACCTCGCGAGCCAGGCGCTCTACGAGTTCACCTGGTACGAGTTCTGCGACTGGTACCTGGAGCTCAGCAAGGCGGTGCTGAACTCCGACCGGGCCGATGACGCGGCGCGCCGCGCCGCCCGCCGCACGCTGCTCGAGACCCTCGAGACGCTGCTGCGGGCGCTGCACCCGCTGATGCCGTTCATCACGGAGGAGATCTGGCAGCAGGTCGGCAGGCGCGCCGGCCGCACCGGCCCGACGATCATGCTTGAGCCGTGGCCGGTCGATGCCGCGGCGTGGCGCGATCCCGCGGCCGAGACCGAGATGCGCTGGGTCATGGACTTCATCCTCGGCGTCCGGCAGATCCGCGGCGAGATGGACATCGCGCCGGCGCGACGCATCGAGGTCCTGCTCGCGAATGCCTCGGACGCCGACCTCGCGCGCCTCGCGCGCACCCGCCACTGGCTCGAGCGCCTGGCGGGGATCGGCAGCCTGCGCGCGCTCGGTTCCGGCGAGCGGGAGCCCGAATCGGCCGTGGCGCTGCTCGGGGAGCTGCGCATCCTGCTGCCAATGGCGGGGCTGATCGACGTTGCTGCGGAAACCGCGCGTCTCGAAAAAAGGATCGCCAAGCTGAGGCAGGACCTCGCCAAGGCCGAGGCGAAGCTCGCCAATGCCAGCTTCGTCGCCAATGCGCCAGCCACGGTCGTCACGCAGGAGCGGGTGCGGCTCGCGGAGTTCACCGCCGAGCTGTCCCAGCTCGATGCGCAGCTCGCGCGCGTGCGCCAGCTCCCGGCCCACGACAGGAAGCAGCCAACATGAGCCACGCCGCCGACGCGCGCCGCGCGCTCGACCCGGTCATCGCCGCGATCAACGGTATCGTGCTGGGCAAGGACCGCCAGATTCGCCTCGCGCTCGCCTGCCTGCTGGCACGCGGCCACCTGCTGATCGAGGACCTGCCTGGCGTCGGCAAGACGACGCTCGCGCAATCGCTGGCGCGGGTGCTGGGTCTTAGCTATCAGCGCGTGCAGTTCACGAGCGACCTGCTGCCCGCCGACGTGATCGGCGTGTCGGTCTATGACCGCGACCGCGGCCACTTCGAGTTCCACCGCGGGCCGGTGTTCGCCCAGCTGCTGCTGGCCGACGAGATCAACCGCGCGACCCCGAAGGCCCAGAGCGCGCTGCTCGAGGCGATGGAGGAGCGCCAGGTCACGATCGATGGGCACACGCATCCGCTGCCCGATCCGTTCTTCGTCGTCGCGACCCAGAATCCGAGCTATCAGCTGGGCACCTACCCGCTGCCCGAATCGCAGCTCGACCGATTCCTGATGCGCATCGGCCTCGGCTACCCCAGCGCCGGCCTCGAACGCGAGCTGCTGCGCGGCCGGGACCGGCGCGCGATGCTCGCCGAGCTCAAGCCGATCCTGCCGGTCGCCGTGCTCGGCGAACTGCAGCGCCACGTCGCGGACGTCCACGTCGCCGAGCCGCTGCTCGACTACGTCCAGGCGCTCGTGCACCACAGCCGCGAGTCCGGTCACTTCGAGGCGGGGCTGTCGCCGCGCGCCGCCATTGCGCTGCTGCGGGCCGCGCAGGCGTGGGCGCTGCTGCATGGCCGGACCGGCGTGCTCCCCGAGGACGTGCAGGCGGTCGCCCGGGCGGTGGCCGGGCACCGGCTGCAGCTGCGCGCGGCGGTCGATGGCGGCGCGGCCGCGGACCTCGATCAGCTGCTCCTCAGCGCAGTGGCCGTGCCCTGAGCGAGCGATGTCCGTGCCAGCAGTCGCGGCGGGACGCTGGTCGGCACTGAAGCGCGCGGCCGGCGAGCGCTTCGTGGCCTGGGCGCGCCGCCGGCACGGGCCCGACCAGGGCGCGGTCACGATTACACGCGGCCGCGTCTACATCCTGCCGACCTACCTCGGGTTTGGGTACGGGGCGATGCTGTTCGCGATGCTGATCGCAGGGCTCAACTACGGCAACAACCTGGCACTCGCGTTCACGTTCCTGCTCGCCTCCGGCGGCTGGGTCGCCATGCACCAGTGCCATCGGAACCTCGCCGGGCTCACGATCGCGCCGGCGGGGACGCGCGCCCCGTACGCGGGCGAAGCGGCGGAATTCGCCTTCGCGCTGTCGGCGCCCTACTCGCGGGAGGATCTGGTGCTGCGCGCGGAGGACCGCCGTGCGGCGGCGGTGAGCGTGCCGGGCGGGGATGCGGCGACCGCGCGCGTGCAGGTGCCAACCGTGCGGCGTGGCCGGGTGCACCTCAGCCGCCTGCGGATCGAGTCGACCTTCCCGCTCGGGCTGTTTGTCGCCTGGACCTGGACGCACCCGGAGCTCGACTGCCTCGTGTACCCGCGGCCTGCGCCCCGCGACCGGCAGGGGCCACCGCCGGCGACCGAAGCGGGCGCGGCGCGCGACGGGCGGGCACGCGGCGAGGAGGACTTCGAGGGCCTGCGCGGCTTTCGCACCGGGGACCCGCCGCGGCGCATCGCGTGGAAGGCGTGGGCGCGCGGCGGCGAACTCGTCGTCAAGGAGTTCGTGGGCGCCGCCCACACGCCGGTCATCTTCGATCTCGCCGACGCCCCGGGAGCGGACCTCGAGGCGCGCCTCGAGCGCCTGGCACGCTGGGTGGTCGACGCCGAGGAACGCGGCGATCGCTACGGCCTACGCCTCGAACAGGCCGAGGTGCCGCCGGGCGCGGGACTGACGCACCGCAATCGCTGTCTCGCGCAGCTGGCGACGTTCCGGCTCCCGGCAGACGCGTCATGAAGCTCGCAGCGGGATTCGCGCGACTGCTCGCCACCTGCGGCGCGCTGGCGCTCGCGCTGCTGCCGCACGTGACACACCTTCCAGCCTGGGTCAGCGCGACGGTCATCGGCGCGATCGTCTGGCGCCTCGCCGCCGAGCAGCGTGGCTGGGCGCTGCCGCCCCGGAGCCTGCCCGCCACGGCCGCGGTCATGGCAGCGCTCGCCGTGTACGCGGGCTACCGGACGCTGAACGGGCTTGACGCCGGGACTGCGCTGCTTGCGGTCATGGCGGGCCTCAAGCTCACCGAGACGCGCGCTCCCCGCGACCATGCGGTGCTGGTGTTCATCGGCTATTTCCTCTGCCTCGCGGCACTCCTCTACGAGCAGTCCTTCGTTCGGCTTGCCTATGCGCTGCTCGTCGCCTGGCTGCTGACGGCCGCGCTCGCGCGCGTCCACCGGCCCGTCGAGGCCAACACCCCGGTCCGGCCGTTCCGGCTCGCGGCGCGGATGCTCGGGTTCGGGGTGCCGCTCGCGATCGTGCTGTTCCTGTTCGTGCCGCGGATCGAGGGCCGGTTCTGGGCGGTGCCTGCGCCCCCGTCCCGGCATTCGACTGGCATCGACGACCAGATGAGCCCCGGGGACATCGCCGGGCTCAGCCAGTCTGACGAACCGGCGTTTCGCGTGTGGTTCCAGGGGGCCATGCCGGCACCGGAGCTGCGCTATTGGCGGATGCTGGTGCTCGAGGACTTCGACGGCCGGCGCTGGCGTCGCGCGACCTCGTTCGCGGACGCGAGCCAGCCCGACGTGGTGCCGGCCGGCGCCCCCTACACGTATCGGATCGCGCTCGAGCCAACCGAACGCGAGTGGCTCCCCGGACTCGACACGGTCGTCGACTGGCCGGAGGCGATCGCCGCACGCGGCCGGGGCACGCAGCTCGTCTACGTCGACCGCCGGATACTCGAGCGGCGGCCGGTCACGAACCGGCTCACGTATTCCCTGCGCTCCTATCCGGCCGCCGCCGTCATGCCCTCATCGCTCCCACGCGACCTCACGGTCCGCGATCTCGCACTGCCGCCGGGCCACGCGCCGCGCGCCCGGGCGTTCGCCGCCGGACTGAGGGCTGCGGCCGGCAGCGACCGCGCGTTCATCGCCCGCGTCCTCGGCACGTTCCGACAGCAGCCGTTCAGCTATACGCTCGAGCCCGCACCGCTCGGCGCCGACCCCGTCGACGATTTCCTGTTCCGCACCCGCGAAGGGTTCTGCGAGCACTACGCGTCGGCCTTCGCGGTACTGATGCGCGCGGGCGGCGTCCCGGCGCGCGTGGTGATCGGCTACCAGGGCGGCGAGCTCAACTACTACGGCGACTACCTGCTGGTGCGGCAGTCGAGCGCGCACGCGTGGAACGAGGTGTGGCTGACGGGCTCGGGGTGGACCCGCGTCGATCCGACCGCCGCCGTCGCCCCCGAGCGCGTCCGGCGCGGGGAGCTGACCCGCGAGCTCGCCGGCGAGGAAGTACCCGGCCGGCTGTACGCCGACTTCGCGTGGCTGAGGAATATCCGCTCGGCGTGGGACGCCGCGCGCACGGTCTGGGACGACAACATCGTCAGCTTCGATCCGCGCCGCCAGGCAGGCCTGCTCGCGGCGCTCGGCCTCGATGCGCAGGGCTGGCAGGGCCTTGCGATCGCGCTCGCGGCCGGGGTCATGCTCGCCTCGGTCGCGCTCGCCGCCTGGCTCGCCTGGGAACTGCGGCCGCGCCGGCGCGATGCGCTCGAGGCGGCGTGGACAACGGTGTGCGCGCGGCTCGCGCGCGCGGGCTTGCCACGTGAGGCCGCCGAGGGCCCGGTCGACTTCGGGCGACGGGTCGCCCGCTGGGACCCGCTGCTCGCCGCGCCCGTCAGCCGGCTCGTCGATGCCTACGTCGTGGCGCGCTACCTGCCGGGCGCGACCGCCGCCGAGCGCACGCGCTTTCTCGAGCTCGCCCGCAGCTTTTCCCGCCTGCTCCGGCCGCTGGGGACGTGATCGCGCTCGCGCTCGCGTGCGCGCTCGCAGCGGCGATCATCGCTGCGATCGTCGCGAGGCCGCTGCTGCGCCGCCGGCGCCGCACGCGGCTCGCAGGAGCGCCGCTGCCGGCAGCGGTCGGGCGATTGCTGGAACGGACCCGCGCCTGGCAGCGCCTTCCGGCGGAACTTCGGCCGCTGCTCGCGGCGCGCGTGCAGATATTCCTCGCCGAGCGGGAGTTCATCGGCTGCGGCGGACTGGCGGTCACGGATGCGATCCGGACCGGCATCGCCGCGCAGGCCTGCCTGCTGGTCCTCAACCGCAGCGAGCACGTGTTCGACGAGCTGCGCTCGATTCTGGTGTACCCGGACGAGTTCGTCGTCACCGAGGATGTCGAGGCCGACGGCATCGTGACCCACGGGCGACGTACGCTGAGCGGCCAGTCCTGGGACACTTCGCGCATCGTCCTGTCGTGGCGCGACGTCGAGGATGCGGGTGAGGGCTACAACGTCGTCATCCACGAGTTCGCCCACTACCTCGACCAGGAGGCAGGCGCGCCGAACGGCGCGCCGCTGCTCGCAGCGCCCGAGGACTACGATCGGTGGGCGTTGGTGATGAACCGCGCCTACCAGCAGCTCGCGGCCAGGTCCGCGGCCGGGGAGGCGACGCTGCTCGATCCTTACGCGCTCGAGGACGAGGCCGAGTTCTTTGCAGTCGCCTCCGAGACGTTCTTCGAGCTGCCGCGCGAGCTCGCGCGCGAGCATCCGGAGCTGTACGCCGAGCTCGCCCGCTTCTACCGGCTCGACCCTGCCGCGTGGTGAGCCACGCTCAACCCATGTGCAGGCCGCCGTTCAGCGAGAAGTCGGCCCCGGTCGCGAAGGCGGAGTCCTCGCCCGCGAGCCAGGCGACGATCGAGCCGATCTCCTCCGGCGTACCGAGCCGCTTGATCGGAATCGTCGCGACGATCCGCTCGAGCGCGTCGGGCTTCATCGCGCGGACCATGTCGGTGCCGATGTACCCGGGCGACACGGTGTTGACCGTCACGCCCTTGCTGGCGACTTCCTGCGCGAGGGCCATCGTGAATCCGTGGATGCCCGCCTTGGCGGTCGAATAGTTCACCTGGCCGAACTGGCCCTTCTGGCCGTTGACCGAGGAGATGTTGATGATCCGGCCCCAGCCGCGGTCCAGCATCCCTTCGATGACCTGCTTCGTCACGTTGAACAGGCTGTTGAGGTTCGTTTCAATGACCATGGTCCAGTCCTGGATCGGCATCTTGCGAAACGTCCCGTCGCGCGTGATGCCGGCGTTGTTGACCAGCACGTCGACCGGCCCCACTTCGGCGCGCACCTTCTCGAAGGCGGCACGGGTGGACTCCCAGTCGGCCACGTTCCCCTCGGAGGCATGCACATCGAACCCGCGACCGCGCATCTCGGCGAGCCACCGGTCCTTGCGCGCCGAGTGCGGGCCGCATCCGGCGACAACCGTGAGGCCGCTCTGACACAGGCGCGTGGTGATGGCACTGCCGATGCCGCCCATGCCGCCCGTGACGTAGGCAATTCGCTTAGGCATCGCCTGACTCCCTTCGTGGTCCGCTCGCGTGCGCGGTCATGATCGATCATCGCCGGGTGGCAAGACAAGCCGTCGCGCCGCTCGCCCTCGCGGTCCGGCAGCGCTCGTGCAGCGCAGCATCGGACGAGCGGTGAAGATCGGCGCGGCGCTCGTCACTCAGGCGGCGGCGGGGAGGTGCTCGCGCGTCGCGCGGAAGGAGATCGCAGGCCAGCGCTCCAGTGTCAGCTCGAGATTGACCCGCGAGGGAGCGAGGTAGACGAGCTCGCCGTCGTGGTCGAGCGCCAGGTTCTCCAACGCCCGCTCGCGGAACTCGGCGAGCGTCTTCGGGTCGGTGCACTCAATCCACCGGGCGGCCGCGACGGCGATCACTTCGAACGCGCACTGCACGCCGTACTCGTCCGCCAGCCGGAACGCCACGACCTCGAACTGCAGCGGCCCGACGGCACCGAGTATCGAATCGTTGTTCTTGAGCGGCCGGAACAGCTGCGTCGCGCCCTCCTCGCACAGCTGCGCAAGGCCCTTCTGCAGCGCCTTGGCCTTCAGCGGATCCTTGAGGACGGCGCGGCGGAACAGCTCGGGCGCGAAGTTCGGTATCCCTGTGAAATTGAGCGTCTCGCCCTCGCTGAAGGTGTCACCGATGTTGATCGTGCCGTGGTTGTGAAGGCCGATGATGTCGCCAGCGTAGGCCTCCTCCGTCTGCTGGCGGTCGGCCGCCATGAACGTCAGCGCGTCCGCGACCCGCACCTCCTTGCCGAGCCGCACGTGGTGCAGGCGCATGCCGCGCTGGTAGCGGCCGGAGCAGATCCTCAGGAAGGCGATCCGGTCGCGGTGCGCCGGGTCCATGTTTGCCTGGATCTTGAAGACGAAGCCCGAGAACGCGGGTTCGGTCGCGGCCACCTCCCGCGTGGTCGTCGCGCGCGCCCGGGGCCCCGGGGCGTGCTCGACGAACGAGGCGAGCAGCTCCTCGACGCCGAAGTTGTTGACCGCCGAGCCGAAGAACACCGGCGTCTGGCGGGCGGCGCGGTAGGCCTCTAGGTCGAACGGGGCCGTCGCGCCGCGGACCAGCTCGATCTCATTGCGCAGCGCCTCCCGCCCGTCGCCGAGCAGCTCGCCCGCGGCGTCCGAGCCGAGCCCGCTAATCACGAGGTTGGTGCCGGCGCGACCCTTATCGCCCGCGGTGTAGACGTAAATCCGGTCCTCGCGCAGGTGATAGATGCCGCGCAGCTCGCGGCCCATGCCGATCGGCCAGGTCATCGGCGCGCACGCAAGTCCCAGCACGCGCTCTATCTCGTCCAGCAGCTCGACGGGCTCGCGCCCGTCGCGGTCGAGCTTGTTGACGAAGGTCATGATCGGCGTGGCGCGCAGCCGACAGACCTCCATCAGCTTGATCGTGCGCTCCTCCACGCCCTTGGCACAGTCGATGACCATCAGCGCCGAGTCGACCGCAGTCAGCGTCCGGTAGGTGTCCTCCGAGAAATCCTCGTGGCCCGGCGTATCGAGCAGGTTCACGACCCGGCCCCGAAACGGGAACTGCATGACGGAGGAGGTCACCGAGATCCCACGCTGCTGCTCGAGGCGCATCCAGTCGGAGGTCGCGTGCCGCGCCGCCTTGCGGCCCTTGACGGTGCCCGCCATCTGGATCGCCCCGCCGAACAGCAGCAGCTTCTCGGTGAGCGTCGTCTTGCCGGCGTCGGGGTGCGAGATGATCGCAAAGGTGCGACGCCGCTCGATCGCAGCGGTGACATCGGACTCAATCATGGGAACGGGTTCGGCCTCGAAAGGGGCGCAATGGTACCCGGTCAGCGATCGGGGTGCCCACCGGGCACGGCCCGGCCCGCTTCCTCGCCCCAGGTGTCGAGGTCGAGCCGGTAGACGACCGCGTCCTCGCGACCGCCGACGGCCTGGTAGTAGCCGCGGCGCAGCCCCACCGGGCCAAAGCCCAGCGACTCGTACAGCCGGATGGCGGGCCGATTCGACGGGCGCACCTCGAGGAAGGCCCAGCCGTGACCCGCGGACCGCGCCTCGTCGAGGAACCACCGCAGCAGCCGCCGCCCGATCCCCTGGCCGCGCAGGTCCGCCCGCACACACACGTTGAGGATGTGCGCCTCGCCGGCGCCCATCGACATGATGCCGTAGCCCCCGATGCCGTCGCCCGCCACGAGCACCCGGCACACGTACCCGACCCGCAGGCAGTCGCGGAAGATCCCGATGCTCCACGGGAACATGTAGGCCGCGGCCTCGATCTCGATGACCGCCGGCAGGTCCGGCTCGCTCATGCGCCGGTGCGTGATCCGCGCCGGCGGCGGCTCGTCAAGCGCCGTCGCCACGCGCCACCTCCATCGCCAGGCAGAGGTCTTCCCACACCTTGCGTTTCTCGCCCGGCGAGCGCAGCAGGTACGCCGGGTGGTAGGTCACGACGACCGGTGTCCCGAACGGCGCGAGTGCGTGCGTGTGGCCGCGGAGCTTGCCAATCGGCGTGTCCGTGCCAAGCAGGTTCTGGGCCGCGATGCGCCCGACGCACAGGACGAGGCGCGGCTTGATCAGCGCGATCTGCCGCTCCAGATACGGCATGCAGCAGCGCACCTCCTCGGGCAGCGGGTCGCGGTTGCCGGGCGGCCGGCACTTGAGCACGTTGGCGATGAAGACCTGGTCGCGGGCGAGCCCGACCGCGCGGAGCATCGAGTTCAGCAACTGTCCGGCCCGGCCGACGAACGGCTGGCCCTGCCGGTCCTCCTCGGCGCCCGGGGCCTCTCCAATCACGAGCCACCGCGCCGCCGGGTCGCCGACGCCGAACACCGTGTTGGTGCGGCCCTTCGCGAGCGCACAGCGCGTGCAGCCCGCGACCGCCCGCCCGAGGGCCTCCCAGCCGAGCCCGGCGATCTCGGTCGCGACCCGCCGCGGGTCCGCTCCCACCACGGCATCGCGCGGCACGAAGCGCTCTATTCCGAGGGTTCCGAGCACGGCAGCGCGGCGCGCGTCCATCAGCTGCGCCCGCCCCCGGCGCCGGGCCGGCGTCGCAGCCGCCGCCACGCCCAGGCACAGGGCGCCGACAACGCGAACGCGCCGAACAGCGCAAGCAGCACGACCGGCGGCTCGACCGCGATGACCACGAAGGTCAGCGGGATCAGGATCGCGTAGGTAAAGCGCACGCGGCCCGTCGCCTTCACGCCCTTGAAGCTCGAGTAATAAAAGCGGCTCACCATCAAGGCGGCCGCGAGCCCGGTGACGACGAACGCCGTCACCAGACCATTGAGTCCACCGATCTGGTACTTGTGCGCGCACCAGATGAAGGCGGCCGGCACGGCCGCCGCCGAGGGCGAGGGCAGCCCCTCGAAGTAGCGCTTGTCGACCGAGGCCGAGCGAGCGTTGAAACGCGCGAGCCGCAGGGCCGCCGTCACGGCGTAGAAGAATGTGACCAGCCAGCCGATACGCCCCCAGGTCGCGTTGTACTCGGCCAACCGGGCGACGCCCCACTGGTAGACGACGATGGCGGGCGCCACCCCGAAGGCGACCATGTCGGACAGGCTGTCGTACTCCTTGCCGAAGATCGTTTCCGTATGGGTCCAGCGGGCGACCCGCCCGTCGAGTCCGTCGAACAGCATCGCGCCGAACACCGCGATCGCGGCACGGTCGAAATTGCCGTCGATCGCCGCCACGATCGAGTAAAAGCCCGCGAACAGCGTCCCGGTCGTCAGCACGTTCGGCAGCAGAAAAACGCCCCGTCGCCGGGGGCGCGTCTCGGGGGTCGTCTCGGTCATGTCGTCCGGAGCTGCCATGGCGTAGCGATCATAGGGCTTCGAGAGCGGTCCCAACAACCCGCGCGGGGCCGCGGGGCAGGCCTGCTAAGATGCGGCCCCGCATGCGTTTGTCCGCCTACCCGCTCCAGAACCTCAAGGAGATCCCCGCCGAGGCGGAGATCATCAGCCATCAGCTGATGCTGCGCGCGGGGCTGATCCGGCGCCTGGCGGCGGGCCTGTATACGTGGCTGCCGATGGGCCTGCGGGCGCTGCGCAAGGCCGAGAACATCATCCGCGAGGAGATGAACCGGGCAGGTGCGCTTGAAGTGCTGATGCCCACGATCCAGCCGGCCGAGCTGTGGCAGGAGTCCGGCCGCTGGGACCAGTTCGGGCCGGAGCTGCTGCGCCTCACCGACCGGCACGAGCGGCAGTTCGTCTACGGGCCGACCCACGAGGAAGTGATCACCGACATCGCGCGCCGCGACATCAAGAGCTACCGCCAGCTGCCCGTCAACTTCTATCAGATCCAGCTGAAGTTCCGCGACGAGATCCGGCCGCGCTTCGGCGTGATGCGGGCGCGCGAGTTCATCATGAAGGACGCCTACAGCTTCCACGTCGACGAGGCATCGCTCGATCAGGGCTACCGCCTGATGTACGACGCCTACACGCGCATCTTCACCCGCATGGGACTGAAGTTCCGCGCCGTGCTCGCCGATCCCGGTGCCATCGGCGGCACGGGCTCGCAGGAGTTCCACGTGCTCGCCGACTCGGGCGAGGATGCGATCGCGTTCTCCGACGCCGATGATTACGCCGCCAACCTCGAGAAGGCAGAGGCGCTGCCGCCCGCCGCGCCGCGCCCGGCGCCGTCGCGGAGCCGGACGATCATTCCGACGCCCCACGTCGGCACGATCGCCGAGCTCGCCGCGCTGCTGCGGGTGCCGCCCAGCACGTGCCTCAAGACGCTGGTCGTGGATGGCAGCGCCGGCGATCTCGTCGCGCTCGTGCTGCGCGGCGACCACGAGCTGAATGCCGTCAAGGCCCAGCGGCTGCCGGGCGTCGCGAACCCGCTGCGGATGGCGGCACCGGAAAGAATCGCCCGGGAGCTCGGTGCCGAGATCGGATTCCTGGGCCCCGTGGGCCTTCAGTGCCGGGTGTACGCCGACCACTCGGCACTGGCGTCAGCGGATTTCGTGTGCGGCGCCAATGAGCGCGACGCGCATCTGACGGGCGTCAACTGGGGGCGCGACCTGCCTGAGCCCGCCGCCGCGGATCTGCGCAACGCCGTCAACGGCGACCCGAGCCCCTCCGGAAAGGGCACGCTGTCGGTCGTCCGCGGCATCGAGGTCGGTCACGTCTTCAAGCTCGGCCGCAAGTACAGCGAGGCGCTCGGCGCCACGGTTCTGGACGAGCAGGGGCGTACGGTCACGCTGCTGATGGGGTGCTATGGCATCGGTGTGACGCGCGTCATCGCCGCCGCGATCGAGCAGAACCATGATGAACGCGGCATTATCTGGCCGGAACCGCTGGCGCCGTTCGACGTCGCCCTCGTGCCGATAAACTTGCAGAAATCGACGCGGGTGCGCGAGGCGAGTGAGCGGCTGTACGCGGAACTGACGGTCGCCGGATTCGAAGTGCTGTTCGATGATCGCGAGGCGCGAACCGGAGTAAAGTTCGCGGACGCGGAGCTGTATGGGATACCGCACCGAATCGTGGTCGGTGAACGCGGACTCGACGCCGGACGGCTCGAGTACCGCCATCGTCGTGCCACCGAGAGCGAGGACTTTGCGCTCGCCGACGTCGTCGCATCGCTCGCGGCCCGTCGCGCCCGCTGACGGGCTGCCGGGCCGCCTGCGCGCGGCCGCGGGCGTGCTGCTCGCGGCGGGGCTCGGCCTTTCCCTGCCCGCCTGCGCCGACCAGCAGCAGGATCCGGAGCTGCGCGCAGTCGTCCAGCAGGCGATCGCGACGACGCGCTGCGACGACCAGCCGGATCGCTTCGGCGAGGAAGTGTTCTTCAAGCTGCAGGAACCGCGGCTGCGCAAGTACGTCAGCGACCCGACGCTGCGGGTCGACATCCTGCGCCACGTGTACTGCGCATCCAACGCCGTGGTCCGCCGCTACCGGCACGAGCACAACTTCAACCTGCTGTTGACGCCGGAGCTGGTGCTCGCCGTCATCGACGTCGAGAGCCGCTTCGACCTGTACGCCGTGTCCACGAGCGGGGCCGTGGGACTGATGCAGGTCATGCCGTTCTGGCCCCACAACCTCGGCGTCGAGAACCGCCTGTTCGGCAACGTCGAGTTCAACGTGCGGCTGGGGTGCGAGATCCTCGGCTTCTACATGCACAGCGAGCGCAACGACTACCGCCGTGCGCTCGCCCGCTACAACGGCAGCCTCGGCCGCCGCGACTATCCGGATCTGGTGCTGACGCGCCTGTCGAGCCGCTGGCGCAGCTGATGCGGGTTCAGTGCGCCGCGGTCGCGCCCGGTGTCGCGGCCAGGGCTTCGCCCGCGCGCGCCCGCGCCGCCAGCGCCTCGCGCTTCGCGGCGCGGTAATCCTTGACCCGAATCAGGTCCTCGGCACGCTTCAGGCCCTCGCGGGCGGCCGCCAGCTGCGCCGGAGCCGCGGTCTGCGCGCCCGCCGCCTCGGCGGCCTGGATCGCCTGGCGCGTGTCGCTCATCGTCTGCACCGGCGCGACTGCGCAACCGCCGGCCAGCAGCAGCACCGCACACAACACACGCAGCCTCAGACGCCGAAACATGCGATCATCCGTTGAGTCCAACCCTGAAGGACGCTAGCAAGCGCCAGAATCCTGCGTCAAGCAAGCGGGCACCGAGCGCCTCCCTGAAGACCGCGATGCCGGAAGTCCTTGTTCTGTATTACTCCCGCAACGGCGCCACCGCCGATCTCGCGCGGCACGTCTGTCGCGGCGTCGAGAGCGTCAGCGGCGTGTCGGTGCGTCTGCGCACGGTTCCGGCGATCACCACGGTAATCGAAGCTCCGGCACCCCCGGTGCCGGCGAGCGGGCCACCGTACGCGACCCACGCCGAGCTCGCCGGCTGCGATGGGCTGGTCCTCGGCAGCCCGACGCGTTTCGGCAACATGGCGGCGCCGCTCAAGCATTTCCTCGACGGCACCGGCGGATCGTGGGTCGCAGGCGATCTGGTCGGCAAGCCGGCCGGCGTGTTCACCTCGACCAGCACCCTGCACGGCGGCCACGAGTCGACGCTCCTCTCGATGATGCTGCCGCTCCTGCACCACGGCATGCTGCTGGTGGGACTGCCGTTCACGGAGCCGGCGGTCACGCGCACCGATCGCGGCGGCTCGCCCTATGGCGCGGGCCACATCGCCAAGGGAGACAGCGCCGCGCTGACAGCCGATGAGCGCGAGCTCGCCCGGCTGCTCGGCCGGCGCGTCGCGGAGCTGACGCTGTGTCTGGCCGCGCGACCGCAGCCGTGAACCGCCCGGCCGACGGCGGGACCGTCGCGATGACACCGGGCCCGCTGACGGCCGCGCGCGGCATCGCGCTCGCTCTCGTCGCCGTGCTGTGCGCGGTGTTCGTGTACTGGCACGCGCGGCGCTTCAGCGCTCCCGCGGCGTGGCTCATGAGCGCGCTCGGCGTCGTCCCGTGGCTGCTCGCGGTGCGCGGACTGTGGCGCGGCAAGCGGCGGGTGTACGACGGTGCGCTGCTGCTGACGACGCCCTACCTGGGCTACGGGCTCACGGATGTGATCGCCAACCCCGGCGCTCGCGTCTATGCGGCCATCACGCTGCTGACGGCCTTTGCGCTCGCCGTGGCGCTGGTGGCATTCGTCCGCCTCAGTCGCCGGACAGCTGCAGCACCGACCTGACGAACGGCACCGTCAGGCGGCGCTGCTGCGCCAGCGCTGCCCCATCGAGCCTGTCGAGCGCATCGCACAGCACCGCAAGATCCCGCGGCAGCCGCCGCTGCAGATACTGCAGGGTCTCGTCCGTGAGCTCTATCCCGAGCATCCGGGCCCGTGCCTGCAGCGCGGCCGCCTGATCGGCCTCGCCGAGCGGGCGCAGCTGCCAGACGATCGATGCGGCGAGTCGCGAGGCGAGATCGCGCAACTGGATGTCGAGCGCTTGCGGCGGCCGCGCCGCGCTGATCACGAGGTTGCCCCTGCGCTCGGCGAGATCATTGTAGAACGCAAACAGCGCGTGCTGCCAGTCGGTCCCGGTGACGATGCGCTCCGCATCATCCAGGCACACGACGTCCAGCGACTCGAAGCCCGCAAGCAGCGCGGCCGTCGGCCAGGCTGCGGCGAGCGGCAGGTAGCCGGCGCGGCGCCCGCACTCGCCGGCGCGCGCGCAGGTCGCCTGCAGCAGATGGCTGCGTCCGGCGCCCGGCCCCGCCCAGATCCAGAGCGGCGGCAGCCGCGGCTCGCGCGCCCGGGCCTCGAGCGCGGCGATCAGCGCCGCATTCTCGCCCGGGTGGAAGCTCGCAAAGGTCGAGGAAGTCCGCAGCCGGACCCCGAGGGGCAGCTGCTCCATCAGCGCGCCGCGGCCGCCGACCCGTGGCTGTCGCGCCACGCCAGGCGCCCGTAGGTCAGCACGTAGTCGAGGCCACTGACGACCGTGGTCACAAAGCACGCCGCGCCCGCCGCTGTCACGAGCGGCGTCGGCACGACCGGCCAGGCGGCGGAGGCGATCACGATCAGGACGAACGACAGCTGCAGCACGGTGTTGAGCTTGCTGACGCGCGTCGGATGGCCCTCGACCCGGCCGATGAACCACTGATAGGCGATCGCGCCGCCGACGATCACGAGGTCGCGCACCACGACGGCCGCGCCAAGCCACAGCGGCACGCGCCCGACCCAGACGAGCGTCACGAACACCGTGACGAGCAAAAGCTTATCGGCGATCGGATCGAGGATCTTGCCGAGCCGGGACGTCCAGCCGAAGGACTTCGCCAGCCATCCGTCGAGTCCGTCCGACAGCGCCGCGACGGCAAACAGCACGACGGTCAGCAGGTACTCGCCCCGCGCGAGCGCGACCGCCACCGGGCCAGCCAGCAGCATGCGCAGCACGCAGATCGCATTCGGCAGCCAGCGCAGGCTCATGGCCGCAGCACGAAATGCAGCGCCCCGTCGGCTGGCGCGTCCTCGTCGGGGGCGAGGCGCGGCGCCTGTGCCGCAGCCTGCCGCAGCGCCTCCGGATCACCGGTGAACGACACCTGAAAACGCAGCGTCTCGCCCGCGGCCTCCTCGAGCGCGACGTCGCTGACGGTGTCGAGGCTGCCGAGCGCCTGGGTCGCCGCCGCATAGCCGGACAGATCGCGGACTGCGCGGATCACGATGGTCAGCCGTCCGGCGCTGCGGTCCTCCGTCGCGAACTGGGCCCCGTAGCGGTCGGCCAGGGTATCGACGGCCTCGGTGGCGGACCCGGCGAGCGTCCCGCTGCCCGCGGGCCCGACAAAGCTCCAGGCGATGCCGGAGGCGCCGGTCCTGCCGACGAGCACGCCGTCGGCACCGACGTCCCGCGCGAGGGCGCGCAGCGGCTCGAGGCGCCCGGCGAGCGCATCGGCCATGCGCGCCTGCTGGGTGGCGGAGTCAAGCCCATTGGCCCATCCCAGCGGCAGTCCGCGCAGCTGCGCAGCTTTCTCGACCTCGCGCCTGAGGTCGGGATCCGCCGCACCGGTGAGGCTCGCCTGCGCCCCCGGACGCTCGCTGACAAGCAGCACGAGCGTCAGCGGACGCTCGCGTGGCCAGACTCGCTGGCCCGCGGAGAGCAGCGCCGCATCGAGCGCCGCGGCATCGAAGCCCACCGCGACCAGGCCCGAGGCGACCGCACGGTAGGTCTGGGCGAAGCGCGGCGCTGCAGCGTAGACGGAGGCGAGCGCGGGCTCGGTCGCCGCCGCGCCCCGGCCGGTCACGCGCACGATGACCTGCCTCAGCGCCTCGGTGGCCGCGGCCGCACGCCCAGCCTCGGTGCCATCCCCCGGCACGATGGCCTCGTACAGGCCGTCGACCGCCGCGGCCGCCGCTGCGGTGGACAGCGCGAGCCCGAGCAGACCGAGCGCCAGCCGTTTGCGTAGACCCATTGACTTCATTCGGGGAGCCGATCGGGGGCATCGCCGAGCCGGCGGCGATGCATACGGCCATGTAAAATACCACAGCCCCGCTATCGCCCCCGGCCTACCCCATGCAAGAGTCGCGTCCGTCGGTGACTTACCGCGACGCCGGTGTCGACATCGACGCCGGCGACGAGCTCATCGAGCGCATCAAACCGCACGTCAGGCGGACGCTGCGCCGCGAGGTCATCGGCGGTCTCGGGGGATTCGGCGCCCTGGTGCGCGTGCCGCTCGACCGATACCGAAGACCCGTGCTCGTGTCGGGCACGGATGGCGTCGGCACCAAGCTGCGACTCGCAATTGAGACCTTCCGGCACGATACGATCGGCATCGACCTGGTGGCGATGTGCGCCAACGACGTCGTGGTGCTGGGCGCGGAGCCACTGTATTTCCTGGACTACTACGCGACGGGCAAGCTCGACGTCGGTGTCGCCGAGCGCGTCATCGTGGGAATCGTCGAGGGCTGCGTGCAGGCCGGGTGCGCGCTGGTCGGCGGGGAAACGGCCGAGATGCCGGGGATGTATGCGGGCGCGGACTACGATCTCGCCGGCTTTTGCGTCGGCATCGTCGAGGAGGACCGGGTGATCGACGGGAGCCGGACGCAGGCGGGCGATGTGGTGCTCGGACTCGCCTCGTCCGGACCGCATTCCAATGGCTACTCCCTGATTCGCAGGCTCCTCACGCTGACCGGTGCCGATGCGACCACCCGAGTCGCCGGTCAGCCGCTCTACGATCTGTTGCTGGCCCCGACCCGGATCTACGTCAAGAGCCTGCTCGCCCTCGTGCGCGAGGTCCCGGTGCACGGGCTCGCCCACATCACCGGCGGCGGGCTCATCGAGAACATCCCGCGGGTACTCCCGGAGGGGCTCGAGGTGCGCCTCGATCGCCGCGCCTGGCAGCGGCCGGCGGTGTTCGACTGGCTGAAGAGCGCGGGAAACATCGACGAGACCGAACTCCATCGCACATTCAACTGCGGCATCGGCATGACGGTGTCCGTCCCGGCCACCGCCGCCGACCGGGCGCTTGCGTGTCTGCGAACGCTGGGCGAGACGGTATTCCCGATCGGTGAGGTTCGCGCAGGCAGCGGCGGTGTCGTCCTCGACGGCTGAGGCCGGTCGCCGGCTGCCGATCGTCGTGCTGTTGTCCGGTCACGGCAGCAACTTCGCCGCGATTGCGGCCAAGGCCGCGACCGGCGCGCTCCCGGTCGAGGTCCGCGCGGTGCTGAGCGACCGCCACGGCGCGGGCGGCCTCGAGCGCGCGCGCGCACTCGGCCTGCCGGCCGAGTGCATCCCGCCGGCCGACTACCCGGACAGGGCCGCGCACGACCGTGCGCTCGCGGCCCGCATCGACGGCTACGCACCCGCGCTCGTGGTGCTGGCAGGCTATATGCGCATCCTCGACCCGGCGTTCATCGCCCGTTACGCCGGGCGCCTGCTCAACATTCACCCCTCGCTGCTGCCAGAGTTGCGCGGCCTCCACACCCACCGCCGCGCCCTCGCAGCAGGTGCCGCCTGGCACGGCTGCACAGTGCACTTCGTCACCGACGAGCTCGACGCCGGACCCTTGATCGCACAGGCCCGGGTCCGGGTCCGCGCGGACGACAGCGAGACCAGCCTTGCCGCGCGCGTGCAGGCGCGCGAGCACGTGCTCTACCCGCTGGTCATCGACTGGTTTGCCGCCGGCCGCCTGCGCGAACAGGCAGGGCGCGCCTGGCTCGACGGCCGGCCACTTGCGATGCCGGTGATGCTCGAGGATGCCGATGAACGGTGCTAGCCGGGCATCGCGCGGGCGGCGCGTGGCTCAGGCGAGCGCCGCCCTCGCCGCCGCGATGCTCGCGCTCGCCCCTTTATCGGCGAGCGCGGCTGGGCTGCGTGCCCACGAAATCACCTACCGCACCTCATTCAAGGGTATCGGCGCCGGCGACCTGCAGCTGACGCTGAAGCCGGACGCCGCGCCCGACAGCTGGCTGTACGAGACCCGCGCCTTTCCGGGACTGCTCGCGAGTTTCATCATCAACTCGGAGTCCCGGGAGCGCAGCGCGTTCACGGTGACGCCATCGGGAGTGCAACCTCAGCGCTACTCCCTCGATGACGGCACGACCAGCAAGCGCGAGAACGTTGAACTCACCTACGACTGGACGCGCGGACGGGTCACAGGGCTGGTGCGCGGGTCGGCGCTCGATCTCGCCGTCGAGCCCGGCACGCAGGACGTGATGTCGATCCGCGCCGCACCGCTCGTCGATCTGCTCGCCGGGCGCGAGCCGGGCGAGTACCCGATGCTGGACGGCCGTGAGATCAAGCACTTCGTCTATACGCGCGCCGGCGCCGAGCGCCTCAAGACCGCGCTCGGCGAGGTCGATACGGTGATCTACACCAGCGACCGCAAGGGCGGTGACGGCCGCGGTCGCACCTGGCGCTACTGGTACGCGCCGTCGCTCGGCTGGCTGCCGGTGCGCATCGAGCAGCGTGAGGACGGCAAGACAAGGCTCAGCTTTGCCGTGCGTTCGCTCAAGTGGCTGCCGCCGGCTCCGGCCCAGGCGACCGCGCCGACGCGCTGAGTTGCGCCGTCAGGTCTTCGGCAGCGTGACGCCGCGCTGTCCCTGGTACTTCCCGCCGCGGTCGCGGTAGGACGTGCCGCACACTTCATCGGACTCGAAGAACAGCATCTGCGCGACGCCCTCATTCGCGTAGATCTTCGCGGGCAGGGGCGTCGTATTGGAGAACTCGAGGGTCACGTGACCTTCCCACTCGGGCTCCAGCGGCGTCACGTTGACGATGATGCCGCAGTTGTGCACGAATACGCCCGCTGCAAGCGCGAAGTTGCCCGCCTCCGGCACCGTCAGACAGTACACATCGTGAGCGCCAGGGACCGGGAGGACCGCGGCGACCCTGTGATTGCGGTACGCCCGCCGCCCGGGGACCGCCGCCGACGGCTGGTGCCGCGGCTCGGCGCGGCGACGACGCCTCGCGGGGTAGCGCTCGCCCGGCCGCACCCGGCCGACGCTCCCGGCCCCGAGTGTCCGCGGCGCGCCATCGCCCTCCCCATAGGACCCGCCGGCGCGCACGGTCCACTCATCCGCCAGCAGGCGCGTCGGCAGCAGCTCGCCGTCGAGCGGCTGGTAGATCAGGTCCGCGCCGCGGCACCCGTGGCGGTACAGCGGCATCAGCGCATCCGCCGGGCGCAAGGTCGCGGCCGCCACCATGCGTCCGTCGCGGGTGAGGAACAGGTGATCGGGAGTCGCGTGAATCAGCGCGCCGTCATCGAGCCTCAGCTCGAGCAGCGCGTCGCGGCCGATGCAGCGCGGCGCTTCGAGCCGGGTGACGATCAGGCGACCGTGCGCGCCGATGCTGTAGCCGAAGAATGGCTCGCCGCTCGCGGCGCGACGCGCCATCTGCTCGAGCGTCGGTTGCGTGCCGTCGATGAGCGCGACCCGCGTGTCGCCGCGAAAGCACCGCGCGTAGGTCGACTTGCCCACGGTCACGGTGAGCACGCTGCGCGGAATCCTGAAGTACTCGACCGTCCGCGCGAGCGCGAAGGAATTCGGCGGAATGATGCACACATCGGCCGTGACGTCGACAAAGCTCTGTGGATCGAAGGCCTTCGGATCCACGATCGTCGAGTTGATGTTCGTGAAGATCTTGAATTCGTTCGCGCAGCGCACGTCGTAGCCGTAGCTCGACGTGCCGTAGGAGATGATCTTGCGGTCGCCGACCGAGCGCACCTGCTCGGCGGCGTAGGGCTCGATCATGCCGGTGGCGGCCATGCGCCTAATCCAATGGTCTGACTTGATGCTCATGCGTGCCCCGGCCCGAAAATCCGATTATGGTCACGCGGCCGGCGGAACGCGAGCCGCGGATGCGGCTGCGAATGCCACATCCGGCACGCCCGGCGCGCGCGGTGCGAGGTCAGTCGTCGCTGACCGACAGCGTCGGAAACGTGCTCGCCGCCACGCCGGCCGCCAGGCGCGCCGCGGCCCGGCGCGCGATGTCCTGGAAGGCGAGCGCGAGCCGGCCGTCGGGCTCGGCCACCACGGTCGGGCGGCCGCTGTCGGCCTGCTCGCGGATCCGAATGTCGAGCGGCAGGCTGCCGAGCAGCGGCACTCCGTACTGGGCCGCCATCCGCTCGCCACCGCCCGCACCGAACACGTGCTCCTCGTGGCCGCACTGCGAGCAGACGTGGGTCGCCATGTTCTCGACGATGCCGAGCACCGGCACCGCGACCTTGCGGAACATCATCAGGCCCTTGCGCGCATCCGCGAGCGCGATGTCCTGGGGGGTCGTGACGATGATCGCCCCGCTGACCGGCACGCGCTGCGAGATCGTCAGCTGCGTGTCGCCGGTCCCCGGCGGCATGTCGATCAGCAGGTAATCGAGCTCGCCCCACAGCGTCTCGCCGATCAGCTGGGTCAGGGCCTGGGTGACCATCGGGCCCCGCCACACCATGGGCTGCTCGGGGTCGATCAGAAAGCCGATGGACATGACCTCGACTCCGTAGGCGCGCAACGGGTTCAGGTGCTTGCCATCTTGCGAGGTCGGCCGCTGGCCGGTCAGGCCCATCATCAGTGGCTGGCTCGGACCGTAGATGTCCGCATCGAGCAGCCCCACCCGCGCTCCCTGCCGGGCGAGCGCGAGCGCGAGGTTCGCTGCGGTGGTCGATTTTCCGACTCCGCCTTTGCCGGAGGCGATCGCGAGGATGTTGCGGATGCTCGGCAGCGGCTTCAGATTGCCCTGGACGGCCTGAGCCTCGATCGCGGCCTGCAGCTCGAGCTTCACCCCTCCGGCCCAGCCGGCGGCGGCGAGCTCCTGCGCGACCCGTTCGGTCAGGATTGGCTCGTAGCCGCCGACCGGGAAGCCGAGCGTGATCGCCGCGACGACGTTGGGGCCGACGATGTCGGCACTCCTGACCGCATCCCCGAGCGGCGCGCCGAGCAGCGGGTCGACGACGGCGGCGATGCGGGCGCGAAGTTCGGCGGCGTTCATGGGGTGCTCGGCATTAGGGTAAATCGGCAGTCTAGCGGAGGCCGCTGTCGCCGGGGCGGCGGTGGGGCCATCGGGGGCAGGCGCGGCACGCCCCTATGGCATAATTCGGGAGTGAGTTTCTTCACTTCCCTGCGCGGCGAACGGATCCTCGCCGACATCAAGGCCAGCGGCGATCTGGGGACGCCACGGTCGCGCAAGGCCATTGACAAGCTCATCGCGCTCGGCGGCGACGGGATCGCGCTGATCCTCGAGGCGCTCGGCAGCGCCGACAAGCGCGAGACGATGGCCTACGTCGAGGTGCTCACGGCGCTCGCCAACGCCAAGAACCTGCCGGCGCTGCTCGAAGGCCTCGGTGACTCGAACCCCCGTACGGTCGCGGCCGTCAGCTGGGCGCTGTCGAGCGCCAAGGGTTTCCCGGCCTCGCAGCTGCTCGAGGCGCTGAAGAACCGCAACATCGCGGGCCCGGCGCTGCTCGAGGTCATCGCGGCACACAAGACGCGCATTCCGCTTCGCGAGCTGCTCGCCGCCGCCTACAACCCGCAGGCGGCGGACAAGGCGGGACTCTTTAAGATCATCGCCGACGTCGCCGATCCGCAGTCGGTCCCCGACCTGCTGGCGCGCCTCGAGGGCAAGGACGTCGGGGTCCGAGTCCACCTGATGGAGATCCTGTCCAAGTTCGGCACGCCGGAGGTGCAGCACGCGCTGCTCGGCCAACTGAAGGACCCGAACCGCATGATCCGCCAGGCAGCGCTCGCGGCGCTGCTGAAGATGCCGGCCTTGTCGACCGTCGAGGCGGTCGCCCCGCTGCTGGCCGACGCCGACATGGAGGTCACCAACCGCGCGATCGAACTCATGATCCGCGCCAACGACCCCCAGACGGTGCGCTATCTGGTGCCGATCCTGAAGGACGAATCGGAGTACGCCCGTCGCGCCGCGGTCGAGGTGCTGAACGAGGTCGGCGATGCCACCTCGATCAAGCATCTGCTGGACGCCATCAAGGACAGCGACTGGTGGGTCCGCAGCCGCGCCGCTGACGCGCTCGGCAAGATCGGCGGCCCGCGGGTCGTGGAGGCCGTGCTGGTACTGGTGCGGGACCGCGACGAGGACATCCGGCGGACCGCGATCGAGATCCTCAATCTCACCAAGGACGAGCGCGCCGTCGACTACCTGCTGCAGGCCACCCACGACACGGACTGGTGGGTCAGCGAGCGCGCGGTCGACGCGCTCGCCGAGATGCGCACCGCGCGGGCCATGCCGCGCTTGGTGGAAATGCTGAAGGGCCCGGCGCGGTCGGTGCCGTCCGCGATTCGCGCGTTGGCGAAGCTGGGCGATGCGAAAGTGGTCGACACCCTGCTGCCGCAGCTCGCACGTCCGGAGAAGGAGATCCGGATCGAGGCGATGTCCGCCCTCGCCCGGCTGACGGACGACAAGACCGCCGATGCCGTCAGGTCGGGGATCCGTGCGGTCAAAGACGTCACCACCGACCAGACCTTGAGCCTCGCGGCCAACCGCGCGCTCGAGGAACTGGACGCGCGCTTCTCCGCGACCCAGCTGGCGGCGAACAAGAAGGCCGAGCAGATGGTCGTCGCCGCGCGCACGATGCTGATCGACAACGCCGACGTCCACGCACTCGTCAAGCAGAACGAGGCGGCCGCGCAGCGGCTGGACATCACGATGCTGCAGCCCGGCGAGGTCCTCGACGGGCGCTACAAGTACATCGAGAAGATCGGCAAGGGCGCATTCGGCACCGTGCTGCTGATGGAGGACACGGTCGTCGACGAGCGCCTGATCCTGAAGTTCCTGAACCCGACGGTGTCTCAGGACGAAGAGATCATGCAGCGCTTCGTGCACGAGCTGCGCTACTCGCGCAAGATCACCCATCGCAACGTGATCCGTATCTACGACTTCCTGTTCATCCGCGGCAATTACGCGATCTCGATGGAATACTTCCCGAGCCATACGCTCGGCGCCGAGATCGTCAACGAGAAGCCGCTGCAGATCGCGCGCGCTGTCAAATACGGCATCGACATCGCGACCGGCATGGCCATCGCACACCAGGTCGGCATAGTGCACCGCGACCTGAAGCCGGCCAACGTGCTGATCAACAGCGAGGGCCTGCTCAAGATCGTCGACTTCGGGGTCGCCGCGGCGCAGCGCGAGGGCGACGCGCAGCTGACCAAGACCGGTTTTGTGATAGGTTCGCCCAAGTACATGGCCCCCGAGCAGATCCTAGGCAAGCAGGTCGACCCGCGTGCCGACGTCTACAGCACCGGCGTGATCCTCTACGAGATGCTGGCCGGCGTGCCACCCTACAGCCGCGGGGACCACATGGCCGTCATGTACCAGCACGTGCAGGGCAAGGCGCGCCCGCCGCTCGAGGTCAACAGCGCGCTGCCCAAGCCGTTGTCGGATCTCGTGATGAAGGCAATGGCGGTCGACAAGGCCAAGCGCTTTCAGAGCATGGATGAATTGAAACTCGCACTCGAGAAGCACGCCTGAGTCGGCGGCCCGGCAATGCCCCGCATTGACGCGTTTCTGAAGCTCGGCACTGCCCAGGGCTGCTCCGACATCCACCTGGCGGTCGGCGTGCCGCCGATGCTGCGGATGAACGGCGAGCTGATGCCGATCCGGTTCCGGGACCTCGGCGACTCGGAACTCGAGAGCTACGTCAATGAAGTCCTGACCAAGCGGCAACTGGAGCACTTCAAGGGCGGCCACGACCTCGACTTCTCGTACGTCGCGGAGGATGGCGGCCGTTTCCGGGTCAACGTGTTCCGCAAGGAGACCGGCGTCGGCGCGGTGTTTCGCGCCATTCCCTCCGAGGTGCCGACGCTCGCGAGCCTGGATCTGCCGAAGACAGTCGCCAAACTGCTCGATTTCCACCAGGGGATGATCCTGGTGACGGGTTCGACCGGCACCGGCAAGTCAACCACGCTCGCGGCGATGATCAACGAACTCAACACCACGCGCCGGCTGAACATCATCAGCCTCGAGGACCCGATCGAGTTCGTGCACAAGAGCCGCGAGGCCCAGATCATCCAACGCGAGTATGGCACCCACGTGCCGTCATTCGCCGAGGGCGTGCGCGCGGCCATGCGCGAGGATCCGGACGTGATCCTGGTCGGCGAGATGCGCGATGCCGAAACGGTTCGGATGGCGATGACCGCCGCCGAGACCGGCCACCTGGTGCTCGGTACGCTGCACACGACGAGCGCGGTCAAGACGATCGACCGGATCATCGACGCCTTGCCGATCGAGGAGCGCGAGCAGACCAAGAGCTTTCTGTCGCAGAGCCTGCTCGCGGTCGTGACCCAGGTGCTGATCAAGCGCGCCGACAGCCGCTCGCGCCGCGCCGTGTGCGAGATCATGCTGATGAACAAGGCAATCGGCAAGCTGATCCAGACGGACCAGACCCACCAGATCCCGGCGCAACTGCAGACCGGCAAGGATGCCGGCATGCAGCTGCTCGATCAGGCGCTGCTGGCCGGGGTCCAGGCCAAGGAGCTCGATCCCGACGACGCCTATACCTACGCGCTCGACCGCAAGGTGCTGCAGCGCTTCGTGACCGATACCAGCACGCTGCCGAAGCTCGACATCACGACCGGCTGACGACGCCCATGGCCCAGATCGACGAATTCCTCGCCGAGGTGCTCAAGCGCAAGGGCTCGGATCTGCACTTCCTCGCCGGTGACCCGCCGCGGCTGCGCGTGTTTGGCGACCTGACGGCGCTGCGACCCGAGCCGCTCAAGGCGGACTTCGTCAAGCAGGCGCTGTACGAGATCATGCCGCCGAAGGCGGTTGCGCGCTTCGAGGAGCAGGAAGGCGCCGATTTCGCCTATGCGGTCGCGGGCCTGGCGCGTTTCCGCGTCAATGTCATGCGTCATCTCAATGGCATCGGCGCGGTGTGCCGGGTCATCCCGTCCACTGCCCTGACGCTCGACCAGCTGAACATGCCGGATACGGTGCGCACACTGTGCCGCATCAACAGCGGCCTGATCCTGGTCACCGGCAAGACCGGCTCCGGCAAGTCGACGACCCTTGCGGCGATGATCGATGACCTCAACGCGCGCCTGAAGGGCCACATCCTGACGGTCGAGGATCCGATCGAGTTCGTTCACGCGCGCAAGAGCTGCCTGATCAGCCAGCGCGAGGTCGGCGTGCACGCCGAATCGTTCGCGGACGCGGTGCAATCCGCGTTGCGCGAGGATCCGGACGTCGTGCTGGTCGGCGAAATGCGCGATCTCGAGACGATCAGCGTCGCGGTGACGGCCGCCGAGATGGGCATTCTGGTGATGGGCACGCTGCACACCAATGGCGCTGCGGCAACCGTCGACCGGATCGTGAACGCCTTCCCGGCGGACAAGCAGCCGCACGTGCGCACGATGGTGTCGACGAGCCTGCGCGGCGTGATTTCCCAGCAGCTGATCCCCGCCGCGGGCCGGGCCGGCCGGGTGGCGGCGCTCGAGATCCTGGTCAACACCCCGGCGGTCGCGAACCTGATCCGGCAGGGCAAGATCGACCAGCTGGAGAACGCAATGCAAAGCGGCGCCGCGCACGGCATGCGGACCATGGACATGGCGATCCAGCAGCTGCTCGAGGGCCGCGCGATCACCGGCCGCGAGGCGTTCAGGAAGGCGATCAACAAGCAGCGCTTCGAGCAGGTCCGCAACGACGACTGAGCGCCACCCGGGGGCGGCTGGCATAATTTGCCGCCCGCCGTCCGTCCGGATCCCCATGCGCCGCATTCTCGTCACCAGCGCCCTGCCCTACGCCAACGGTCCACTGCACCTCGGCCACATCCTCGAGGCCGTGCAGACTGACATCTGGGTGCGCTTCCAGCGGCTGCGGGGCCAGGACTGCGTGTACGTCTGCGCCGACGACACGCACGGTACCCCCATCATGCTGAAGGCGCTGGCCGAGGGCACGACACCCGAGGCGCTGATCGCCGGCATCGACGCCGAGCACCGCGCCACGTACGCGGACTTCCTGGTCCACCACGACCTGTTCCACACGACGCACAGCGTGGAGAACCGCGAGCTGACCGAGCGGCTGTTCAATGCGCTCGACGCCGGCGGGTACATCACGCGACGCACGATCCTCCAGGCCTATGACGCCCAGGCGCGTATGTTCCTGCCGGACCGCTACGTCAAGGGTACCTGCCCACGCTGTGGCGCCAAGGACCAGTACGGGGACAGCTGCGAGGTGTGCGGCGCGAGCTACACCCCGGCGGAGCTGATCGACCCGGTGTCGGTCCTCAGCGGCACCCGGCCCGTCGAGCGCGAGTCGGAGCACCTGTTCGTCCGACTGGGCGCCTTCGAGCCGATGCTCCGCGAGTGGACCCGGTCCGGCGCGCTCGACGCCAGCGTCGCCAACAAGCTCGACGAGTGGTTCGATGCGGGGCTCAGGGACTGGGACATCTCCCGCGACGCGCCCTACTTCGGCTTCGAGATCCCGGGGCATCCCGGCAAGTTCTTCTACGTGTGGCTCGACGCGCCGGTCGGCTACATGGCCGCAAGCCTCGTGCTCGCCCGCGTGCGCGGCCTCGACTGGGACGCCTGGTGGAGCGCCGGCAGCGATGCCGAGCTCCGTCACTTCATCGGCAAGGACATACTCTATTTCCATACGCTGTTCTGGCCGGCGGTGCTGACCGGCGCCGGTTTCCGGCGGCCGACCGCCGTGCACGCCCACGGATTCCTGACCGTGAACGGCCACAAGATGTCGAAGTCCCGCGGCACGTTCATCAATGGCCGGCACTACCTCGACCGCTTGCCGCCCGAACCACTGCGCTACTATTTCGCCGCCAAGCTGGGGCCGGGAATCGATGACATCGACCTGTCGCTCGATGACTTCGTGAGCCGCTACAACTCCGACGTCGTCGGCAAGCTCGTCAACATCGCAAGCCGCTGCGCCGGGTTCATCGCGCGCGGCGGCGGGCGGCTCGCCGCGGCGCTGCCCGAGCCGGAGCTCTATGCGGAGTTCGCCGCGGCCCGCCTGCGGATCGCCGATCTGTACGAAGGCCGCGATTTCGCGGCGGCGGTCCGCGAGATCGCCGCACTCGCCGACAGGGCCAATCAGTACATCGACGCACGCAAGCCGTGGAGCCTCGCCAAGGACCCGGCGCGGGCGGCGGATGTAAAGGCCGTCTGCACGCAGGGCCTGAACCTGTTTCGCGCACTGCTGCTCTACCTCGAGCCGGTGCTGCCGGCGCTCGCGGAGCGCGCCGGGCGGTTCCTCGGGCGGCCGTTCGCTCACTGGGACGAGGTCACCGCGCCGCTGCTCGGCACTGAGCTCGGGGCCTACGAGCCGCTCGCCACGCGCCTCGATCCAAAGATCGTGGCGACACTGGTGCAGCCGGACGCGGCCGCGCCCGACTCGCCCGCGGCACCGCCCGCGGTCACGGCCGCAGTGCCGGCTGGCGCGCCGGCGATCACGGCCGGCGGGGCGGCTGGCGAGATCAGCATCGAGGAATTCGCCCGGCTCGACCTCAGGATCGCGCGGATCGTCGCGGCGGACCTCGTCGAGGGTGCCGACAAGCTCTTGAAGCTCACGGTCGACCTCGGCAGCGAGCTGCGCACGGTGTTCGCCGGTATTCGCAGCGCCTACCGACCCGAGCAGCTGGTCGGCCGCCAGGTCGTCGTGGTCGCGAACCTCAAACCCCGAACGATGCGCTTCGGGGTGTCCCAGGCGATGGTGCTCGCAGCCGGCGACGGGGGTCCCGCGCTGTTCCTGGTCGGCCCCGATGCCGGCGCCGCACCGGGGATGCGCGTGAAGTAGCGCCGTGGGCGCGACGCTCGCCGACCGGCTCGATGAGGTGCTGCCGCAGACGCAATGCACACGCTGCGGCTACGCCGGGTGCCGGCCCTACGCCGAGGCGCTCGCGGTCGGGGACGCCGATATCGACCAGTGTCCGCCGGGCGGGGCCGCGACCGCAGCCACGCTCGCCGCCCTGCTCGGCCGGCCCGCCAAGCCTGTGAGCGCCGCCTTCGGCGTTGAGGGCCCGCCGCGGGTCGCGGTGATCGACGAGACGGTGTGCATCGGCTGTGCCAAATGCCTGCCGGCTTGCCCGGTCGATGCGATCGTCGGCGCGCACCGCCAGCTGCACACGGTGATCTCAACCGAGTGCTCCGGTTGCGAGCTCTGCCTGCCGCCGTGCCCGGTCGACTGCATCGCACTCGTTGATCTTGAGCCCGAGCCGCTGCCAATGAACGCAATTCGGCGGCGCGCGGCCCAATACCGGATCCGCTACGCGGCCCACCAGTCCCGCAGCGCCGGCCTCGCCGCCGCGCGGGCCGCGCGGCTCGAGTCGCGTGGCCCGCCTGCCGGGGCGCGGTCATGACGCCGGCGCGGCGCCGCGCATTCTTCGCCCGGCTCAAGGCCGAGAACCCGACGCCGACGACCGAACTTCATTGGTCGACGCCGTTCGAGCTGCTGGTGGCGGTGATCCTCTCCGCCCAGGCCACCGACAAGAGCGTCAACCAGGTCACCGCCAAGCTGTTTGCCGTCGCCAACACGCCCGAGGCCATTGTTGCGCTCGGCGTTGACGGACTGAAGCGCTACGTGCGGACGATCGGCCTTTACAACTCGAAGGCCGAGAACATCATCGCGACCAGCCGGATGCTGATCGAGCGCCACGGCGGTCAGGTGCCGCGGGACCGGGCTGCGCTCGAGGCGCTCGCCGGTGTCGGTCGCAAGACCGCCAACGTGATCTTGAATTGCGTGTTCGGCGAGCCGACGATCGCGGTCGATACCCACATCTTCCGGGTCGCCAACCGGACCGGACTCGGACCGGGACGCACGGTCGGTGCGGTCGAGAAACAGCTCCTCGAGGCCGTGCCCGGCGAGTACCTTGGGCACGCGCATCATTGGCTGATCCTGCTCGGGCGTTACACGTGCAAGGCGCGCCGGCCAGAGTGCTGGCGCTGCGTCGTGCGCAGCGAGTGCGCGTTCCGCCCGAAGACGAAGGCGCCCGGCGGCGCCGTCAGTGGTGGGCCGGCGCGGCCACGCCCTTGACCGGCTTGACGCCTATGTCGTGCAGTGCACGTCGCAGCTGATGCACCCCATCCGTGTAGCGGCCCTGCTTGCAGTCGGTCTCGCCGAGGTCGCGGCTCTGGTGCGCCGACGCGGCGCGGGCGCTTTCGCGGTGCGCGGGCCAGGCGACGTCGAACTGGTGCATGAGGCTCTCGCAGTCGGCGGCGGTGGCCGGACGCGGCGCAGGCTCGGGGGGGGCCGCGGCGCCCGCTCCGGCACTTGCGAGCGTCCCGAGCGCAAGCAGCAGCGCGGCGCCACCCGTCAGCAACGACCGCGCTGGGCGTGGCACGGGCGCGCCGACACGAGTCCACGGCCAAGGCTTTCGTTTCACGCCACGAGACTAGCCTGAGCGGCGCGAGCGGCGCCTTACGGGGGCGTTAAGAGTCCTTAAGGTTGGCTTTCGCCGGCCACCGCCGGCCATTGCGAGTTGCCGTATCCTTGGCCTTTCAGAGGGCCTCATGAAGATCCTGCTTGTGGAGGACGACCGGCGCGCCAGCGAGTACCTTGCCAAGGGGCTCCGTGAACTCGGTCACGTCATAGAGCAGGTCTTCGATGGCGATGGCGGGCTCAAGGCCGCCGAGACCGGCAGCTACGACGTCCTGATCCTCGACCGCATGCTGCCCCGGCTAGACGGGCTCGAGATCGTCAAGCGGCTGCGGGCAACCGGCAGCGGGGTGCCGATTCTGATCCTGAGCGCGCTCGATGAGGTCGACGAGCGCATCCAGGGACTGCGGGCGGGCGGTGACGATTACCTCGCCAAGCCCTATCACCTCGAGGAGCTTGCAGCCCGCCTGGATGCGCTCGCCCGTCGCCAGCGCGAGTCCGGCTCCATCAGCAAGCTGTTGATCGCGGACCTTGAGCTCGACGCCCGCGCGCGGCGGGTCACGCGCGCTGGTCGAAAGATAGATCTGACCGCCCGCGAGTTCCAGCTACTCGAGTTCCTGATGCGCCACGCCGGTCAGGTAGTCACGCGCACGATGATCCTCGAGGGCGTGTGGGACTATCACTTCGACCCCAAGACCAACGTGATCGACGTGCACATCAGCCGGCTCCGGCAGGCCATCGACAAGGGCTTCGAGCGACAGCTGCTGCACACCGTGCGCGGCGCTGGCTACACGCTCACTGAAGACGCTTAAGCAGCCGCGGCGTGGCTCTCGTCATTTTCGCGCGCTCGTCGATCGCTCGGCTCGCGCTGCTGCACGGCATGCTGCTCGCGGTCGCGATGGTCGCGGTGCTCGGCGGCGTGTATTTCGTCACCTCGCGCATCATTGCGACCGAAGGCGATCAGCTGATCGCGCTCGAGGCCCAGGGCCTCGCCGAGGACTATCGCGACCGCGATCTCGACGCGTTCGTCACCGCCATCGCCGACCGCGCCGAGGATCCGTGGGTGCGCGGCGGGGTCTACGAGCTGCGCGGACCGCGGGGCGACTTCCTCGCCGGCAACGTCGTCGTGCTGCCCGAGCTCGCCGTGCAGCCCGGCGGGTGGGCGGAATTCGAGGTCGCCGTCACCCGGGGCGACGCCAATGCGAGCCGGCGCATCCGGGCGCGGGTCGTCGAGCTCGGCGGGGGATTCCGGCTGCTGGTCGGCCACGACGTCCAGGACCGGGGAGCGTTCCGCGCAGTCATGCTGCGCAGCATTGCGTGGGCGGTGGTCGTCACGGTGCTGTTCGGCCTGTTCTCCGGCTGGTGGCTGGGCCGGCGCATTGCGCGGGCCGCTCATGCAATCGGGGACAGTGCCGGACGCATCGCCTCCGGCAGTCTCGGCGAGCGACTGGCGCTGACCGGCAGCGGCGATGAGATCGACACGCTGGTGTCGCGGTTCAACGACCTGCTGGCGCGCGTCGAATCCCTGACGACGACGCTGCGCGCGGTGCTCGACAGCACGGCGCATGACCTGCGCGGCCATCTGAACCGGATTCGCGGCGCGGCGCAGGATGCGCGGCGGACCGCCGTCGATCCGGAGCAGGCGGCCGCGACCGAGGCCGTGCTCGCGGAGATCGACCGGCTCGGGACGACGCTGCAGGGACTGCTGCGCATCGCCCTGGCCGAGTCCGGCACCGCGCCGCTCGAGGATGTGAATCTCAGTGCCGTCGCGACCGAGCTCGCCGACTTCTACCAGCCGGTGGCGGAACCGGGCCAGCTCACCGTCGCGATCGAGCCCGGGCTCGTCGTCCGCGGCCACCGCCAGCTGCTGGCACAGGCGCTCGCGAACCTGCTCGACAACGCGCTCAAGTACGGCCGCGGGACGCCGATTCTGGTCACGGTGCGGCGCGACGCGGGTCTGGCACGGCTCGAGGTCCGGGACGCAGGCCCGGGAATTCCGGTGGAGTACCGCGAGCTCGCGACCCAGCGCTTCCGCCGCCTGCCAGGCAGTTCGGGGCTCCCCGGATCCGGGCTCGGCCTGTCTCTGGTCGCGGCGGTGGCGCGGCTGCACCAGGCGCGCCTCGAGATGTCAGACGCGGGTCCCGGCCTTCGGGTCGTGCTCGGCATTCCGCTCACGCGTGCGGCCAGCGCCTGACGGTGCACGGCGGCCCGCGTTCGGCCGATCAGGCCTTCTTCGGCAGATACAGGTCGGTCAGCGTTCCTTCGAAGGCTTCGGCCGCGAATGCAACCGTCTCGGACAGCGTCGGGTGCGGGTGCACCGTCAACCCGATGTCGGCCGCATCGGCGCCCATCTCGATTGCGAGCGCCACCTCCGAGATCAGGTCGCCCGCGTTGCTCCCGACGATCCCGGCCCCGAGCACGCGGTGCGTATCCGGATCGAACAGCAGCTTGGTGAAGCCTTCCTCGCGATTGAGCGCAAGCGAGCGGCCCGAGGCGATCCACGGGAAGGCGCCCTTGCCTATTCGGATGCCCTGCGCCTCGGCCTCGGTCTCGGTCAATCCAACCCACGCGACCTCCGGGTCGGTGTAGGCGACCGACGGAATCACCCGCGCATCGAAGGCGCGCTTCTGGCCCGCCGCCACCTCGGCGGCCACCTTGCCCTCGTGACTCGCCTTGTGCGCCAGCATCGGGGCGCCGGCGATGTCGCCGATTGCGAAGATGTGCGGGACATTGGTGCGCAGCTGCTGATCCACCGGTATGAACCCGCGCTCGTCGACGTGGATGCCGGCGGCCTCGGCGCCAACGCTGCGACCGCTCGGTCGGCGGCCGACGGCGACCAGGACCTTGTCGTAGTCCTGCGGAGCCGGTGCTCCGGCGCCCTCGAAGCTGACCCGAAGAGCAGCTGCGCTCGCGTCAATGCCGGCGACCCTGGTGCCGAGGTAGATGGCCTCGTACGTGCCGCGCAGGCGCTTCTCGAGCGGCCGCACCAGGTCGCGGTCGCATCCAGGCATCAGTCCCGGCAGCAATTCGACGACCGTGACACGCGAGCCGAGCGCTGCGTACACGCAGGCCATCTCGAGGCCGATGATTCCGCCGCCAACGACCAGCAGGCGCGCCGGAAGGCCGTCGAGTTCGAGTGCGCTGGTCGAGTCCATGATGCGCGGATCGGCGGGAGCGCCCGGCAGGCCGATCGCCTCCGAGCCCGCCGCCACGATGCATTGCTCGAAGCCGACGATCCTGGTGCCCGATTCGCCCGTCACGGCGATCCGGCGCGGCCCCACGAAGCGGCCTTCCCCGCGCAGCACCTCGACCTTGCGCTGCTTGGCGAGCGAATTGAGGCCCGACGTCAGCCGGCTGACGATGCGGCGTTTCCAGGCGCTCAAGCGGGCGAGGTCGATCTGCGGTGAGCCGAAGGTGACGCCGAAGTTCGCCATCGAGGCCGCGTCTTCGATGACCTTGGCCGCGTGCAGCAGTGCCTTCGACGGGATGCAGCCGACGTTCAGGCACACGCCTCCGAGCGTCGGCCGGCGCTCGATGAGACCCACCTTCATGCCGAGGTCGGCGGCGCGAAACGCCGCGGTGTAGCCCCCGGGCCCGGCGCCGAGGACCACGAGCGGCAGCACGACGTCGGCGGCCGGCTCGGCCGTGGCGGTGACCGACGTCGCGGCGAGCGGGTCCACGACGTGCGGTATGCGGACCGTGGCGCCGCTGCCCACCGCGGGCGGCGGATCGGCTGCCGAGCCGGCCACGAGCGCGAGCAGCGTGCCCTCGGCGACGCGATCGCCGACTTTGACCAGCACCTCGCGCACCGTGCCGGCGAACGGCGCCGGCACGTCCATCGTGGCCTTGTCGCTTTCGAGTGTGACGAGCGGATCGTTCTCGCCGACGGTTTGCCCGGGAGCGATGAGCACCGCGATCACGGGCACGTCCTTGAAGTCACCGAGCGCGGGAACCCGAACCTCGCGTCCGGCCGGCCGCGTCGCGCTCACAGGACGGCTTCGAGCAGGCCGCGCACGTCGGCGAGCGCCGCCGCCAGCGCGGTCGTGAAGCGTGCCGCCTCGGCCCCGTCGATCACGCGGTGATCGTACGACAGGGACAGCGGCAGCATCAGCCGCGGCACGAACTGGCCGTCGACGAATACGGGCTTCAGGCTCGAGCGGGACACGCCGAGGATCGCCACTTCAGGCGCGTTGATGATCGGGGTGAACGCGGTGCCGCCAATCCCGCCGAGGCTCGAGATCGTGAAGCACCCGCCCTGCATGTCCGCTGCGCTCAGCTTGCCCGCCCGCGCCTTCTCGGAGAGCACGCCCAGCTCGCGCGCGATCTCGTACACGTCCCGGCGGTCGGCGTCCCGCATCACTGGTACGACCAGGCCGTTCGGCGTATCCGCCGCGAAGCCGAGGTGCAGGTACTTCTTGAAGACCAGGTTCTCGCCGTCCGCATCGAGCGAGGCGTTGAAACGCGGAAACTGCGGCAGCACCCGCACGCAGGCGCGCAGGATGAATGCCAGCGGCGTCAGCTTGATCCCCTCATCGAGTGCCTTCTGTTTCAGTCGCGCCCGCGCCTCCTCGAGCGCGGTGATGTCGGCCTCGTCGAACTGCGTGACATGCGGCAGGTTGACCCAGCTCGCCTGCAGCCGCGGTCCCGAGATGCGCTGTATGCGCGTCAGGGGCTGCACGTCGACCGGGCCGAACTTCGCGAAATCGACGACCGGCACGCGCGGCAGCGCGGCGGCCGGCGCGCGCGCCGCCTCGCCACCGCCCGTCAGTGCCCGCTTGACCCATGCCTTGACGTCGGCGTGCGTGATGCGGCCCTTCGGGCCGCCGCCGGTCAGCAGCGCAAGGTCGACCCCGAGCTCGCGCGCGATCAGTCGCACCGACGGACTCGCGTAGGCGCGCGCGAAACCCACCTCCTCGACCGGCGCGAGCCCCGCGACGATCTCCGACCGCGGCTGCGCGGGGAGCGCGGCCTCGCCGGCCGCGGCGGCCGCGGCGGGTACCGCAGACGCGGGCGCGCGAACCGGTGGCGGGGGCGCGGCGGGCGGGGGCGCGGCGGGCGGCGCC
>DATNIE010000026.1:0-105524 GCA_035604595.1 Steroidobacteraceae bacterium | reverse complement strand
TCCTGGAAGCCATGAGCTTCGCGCAGGGCTCCGTATTGAACCTCGCAGCGATCGCCCGCGACTGCCAGGTCAGCCGCAAGACGGCTGAGGGTTACCTCGAGATTCTGGAGGACCTGTTGCTCGCGTTCCGCCTCGATGTGTTCACGCGCCGTGCGAAGCGTGCATTGGCATCGCACCCCAAGTTCTACTACTTCGATGCCGGGGTGTTCCGCGCCAACCGTCCCACCGGCCCGCTCGACTCGGCCGCGGAGCTAGACGGAGCCACGTTGGAGGGACTCGTCGCCCAGCACCTGCGAGCTTGGTGTGGGTACTCTTCGGGCCGGCATGAACTGTATTACTGGCAAACCCGCTCTCAGGTCGAGGTTGATTTCGTCATCTATGGTGAAAGCGGTATCTTCGCGATTGAGGTCAAGAATTCAACGCGTATCCGGCCGGAGGATCTGCGCGCACTCAAGAGCTTCGGCGAAGACTATCCACAAAGCCGGCGGTACCTGCTCTATCGCGGCAACGATCGACTCAAACTCGACGAAGTGCTCTGCGTCCCGTGCGGGGAATTCCTGCTCGCGCTAAGACCGGACCATTTCCCGGCTTAGCCAAGCGCACGAACGGTAATGGATCGCCAGGCATTGCCGACGGACGCCCAGCTGCAACAACTGTCCAATTCGGCAAGTTTCAGGCGCGCGCAGTCCTACGTTCGCTCTGGCGCCGTCGAGATTACAGCTCGCCTCGACATGCAGATCGACGCCATCGTGTCCGGCACCGAGGATTACTCCGTGCAGCTGCTGCTCGGCGGGCGTGAAGCGGAGTCACGATGCACCTGCCCTGCATTCGCGAAGGGGATGTTCTGCAAGCACCTCATCGCCACCGCGATCGTCGCTCGCGACCGGCCAATAATCGAGGGCGACGCGAGCGCGGATTCCGGCACGAACGGCACGTCCAAGGCCACTGGGTATTCCGATCTTCGCGTCTTTCTCGCCGCCCAGCCCGCCGAAAGACTGGCCGGCTGGCTCTTGGATTTCGCTGAGACCGATCCGGCCATCGAGCGGCGTCTGCGTGTCTACCAGGCGCAGCATTCACCGCGCGAGCTGCGCAAGGCGCTCGGCAGGTTGCTGCGAGCACCGCGATTTCTCGATTGGCGCGCCTCGCGCAAGTTTGCCCGTGAGATCGACTCGGTCATCGAGCTGCTCGGCGAATTGACCGGCTCCGACGTCCACGACGGCATTGAGCTATACGAGTACGCGCTCACCCGCTTGTTCAAGATCTACGAGCAATGCGACGATTCAGGAGGCGACGTCGGCGACCGGATTCGGGAAATGGTCGGGCGCTACATCGAAAACCTCGGCCGCAGCAATCCCGCTGGCGCAGCCCGGGCAAAGGCCCTGCTCGAGCTACAGCGCGAAGACCAGTGGGGCTTTCTGCCGATTAGGAAAGTCTGGCCACTGCTCGATGAGGCGGGCCGAGCGTTCTATGCGAAAACCGTCGAGGATGAATTTCACGCACTGCCTCCCCGCTCGCCCGCCGAGAAGAACCGCTTTCGGAGCGAATTCTTCTGGCCGACGGCGCGAATGGAGGCGCTCGCTGCTGTACGCGGCGACGCGGGCACGCTTATCGCGGTAATTGCGCAGGACCTCACCAGCGGCCACTCGTATGAACGCATTGTCGCCGTGTGTGACGCAGCCGGCCGGCACCGCGACGCAACGCAGTGGGCCGAACGTGGACTGAAGGCGCATCCCGACTGGCCCGGGATGCGCGCGCTCCTTGCGCGGCAGTACGAGCGCGCCGGCCTGACCGACGAGGCCCTGGAGCTATTTTGGGAGGACTTTCAACGTGACCCGACGGTAGAGACTTGGCGAGCCCTGAAGAACTCGGCCGGTCGGCGGTGGCCGCGCTACCGCCCACGGGCACTAGAGGATCTTCGCCGCAGAGAACGCGCGTTGCCTGACGGGCGCCGCGATGTATCCCTTCGCACAAGAATACTGATCGCTGATCGCGACCTTGATGCGGCCCGCGTGCTGGCCGAGCAGCACGCGCTCGCGCCGGAGCTACTCGACAGTCTTGCCCAGCAGATCGCCACAACTTACCCGGAGAGTGCGGCCGGACTGCTGCGGCGCTTCGTCGATGCGTCGCTTCCTCGGTGTCAGCCCCGCGCCTATGCTTATCAGGCGCAGCAAATTGCGCGGACTCTCGCACTCGCACCCGGCCCGAGTTCTCGGGCGTGGGTGAATCAAATTCGCGTGCACTACGGCGCACGCCGCAAACTCATGTCACTGCTTGACGCTACGATTGCTCAGGCAGAAAGCGACGGTCGGGCACGAAGCGGGTGAGAACGCTGAGACAGCATGAGCTCGAACGAGAAGCTGTGAGAAATCGAAGTCCGCCAAGCGCGCCGATTTCTCAGCCAGATTAATCGTAACGCATTGATTGTAAAGGAAAAAATTGGCGGAGAGAGAGGGATTCGAACCCTCGATGGGCTTTTGGCCCATACACCCTTAGCAGGGGTGCGCCTTCGACCACTCGGCCATCTCTCCGGCGCGCCCGTCGGCCCGGCGGACGCGATCATACTGGTCAGCGGGAAGCCGGGTCAAAAGAAGCCCTCGCAGTGCACGGCAGCCTCGCGCGGCGCGGGGGCAGCGACATGGCGCGTTGCCTGTGCGAAGGCCGGGTGTCCCCGGCCTCCGCCGCGCACTTCGTGACGCCAGCAATGCGGCAAGAATGAACACACCGTGCCGCTCCCCGGCAACGCGGTTCTTTTACCTCAGGCTGTCATGGCCGCAGTAGAGGCCTGCGGATCCTCAACCCAGTCGGGCCGCGGCCAGCTCCCCGACGAGTGTGAGCGCCGCGTCGAGCTGGGAGGCATCGGGACCGCCGGCCTGGGCGAAGTCAGGCCGCCCGCCGCCGCGGCCACCGACCTTCGCGGCCGCCGCCGCGGCGAGCTCGCCCGCCCCGATTCTCTGCGTCAGGTCTGGCGTCACGCCAGCGACTAGCAGGACCTTGCCGTTCGAATCGACGGAGCCGAGCACGATGACCGCGCGGCCAAGCGACTCCTTGAGCTGGTCGACCGCTGCGCGCAGCGCCTTGGCATCGAGGCCGTCAAGCCTTGTCGCGACTATTTTCGCGCCGCCGATCTCGATAGCGCCCGCCGCGAGGTCGATGCCCTTGCCGCTGGCGAGCCGCCCTTTCAGCTGCTCGATTTCCTTCTCGAGGCGCCGCGATCGGTCGACAAGCGTCGCGACCTTGGCCACCGCATCCTCGCGCCCGCCGCGCACGAGCCTGGCAATCTCCGCCAGGAAATGCTCGCCGAGCGTGAGGTAGGCGAGCGCGGCCTCTCCGGTCACGGCCTCGATGCGGCGCACGCCTGCGGCCACGCCGCCTTCGTTGGTGACCTTCAGCAGGCCGATGTCGCCGGTACGATGAACGTGGGTGCCGCCGCACAGCTCGGTCGAAAAATCACCGAAGCTCAGCACCCTGACGACATCCCCATACTTCTCGCCGAACAGCGCAACAGCCCCGGAGGCGAGCGCGGCATCGTAGCTCATCAGCCGGATCGCGGCCTCGCGATTTGCGAGCACCTCGGCATTGACGAGTTTCTCGATCCGCGCGAGCTCCTCGCTCGTGACCGGCGCCGGGTGCGAGAAATCGAAGCGCAGCCGCTCGGGCTCGACCAGCGAGCCCTTCTGCTGCACGTGGCGCCCGAGCACCGCGCGCAGCGCCGCATGCAGCAGGTGCGTGGCCGAGTGGTTGCGCGCCGTCGCGGCGCGCTTAGCGGCGGCGACCACGGCCGTGACGCGCTCGCCGACCTTCAGCCGTCCACGCGTCACGATGCCGGTGTGCGCGTGGGCGTCGCGGATCTTCTGCGTATCCTCTACCTCGAAGTCCCCGCCTTCCGCCGCCAGCGTTCCGGTATCGCCGACCTGCCCGCCGCCCTCGGCGTAGAACGGGGTACGATCGAGCACGACGCGACCGCGAGCGCCCTGCGCGAGCTCGGCGACGCTGCCGCCGGCCTCGTCGAGGAGCGCCACGATCGTGCCGTCGGCGACGAGCGACTCGTAGCCCCTGAACTCGGTTCGGTGGTCGAGCTGCAGCGACTCGCGCAGGTCGACGCCGAAGCGGCTCGCCGCCCGCGCTCGCTCGCGCTGTGCATTCATCGCAGTCTCGAAGCCGGCCTCGTCGAGCCTGAGCCCACGCTCGCGGGCGATATCGGCCGTCAGGTCCACCGGGAAGCCGAACGTGTCGTAGAGTTTGAACACGGTCTCGCCCGGGATCGTCCGGCGGGTGCCGGCTGCGCCGAGCCCGGCGATCGCGGTCTCGAGGATCGCCATGCCCGAGGCGAGCGTCTCGGCGAAACGCGCCTCTTCCTGGGCGAGCACGCGCTTCACATGCTCCGCGCCGCTCGCGAGCTCCGGGTAAGCCGCGCCCATCTGCCGGACCAGTACGTCGACCAGCAGATGGAAGAAGGGCTGCGTCTGGCCGAGCTGGTAACCGTGGCGGACCGCGCGACGGATGATGCGACGGAGCACGTAGCCGCGACCCTCGTTGGACGGCAGCACCCCGTCGACGATCAGGAAACTGCAGGCGCGGATGTGGTCGGCGATGACCTTGAGACTCGGCGAGCCGAGCTCGCGCGTGCCAGTGACACGCGCCGCCTCGGCGATGATGTCCTTGAACAGGTCAATGTCGTAATTGGAGTGGACACCCTGCATCACCGCCGCGACGCGCTCGAGGCCCATGCCGGTGTCGACGCTGGGCTTGGGCAGCGGGTTAAGCACGCCGTCGGCCGAGCGCTCGTACTGCATGAACACGAGGTTCCAGATCTCGACGTAGCGGTCGCCCTCATCCGCCGAGCCTGGCGGGCCACCCGCGATTCCTGGTCCGTGGTCGTAGAAGATCTCGCTGCACGGGCCACAGGGGCCCGTGTCGCCCATCGCCCAGAAGTTGGACGCCACTCCGAGCCGCGCGATGCGATCGGCCGCAACCCCCGCCTCCTCGACCCACAGGGCGAAAGCCTCGTCGTCGGTCTCGAACACGGTGATCCACAACCGTTCCTTCGGCAGTCCCAGATCGCGGGTGATGAACTCCCAGGCCAAGCGAATGGCGTCGCGCTTGAAGTAGTCGCCGAAACTGAAGTTGCCGAGCATCTCGAAGAATGTGTGGTGGCGCGCGGTGTAGCCCACGTTCTCCAGATCGTTATGCTTGCCGCCGGCGCGCACGCAGCGTTGCGCGGTCACGGCCCGCCGGTACGGGCGCCGCTCCTTGCCGAGAAAGACGTCCTTGAACTGCACCATGCCTGCGTTGGTGAACAGCAACGTCGGGTCATTGCCCGGAACCAGCGGGCTCGAGGCGACGATCGTGTGACCGTGGCGCTTGAAATACTCGAGGAAGCGGCTCCGGAGCTCCGCGCTGCTGACGAAGCCGGCGGCAGTGTCGGTCATGGCGAATGGGCCGGCGGCGCCGGCGAGGGTCTAGGGGAACCTGGGGATTCTACGGGCAAATCCCAGCAGCCGGGACCCCGTCACTCCGAACCTCCCTCGTCCGGCCCTGACGGCGCTGCCGCGCCGGCGTCGGCGGCAATCTCCAGATCCTCAAAGGACTCGCCAGCGACGCGCCCGAGTGCGGCGCCCACCTGCTCGCCGGTGTATCCCCGGTACAGCAGAAACCGCGACTGCCGGGCGCGCTCCGCCGCGTTCTTGGGGACGGATGGGCCGAAGCGCCGGGTCCTGGCGGCGAGGGCCCGGAGGACCCAGTCGGCCGCACGACTGTCCACGGCCGCGGCGATCAGCGCGGCGCTGACGCCGAGCTGGCGCAGTTCGAGTGCAATTCGCAGCGGGCCATGGCCGCGGGCAATGCGGCTCGCGACGGCGGCCTCGACGAAGCGGACGTCACTGACGAGCCGCTCGTCCTCAAGCTCGCTGACCGCGTCCTCGGCAGCCCCGGTCTCGAAACCTGCCTCGGTCAGCCGCCCCTTCAGGGCGCCCCGCGAATAATCGCGCCGGGACAGAAGCCGGATCGCCGTGGCGCGTGCGGCAGTCGCGCTGGCGGGATCGTCCGGCGGCACGGGCCGTGCACGAGCGCCGAGCCGCCGGCGCCCGGCACGAGGCGGGTCGCTCCCGCCGCGCCGCTGGCCCGGCGGCACGTGTGCTCAGCCTTCAGCCGCCTCCGCGGCCGGTGGCGACACAGCGGTTCCGGACTGGCCGCGCCGCGGTGTCAGCAGGCGAGCACGGAGCTGCCGGTCGAGTTCCTCGAAGACTTCCCGGTGCTGCAGCAGGTAGCTGCGCGCATTGTCCTTGCCCTGGCCGATGCGCTCGCCCTTGTAGGCGTACCAGGAGCCGGACTTCTCGACGAGGTTTTGGGCGACCGCCATGTCAACCAGCTCGCCTTCGCGCGAGATCCCGTGGCCGTACAGGATCTCGAACTCCGCCTCGCGGAACGGTGGCGCAACCTTGTTCTTGACGACCTTGACGCGCGTCGAGTTGCCGATCACTTCCTCGCCATTCTTCAGCGCTCCGGTGCGTCGGATGTCGAGCCGGACCGAGGAATAGAACTTGAGCGCATTGCCGCCGGTCGTGGTCTCGGGATTGCCGAACATCACGCCAATCTTCATGCGGATCTGGTTGATGAAGATCACGATCGTGTTCGAGCGTTTGATGTTGCCAGTGAGCTTGCGCAGCGCCTGCGACATCAGCCGGGCATGCAGTCCCACCTGCAGCTCGCCCATCTCGCCCTCGATTTCGGCCTTCGGCGTCAGCGCCGCAACCGAATCGATGACCACCACGTCGACCGCCCCGGAACGGACCAGCATGTCGGTGATCTCGAGCGCCTGCTCGCCGGTGTCCGGCTGCGACACCAGCAGATCGTCGACCTTGACGCCGAGCTTCTCGGCGTAGGTCGGGTCGAGCGCATGTTCGGCATCGACGAACGCCGCAGTGCCGCCGAGCTTCTGGCACTGGGCGATGACCTCGAGTGTCAGCGTGGTCTTGCCGGACGCTTCCGGCCCGTAAATTTCGACGACGCGGCCGCGCGGCAGGCCGCCGACCCCGAGCGCGATGTCGAGCGCGAGCGAGCCGGTGGGGATCACGTCGAAATCCATCGCCTGCGAGGCATCGCCAAGGCGCATCACGGAGCCCTTGCCGAACTGTTTTTCGATTTGGCCGAGCGCGGCGGCAAGCGCCTTCTTGCGGTTGTCATCCATCGCGGGGATACCTCCGGGGTAGGAGTCTGATTATCGCATACGGGTACCGCGCGAGCAGCGGCAAATGGGCACGAATGCGCCGGATTTGACGCGGGTTCAGCGGCTCCGGCACCAGCGCGCCAGCGGCGTGTAACGCGAGCCGCCGGGACCCGGCAGCGACTCGACCAGGGCAAGCTCGCGGCTCGGCCATGGCACCGGCGCCGCCGGGCCGGCGCCCGGCGGCGAGGCGGCGTCGCGCGCCAGCGTCACGTGGGCGCGGAACGGCCGCGAATCAATGCGAAAGCCCTGAACGCTGAGCAGCTGCCTCAACTCCGCCTGCAGTGCGAGGACTGCGGACGATGGATCCGAGCACGTGGCAACGAGCAGCTTAGGCCGGCGCCACCAGTCAATCCGGTCGAGCATGACTTCGGCGGCAGGGAGGACCAGGCGCTCGCCGAGCGCCTTGAGCGCGGCCAGCTGCGACTCCGCGACGCTCCCGAGGAACTCAAGCGTCAGGTGCAGGCTGCCAGGCGGTACCGGGCGGCCGGCCGCGGCGACGGCAGGCCCGAAGGCGGCGGCGACGGCGCGGCGCGCGTGCTCGTCGGGCCACAGCGCGAAGAACAGGCGCCGGTGGGCCTCCCGCCTCGCGCCGCTCGCCGGGTTCACCGCGCTCACAGTTCGAGCACGCCGCGCAGCGCGTTGGCAACGGTCTTGCGGCGGACCGCCTCGCGGTCGCCTTTGAAGATCTTGAGCCGCACCTGGACATGCACCGATTTCCGGCGTCGCCAGGCCCACGCGAACCAGACAGTGCCGACCGGCTTGCCGGGCGTGCCGCCATCAGGTCCGGCAATTCCGGACACCGCAACAGCGACGTCCGCGCCGGTGCGCTCGAGCGCGCCGAGCGCCATCGCCTTGACAACTGGCTTGCTGACCGCACCGTGCGTCGCAAGCTCCGCGGGCAGCACGCCGAGCATTGCCGTCTTGGCACCATTTCCGTAGCTGATGAATCCCGCCTCGAACCACTGCGAGCTGCCCGGGACGTCTGTCAACGCCTTGCCAATCCAGCCGCCAGTGCACGACTCGGCGACGGCCACGTGCCTCCCCGATGCGCGCAGTCGGCCACCGACGCGGGCGGCGAGGTGCGCCAGATCGCGATCCGTGTGCGCCATGGGTGTCAGCGCTCGAGTGGCGGGGAGCGGCGCGCCGACGGATCGGCGGCACGGCCGGCGATGTCGCCCGCCGCGTGCGCGGACTCAACCCTGATCACGCCGACTGCGCCCATGAGCCGCATCGCCTCCCCCGCTGACAGCCGCTCCTCGCCCCTCGCCCGGCAAGCCTACGCGGCCGGACTCGGTTTGACACCTCGCCTGCCGGGTGGCGGGACCGTGAACGGCCGGTGAAGCCGTCGTCACTCCCATAAACCGGTCAAATCGCGTACGTTGCGCACCCATCCCGCGGTTTACGCGCGCCGCGGGCGCCGGAACTCCCGGCGGCGGACGCGCGGCTACCCGGGGGATTCAACGATGAAGACTATTGCTCTGGCGCTGGCGAGCTTCGTGCTCGCGACCCTCTGCACAATGCCGGTGTACGCAGCCGACACGAGCGGCCCGGTCACCTGCACCGACGGCACGACCTCGCCGCACGGAGGCCGCGGCGCATGCTCGAGCCACGGCGGCATCAAGAAGGATGCGGCACCGGCCGCGGCTGCGACCGCCGCGCCGGCCGCGAAGCCCGCGGCAGCCGCTGCCGCGACTCCGGCAGCGCCCGCGGCCCCGGCCGCCGCCCCGGCAAAGCCCGCCGCAGCGGCGAGTGCGGCGAGCGCCTCAACCGCTGCGCACTCGGTGAACAGCGATGCGACCGGCGCGACCGCCAAGTGCAAGGACGGCACCTACTCGCACTCCAAGACGCACAGCGGCACGTGCTCCAAGCACGGCGGTGTCGCCGACTGGCTCGACGGCTCGACGAAGTAACGGTCCGCTAGGACGCGGCCGGCGCTGTCTGCGGCCCGCCGACCGCGGCGGGCTGCAGCCCTCGCGCGCCCTCGCCCCGGCCCACACCCGCCGACGCGCATCGCGCGACGACAGGGTCCGCCGCGCGAATCCGCGTGCAGGCGGGCCCCGCCCGGGCTGCGCCGGGCCGGCACGCTGAGAGCCCTGCCGTCCACTCGTCGCAGACGAGCAGAAACGCGGCCGGCCGCGGCCCGGCGGCCATCCGGAGGCGCGCGAGCGCGTCCGCGAAATCGTTGTCATCACTGCCGAGGTCGAGCTGGCGCACCGCGCGCGGTGCTGCGATCCGGAACAACGGCGCGGCGTTCGAGGCGACCAGGGCCGTTGCCGGAAGTTCGCGCGCCGCCCGCATCGCGCTCGCGTCGCGGCTGAGTGCGAGCCACGGCTCGGGCGCTCCACGGTACGCGGCGAGCGCCTCGCGCGCCGCACCCGCCGCGCTCGCGGCGAGCGCGGCGAGCAACACGATGGCGCCCAGGCGTTGCGCGCGCGCCGGCAGCGCACCGCGGGCCGCCGTCAGCAGCGCGAGGGCGAGCGCGAAGGAGTACTGCAGCACATTGCGCCGATCGATGTTATTGCCCCATTCGTAGCGGCTCCGGGAGGCCACCAGCAGCACGCCCCCGGCGACTGCATACAGGCCGAGCAGCGTCAGCACGACATGTCGCGGCGGGTCCTCGCGCGTGCGCCACCAGGCGGCGAGCCCGACGGCGATCAGCAGGCCGAGCAGCGCCACGAACGCCGCCCCTGGGAGCGCCGCACTCGCGGCGAGCGGCAGCCCGAGATCCTCGAGCTGGGCGGTGGCGTAGTCGACGACGTTGGCGGTCCAGTCACGGTACGAGGCCGGCATGTCATAGGGCTGGAGGGTGCCGAAGGTCGCAAGGTTGTAGGCGGCGAGCGCCGCGAGCGGCAGCGCCGCCCCGAGTGCCCACAGCCCCAGCGGGCGCGTCGCGATGAAGCTCCGCAGGCGCGCGTAGAGGAGCAGCGCGGCTGAGGCCGCCAGCACCGCGAGCCCGGCGTTGCGGACCGCGTAGCACAGGCCGGCCGCGAGGCCCCCGGCCAGCCACCAGCCTCGAGAGGCCCGCGCCGGGTCGCCGGCGGCGAACGGGCGTGCGAGCGCGCCGAGCGCGATCACGGCGAGCGCGAGCCCGGTGACGTCCGAGTAGGCGACGAACTGCCACTCGCGCACGCCGGGGGAGAGAAGCACCCACAGCCCGAGGCACAGCAGCACGCCCCGCGGCGCCGCATCCCGCCACATCACGACGAGCAGGAACGGCAGCAGCGCGGCCGCAACCCGGCTCGGGATCAGCGCCGCCGTCCGGACATCGCCTGCGAGCGGCACGAGCGTGGCGATCAGCACCGCAAAACCGGGCGGAAACAACGGCTGTGGCACCGCATCGGCGTCCCCGGACTCGATGTCCCACGGCGTGACCCGCGGCCGGCCGTCGGCCCTGAGCGAGGTGGCCATCTCGATGTACGAGGCGCTGTCCGCCACGTACGGGTAGCGGCTGCGGGCGAGTCCGCTGTCGTACAGTCCGACGAGCAGCACGCCGAGGATGAGCGCGATGACCGGCGCCTGCGCTGCGTGCGTCGCCGAACGCCCGGGCCGGGGCACTACAGCCTCACGAGCGCGGCCGTCCACACCGCCGCGACCGCTGCAAACGCCGCCCAGCTCGGCGGGTCGCGCAGGCTCCAGACGATCGGATCGTGGTGCATCTCGCCGCGGCCGGTCAGCAACCAGATGCGCCCGAGCCAGAACCAGATTGCCGGGCAAATGAGCCACAGCCGCGCGTGGTGGGGGTAGTGGAGCTGCGCAGCGGTCGAGTCGACGAACAGTGCGAGCACCAGCACCGAGACCGCGCCCGTCGCGATGCCGAAGGCCTGCAGCGCGGGAAGGTCCGCGCGCCGGTAGCCACGGCCGGGCAGATGCAGTCCCGGCGCGGCCGTCGCCTCGTGGAGTTCAGCGCACCGCTTGACCAATGACAGGCTGAGGAACAGGAACGCGCCGAAGCTCAGCAGCCACACCGAGAGTTCGACCCGGATCGCGGCGGCACCGGCCACGATCCGCAGCGTCCACAGTGCGCCGAGCGCGAGCACATCGAGGAGCGCCAGGCGCTTGAGGAGCCGGGTGTACAGCGTCGTCAGCGCGATGTAGGCCGCGAGCACCGCGAGGAACTCCCCGCCCACGAACCAGGCGCCGGCGAGCCCGGCCAGGCCCAGCAGTCCCGCGACGGCCAGCGCCGGGGCCGCGCCGATCGTCCCCGCGGCGAGCGGCCGGTCGCGTTTCGCCGGGTGCGCGCGGTCGAAGCCGGCGTCGGCGAGGTCGTTGACCACGTAGGTTGCCGAGGCCACCAGCGAGAACGCCAGGAACCCGAGCGCCAGGCGGCGGACCGCGGCCGGCTGCGCCCAGGCTTGCGCGGTCAACAGCGGCACGCCGAGGAGCAGGTTCTTGAGCCAGTGGTGAACCCGCAGCAGCCGGAGCCACGGGAAGCGCCGCCCCAGGCGTGCGGCCTGAGGCTCAAGCGTGTGGTCTGAAGCGCGATCCGTCGCCATGCGATTCGACTCCGGCACCGGCCGGGGGCTCGTGGATAATGCCCGGTCAGTATTCCACGAACGAGCCACGCCCTGCCGCATGAGTGAGCCTGCCGCCCCGACCGCCCCCGCCGCCGCGCACACCCCGATGATGGCGCAGTATCTGGCGCTGAAGGCGGAGTGCCCGGACGTCCTGCTGTTCTATCGGATGGGGGATTTCTACGAGCTGTTCTACGAGGACGCGCGGCGGGGAGCCCGGCTGCTCGACATTGCGCTGACGCAACGGGGACAGTCGGCCGGCGCGGACATTCCGATGGCCGGGGTCCCGGTCGCAACGCTCGAGGCTTACCTCGCACGGCTCGTCCGGCTCGGCGAGTCGGTCGCCATCTGCGAGCAGATCGGCGAGCCCGGCAAGACCAAGGGCCCGGTCGAGCGCCGCATCGTCCGGATCGTGACCCCAGGGACGGTCACCGATGATGGCCTGCTCGAGCAGCGGCGCGATACGCTCGTCGCCTCGGTCGCGAGCGCGCCGCCCCGGGCCGGCCTCGCCTGGCTCGAGCTTGCGAGCGGGCGGTTCACCGTCATGGAGGTCGCGACTCCGGATGCGCTCGAGGCGGAGCTCGAGCGCCTCGGACCTGCCGAGCTCTTGGTCGCCGAAGGGAGCCCCGCCGCAGCCAGTGGGCGCGCGCGGGTGCGGGCCCCGTGGCATTTCGAGCTCGGCGTTGCGACCCGGCTGCTGTGCCAGCAGTTCGGGGTCCGCGACCTCGCCGGCTTCGGCTGCGCGGAGAAACCGCTCGCCGTCACGGCCGCCGGGGCACTGCTGCAGTACGTCCAGGAGACGCAGCGCCAGGCGTTGCCGCACCTCGCCGGACTCGTGACCGAGGAACGCGATGCGGCGGTGCTGCTCGATGCGGCGACCCGTCGCAACCTCGAGCTCGAGCACAGCCTCGCCGGGCGGCCCGAGTGCACGCTCGCCGGACTCCTCGATCGCACCGCGACCGCGATGGGCGCCCGCGAGCTGCGTCGCTGGCTCGGGCGGCCACTGCGGGACACGGCCGAGCTGCGCCGCCGGCACCACGCGGTCCGCAGTCTGATCGACGCTGCGCGCGGTGCCGAGTTCCGGGAGCTGCTGCGCGGCATCGGCGACATCGAGCGGATCCTGGCACGCGTGGCGCTCAGGAGTGCCCGGCCGCGTGACCTCGCGCAGCTGCGCGCGGCGCTGCTGCGCGTGCCGGCAGTCGGCGCGCTCGCGGCGCAGCACGACTCCCCGCTGCTCGCCGCGCCGGCCTCGGCTCTTGAGGGGCACCCGGCGCTCGCCGAGCTCCTCGTCGCGGCGCTGGTCGAGACCCCGCCGCATGCGCTGCGCGATGGCGGCATCATCGCCGCGGGGCATGACGCCGAGCTCGACGAGCTCAGGCGCATCGCCTCCGACACCGACAGCTATCTGCTCGAGCTCGAGGCCCGCGAGCGCGCGCGCACCGGACTTGCGAGCCTCAAGCTCGCCTACAACCGCGTCTCGGGCTTTTACATCGAGCTCAACCGGCGCGACGCCGAGAACGCGCCGGCGGATTACGTCCGGCGCCAGACGGTCAAGAACGCCGAGCGCTTCCTGACCCCCGAGCTGAAGCAGTTCGAGGACAAGGTCCTCGGCGCCCGCGAGCGATCGCTCGCGCGCGAGAAGCAGCTGTACGAGGCGCTGCTCGACCGGCTGCTGGCGGCACTGCCCGATCTGCAGGCGAGCGCCCGCGCGCTCGCGCGCGTCGACGTGCTGGTGAACCTCGCCGAACGCGCGGTTGAACTCAGGCTCACCGAGCCGGAGTTCGTCGCCGAGCCGCGCCTGACGATCGTCGGCGGCCGGCATGCGGTCGTCGAGAGCGTGCTCGCCGGCCCGTTCGTGCCGAACGATCTCGAGCTCGACGAGCGGCGACGGATGCTGGTGATCACCGGCCCCAACATGGGCGGCAAGTCCACCTACATGCGCCAGGCCGCGCAGATCGTGATCCTGGCGCGGATCGGCAGCTTCGTGCCGGCCGAGCGCGCGGTGCTCGGCCCCACCGACCGCATCTTCACGCGCATCGGAGCGGCCGATGATCTGGCCGGCGGACGCTCGACGTTCATGGTCGAGATGACCGAGACCGCCAACATCCTGAATAATGCGACCGAGGCGAGCCTCGTGCTGATGGACGAGATCGGCCGCGGCACCAGCACCTTCGACGGCCTGTCGCTTGCCTGGGCCGCCGCCGAGCATATGGCGCGCACTGTCAGGGCGTTCACGCTGTTCGCGACGCACTACTTCGAGCTCACGGCCCTGGCCGAGCAGGCCGCCGGCGTCGGCAACGTGCACCTCGACGCGACCGAGCACGGCGACTCGCTCGTGTTCCTGCACGCGGTGAAGCCGGGACCGGCGAGCCGCAGTTACGGGCTGCAGGTCGCGCGGCTCGCCGGCGTGCCGCGCGAGGTCATCGCCGCGGCACGCCGTTACCTCGCCACGCTCGAACGGCGCGACCACGACCTCAGACCGCCGGGGCCACAGGCCGAGCTGCTGTTCGCCGGGCCAGTCGCGTCCCCGGCCGCGCCGGTCACGGCCGACGCCGCTGCCGCTCGGTTCGCCGCCGAGCTCGCGGCGCTCGATCCGGACGCGCTGACGCCGCGCGAAGCGCTCGATGCGCTCTACCGGCTCAAGTCGCTGCGCGGCTGAACCGGCCGGTGGCCAGGAACGCTGCCGTCTCGCGCACAACGCTCTCCGACACCAGCATGCCGGTGTGGCTCACGTGCAGGATCAGGTGGTCCGTCGCACCCGCGAGGCGGGTCTCCTCGACCGCGACCGTGCCGTCGTTCGGCTGCGGCAGGTGGCCGATGAACCGGCCAAAGCCCAGCGCGTGGGAGCCGGCGATCACGCCGACTTCGATCGGATGGCGCCACGCGCGTGCCTCGGCGCGCACGAGCTCGCGTTCGGCAAGGGTCCCGAACAGCAGCGCGGCCCCCGGCATGCGCAGGAATGCACGCGCCGACTCGCTGCCGTTGACCGGGGAGCCGAGCAGCACGATGCGGCCGAGCGGCAGGTCGGGATGTGCGTCGACGAGCCGCAGCACCAGCACTCCACCCAAGCTGTGACCGACGAGGTGCACCGGCGGGGGCAGCGCCAGCACCGCGTCCCGGAACTCCGCGACGACTTCCGGCAACGGCGCGGTCGCCGAGCGGTAGTGGAACTGCCGCACGGCGAAGCCGTGCTCCGCCAGTCGCCGCCTGAGCAGCGTCGCCTCGACCCCCGTCATCCACAGGCCGTGGGCGATCAGGATGGAAGGCAGGTCAGGCACTCGGTCGGAGCCGGATGTGCAGGTCCCTGAGCTGCTCCTCGGTGACCGCGGTCGGCGCCTCGGTCAGCGGGCAGAACGCCGTCTGGGTCTTCGGGAACGCGATCACCTCGCGGATGCTGTCGGCCCCCGACATCAGCATCACGAGCCGGTCGAGGCCGAAGGCAATGCCGCCGTGCGGCGGGGCGCCGTATTTCAGCGCGTCGAGCAGGAACCCGAACTTGGCCCGGGCCTCCTCGGGACCGATGCCGAGCAGCCCGAACACCGCCGATTGCAGATCCTCGCGATGGATGCGCACCGAGCCGCCGCCGATCTCCGAGCCGTTCAGCACGCAGTCGTAGGCCTTGGCGAGCGCTGCCCCGGGATCTGCGGCGAGTCCGGCCGGATCGTCGTTCGCCGGCGAGGTGAACGGGTGGTGCATCGCGACCCAGCGCTCGCCGCCCGCGTCGTGCTCGAACATCGGGAAGTCGACGACCCACAGCGGGCGCCAGGCATTGGCCACGAGTCCGCGGTCCGTCCCGACCTTGATGCGCAGTGCCCCGAGGCTGTCGGCGACGATCTTGGCGCGGTCGGCGCCGAAGAACAGCAGATCGCCGGCCGCGGCCCCGGTACGATCGAGGATCCCGGCCACGGCCGCGTCCGACAGGAACTTGAGGATCGGCGACTGCAGCCCTGCCCTGCCGGTCAACGCATCATTGACCTTGACGTAGGCGAGGCCCTTGGCTCCGTAGCGGGCGACGTAGGCCCCGTACTCGTCGATCTGGCTGCGCGTGAGCTCCGCTCCCCCGGGGACCCGCAGCGCCGCGACGCGCCCGTCCGCCGTCCGCGCCGGCCCGGCGAACACTTTGAACTCGCTGTCCCGCACCAGGTCCGCGACGTCGACGAGCTCGAGCGGGATCCGCAGGTCCGGCTTGTCGGATCCATAGCGGCGCAGCGCCTCGGCATAGCTCATGCGGGGAAACGGGTCCGGCAGCTCGACCGACAGCACCTCGCCGAAGAGCGAGCGCACGAGCCCTTCCATCAGACCCATGATCTCATCCTGCGACAGGAACGAGGTCTCGATGTCGACCTGGGTAAAGTCCGGCTGCCGGTCGGCGCGCAGGTCCTCGTCGCGAAAGCAGCGCACGATCTGGTAGTAGCGATCGAAGCCGCTGATCATCAGCAGCTGTTTGAAGATCTGCGGCGACTGCGGCAACGCGAAGAACTTGCCGGGATGGGTGCGCGACGGCACGAGGTAGTCGCGCGCGCCCTCGGGCGTTGCCTTGGTCAGCATCGGGGTCTCGATGTCGACGAAGCGGTGTTCGTCGAGATAGCGGCGGATCGCCCGTGTCGCTTCGTGGCGCAGCAGCAGCCGCTTTTGCATCAGGTCGCGCCGCAGGTCCAGGTACCGGTACTTCAGCCGCACCTCCTCGCGCACCTCCTCGTCGAGCTGGAACGGCAGCGGCTCGGAGCGGTTGAGAACGGTCAGCGCGCTGGCGAGCACTTCGACCTGCCCGGAGGCGAGGTTCGGGTTCGCGGTGCCGTCCGGCCGCCGCCGGACGTGCCCCGTGACATTTAATACGTACTCATTGCGGACCCGCTCGGCCTCGGAGAAGACGGCCGCGGCGTCCGGATCGAAGACGAGCTGCAGCAAGCCGTCCCGATCCCGCAGATCGACGAAGATGACTCCCCCATGATCGCGGCGGCGGTGGACCCAGCCGGCGACGCTCACCGTCTGGCCGATGAGCGATTCGTTGACCTGACCGCAATAGTGGGACCGCATGACTCGTTTCGAAGACCTGCGTGGGGGGCCGGCGATGTTACGGGCCGGCGTGCGCGCGTGGCAAGGCGAACGCGGCGCCTCAGCGGCGCCGTGCAAACTTTCGGGCGGATTTCCGGGCCGGCTTCGCGTCCCGTCCGGCGCGCGCGGCGGGCGCGGCCGGCGCGGCCGGCGCGGGCTTGGGTGTCGTCTTCGGGTCGGCCGTCGCGTTCCCTTTGGCGGACTCGGTCGCCGGCGCCGCAGCGGTGTCGGCCTTGGCGGCGGGCGCCTCGCTGGCGGCACCCTCGACCTTGTCGGCCTTCTCCTCCCCGTGCAGGTTGCGCCTGCCTTCCTTGTCCGACTTGAAGTCGGTCTCGTACCAGCCGCCGCCCTTCAGGCGGAAGACCGGCGCCGATAGCAGGCGCATCAGCCGCGACCTGCCGCACGCCGGGCACTTGCGCAACGGCGCGGCGTTTATCTTCTGCATGGCCTCGTGATGGTGGCCACAGGCCCGGCACTCATATTCGTAGAACGGCATCCGGCGACTCCGACTCTCCGCGGCCGCGGATCATAGCAGCGCGCCGCTCACGCGGCCGCGCGGCGCGCCTTGGCGAAGGCGAGTGCCCCATCGGCCGCCGACACCCGGATCGCGTCGCCAGGGCCGAACTCGCCCTTCAGGATCCGCTGCGCCAGCGGGTTCTCGAGCTGCTGCTGGATTGCGCGCTTCAACGGCCGGGCTCCGTACACGGGGTCGTAGCCCGCCTCGCCGAGTCGGTCGCGGGCAGCATCATCGAGCTCGAGCCCCATGTCACGCTCGGCGAGCCGCTTCCTGAGGTACCCGACCTGGATGTCGACGATCCGGCGGATCTCGCCGCGGCCGAGCGGGTGGAAGACCACGATCTCGTCGATGCGATTCACGAACTCCGGGCGGAAGTGCCCGCCGACGATCTCGAGCACGGCGGCCTTCATGCGCTCGTAGTTCCGCTCGCCGGCCATCTCCTGGATCACCTGCGAGCCGAGGTTCGAGGTCATGATGACCACGGTGTTGCGGAAGTCGACGGTCCGGCCCTGGCCGTCCGTCAGGCGCCCGTCATCGAGCACCTGCAGCAGCACGTTGAATACGTCCGGGTGCGCCTTCTCGATCTCGTCGAGCAGGATGACCGAGTACGGCCGCCGCCGCACTGCCTCGGTGAGATAGCCGCCCTCCTCATACCCGACGTAGCCGGGCGGCGCGCCGATCATGCGCGCGACGGAGTGCTTCTCCATGAACTCGCTCATGTCGATGCGGACCATGGCCTCTTCGGTGTCGAACAGGAACTCGGCGAGTGCCTTGGAGAGTTCCGTCTTGCCGACGCCGGTGGGCCCGAGGAACAGGAACGAGCCGGTCGGTCGTTTCGGGTCCGACAGTCCGGCCCGCGAGCGGCGGATCGCGTCGGCGACCGCCTTCACGGCCTCGTCCTGGCCGACGACGCGTGCCGCGATCGATTCCTCCATCCGGAGGAGCCTCTCCTTCTCGCCCTCGAGCATCTTCGCCACCGGAATGCCGGTCCACTTCGAGACAACCTCGGCGATCTCCTCCTCCGTGACCTTGTTGCGGACCAGCGCGGGCGTCTTTGAATCCGCCTCCAGCGCGGCCTCGAGGCGCTTCTCGAGCTCCGGGATCTTGCCGTACTGCAGCTCGGACATGCGGCCGAGGTCCCCGGCGCGGCGCGCCGCCTCAAAGTCGAGCCTGGCGCGCTCGAGCTGCTCTTTGATCTGCGCCTCGCCCTGCGAGGCGGCCTTCTCGCGCTTCCAGATCTCGTCGAGATCGGCGTACTCCTTCTCGAGGCCTTCGAGGGTGTCCTCGATCTGCCCGAGCCGCTTGCGCGACGCCTCGTCCTTCTCCTTGCGCAGTGCCTCGCGCTCCATCTTGAGCTGCACGATGCGACGGTCGAGGCGGTCCATCTCCTCGGGCTTGGAGTCCATCTCCATCCGGATGCGGGACGCGGCCTCGTCGATCAGGTCGATCGCCTTGTCGGGCAGCTGCCGGTCGGTGATGTAGCGGTGCGACAGCGTCGCGGCGGCGACGATCGCGGGGTCGGTGATCTGCACCTTGTGGTGCACGGCATAGCGCTCCTTCAGGCCGCGCAAGATAGCGATCGTGTCCTCGACCGACGGCTCCTCGACCAGCACCTTCTGGAAACGCCGCTCCAGCGCCGCGTCCTTCTCCAGGTACTTGCGGTATTCATCGAGCGTCGTGGCCCCGACGCAATGCAGCTCGCCGCGCGCGAGCGCGGGCTTCAGCATGTTGCCGGCGTCCATCGCACCCTCGGCCTTGCCGGCCCCGACCATCGTGTGCAGCTCGTCGATGAACAGGATGATCTGGCCCTCCTGCTTCGCCAGATCGTTGAGCACGCCCTTGAGGCGCTCCTCGAACTCGCCGCGGAACTTGGCACCGGCGATCAGCGCGCCCATGTCGAGCGCGAGGATCCGCTTGTTCTTGAGGCCTTCTGGTACCTCACCGTTGACGATCCGCTGCGCCAAGCCCTCGACGATCGCGGTCTTGCCGACCCCTGGCTCGCCGATCAGCACCGGGTTGTTCTTGGTGCGCCGCTGCAGCACCTGCACCGTGCGGCGGATCTCGTCGTCGCGGCCGATCACCGGGTCGAGCTTGCCGACGCGGGCCCGCTCGGTCAGGTCGATCGTGTATTTCTCGAGGGCACCGCGCGCTTCCTCGGCGTTCGGGTCCTGCACCTTCTCGCCACCGCGCACGTCCTCGATCGCCTTGTCGACCGCGCCGCGAACTGCGCCGGCCTCGCGCAGGATCTTGCCGAGCCCGCCCTTGTCGTCGATCGCGGCGAGCACAAACAGCTCCGAGGCGATGTACTGGTCGCCGCGCTGCTGGGCGAGCTTGTCGGTCACGTTGAGCAGCCGCGCAAGGTCGTTCGAGACGTGCACCTCGCCGGCCGTGCCCTCGACCTGCGGCAGCCGCTCGAGCGCCTCGGCGAGGCGCGAGCGCAGGACGTTCAGATTGACGCTGGCCTTGTCGAGCAGCGGGCGGACCGTCCCCCCCTGCTGGTCGACGAGCGCGAGCATCAGGTGGGCGGGCTCGATGAACTGGTGGTCCCGGCCAACGGCCAGCGACTGCGCTTCGGCCAGCGCCAGCTGAAACTTCGAGGTGAGCTTGTCCTGACGCATCGGCCGGCTCCCTATATCGGTACGGTTGCGGGGAGCATGGGGCTGCGGCGGGCAAAATCAACCCGGAAAGCCACCACGTCCGTGCCGGGCAGCCGCCGACCGCTGATCATTCAACCGGCCGGGGCCGGGCGTCTGGAACATCGCCCGGCCCTGCCCGACCGGGCATCCGGGGTCGCGGTACGCGTGGTGCCCCGATCCGGTGCGGGACGATCCGGTCTCGCGAGCCATGTCCCGGACGAGAGCAGGTCGCGCCGGACGCACGCGAGGTCGGCGACCAGCGTCAGCGGGTGCGTGCGAACCCGCGAACCACCCGTCACCGAAGGCCGGCAAGGGGCGAGTCGGCGGGTCCGGCGTCATTCGTTTCTGGCGAGCGGGGCTCAGGCCCGAACCGTGGCCCGCGCCCCGGCGGCATCGCCACTGGCCACGAGCCAGGCGAGCGTCGCCATGCGACCCGTCGTCGCGTTGCGGCGATACGAGTAGAAGCGCTCGGCGTCCGCGAACGTGCAGGCATCGCCGCCGCTCACCGACTGAACGCCAAGGCGCGCGAGGCGCTGCCGCGCGAGGCGGTACAGATCCGCCTGCCAGCGGCCGCGGGGATTGACGGCGAATGCCTCGGCCGCTGCGGGGTCGCGGTCCGTGAACGCCGCGCGCACCTCGGCGCCAACCTCGAAGGCTGCCGGGCCGATGCCGGGCCCGAGCCAGGCCACAAGGTCGGCGCCCGCAACGCCCAGCTCCCGCACGGTCGCCTCGATCACACCACCCGCCAGCCCACGCCAGCCGGCATGCGCAAGGCCCAGCCGGGCACCATCGCGGCTCGCGATCACCACCGGCAGGCAGTCGGCCACCAACACCGCCAGCACCCGCCCCGGCACGAACGTCACCGCTGCATCGGCCTCGGGGTGCGCCTGCGCGCCGTCGTGGACGACCACCGCCGTACCGTGCACCTGCCGCAGCCACAGCGGCTCCGCGGGCAGGGCGAGCGCGGCGCTGAGCAGCGTGCGGTTGGTGGCGACCGCCGCGGGGTCGTCCCCGACGTGGGCCGCGAGGTTCAGAGTCGCGAACGGGCCCGTGCTGATGCCGCCGACGCGGGTCGTGACGCCGGCGCGCACGCCCGGCGGCGCCGGCCAGTCGGCCGCAAGCCATCCGACCGGGCTCACCGGGCGCGCCGCCATCGCTCAGCTGTGCCGCGGATCGCCGCGCGCCATCGCGGCGTCCTCGCGCAGCGCGGCGAGCAGCTCGACGAAGTCCGGCGGCAACGCCGCCTCGAACTCGACCCGTCCGCGACCGTCCGGGTGCTCGAAGGCAAGCCGCGCCGCATGCAGCGCCTGGCGACGGAAGCCGCGCAGCGCCGCATCGAGGCGCGGCGTCGCCCCGCGCGGGATGACGAGGCGCTTGCCGTAGAGCGCATCGCCGACCAGCGGGTAGCCCGCATGCGCCAGATGCACGCGGATCTGGTGGGTGCGGCCCGTCTCGAGCTCGACGCGCACGTGGGTGTGGGCGCGGAAGCGCTCGATCACGCGATAGTGGGTCACCGCTTCGCGCCCATCGCCGCGCACCGCCATGCGCAGCCGGTCCACCGGGTGACGATCGATCGGCGCGTTCACGGTGCCCCCCGCCGTCATCACGCCGATGGCGACCGCCTCGTACACGCGCCCCACCTGGTGGCCTGCGAGCGCGCGCGTCAGGCGGGCGTGGGCCTCGGCGGTGCGCGCGACGACCAGGAGCCCGCTCGTCTGTTTGTCGAGGCGATGCACGATGCCCGCCCGCGGCAGGCGCGCGAGGCTCGGATCGCGGTGCAGGAGCGCGTTTTGCAGCGTCGACCGCGGGTTGCCGGCGCCCGGGTGCACGACGAGGCCGGCGGGCTTGTCGATCACGAAGACCGCGGCGTCTTCGTAGACGATGTGGAGCGCGATCGCCTCGGGCGCCAGCTCGACGAGCGGTGCATCGGCCGGATGCAGCTGCACGAGCTCGCCACCACTGACCAGGTCCTTCGGCCGCGGTGCGCGTCCGTCCAGCAGCACGCGCCCTGCCTCGATCCAGCTCTTGAGCCGCGTCCGCGAAAAATCGGGGAACAGCGCGGCCAGCGCCTGGTCCAAGCGCTGGCCGCGGTTCGCATCGGGGATACGCGCCTCGAGAGGGCCAGGCATCCGAACAACATACGCTATACTCCCGCGCCTTGCATTTCCCGGTGGATCGCCATTGAGCTCGTCCCGCCCCGCGCCAACCGGCACCGCCGCCCGCGCCAGCCGATGCAGCAGTCTCGGACGTGCGGCCCTGATCGCGCTGCTCGGCGTGACGCTGTCACTGGGGGCCTGCAAGGCGCTGCGCCACAAGGAAGACACGTCGGCGACGCCCGAGGTCTTCTACGCCCGGGCGCAAAAGGCGCTGCACGAGGGCAGCTACGCGGTCGCCATCAAGACCTATGAGGCCCTGACGGCGAAGTTTCCGTTCAGCGACGCGGCGCGCCAGAGCCGGATCGACCTGATCTATGCCTACTACAAGCAACGCGAGAAGGAATCGGCCGTCGATGCGGCGGACACGTTCATCCGCGAGAACCCGACCCACCCGCGTATCGACTACGCGTACTACATCAAGGGTCTCGTCTACTTCGAGAAGGATCCGAACTTCCTCGAGCGCTGGGGTGGCGTCGATATGTCGGAGCGACCGCCGCAGGACCTGCGCAAGTCATTTGATGCCTTTGCGCGCGTCGTCTCGCAGTATCCGCACAGCGACTACGCCGCCGATGCCCGGCAGCGGATGGTCTATCTGCGCAACCGGCTGGCAGATTACGAGATACACGTGGCGAGGTATTACCTGCGACGCGGCGCCTGGGTCGCCGCGATTGATCGCTCGCGCTACGTGATCGAGACCTACGACGGGGCGCCAGCGACCCGCGAGGCACTCGAGATCATCATTGCGGCGTATCAGAAGCTCGGCATGCCGGACCTCGCGGCCGACACGGGCAAGGTGCTGGCGACCAACTTCCCGGCGACCGCGGCCAGTATCAACCGCAAGCACTGGTGGCGGATCTGGTGAGCGCCGCCGCGGAAGGTGCCGGCCGTCAGCGGGTGCGGTAGCCCGAGGTGATCGGGTAGCGCCAGTCGCGGCCGAAGGCGCGGCCGCTGATGCGAATGCCAGGCGGTGCCTGGCGGCGCTTGTACTCGTTGCGCTTGACCATCTCGAGGATCCGCCCGACGGTCGCCCGGTCGAAGCCGCGGGCGGCGATCTCGTCCACCGACAGGTCCTCCTCGATAAACGCCTCGAGGATCGGGTCCATGACCTCGTACGGCGGCAGCGAGTCGGTATCCTTCTGGCCGGCGCGCAGCTCGGCGCTCGGCGGACGCGTGATGACCCGGGCCGGGATCACCGCCGAGATGCCGTTGCGGTATTTGGCCAGCCGGTACACCAGCAGCTTGCTGCAGTCCTTGATCGGTGCGAAGCCGCCGGCCATGTCGCCGTACAGCGTCGCATAGCCAACCGCCGTCTCGCTCTTGTTGCCGGTCGTCAGCAGCATGGCGCCGGTCTTGTTGGAGATCCCCATCAGCAGCACGCCGCGGCACCGTGACTGGATGTTCTCCTCGGCCGTGTCCGGTGCCCGGCCGGCGAATTCACCGGCCAGCGCCGCCAGCGTCGCCTCGAACATGCCTTCGATCGAGATCGTGCTGTAGCGCACGCCGAGCGCGCGTGCCTCGGCCTCGGCGTCCTCGCGGCTGATCTGCGCCGTATAGCGCGAGGGCATCATCACGGCGTGCACGCGCTGCGGCCCCAGCGCGTCGACCGCGATCGCGAGCGTCAGCGCCGAGTCGACCCCGCCCGACAGGCCCATCACGACGCCGGGAAACCCGTGCTTGGTGACGTAGTCGCGCACGCCGTACACCAGCGCCTCGTACACGCTCGCCTCCTCGCCGAGTTCCGGGGCGATCGCGCCGGGCAGCGGCGCGAGCCGCCCGTCGATGCGCGCGAGTTCGACGATGGCGGTCGCCTCCCGCCACGCGGGCAGCCGCTGCGTCACAGTGCCGTCGGCCGCGAGCACGAAGCTGTTGCCGTCGAAGACCAGCTCGTCCTGGCCGCCGACCAGGTTCAGGTAGACGAGCGGCAAGCCGACCGTCGTCACGCGCGCGCGCGCCACCTGCTCGCGCTCGCGCTGCTTGTGCAGCTGGTAGGGCGAGGCGTTGATGACGAGCAGCGCCTCGGCACCGGCCGCGCGCGCCTGCATGGCGGGTTCCGGCTCCCAGATATCCTCGCAGACGAGCAGCGCGACGCGCCCGCCCTTGACGTCCACGAGCGTCGGGGTCTGCCCGGCGGTGAAATAGCGTTTCTCGTCGAACACCTTGTAGTTCGGCAGGACCTCCTTGTGGTGATTGGCGTGCACGCGCCCGCCGCGGATCAGCCCCGCGGAGTTGTAGATCGCCCGGCCCGCGTACTCCGGGTAGCCGAACAGCACGTCGACGGGGCCCGCCTCCCGACACAGCCGGTCGACGGCCGCGCGCACCTGGCGCCGAAAGCCGGAGTGGAACAGCAGATCCTCGGGCGGGTACCCGGCAAGTGCGAGCTCGGGAAGCATGACGAGGTCGGCGCCGGCGGCGTGCGCGGCGCTGGCGGCCCCGAGCACCCGCGCCGCGTTACCGTCGATATCGCCGACGGTGAGGTCGCACTGGGCGAGCAGCAGGCGTAGCGGGGTCTGAGTCATGCGAGGATCGCTGCCATCTGATGGGGGCTCCGCCCGGGCGCCGCTGGGTCGGTATCCCGGTCAACGACGCTTGTTGCTCCGTCCGGCCTTCCGGGATGCCGAGCCGCTCGCCTTTGCCGAGGCCGGCTTGCGCGGCGGCGGCCGGACCGCCGGCCGCGTCGCGGCGGGCTTCGCCGGCGGAACGGTCCGCGCGGCGCTGCGGGCGTGAGCCGGGCGCACCCGGATCCGGCCCTTGAGCGCCTCCGCCATCGCGCTGCCGAGTTCCGCCGGCGAGTGTACCGTCCTCACGCCCGCGCGCTCGAGCGCCGCGTACTTGTCGGCGGCCGTGCCCTTGCCGCCGGCGATCACCGCGCCCGCGTGCCCCATGCGCTTGCCGGGAGGTGCGGTCACGCCGGCGATGTAGGCGACCACCGGTTTTGTGAGGTGCTCGCGGATGAACTCGGCGCCCGCTTCCTCGTCGCTGCCGCCGATCTCCCCGACCATGATCACGCCGTCCGTCCCGGGGTCCGACTCAAACAGTGCCAGCACGTCGACGAAGTTCATGCCGCGCACCGGATCGCCGCCGATACCGACGCAGGTGCTCTGCCCCAGACCCAGACGGGTCGTCTGGAACACTGCCTCGTAGGTCAGCGTCCCGGAGCGCGACACTATTCCGACGCGTCCGGCCTGGTGGATGAACCCGGGCATGATGCCGACCTTCGCCTCGCCTGGCGTGATCACGCCCGGACAGTTCGGCCCGACGAGACGCGCAGCGTAATCCTTGAGCGCCTCCTTCACGCGGATCATGTCGTTGACCGGAATCCCTTCGGTGATGCAGACGATGAGCTTGATGCCCGCATCTGCCGCCTCGAGGATCGCATCGGCCGCCCCGCCCGCCGGCACGTAGATCATGCTGACGTCGGCGCCCGTCTTCTCGACCGCCTTGTGCGCGCTGTTGAAGACCGGAAGGCCGAGGTGCGTCTGGCCGGCGCGACCCGGCGTCACGCCGCCCACCACCCGGGTGCCGTAGGCGATGCACTGCTCGGAGTGGAACGTGCCCTGCTTGCCGGTGAATCCTTGGCAGATTACGCGGTTGTGCCGCGACAGCAGAATGCTCATGCCGCTTGACCCTGGCGGCCGGCCGCAAGCCGCACGGCCTTACTCGCAGCGTCAGCGAGATCGCTCGCCGGGGTGATCGCGAGCCCGCTGTTCGCAAGCTGCTGGCGCGCGACGTCGGCGTTGGTACCCTCTAGGCGCACGATCACCGGCACCGTGACGCCCGTGGTCTTGACGGCGGCGATCACGCCTTCGGCGATGATGTCGCAGCGCACGATGCCACCGAAGATGTTGACCAGGATTGCACGCACCCTTACGTTCGACAGGATCAGCTTGAAGGCGGCCGTCACGCGCTCCGGCGTCGCGCCGCCGCCGACGTCGAGAAAGTTCGCCGGCTGGCCCCCGTGCAGCTTGATCAGGTCCATGGTCGCCATGGCGAGCCCGGCACCGTTGACCATGCAGGCGATATCGCCGTCGAGCGAGACGTAATTGAGGTCGTGTTCGGAGGCCTCGCGCTCCATCGGATCTTCCTGCGACGGGTCGCGGTAGTTCGCGATGGATGGCTGGCGGAACACGGCGTTGGGGTCGATGTTGATCTTGGCGTCGAGCGCGAGCACGACGCCATCCTTGGTGACGATCAGCGGGTTCACCTCGACGAGGCTGCAATCGTTGTCGACGTACAGCTTGTAGATGCCACGGGCAATCGTCTCGAACTGCGCGATCTGGGCCCCGGTGAGACCCAGACCGAAGGCCAGCAGGCGGCACTGGTAGCCGGCAAGGCCCGCGGCCGGGTGGATCTCGACCCGCAGGATCCGATCGGGAGTTCGCGCCGCGACCTCCTCGATGTCCATGCCGCCAGCCGCCGAGGCGATGAACGCGAGGCGGCTGCGGTCGCGATTGAGCAGCAAGCTCAGATACAGCTCGCGCGCGATTGGCGAGCCGACCTCCACGTAGACCTGGTGGATCGGCAGCCCGTCGGGGCCGGTCTGCTTGGTTACGAGGCGCGTGCCGAGCAGCGCGTCGGACGCCGCGCGCACCTCCTCTACGCTGCGGCACAGCTTGACGCCACCGGCCTTGCCGCGCCCGCCCGCGTGCACCTGCGCCTTGACGACCCACAGGTTGCCGCCGAGCGCCTCGGCGGCCGCGACCGCCTCGGCGCCGGTGCTCGCCACGCGACCCTCTGGGACCGCGATGCCGTAGCGCCGGAACAGCTCCTTCGCCTGGAATTCGTGCAAGTTCATCGTCGTGCGCGCCGCCGTCGCGCCTCCCCGCCCTCGACGCCGACGGTATTCTGCGCGAAGCACCGCGGCAGAAGCAAAGGAGCCGCGTGCGCGACCGCACGGTCGTGCTCCCTGGAACGATGCTACATTCGTGGCCGTCGCGCCCCGTGCGCGAGCCGCGGCAGAGGAACGGCCCATGCAGCATAGCCTGCGCGCCATGCACGACACCTCGGAACTGTCCTGGCGTGTGCTCGGGCTCCTCAACCTGTTCCGGCTGCTCGTCCCGCTGGTGCTGGTCCTCATGTTCGCGATTGCCGGCCAGCCCCACCTGGTCGGAGACGCGCATCCGGGCCTGTTCCGGGCGGCGCTGTACGGCTATTTCCTGATCGGCGTCGGCCTGATCGTGCTGCTCAAACGCCGCACTCGAACGGCGGTGTGGCATGCGTACCTTCCGGTCATCGTCGACATCGCGACGCTGAGCCTCGTCGTGTATGCGAGCGGCGGCGCCGACAGCGGACTCGGCATCCTGCTGATCGTGCCGGTCGGCGGGCTGTCGGTGATCGCCTTCCCTCGCGGTGCCATGGTCACGGCGGCTGCGGCGGTATTGGCGCTGCTCGCGCAACAGGGTGCGGCGGTGCTGCTCGATGGGGTGAGCCCGGTCGGCTTCGTGCAGGCGGGCTACTACGGGGCCGTGCTGTTTCTGGTGGCGGCCGGCGGCAGCTTCATGGCGCTGCGCCTGCGCGAGACCGAGGCGGTCGTCCGCCAGCGCGAAATAGACGTCGCGAACCTCGCGCAGCTGTCCGAGTACATTGTCCAGCACCTTCGCGAGAGCATCGTCGTCGTGGACGCAGAGGATCGGATCCGTCTGATCAACGACTCTGCCCGGCAGCTGCTCGGGCCGGAGGCGCGGCCGGGCGAGCTGCTCGGCGAGATCTGCCCGCGGCTGCTGTACCACGTCGAAAGCTGGCGCCGCCGCCCCGAGGGCACCTCGGCCGAGAATGCCACGTTCGTCGCAGCGGACGGCAGCCGCGAGGTCGAAGCCCACTTCGCCGCGCTCGGCAGGCATCGCCCGACGCCGCTGATCGCGTTCCTCGACGATACGAGCCAGCTCGCCGAGCGCGTGCAGCAAACGAAGCTCGCGGCGCTCGGACGGCTCTCGGCGAGCATCGCCCACGAGATCCGCAACCCGGTCGGCGCGATGAGCCACGCCGCCCAGCTGCTCGCCGAGAGCGCCGCCCTCGGGGACACGGAAAAGCGCCTGGCCGAGATCATGACCACCAATGCCGAGCGCGTCAGCACCATCGTCGCGAACATCCTGCAGCTGTCGCGCAGCGAAGGCACGCGCCCGGAGCGGGTGCGGGTCGGCGAGTGGCTCGGTCAGTTCCTCGGCGAGTTCCGCGACACGCTGCAGCTGCCGGCAGGACGGATCCGGGCCGTGCTGCCGAGCCCGGACATCGACGTGCGGGTCGACCCGACGCACCTGCGGCAGATCGTCTGGAACCTGTGCGACAACGCGGTCCGCCACAGCGCCGAGATGCCCGGGGCACCGCCCGTCGAGGTGGTGATCGCGCGGCTGCAGACGACCGGCCGTCCGTTTCTCGAGGTCGCGGATCGTGGTCCCGGGATCGCCGACGCCGCGGCCGAACGGATCTTCGAGCCGTTCTTCACGCAGCGCCGTGGCGGCACGGGGCTTGGGCTGTTCATCTCGCGCGAGCTCGCGCATCGCAACGGCGCGCTGCTGCTCTACGAGCCGCGTGCGGGCGGCGGCAGCATTTTCCGGGTGGTGTTCGCCGACCCGATGCGCTGGCAGGGCCGCGCCGATGGCTAAGCCGGTCGTGCTGATCGTCGACGACGAGCCGGACCTGTGCGAACTGCTGTCGATCACCCTGGGGCGCATGTCGATCGAGTCCCGCTCGGTGGCCGACATCGCCAGTGCCCAGGCGGCGCTGAAGGACGGGCACTTCGACCTGTGTCTGACGGACATGCAGCTGCCGGACGGCAACGGGCTGACGCTGGTCGACTGGCTGCAGACCCACCGGCCGGAGCTCCCGGTCGCGGTGATCAGCGCCCACGGTAATGTCGAGAGCGCCGTCAAGGCCCTCAAGCTCGGCGCCTTCGACTTCGTCTCCAAGCCGCTCGACCTTGCGGACCTGCGCAAGCTGGTCGCCCAGGCGATCAAGCTCGCCGGTCGTGACATCGGGGATGAGACGGGCGTCGTCGTGGCGCCGCGCCTGCTCGGCCGGTCGGCGGCGATGGAGGAGCTGCGCGAGCTGATCGCGCGCGTCGCCCGCAGCCAGGCCCCGGTACACATCGCCGGCGAGTCGGGCACCGGCAAGGAGCTGGTCGCGCAACTGATCCACGAATCGGGCGCCCGCCGCGACGGGCCATTCGTGCCGGTGAACTGCGGCGCGATCCCGACCGAACTGATGGAGAGCGAGCTGTTTGGTCACAAGCGCGGCAGTTTCACCGGCGCGGTGGCTGACAAGCCGGGGCTCGTGCAGACCGCCGAGGGCGGCACGCTGTTTCTCGACGAGGTGGCCGACCTGCCGCTGCACATGCAGGTGAAGCTGCTGCGACTGATCCAGGAGAAAACCGTCCGACCGGTCGGGGAATCCCGCGAGGTGCCGGTCGACGTGCGGATCCTGTCGGCAACCCACAAGGACCTGGCCGCACTCGTCGCCGACGGCCGCTTTCGCGAGGACCTGTACTACCGGGTCAACGTCATCGAGATCCACGTGCCGCCGCTGCGGGCCCGGCTCGAGGACGTGCCGGATCTGGCCCGCGCCATTCTCGCTCGCCTCGCGCGCCGCTCGAAGCTCGCGGTGCCGGAGATCACGCCCGAGGCAATGAAGATTCTCGTCGGCTATCACTATCCGGGGAACGTGCGCGAGCTCGAGAACATCCTCGAGCGGGCGCTGACGCTGTGCGCCGACGGGCGGATCACGCCGGCCGATATCGCGGTCCGCGCGGGGCCGGCCGCCCCCGTGGGGCCGGTCGACCTTGGCGAGGGGGCGCTCGATGCTCAGGTCGAGCATATCGAGCGCGATGCGATCCTCAAGGCGCTCGAGCAGACGCGTTACAACAAGACCGCCGCGGCGAAGGTCCTCGGGATCACGTTTCGCGCGCTGCGCTACCGGATCAAGAAACTGGGCATCGAGTAACGGCCCCGGAGGAGCCCGCTGTGTGTCCGGCGGGCAACGGTGGCTGACGCGGCACGTCACTTTACGACGCGGCGGCTCCTGTCGCAGCCGGACGGCGCCCGTCGCGAGCCCTCCCGATTGGCAGAGTTTTCGATTAAAATCAATCTCTTATCAATTGGCCGCCCGATCTGGCACGCGTCTTGCTTCGAAACAGGTCAAGGAACGGAATTCCGTTCTGCATCCGCGTCTCTGACGCATTGTTGGTACACAGGAGTTTTTCATGCGCAAGCATATCCAGAAGGGCTTCACGCTCATCGAATTGATGATCGTGATCGCCATCATCGGCATCCTGGCGGCGATCGCGCTGCCGGCCTATCAGAACTACGTAATTCGCTCTCAGGTGACGGAAGGCTTGAGCCTGGCAACGGGCGTCAAGACGGCGATCGCCGACTATTACAGCCAGAACGGCGCCTGGCCGGTCGCCGGCATTACGTCCCATTCGAGCGTTGGCGGCCTCGGCTTCGTCGCTTCCCCGGCTGGTAAGTACGGGACGGTCACGCTGGGATCTGGCGGCGTCATAACCGTCACCTATGGTGGAGCGAATGGCCCCCAGGCGAACGTGAATCTGAGTGGCCTGATCCTTGGTATCGGTCCCGGCCTGTCGTCCAACCAGGATATTATCTGGGTGTGCGGCAATGCTGCGGTCCCTGCGACAGCCGTCACGCCGCCGGTTGCGAATCCGACGACGATCACGAACGCGCAGTGGCTGCCGGCTTCCTGCCGCTAGTACTGGCCGCATAAGCCACCGCTTCGGCGGCGGCTGCAGAAGGGGCCCCAACCGGGGCCCCTTTTTTTTGCGGCCGGGCGCTGCCCCGGGCGCACCCCGCGGAGCCCGGCCGACGGCCGTGAGTTGGGTCACACCGGCGGGTGAACCAGATGTGCGACTATGGGCTAGACTTAACAATTGTCTATCCGCGCAGGTCCAGTAGTATGGGTTCTCTGCCGCCAGGCCACATAAGCGCATGAGCGACAACGCATTGTCCGTTGCCGGCGCCGCCAGCCGTGGCGCCAGCAACATCGGGCTGCCCGAAAAGCTTGTGCAGGACGGCCTGCTCGACGAGGCGGCCATGGCGGACGCGCAGCGTGCCGCCAAGGACGCGCGCCAGAACCTCGTGTCCTACCTCGTCAGCAAGAGCATCGTCGAGGCGCGCGAAATCGCGATCACCGCCTCGCAGATGTTCGGGGTCCCGCTGCTCGACCTCGACGCCGCCCAGATGGACCTCGACGTCGTGAGGATGGTCAGCGACAAGCTGCTGATGAAGCACCACGTCATCCCGCTGATGAAGCGCGGCCGGCGGCTGTTCGTCGCGATCTCGGACCCGACCAACCTGCACGGCATCGACGAGATCCGCTTCTCGACCTCGATGCACGTCGAGCCGGTCGTCGTCGAGGAGGACAAGCTCCAGAAGACCCTCGCCAAGACGCTCGAGCAGGTCGACACCACGATCCCGACCTTGGGCGATGATGATTTCGACATCGAACTGCTCGATGTCACGGGCGATGACGAGGACGGCGAAGCGGCCGCGGTCACCCGCGATGACGTCGAGGACGCGCCGATCGTCCGCTTCGTCAACAAGGTCATGCTGGACGCCATCAAGAAGGGCGCATCGGACATCCATTTCGAGCCGTATGAAAAGTCCTATCGCGTCCGGCAGCGCGTCGACGGCGTGCTGAAGGAAGTGGCCGTGCCGCCGGTGCAGCTGGCGCAGAAGATCTCTGCCCGGATCAAAGTGATGGCGCGACTCGACATCGCCGAGCGCCGTGTGCCGCAGGACGGCCGCATCAAGATGCGGCTCTCGAAGAACCGCTCAATCGATTTTCGCGTCAGCACCTGCCCCACGCTGTTCGGCGAAAAGAGCGTGATGCGTATTCTCGATGCATCGAGCGCGATGCTCGGTATTGATTCACTCGGCTACGAGCCCCTGCAGAAGGACCTCTACGTCAAGTACCTGAAGAAGCCGCAGGGCATGATCCTTGTCACCGGGCCGACCGGTTCGGGCAAGACCGTCTCGCTGTACACTGGCCTCAATATCCTCAACCTCGAGGACACCAACATTTCGACGGCCGAGGATCCGGTGGAAATCGTGCTGGCGGGGGTCAACCAGGTCAACGTCAACCCGAAGGTGGGGCTCACGTTCGCGGCGGCACTGCGCGCCTTTCTGCGCCAGGACCCTGACGTCGTGATGGTCGGCGAGGTGCGTGACCTCGAGACCGCCGAGATCGCAATCAAGGCAGCGCAGACCGGCCACTTGGTGCTCTCGACCCTCCACACCAATGACGCGCCGCAGACATTGACGCGCCTCGTCGACATGGGCGTCAAGCCGTACGCGATCGCGACCTCTGTGAGCCTCGTGATTGCGCAGCGCCTCGTTCGCCGGCTGTGCAACCACTGCAAGCAGCCGCTCGACATCCCCCAGGAGGCGCTCCTCAAGGAGGGTTTCCGCGAGGAGGACGTCGCCGCCGGCCTGAAGCTGTTCGGCCCGAAAGGCTGCGGACAATGCACCGACGGCTACAAGGGGCGCAGCGGCATCTATCAGGTCCTGCCCGTGACCGAGACGATCGGCCGCCTCATCATGGAGGGCGGCAATGCCATCACCATCAATGACGAGGCCAAGAAAGAGGGAGTGTGGGATCTGCGCACATCGGGTCTGAAGAAGGTCAAGGACGGCCTGACGAGCCTGGAAGAAGTCAACAACATCACGATCGAGTGAGCGAATGCCGCTGACGATCCAGGGAGCCTAGCGAGATGGCACAGAGCGCGACCATAGCCAAAGACATCCCCTTCCGCTGGGAGGGAAAGGATCGCAAGGGCAACCGGGTTACCGGCAAGAGCCTCGCCGCGAACGAGCAGGCGCTGCGCGCTGAACTGCGCCGCCAGGGCGTCGTCGCGACCAAGGTCAGGAAGCAGAGCAACGCCTTCAGGTCGGGCAAGAAGCCGACTCCCGGCGACATCGCGATCTTCTTCCGTCAGCTCGCGACCATGCTGTCGGCGGGCATTCCGATGGTCCAGGCCTTCGAGATCGTCGGTACCGGCCACGAGAAGCCGTCGATGCAGAAGCTGATCCTCGACATCAAGTCGCAGATCGAGGGCGGCTCCTCGCTGCACGAGACGCTCGCCAAACACCCGCTGTACTTCGACGACCTGGCGGTCAATCTGGTCGAGGCGGGCGAGCAGGCCGGCGCACTCGAGAATCTGCTCGACAAGATAGCGACCTACAAGGAAAAGACCGAGGCCGTCAAGAAAAAGATCAAGAAGGCGCTGTTCTACCCCGCTGCCGTGCTCGCGGTCGCGGTGATCGTCACGATCATCCTGCTGGTGTTCGTGATCCCGCAGTTCGAGACCCTGTTCAAAGGCTTCGGCGCAGATCTTCCGGCCTTCACACAGATGGTCGTCAACCTGTCGCGGTTCGTGCAATCCAAGGGGTGGATGCTGGGTATAGTCGCAGGCGGCGGCATCTACGCCTTGTTCTATTTCCACAAGCGCTCGCGCGCGATGCGCGAGTGGGTCGACCGCATCATGCTGAAGATGCCGGTCGTCGGACCGATCCTGGTGAAGGCGGCGATCGCGCGCTACTCGCGGACGCTGTCGACGACCTTCGCGGCCGGCGTGCCGCTCGTCGAGGCTCTCGGCTCGGTCGCGGGCGCCACCGGCAACATCGTCTACGAGAACGCCGTGATGCGCATGAAGGACGAGGTCGCGACGGGCCAGCGCCTGCAGCGCGCGATGGAGAACACGGGCCTGTTTCCCAACATGGTCAACCAGATGATCGCCGTCGGCGAGGAGTCCGGTTCGCTCGACCAGATGTCCGCCAAGGTGGCCGAGTTCTACGAACTCGAGGTCGACTCTGCGGTTGACGCCATGTCGAGCCTGCTCGAGCCGCTGATCATGGTGATCCTCGGCGTGCTGGTGGGCGGGCTCGTGGTTGCGATGTACCTGCCGATCTTCAAGCTCGGCTCGGTCATCTGACGCAGCGCCGGCCGGGCCGCCGCGCGCCACGCGATGGAGCTCACCGCGGCCCTGAGTACCGAGCCGCTGCTGTTTGCGGTCGTGGCCGGGCTGTTCGGGCTCGTGATCGGCAGCTTTCTCAACGTCGTCATCTATCGCCTGCCGCGGATCCTGGAGCTCGACTGGCGGGCGCAGTGCGCCGAGCTCGCCGCCCGTGACCCTGCCGTCGCGGCGGGCGGCGAGGGCAGTCGGGCCCCGCCCGCTCAGCCCACCTACAACCTCGTGACGCCGCGCTCGGCGTGTCCCGCCTGCGGCACGCCGATCAAGGCGATCCACAACATCCCCGTTGTCAGCTGGCTCGCGCTCGGCGGCCGCTGCGCCGCCTGCGGCGCGCCCATCTCCGCCCGCTATCCGATCGTCGAGCTGGCGACCGGGCTCGTGTCGGCGGCCGTCGCCTGGCGCTTCGGCTGGGGCTGGGAGGCCGCCTGCGCACTGCTCGTCAGCTGGTACCTGATCGCGATGACCGGCATCGACATCGACACGCAGCTGCTGCCCGACAGTCTCACGCTGACGCTGTTGTGGACCGGCCTCGTCGCCGCGGCGTGCCTCGGGCGCGGGGCCGCGACCATTCCGGTCGACCTGAGGAGCGCGGTCCTCGGCGCCGTGGTTGGCTATCTGAGCCTGTGGAGCGTCTATCAGCTGTTCCGGCTTGCGACCGGCAAGGAGGGTATGGGCTACGGGGACTTCAAGCTGCTCGCCGCGCTCGGCGCGTGGCTCGGCTGGCAGATGCTGCTGCCGGTGATCCTGTTCTCGGCCGCGACCGGTGCGGTGATCGGCGTGCTGCTGATCGTGCTGCGGCGTCATGGCCGCGACGTGCCGATTCCGTTCGGCCCGTATCTCGCGGCGGCGGGCTGGCTCGTGATGATGTGGGCGCCGACCCTCGTCGCACCGTGGTGGTCGCTCGGCCGCTGAGCCGCCCATGGCCGCATTGCGCATCGGGCTCACCGGCGGCATCGCGAGCGGCAAGACGGCCGTCGCGAGCGCTTTCGCACGCCGTGGCGTGCCGGTCATCGACGCTGACCGGATCGCCCGCGACGTCGTGGCACCGGGGACGGCGGCGCTCGCGGCGGTGCTTGCGGAGTTCGGGCCGGGACTCGTTCTTCCGGACGGTGGGCTCGACCGGCGACGGCTGCGGGACATCGTGTTCGCCGATCCCGAGCGCCGACGTCGACTCGAGGCCATCCTGCACCCGCCGATACGCCGTGCGATCGAGGCCGAGGCCGCGGCGGTAACCGCCCCGTATGCGGTGATCGCAATCCCGCTGCTCGCCGAGACGGGGCAGCGGGCCTCGGTCGACCGCGTGCTCGTGGTCGACTGCCCCGCGGAGCTGCAGAAGGCCCGGCTGATGGCGCGCGACGGCGAGACGGCCGAGCGGGCCGCGGCGATGCTGACCGCTCAGGCCCCGCGCGATGCGCGGCTCGCGATCGCGGACGACCGGATCGACAACACCGGCTCGCTCGAGGACCTCGACCGCTCGGTCGATACGCTGCATCAGCGCTATCTGTCGCTCTCCGGCGACCGCCGTGTCCGGGGCTGCTGAGCCGGCGGGCCGCGGCCCCGGACGAACGGAGCTGTTTACGGCCTTATCTCGCGACGCGCAGAATAGCGGCATGCAGCCGATGGCCCCTGCCGAGCCCGACACCCTCGCGGCGCGCCGTACCGTGGTCTTCGAGCAGCCGCTGAACGAGCGGATGCGCACGTTTCTCCGCCTCGAGTTCCTCTACCAGCAGGCGCTCTATCACAACGACACGCCGGCGGCCTGGAGCAGCCGGGCGGCGGTGGCGAGCCTGCTCGAGATCCTCGCGATCACCGCGCGCGGCGACGCGCGCGGCGATGTGCTCAAGGATTTGGAGCGCCAGATGGCAGTGCTGCGCGACTTCCAGAGCCGGCCTGGGGTCGACACCGCCCGGCTGCGCGCCGTGCTCGCGCGCCTCACGCAGCGGCGCGACGAGTTGCAGGCGACCAGCAGCTCGGCACTCGCGCGCTTAAGGGACAGCGAGTTCCTCGCGGCGATCAAGCACCGCAGCACTATCCCCGGCGGCACCTGCGAGTTCGACCTGCCGGACTACTTTCACTGGCTCAACCTGCCGACCGAGACGCGCCAGGCCAACTTCAACAGCTGGCTCGGGACGCTGCGGCCACTGTGCGAGAGCGTGGCGGACCTGCTGTGGGTGACGCGCGAGAACGCCCGGCCGCGGCGCGAGGTCGCCGTCGGGGGCACCTATCAGATCGTGTTCGAGCGCGACGCGCCGATCCAACTGCTGCGGATCACGCTGCCGGGCGAGGGCGATCTGTATCCGGAGATCAGCGGCAGCCACCACCGCTGCAGCATCCGCTTCCTCAGCTGGGTCGACGCCGACAAACGTCCGGTGCAGGCGCCGGGTGACGTGTCGTTCGTGCTGACCTGCTGCAGCTGAGCCTGCCGCGGCCGTGACCGTCTCGCGATCCAGATGCCCGCAGTGCGGGCGCCAGATTCCCGCCGTGCCGGCCAATCCGTGGCGGCCGTTCTGCAGCGAGCGCTGCCGGCTGCTGGATCTCGGCGCCTGGCTCAGCGAGCGCCATGCGATTCCGGGCGAGGAGGCAGTCGCGGACCCCGATGGGCCGCCGCCGGACGAGGGGTCGTGAAGCTGTATTCCAGCAAGTTCGCGCCGAGCCCGCGCCGGGTGCGGATGTACGCCGCCGAGAAGGGCCTGGCGATCGAGCTCGTCGAGGTCGACATCGCCGCCGGCGAGCACCGCAGCCGCGAGTACCTCGCCGTGAATCCGCTCGGCGAACTGCCGGCACTCGCGCTCGCGGATGGCACGCATCTCACCGAGTCCATCGCGATCTGCCGCTGGCTCGAGGAGGAGCACCCGCAACCCGACCTGTTCGGCCGCACGCCGCGCGAGCGGGCCGCGATCAACGGCTGGATCGACCGCCTGATGTTCCGCCTGTATGTGCCGACGACGCACGTGTTCCGCCACACCCATCCGTTCTGGGCGACGCGCCTCAAGCAGGTCCCGGAGTGGGCCGAGATCCAGCGCGCGGCCGTGCTCGAGGCCTACGCGGCGCTCGACCGCGCCCTCGAAGGGCGCGAGTTCATCGCGCGCGATACCTTCAGCATGGCCGACGTCGTCGCATTCACCAGCGTCGACTTCGGCAAGCCCTCGAACCTCAGGATCGCGGACGCGCAGCCGAACCTGAGACGCTGGTACGGAGCGATCAACTCCCGACCGAGCGCCCGGGCCTGAGACCGGCGGCGGCGGCCCGCGCGGTGCGCGATCGCCCCGGATGGCGGCGCCGTCCCGGCGCCGGCGATGGAACCTCAGCCGCGCCGGATGGTCTGCTAGACTTTGGCAAACCGCTGGAACCGATGCGCCATGCCTGACCCGGAGCTCCCGGCGGCGGGCCCGCGCAGCGCGCCCCTGCCGGGGCCCGCTGCTTGGCTAGTCGCCCGCCCCACGACGCGGACCGTCTGCCGCAGGCGCGCGGCCCGGCGCACCCAACTCCCAGCGCGGCCGCAATGAAACGACCTGGCTATCTGGAACTCGGCCGGCGCAAGGCGTTCGGCCGGCCCGTCCGCAAACCGGTCGGCCCGGTGGCTCCGCCGCCCGATCCGCACGTCGTCCCCGACTTCGATCTCGGCACCTGGCGCGTGCGACCCGCGCTCGGCCGCATGACGCGCGCCGATCGCATCGTCGCGCTCGACATGCCGACGCTGCTCGTTCTGCTGATCCTCGCCGAGCGACCACCGGGCGGCGTCAACCGCGATCAGCTCGCCGCGCGGGTATTCGGCCCCGGCGGGATCGAGGAGCAGCAGCCCAAGCTCAAGCGCAGCCTCGGATTCCTGCGGCGCGCGTTCTCCGAGGATGGCGCGGTGCGCCTGATCAACGCGCCTGGCGATGCCTACGTCCTCGAGATCGGCGATCCGGTGCCCGGAAGGGGCCCGAAGGCCGCGGACTTCCAACAGCTGCGCGATGAGCCCGGCGCCATCGAAGCCTGGGCGCGCCGGGCCAAGCGCCACTGGCTGGCGATCGGCCTCGCCTCGCTCATCGTTCTGGGGCTCGCCGCCGGCTTCGTCGCACTCATCGACCGCGGCCACGTCGTCAGCTACGGCACGGTCGTGCACGTCGCACCGTTCGCGACCGAACCGGGCGACAAGCGCAACCCGAGCTTCTCGCCGGATGGCCGGCAGGTCGTCTACAGCTGGCGCGGCGCTGACGGGAACAGCGCACACCTCGTCGTGCGGCCCGTGGCGGGAGGCAGCTGGCGGCCGCTGACCAAGGGCGAGGGCAGCGATGAGTACCCGGCCTGGTCGCCGAGCGGCACCCGCATCGCCTTCGAGCGGATCACGCCGGTGGGATGCGCGGTGTACGTGATCGTCCCCGACGGAAGTGGCGAGCGTCGCGTCGGCGACTGCGATTTCGGCGCCGCGGGGCCCGTGACCTGGACGCGGGATGGCGCCGCGCTGATCTACTCGCACCGCGCGGACGCGCTGCTGTCGCGGCAGCTCGTGTCGCAGAACATGGATAGCTTGCGCCTGTCGGGCGTCACGAACCCGGTGGTCGGCATGCCGGGCGATACGCAGCCGGTGCTGTCGCCGAGCGGCCGGCGTCTCGCTTTTGTGCGCTCGCATGCGGTCGGAGTCGCGGATTTGTCGCTGCTCGAGCTCGGCGGGATTGCGGTCGAGAAGATCACGCGCGACGGCTGGCCGCTGGCCGGCGCCGCCTGGGACGGCGGCAGCTATTCGGTGGTATTCGCCTCGCCGCGCGGCGGCAGGATGGCGCTGTGGCGCTCGCGACTCGACGGCCGGCCGCCGGAGCTGCTGCTTGCCACACCGAACGAGGTGCGCGCACCGGCGATCTCGAACGACGGTCGCTCACTCGCCTTCGAGGAGTGGCAGCTGACGACGCGGCTCGTGCGCGTTCCGAGCGAGGCCACCGCCGCGGTGGCGGACGTGCGGCCGGGTGGCGTCGCGCTCAAGCGCCAGCCGCAGGTGTCGGCCGACGGCCGCGAACTCGTGTTCGTGTCGAACCGGAGCGGCCGCGACCAGCTGTGGATCGCCGCATTGACGGACGGCGAGCCGCGGATGCTCACCCATGCCGATCTCGATTATCTGGAGAGCCCGCGCTGGTCGCCCGACGGGCGCGTGATCGCCTTCGCCGGCGCCCGCGCCGGGCGATTCGACCTGTGGACCGTGACGGTCGCCGACGGCCGCATCGAGCGCCTGAGCGACGATGGTGCGAGCCGTGCACCGAGCTTCTCGCGCGACGGGCGCTGGCTCTACTACGCGACGGCACGCTCGGGGGTGTGGCAGGTGTGGCGGCGCAGCTGGCCAGAGGCCGGCACGGCCGAGGCGCTGACGACTGAGGGCGGGTTCGCGGCACTCGAGTCGCGCGACGGCGATGCGCTCTACTACGTCCGGCCCGACCGCCGCGGGCTGTGGCGGCGCAATCGCGAGCCCGGTGGCGATGAGACGCTGGTCACCGCAGATCTTTCGCCTGCCGACTGGTGCAACTGGGAGGTGACGGCCGACGCCGTCTGGTTCGTCGCGCGCGCGGACGGCGGGCCTGCCGAGCTCGCCCGCTACTCGATCGCCGACGACCGCGTGACCCGGGTCCGCGCGCTTGCAGGGCTGCTGCCTGGTTCGGGCATGGCGGCGGCGCCCCAAGGTGGGCTGATCATCGCCGCGGTGGCGAGCGAGCGCGCGGACCTGAAGCTCGCGACGCTCGAGTAGCCTCGCACAGCAGCTCCGGATCAGAGGCGCGCGCCAGCGGCTGCCCGCCACTGCAGCCGGCCGGTCGGCGCCGGTTCCGCCTCGTCGGCGGGCGAAGCGGCCTCGAGGTACCAGGGGAGCCCCGCTGCGGCGATCCCGCGCAGCTCCGCGCGCGGCAGATGACCATCCGGCACGACCAGGAAGTCCGCCCCCGCCGCCTGCGCCGCGCGCGCCTCCGAGGCCCCGTGCACGACCCGTCCGGCGGGCGCCTGGCGGCTCGGTGCGGGCGCGAAGTGATGCGCCGTGGTGTACAGGCATCCGGCGCCGCCTGCCGGCGGCGCATGCGGATCGATGAGGAACACCTGATCCCCGCGCTCGGCGAGGCGCCGCGTGACGCCGGAGTCGGCGGGCAGGACGTGCACCAGCCAGGCGGTGCGCTCCCGCCCTGCGGGCACGGTCGCTGCCTGCTCGAGGAGCGGCTCGGACGCCTCGAGGTGCACGAACACGCGTGGCAGCAGCAGCGCCGTGACGATCGGCCGGTCGGCTTCGAGGATATCCGCCGCGGCGAGTTCCTCGCGCGTGCACCATCTGAGACGCTGGCTGTCCAGGGCGGCCGGCTCGCCGCGCCATGAGTCGACACGCCAGCAGTCGATCTGCACCGCGACCGCAGCCGCCGGGTAGCGGTGCGTGACGGCGAGCAGCGGCTCAGCCCGGCCGACCTCGATGCCGAGCTCCTCGGCGAGTTCGCGCCCGAGCGCCGCGCGCGGCGTTTCGCCGCTCGCAAGTTTCCCGCCCGGAAACTCCCAGCGACCGGCGAATGCTTTGCCAGCGGGCCGTTCGGTGATCAGCACGCGCCCACGGTCGTCGACCAGCGCGCCCGCCACCACGCGCAGCAGCGGCGCCGCCCGCTCCGCGCATTCGCTCACCGCCCGAGCGCTCAGGCCTGACCCTGCAACTGGCCGTGGCAATGCTTGTATTTCCGGCCGGAGCCGCACGGACACGGCTCATTGCGCCCGACCTTGCGCTCCGCGCGCTGGAACGGCGTGACGGCCGGCGCGGGCGGTGCCGGCTCCGCGGTGTCCGCGAGCGGTCCCTGGCCGTCGGCGGGTCCGCCGCCCACGGCCACCGGTGGCGGCGGTGCGTGCTGGAACTGCATCATCCGTGCGAGCCGCGCCTGGCGCTCCTGTTCTTCGCGCTCGAGCTCGGCCTCGGAGCGGATCTGCAGCCGCGCGAGCAGCGTCACGGTGTCGAACTTGATGCGGTCGAGCATCGCCGAAAACAGCTCGAAGGCCTCGCGCTTGTACTCCTGCTTCGGATTCTTCTGCGCGTACGAGCGCAGGAAGATGCCCTGGCGCATGTAGTCCATCGCGGCCAGGTGCTCGCGCCAGTGCGTGTCCACCATCTGCAGCATCAGCGTGCGCTCGATGCGCCTGAGGTCCGCGGCACCGACCAGGGCTTCCTTGTCCTGGTAGGCCGCATCCAGCACCTCGGTGATGTGCGGCACGAGCTCCGCCGGCCCGCGACTGCGGTCCTGCTCGAGCCACTGCTTGACACCGATCGTGACCCCGAAATCCCGCTTGACCGCTTCCTCGAGCCCGGGCACGTTCCAGTGGTCCTCGATGCTCTCTGCGGGCACGAACTGTGCGACCAGCGTCGCGACCACCTCCGCGCGCAGCGCGTGGATCGTGTCGGCGATGTCCTCGGCCGCCATCAGCTCGTTGCGCTGGCCGTAGATGACCTTGCGCTGGTCGTTGGCGACGTCGTCGTACTCAAGCAGATTCTTGCGCAGGTCGAAGTTGTAGGCCTCGACCTTGCGCTGCGCGCGCTCGATCTGGCGCGTCAGCATGCCGCTCTCGATCGCCTCGCCTTCCTTCATGCCGACGCGCGACAGCAGCGCCTTCATCCGAGTGGGGTCGCCGAAGATGCGCATCAGGTTGTCTTCGAGCGACAGGTAGAACCGGGACGAGCCCGGATCGCCCTGGCGCCCGGAGCGGCCGCGCAGCTGATTGTCGATGCGCCGTGACTCGTGGCGCTCGGTCCCGACGATATGCAGGCCGCCGGCGTCGATGACCTTCTCGTGGCGCGCGTTCCACTCGGAGCGGGTCTGCTCGACCGCCGCCGGATCGGGCGGCGGTGCGCCCGGAGCCTGCGAGTCGGGCCGGCCGCCGAGCACGATGTCCGTGCCCCGGCCGGCCATGTTGGTCGCGATCGTCACCGCCGCGGGCCGGCCGGCCTGGGCGACGATCTGCGCCTCGCGGTCGTGCTGCTTGGCGTTCAGCACCTGGTGGACGATGCTTTCCTTGGTCAGCGCCTTGGACAGCAGCTCCGAGGTCTCGATCGAGGTGGTGCCGACCAGCACCGGCTGCTGGCGCGCGAGGCAGTCGCGGATGTCCTCGATGATCGCCTCGAACTTGTCCTTCTGCGTCAGGTACACGAGGTCCGACATGTCCTTGCGGATCATCGGGCGGTGGGTCGGGATCACGACGACCTCGAGCCCGTAGATCTGCTGGAACTCGTAGGCCTCCGTGTCGGCCGTGCCGGTCATGCCGGCGAGCTTGCGGTACATCCGGAAGTAATTCTGAAAGGTGATCGAGGCGATGGTCTGGTTCTCTTCGCGGACCTGGACCTGTTCCTTGGCCTCGACCGCCTGGTGCAGACCGTCGGACCAGCGGCGGCCAGGCATCGTCCGTCCGGTGAACTCGTCGACGATGATGACCTCGCCGTTGCGGACGATGTACTCGACATCCTTGCGGTAGATCGAATGGGCGCGCAGCGCCGCGCTCAGGTGGTGCATCAGGCGGATGTTGGCCGCGTCGTACAGGCTCTCGCCCTCGCGCAGCAGGCCCGAGGACGCCATCAGCTCCTCGACGCGCTCGTGCCCGGCCTCGGTCAGGTGCGACTGCTTCTGCTTCTCGTCGACCCAGTAGTCGCCGTCATTCGCCTCCTCGCCGGTGGCGGGCTTCAGGCGCGGTACGAGCGCGTTGATCTTGAGGTAGAGCTCGGTGCTTTCCTCGGCCGGTCCCGAGATGATGAGCGGAGTGCGCGCCTCGTCGATCAGGATCGAGTCGACCTCGTCGACGATCGCGAACTCGAGCGAGCGCTGCACGCGGTCCTCGAGCCGGAACGCCAGGTTGTCGCGCAGGTAGTCGAAGCCGTACTCATTGTTGGTGCCGTAGGTGATGTCGCAGGCGTACGCGGCACGCTTCTCCTCCTGGCTCTGGCCGGCCCGGATCACGCCGACCGTCAGCCCCAGGAACTTGTAGACCGGGCCCATCCACTCGGCGTCGCGACCGGCGAGGTACTCGTTGACGGTCACCACGTGCGTGCCCTTTCCGGGCAGTGCGTTCAGGTACACCGGCAGCGTCGCGACCAGCGTCTTGCCCTCGCCGGTGCGCATCTCGGCGATTTTCCCCTCGTGCAGCGCGATGCCGCCGACCAGCTGCACGTCGAAGTGCCGCAGCCCAATGGTGCGCCGCGCCGCCTCGCGTGCCGCAGCGAAGGCCTCCGGCAACACATCGTTCAGGGTCTCGCCCTTGGCGAGGCGCTCGCGCAGCGCCGCCGTCACGCCGGGGAACGCCGCGTCGGGCAGTGCCGTCATGCGCTCATCGACCGCATTGGTGGTCGTCACGAGCTTCGAGTACTCGCGCAGCAGGCGCTGGTTGCGGCTGCCGAAAATCGCTGTCAGAAGCTTGAGCACGGGTCGAGGTCCTTCGGGGCCGGGCGTCTCACGGCCCGTCCTGACGCGGAAAAGTCGCGCATTGTACTAAGGAGTGGTCGCCATTACCCGCCGGTGGCCGGCGGGCCCCGACCGCGGTCGGGAACGGGTGGAACGCGCGACCCGGCCCCTCAGATGGGGGCCGCAGACCAGCCGTTCAACGGCCACCCTTGAGAAGCGGAGCCGCATTCTCGTTAATAAAGGCCATCGGGTCGACCGGGTTACCGTTTCTCAGCACCTCGAAATGCAGGTGCGGCCCGGTCGAGTGGCCGGTGCTTCCCATCAGCGACAGAACCTGACCCTTCTGGACCGTGTCACCGGCTTTCACGAGCAGCACCGAGTTATGGGCGTAACGGGTCACGTAGCCGTTGCCATGGTTGACCTCGACGAGGTTTCCATAGCCGTAGCGCTCCCCGGACCAAGTCACGATGCCGGTCGCAACCGACACGACCTCGGCCCCGGCCTCGCCGGCGAAGTCGACCCCGGCGTGGAAGGCGGTATAGCCGGTGAAGGGATCCAAGCGCTGGCCGAAGAACGAGGAGATGAACCCGGCGAGCACGGGACGGCCCTGCGGATAGACGTCGCGCCGCAGCTCACGCGTCAGGATCACATTCTCGAGCGCGCCCAGTTGGCGTTCGCGATCGGCGACCTGGTCGGAGAGCCGGTCGAGCATGTCCGTCAGCACCGGGGCGCTCGCCGGCAGACCGGACCCCGCGGTCTCGTCGACCCCCCCGACAGGCGGAGTCCTGTCGAAGTCGAACTCGCCCTTATTGAGATTGGCCATCGCCGTGAGCCGCTTGCCAAGGGCGTCGAGTCGGATCACGTGGGCATTCATCTGGCCGACCCGCATCGCGAGGGCATCGATGTTCTGGTGCACGACTGCGCGGGCCGCCTCGATCTGCTCGCGCTGCTTGCCGAGCTCGGCAGACCAGTGCGCAAACTGGCGGGCCGGCTGGCTCTCGGTCCACCGCGCGCCGACCCAGGACCCGGCGGCAAACACTCCGCCGAGCAGCAGCAACAGCAGTCCGACGGATGCCCCGAGGAACACCGGCGAGCGCAGGTCGAACTGCCGCGCACGACCTTGGTCGCGGCTGAAAACGATGATATTCAAGGCCGTTGCTCCACGCACACCCCAACCCGGCACTGACTGGCCCCCCGGGCCGACGGCCTGAGCCATCGGCGAACCAGCCCCTCGCCCGGGAAATACTCCCCGTTCCACCTCACCCGGGACCGCCTCGTCGCCCGGGCGTGGGGCCGGGCCGGCTGCCCGCGCAACCCACCCGTCACGACTGCCTCGCTGGCCGGGGCGTCGCCGCCAATGGCAATCGATTGCGTTCCCCCACCCTGCACGGCCCGCGTGGTGTTCATGACTGGTAACCCCGCTGTCATAGCTCTCGCGTTAGACCGGTGGCTTTGCGTCCCCGCCTTTCAGCGGGTTTGCCCTTGTACAGCGAAGGGAACTATGCAACAAAAACCCTTGGCGCAACAACCACTTTTGTACGATTTTGGGATGCAGAGCGGCCCTTGAAAACGCGAAAACCAACCGCCGTCAGCGAGTTACTGGCCCAAGGTAAAGCAAAACTCGAACGGCTGAAGCGCGGGGCTGACGCCGCGACCGAGGCGCTTGCTGCGGTGCAGCATGCCCTGCCCACGGAGGCGGCGGGGCACGTCTGGGGAGCCTCGCTCGCTGAGGAGGGCGTACTAACCCTGGTGATCGACAGCGGCGGCTGGGCGAGCCGGCTGCGCTATGCGCTGCCCGAGCTCGCGCCGCGGGTCTCGACCGCTCTCGGCAAGCGGGTCGCGCGGGTCATCGTCCGGGTGCGGCCGCGCCCGCGACCGCGGTGAGCGGCCCGGAGGGGCGGCTCAGGCGCCGATCGCGGCGGCCGTGACGAAGGAGATCGGCGCCTCGCTGCGATCGCGGAAGGTCACTTCCTCCCACGCCGAGGCATCTGCGATCAGGGCGCGCAGCAGCCGGTTGTTCAGGGCGTGGCCCGACTTGTAGCCGCTGAACTCGCCGATCAGGCTGTGGCCGAGCAGGTACAGGTCGCCGATCGCATCGAGGATCTTGTGCTTGACGAACTCGTCCTCGTACCGCAGCCCGTCCTCGTTGAGGACCCGGAAGTCATCGAGCACGATGGCATTGTCGAGCGTGCCGCCGAGCGCGAGATTGCGCGCCCTGAGCCCCTCGAGGTCGCGCATGAACCCGAACGTACGGGCGCGACTGACTTCCCTGAGGAACGAGGTCGTCGAGAAATCCATCGATGCGCGCTGCGTATGGCGCCGGAACGTCGGATGGTCGAACTCGATCTCAAAATTGACCTTGAATCCGTTGAACGGATCAAAGCGCGCCCACTTGTCCCCGTCGCGGACCTCGACGGACTTGCGAATGCGCACGAAGCGTTTCGGCAGGTTCTGTTCCTCGATGCCCGCGGACTGCAGCAGGAACACGAAGGGTCCGGCGCTGCCGTCCATGATCGGAACCTCGACCGCGCTGACCTCGACGAAGGCGTTGTCGATGCCAAGGCCGGCGAACTCCGACAGCAGGTGCTCGACCGTCGACACGCGGACTTCGCCATTGACGAGCGTGGTGCCGAGCGTCGTGTCGCCGACGTTCTCGGCGCGCGCTTCGATGTCGACGGGCTCGCGCAGGTCGACGCGCCGAAACACGATTCCCGTGTTGGGCGGCGCCGGGCGCAGCGTCATGAACACCTTGCGCCCCGAATGCAGGCCGATGCCCGTGGCGCGGATTGTGTTTTTGAGCGTGCGCTGGTTCAACATTCGGGAGTCGCGTGAGGTCGTTCCGCCCCTGCCCCGCGGCAGGGACTCAGCACCCTAGCACAGGCTTGAAAACCGCGACAAGTCTTTGACCGCATTGGGTGACACGCCGCTCGGTCCGCGGCGGGTCGCCGGGCGCCTGCACGCGAGGCTCCGCCCCCCGCTGGGCGCGGAGCCGGCCTCTGGCGAGCGCATTCAGACGTCGTTCGTCACGCATAGTTCCTCCCTGCTGGAACGCGGCCGGGCCGTCGACCGGCCCGCCACCCCGGGCATCAGTCGGCCTGCCGGCGCAAGAACGCCGGGATATCGAGCACCTCGTCGCCGTCGATTTCGGGCCTGAGCCCGTCGCCGACCGCGCTCTTGCGCTGAATCGCCGGCCGCTCGAGCTGCGAGTAGTCGGGCGTCGGGGACCCCGCCCCCGGCTTCCGGACCATCCGCATCGTGGGCTCGGCGCGCACCATGGCCGCGGCCGCCTGGGCGAGGCGCGGTGCGGAGCGGTTGAGGCCGGTCGCGACGACCGTCACACGCAGCTCCTCCTGCATGTCGGGCTCGATGACGGTGCCGATCACGACCGTGGCGTCGTCGCTGGCAAACTGCTTGACGGTGTTGCCGACCTCCTCGAACTCACCGATCGCCATGTCCATGCCGGCGGTGATGTTGACGAGGATGCCCTGGGCGCCGGCGAGGTTGATGTCCTCGAGCAGCGGGCTCGATACGGCCATCTCGGCCGCGAGGCGCGCACGGTCCTCGCCGGTCGCGCGCCCGGTGCCCATCATCGCCATGCCGGTCTCGCTCATCACCGTGCGCACATCGGCGAAATCGACGTTGATGAGCCCGGGCCGCGTGATCAGCTCCGCGATACCCTGCACCGCGCCTTGCAGCACGCCGTTGGCGGAGGTGAACGCATCGAGAAGGCGCGTCTTGGGACCCAGCACCGACAGCAGCTTCTGGTTCGGGATCGTGATCAGCGAATCGACGAACTTGCCCAGCTCGCTGATGCCCTGCTCGGCGATGGCCATGCGCTTGTGGCCCTCCATCGTGAAGGGCTTGGTGACGACCGCGACGGTCAGGATGCCGAGCTCCTTGGCCACCTGCGCGACCACGGGTGCCGCGCCCGTGCCGGTGCCGCCGCCCATGCCGGCGGTGATGAACAGCATGTCGCAGCCCTCGATCAACTCGATCACACGATCGCGGTCCTCCATCGCCGCCTGGCGGCCCACCTCGGGATCGGCGCCGGCGCCAAGGCCCTTGGTGATGTTCGTGCCGATCTGCAGGGTCGTCTTCGCCTTGGACTTCTTGAGGACCTGCGCGTCGGTGTTGAGGCAGACGAAATCCACGCCCTCGATGCCGACCAGCAGCATGTGATCGACGGCGTTGCAGCCAGCACCTCCGACGCCGAGCACCTTGATGACCGCGCTCTGGCTGTAGGCATCCATCAGTTCGAACATGTGTGTCTCCTTCGAGTGAATCAAAAAGAACCCTGGAACCAGGACTTCATCCGATCAAAGACGTTGCGGACATTGGCGCCGAGCGGCTTGGTGTCGCCGGCCAGCACGGATTGCGCACGGGCGTACTGCAACAGGCCCACGCCAGTTGCGTGGATGGGATTTCTGACGACGTCGGCGAGCCCGACGACGCCATGGGGAATTCCGAGCCGCACCGGCACGTGGAACACTTCTTCCGCGAGCTCGACGGCCCCTTCCATCTTGGCGCTGCCACCAGTGATGACGATGCCGGCCGCGATCGCTTCCTCGAAACCCGAGCGCCTGAGCTCGTCGCGGATCAGGTTGTACAACTCCTCGTAGCGTGGCTCGACGATCTCCGCGAGCGTCTGGCGTGCGAGGCGCCGCGGCGGGCGGTCGCCGACGCTCGGCACCTCGATCGTCTCGTCCGGGTTCGCGAGCTGGCTGAGCGCGCAGGCGTAGCGGATCTTGATGTCCTCGGCGTACTGGGTCGGCGTACGCATCGAGACCGCGATGTCATTCGTCACCTGATCGCCCGCGATCGGGATCACGGCGGTGTGCCTGAGCGCACCGCCCGAGAACACGGCGAGATCGGTCGTGCCGCCGCCGATATCGACGAGGCACACGCCCAGATCCTTCTCATCGTCCGTCAACACCGCGTAGCTCGAGGCCCATTGTTCGAGCACGATGTCCTCGACCTCGAGGCCGCAGCGCTGCACGCACTTGACGATGTTCTGCGCGGCGCTCTCGGCGCCGGTGACGATGTGCACGCGCGCCTCGAGCCGGATGCCCGACATGCCGATCGGATCGCGGATGCCTTCCTGGTTGTCGATGATGAATTCCTGCGGGATCACGTGCAGGATCCGCTGGTCGGCGGGCAGCGCGACCGCCTGCGCGGCATCCATCACCCGGGCGACGTCGCCCTGGGTCACTTCCTTGTCCTTGATCGCGACGATGCCGTGCGAATTGAGGCTGCGGACGTGACTGCCGGCGATGCCGGTGTACACGGCGTTGATCTCGACGCCGGCCATGAGCTCGGCCTGCTCGACCGCCCGCTGGATCGACTGCACGGTCGAGTCGATATTGACCACGACACCGCGCTTCAGTCCCCGCGAGGGATGCGAGCCGATGCCGATCACCTCGAGCTCGCCGTCGGACTTCAGCTCGCCGACCAGCGACACCACCTTGGAGGTGCCGATGTCGAGTCCGACGATCAGATTTCGATCGATACGCTTAGACATCTTGGTCCCGTTTCAGCTTGCCCGGCGTCTCATCGAGCGATGCGGGCCGCGCCTGTACCCCACCCTGCGTGCGCCAGCCGACGGCAAAGCCGTTTGAGTAGCGCATGTCGAGAAACGCAATGTCGTTGGAGCGGCCCGCGACGACCGGCGCGCCAACCTTGAAGAATCGCTCGATTCGCTCCTCGAACTGACGCCGGCCCAGGCGCACCGTCACGCCATTCGCCAGATCGATTTCCCAGGCGCCGCGCGCATCGAGGCGCAGCGCGCTGACGCGCAGTCCGGCTTCGAGCAGGCGCGGCTGCACCCGGAAGAAAACGTCGGCGACCTGGTGCTCGGCGCCGTCCGGTCCGTCCAGCCGCGGCAGCTCCGGTGGCACGTGGCGCGCCTCCTTGAGGAACAGCTCGCCGCGAGCGTTCAGCAGCCCGGTGGCCCCCCAGCGCGCCACGGCCAGCTGCTCGGCCACCTGCACGACGAGGCCGTCCGGCCAGCGCCGCTGCACGCGCGCGTGGTCGACCCATGGCAGCGTCTCGATCGAGCGCTGCAGCTGATCGAGGTTGGCGGTCACGAAGCCGCCGCGGATCCGCTGGCGCACGACCTCCTCGACCTCGAGTGGCGAGACCCGCTGGAAGCTGCCGGCGACGTCGACCCGCCGCACCGGCCGGTCAAGGGCAAACCCGATCAGGCCGGCGAGCCCGGCGACGGCCGCGACACCGAGGGCGATCGAGCCGGCGCGGGCCCAGTCGACCACCGGCAGCCGCAAACGCCGGGTGGTCTCGACGCGCGTCCGGTTCTTCGCGCGGCGCGGCAGGATGTCGGCGAGGACGGTCACGAGCGCCCACCGCGACTCGCGTCGCAGCTGGTCTGCAGGATCCGCCACACGAGTTCGTCGAACTCGATGCCGGCGACCCGCGCGGCCTTGGGCACCAGCGAGTGACTGGTCATCCCCGGGGTCGTATTGACTTCGAGCAGCCAGTCGCGTCCCGCCTCGTCCCGCATCAGGTCGACGCGTCCCCAGCCGGCGGCGCCTGCGGTATCGAAGGCGGCGAGCGCGAGCGCGCGCATCGCGGCGTCCGCCTCCGGCTCGAGCCCCGGACACACATACTGGGTGTCCTCGGCGACGTACTTGGCGTGGTAGTCGTAGTACTCGCCGGCCGGCACAATCCGGATCGTCGGCAGCGCGACGCCGTCGAGCACGCCGACCGTGTACTCCGCGCCCACGATCAGCGTTTCGATCAGCAGCTCCCCCGCATAGCGGGCCGCGAGCGCTACCGCAGCCGGCAGCTGGCCCGCATCGAATACCCGGCTCACGCCGACGCTCGAGCCTTCGAGCGAGGGTTTGACGATCAACGGAAAGCCGACGCTGCGCGCGGCGCTGGCCACGTCCCCGGCCGGTGCCAGCCGCGCGTAGCGCGGCGTCGGCAGCCCGACTGACAGCCACACCTGCTTGGTGCGGATCTTATCGAGGGTCAGCGCGGCCCCGAGCACGCGCGAGCCGGTATAGGGCACCCGCAAGGCTTCGAGCAGCCCCTGCACGACGCCGTTCTCGCCGGCGCCGCCGTGCATGATGTTGAAAACGCGGTCGTAACGCCTGGCGGTGAGACCAGCAATCAGCGCCTCGATGCCGTCCACGCCCTCGGCCGCGACGCCGCGCCGGCGCAGCGCCGCGAGCACGTTGCGGCCGGAGTCGAGCGACACCTCGCGTTCCGAGCTCGTGCCCCCGTACAGCACGGCGACCCGGCCGACGTCCGCGGCAGTGATGCCCGCACCGGTTCCCGTGGACAGGCGGCTCGTCATGCGCGCTCCCCGACGACCCGTACTTCGGGCGCGAGCCGCACGCCGTGCCGGCGCTCGACCTCCGCCTGGACGTGGCCCATCAACCGCTCGATGTCGTCCGCCGTCGCGGTGCCCTCGTTGATCAGGAAGTTGGCGTGCTTGGTCGACACGACCGCGCCGCCGACGCGGTAGCCCTTGAGCCCGGCAGTCTCGATCAGCTGCGCCGCGTGCTGGCCAGCGGGATTGGTGAACGTCGATCCGCCGCTCCACTCGCCGATCGGCTGCGTCTCGCGGCGCTTGAGCAGCAGCGCCCGGATTCGGTCGGTGCTCGCGAGCGGCTGCGGGGCGAACTCGAAGCGCGCCGCGAGGAACCACTCACCGGGTGCCGGCGCCTCGACCTGCCGGTAACCCCACCGGTACTCGCCGGCCGCGCGCGTGCGTCGCGCTCCGCTGCGATCGATGACATCGGCCTCCGCGACGTGCGGCCAGGTCTCGCCGCCCCACGCGCCGGCATTCATCGCCAGCGCCCCACCGACGGTCCCGGGGATGCCGGCGAGGAACTCCGCCGGCCCGAGCAACCACTCGACGCACTGCCGTGCGACCCGCGCGCAGGCCACCCCTGCGTCGGCGTGCACGCGGGTGGCGCCGGCGCGCTCGAGCCGGTCGAAACCCGGATGCAGCGAGATCACCACGCCGCGCAGCCCGCCGTCGCGCACCAGTACGTTCGAGCCAAGCCCGAGCAGGTGGCACGGAACGTGCGCCGGCAGCGCCCGGAGGAAGCGCGCAAGCTCCTCCGCGTTCGTCGGCTCGTAGAAGACGTCCGCCGGACCGCCGACGTGCCAGGAGGTATGCCGGGCCAGGGGCTCGGCGAAGCGCACGTGCGGCAGGAACTCCACCGGGATCGCGAACTCGCGCACGGCGCTCATGGCCGCGCTCCGGCGGCGAGCCGCTGCGGCAACTCGTGGGCGACTGCGCCGATGTTGCCTGCACCCATCGTCACCAGTACGTCGCCATCGTGCAGCAACGGCGCGAGGGCCGCGGCCAGATCCTCGGGGCGCGCACAGAACACCGGCTCGATGCGGCCGCGGGTGCGCACAGCGCGGCAGATCGCCCTGCCGTCGGCGTCGGCAATCGGCGCCTCACCGGCCGGATAGACGTCGGTGACCAGCAGCACGTCGGCCGTGGACAGCACCTCCCCGAAGTCATCGAGCAGGTCGCGCGTGCGCGTGTAGCGGTGCGGCTGGAACGCGAGCACGATGCGCCGACCCGCCCAGCCCTGGTGCAGCGCCTCGAGCGTCGCGGCGACCTCGGTCGGGTGGTGGCCGTAATCGTCGATCAGCGTGACGTGGCCGGCGGCGGCGGCGATCTCGGCAATGACCTGCAGGCGCCGGTCGATCCCCTGAAACTGCGCCAGAGCGCGCTGGATCGCGGCATCCGGAATACCGAACTCGGTCGCGACGCTCACCGCGGCAAGCGCGTTCAGCACGTTGTGACGCCCTGGAAGTCTGAGCGTGATCGCGAGCGGCGCGGCGCGGTCGCGCCTGACCACGTCGAACCGCGACGTCGGGCCGTGGCGTTCGACGCCGGTGGCGTGCACATCGGCCGCCGCGTCGAAGCCGTAGGTCAGGACCGGTCGGGCGATGCCCGGCAGGATCGAGCGCACCTGCGGATCGTCGAGGCACACGACGGCGAAGCCGTAGAAAGGCAGGTTGTGCAGAAAGTCGACGAAGCTCTGTTTTAGTTTCTCGAAGTCGCCGCCGTGGGTGACCAGGTGATCGTTGTCGATATTGGTGATGACCGCTGCCATCGGCTGCAGGTGCAGGAACGAGGCGTCACTTTCGTCCGCCTCGGCGACCAGGTAGCGGCCGGTGCCAAGCCGCGCGTTGCTCGCGGCGCTCTTCAGGCGTCCGCCGATCACGAAGGTCGGATCTTCGCCGCCCTCCGCGAGGATGCTCGCGACGAGGCTCGTGGTCGTGGTCTTGCCGTGCGTACCGGCGATGGCGATGCCGATCCGGAAGCGCATCAGCTCGGCGAGCATCTCGGCGCGCTGCACGACCGGAATCCGCGCCGCGAACGCGGCAACGACCTCGGGATTGTCCGCGCCCACCGCGCTCGAGACGACGACCACGTTGGCGCCGGCGATGTGCTCCGGCGCATGGCCGATGGTCACTTGTGCGCCGAGCGAGGCAAGCCGGCGCGTGACGGCATTCGGCTTCAAGTCCGTGCCCTGGACGCTGTAGCCGAGATTGAGCAGCACCTCTGCGATGCCGCCCATGCCGCTGCCGCCGATGCCGACGAAGTGAATCCGCTGTATCCGGTGCATGCGAGCGCTCATGCGCGCGCCCCGGCCGCTGCAAGGCACAGGTCCGCGAGCCGACCGGCGGCGCCGGGCATCGCGGCGCGGCGCGCCGCCTCGGCCATCGCCTCGCGTCGCCGCGGATCCGGGCCGGTCAGCGTGCTCAGTTCGGCGGCGAGGCGCTCTGGCGTCAGCGTCGCCTCCGGCAGCAGTACCGCAGCGCCGCGGCTGGTGAGGAACATGGCGTTGGCGGTCTGGTGGTCGTCGACCGCGGCCGGGAACGGCACCAGCAGCCCCGGCACGCCGGCTGCCGCGAGCTCGGCGACTGTCAGCGCGCCGCTGCGGCACACCGCGAGGTCGGCCCATGCGTAGGCCTCGGCCATGTCGTCGATGAACTCGCGCACCTCGGCCGCGACCCCGGCGGCTGCGTAGGCCGTGGCAACCTGGTCGCGCCGCTCGCGACCGGCCTGGTGCAGCACCTGCGGACGCTCGGCGGGGCCGAGCAGCGCGAGTGCCGGCGGCACGATGCGGTTAAGGGCGGCTGCCCCCTGGCTGCCGCCGACGACGAGCAGGTGCCTGCACGGCCGCGGCGTGGTGCTGCGGGCGGGCAGCGTCTCGATCGCCGGGCGCACCGGGTTGCCGATTGCGATCGCGCCGACGGCGGGCGCGAAGCTGCCAGGGAAAGCCTCGGCGACGGTCGCGGCGATGCGCGCCAGAAGGCGATTGGTGAATCCGGCGACCGCGTTCTGTTCGTGAATGACGAGTGGCCGCCCGAGCAAGCGCGCCGCCAGGCCGCCGGGGCCAGCGACGAAACCACCGAGGCCGAGTACCACGTCCGGCCGGCACTTCCGCACCGCGCGTAGTGCATCACCGAGCGCGAGCGACAGGCGAAACGGCGCGCCCAACCAGCTCAACAGTCCCTTGCCGCGCAGTCCTGCGACGCGGATCCATTCAATTGGTATGCCGGCTTGCGGCACGAGTCGCGCCTCAATGCCGCGACGCGTGCCAAGCCACACGACCTGGCAGGCTCGCGCGCGCAGCACCTCGGCAACCGTCAGTGCCGGGAACACGTGACCGCCCGTGCCGCCAGCCATGATCAGCACGGTCGTCATCGGGCCGTGCCTCGCAACGCGACCGACTTCGTGTTCATCGTCTCGTGGTGGACGCGCAGCAGGATGCCGATCCAGCCGAGCGTCACGACCAGACTCGAACGACCGTAGGACAGCAGCGGCAGCGTCAGTCCCTTGGTCGGCAGCAGCCCCATGTTCACGCCCATGTTGATGAACGCCTGCAGGCCGAGCCAGATGCCGAACGCCGCCGCGAGATACGACTGGAATTTGAGACCCGCCTCGGCCGCCGCCCGCGCAATCATCAGCGAGCGGTAGACGAGCGCGATCACGAGCGCCACGACCAGCACGATGCCGACGAAGCCGAGCTCCTCGGCGAGCACCGCAAACACGAAATCGGTGTGCGCCTCCGGCAGGTACAGGAGTTTCAGGATGCTCGCGCCGAGACCGACGCCGAACCATTCGCCGCGCCCGATCGCGATCAGCGACTGCGTCAGCTGGAAACCGGTATCGAACGGATCCGCCCACGGGTCGAGAAACGCCGTCAGGCGTTTGACGCGGTAGGCGCTCGACACAGCGATGGCCGCGAAGGCGACCAGCGCGACCCCGCACAGCGCGAGGAACTGGCGCAGCCGCACGCCGGCGAGGAACAGCACGCCAATGCCGGTCGTCAGCAGCACCACGCCCGAGCCAAAGTCGGGCTCCACCAGCAGCAGCAGTGCGGCGACCGCGAGCACGCCGAGCGGTTTGAGGAAGCCGATCACGCTGTCACGCACTTCCTGTTCGCGACGCACGAGGTAGCTGCACAGATAGATGAGCAGCAGCACGCGCGCGCCCTCGGAGGCCTGGAAGTTCAGGCCCGCGAGCCGCAGCCAGCGCCGGCTGCCGTTGACGGCATGACCGATGCCCGGCACGAGCACCAACACGAGCAGCACGATCGAGACGACCAGCAGCAGGAAGCTTAGCCGTTCCCACGTCGCGGTCGGAACCCGGACGGCAACGGCCGCGCAGCCCGTGCCGACCAGCGCGAACAGCAGCTGGCGCTCGAGGAAGAAGAACGGGTCGCCGTCGCGGGCCGCGACCGTGATCGAGGAGGACGTGACCATCACCAGCCCGAGCAGCACCAGCGCCGAGGTCAAGCCAATCACCTGCCAATCGAGCGTCAGGCGCGAGCGTGCGGCGGTGCGGAGCGCGGGGGCGAACGCGCTCATGCGTCGAGGCTCCGCGCGGCGGCCGCGAACATCTCGCCGCGGTGGGCGTAATCGCGAAACATGTCGAGGCTCGCGCAGGCCGGTGACAGCAGCACGCAATCGCCAGGCACGGCCGCGCGGGCGGCGGCGGCGACCGCGGCGTCCATGTCGTGAGCGAACTCGGTGCTGCAGGCGCCGGCAAGCGCCCGCGCGAGCTGCTCGCGATCGTGCCCGATCAGCACCGCATGGCGCACCTTGCCGCGAAACGCGGCGGCGAGGGGGGCGAAGTCCTGGCCTTTGCCATCGCCGCCGGCAATCACGATCAGCGGTCCCGCGAGGCCCTCGACCGCCGCCACGGTCGCACCGACGTTGGTGCCTTTCGAGTCGTCTATGAATCGCACCCCGCGCCGTTCGGCGACCCACTCGCTGCGATGCGCCAGCCCCGCGAAATGGCGGAGCGTGGCCAGCATCGGCGCGAGCGGCAGCCCCGCCACGGCGCCGACCGCGAGCGCGGCAAGCGCGTTGGCGGCGTTGTGACGGCCGGGGAGCCGCAGCTCCCGGAGCGGCAGCAGCGGCTCGCCCGCGCGGGAGAGCGAGGCTTCACCGCCAGCGGTCACCAGGCCCCAGTCGGCGTCCGCCCGCGTCAGGCTGAAGCCGACCCGCCGCTGGCCAGCGCGTGGCAGCGAGGCGACGCGGGGATCGTCGAGGTTGACGATCGCCGTCGCGGCGTGCGCAAAGATTCGCGCCTTGGCCGCGGCGTACTCGTCGAGGGATCCGTAGCGATCGAGGTGGTCCGGCGTCAGGTTCAGCACCGCCGCGGCCACGAGCTCGAGCGAGTCGGTGGACTCGAGCTGGAAGCTCGAGAGCTCAAGCACGTACAGTTCCGGCACCGGCGCGGACAACAGATCGAGCGCCGGCTCGCCCAGGTTGCCCCCGGCCAGCACCCGCCGCCCGGCGGCGCGCGCCATTTCGGCGATCAGCGTCGTCACCGTGCTCTTGCCGTTGGTGCCGGTGATGGCCACCGCCGGTGCCTGCTTGACGCGTGCAAAAAGCTCGATGTCGCCGAGCACCGTGATGCCGCGGGCGAGCGCTTCGCGTACCAGTGGCTCATGCCGCGACACGCCGGGAGACAGCACGATGCGGTCGGTCGAATCCAGCAGCGCGAGGTCGAACCCGCCGAGATGCAGCGGAAAGTACCCGCCGAGCGTGCCGAGCGCGTCGAGCCCGGGCGGCGCGAGGCGCGAGTCCGTGACCGCCACCCCCTCGCCGCGCGCGTGCAGCCAGCGGACCGCGGAGACGCCCGTCTTGCCGAGCCCGACCACGAGATTGCGGCGCAGCGCCATCAGCGCACCTTCAAGGTCGCGAGCCCGGCCAGCACGAGCACCACGGTGATGATCCAGAAGCGCACGATCACCTTTGGCTCGGCCCAGCCCTGCAGCTCGAAGTGATGATGGATGGGTGCCATGCGGAAGATCCGCTTGCCGGTCAGCTTGAAGGATGCGACCTGCAGCATCACCGACACCGTCTCGAGCACGAACACTCCGCCCATGACGAACAGCACGATCTCCTGGCGCACGACGACCGCCACCGTTCCCAGCGCTGCGCCAAGCGCCAGTGCACCGACATCGCCCATGAACACCTGTGCCGGGTAGGTGTTGAACCACAGGAAGCCGAGGCCGGCGCCGACCAGCGTCGCGCAGAAGATCAGCACCTCGCCGACGCCCGGCACGTGCGGTATCAGCAGGTAGTTGGCAAAGATCGCATTGCCGGAGGCGTAGGCGAAGACGCCGAGCGCGCCCGCGATCATGACGGCTGGCATGATCGCGAGGCCGTCGAGGCCGTCGGTCAGATTGACCGCATTGCTGGTGCCGACGATCACGAAGTAGCTGAACACCACGAATCCCGTCGCACCCAGCGGCACGACGACGTCCTTGAAAAACGGCACATGCAGCGCGGTTGCGGCCGGGACCGCTGCGGTATGAAACAGCGCAATCGCACCCGCGAGTCCGGCGACCGACTGCAGCAGGTATTTCCAGCGCGCCGGCAGGCCCTTCGAATTGCGCACGAGCAGCTTCAGATAGTCGTCGTAGAAACCGATCAGCCCGAAAGCCAGCGTGACACCGGCGACGATCCACACGTAGTGGTTGCCGAGGTCCGCCCACAGCAGCGTCGAGGCGAGCATCGCCACCAGGATCAGCGCCCCGCCCATCGTCGGCGTGCCCTGCTTGGTCTGGTGCGACTTGGGACCGAGGTCGCGGATGTGCTGGCCGATCTGGCGATCGCTGAGGTGGCGGATCACGAACGGCCCGACCAGCAGGGCGATCAGCAGCGCGGTGATGGCCGCCAGGATGCCGCGCAGCGTCAGATAGGCGAACACGCGGAATCCGGAGTAGTGCTGGGCGAGCAGTTCAGCGAGGCGGTACAGCATTCGGACTCGCTACTTCCCCGTGGCGGCGCGTGATGGCGAAGCGGCCTGCGGCGCGCGCAGCATCTCGACGACGCGCTCCAGATGGTTCATGCGCGATCCTTTGATCAGCACCGTGACGCCGGGCGCGAGCAGCGTGCTGACGCGCTCCGCGAGCGCGGCACTGTCGGCGAACCACTCCCCGCCGGTCCCGAAGGCGCCGACCGCCTCCGGGGTGCAGGAGCCGACGGCAAACAGCCGCGCGACTCCCCGCGCCCGCGCCTCGCGGCCCGCGCTCACGTGCGCGTCGCGGCTGTGGGTGCCGAGCTCGCCCATGTCGCCGAGCACCAGCCAGCGCTCGCCAGCGACGCCTGCCAGCACCTCCAGCCCGGCGCTCAGGCTGCTCGGATTGGCGTTGTACGAGTCGTCGATCAGCTGCGCACCGTTCAGCGCCGGGTGCGGCTGCAGGCGGCCCTTTACCGCGCGCATTCGCTCGAGCCCGGCGGCGATGTCCGCGAGCGGCACACCGGCCGCGTGCGCCGCCGCTGCGGCACCGAGGGCGTTGACGACGTTGTGCCGGCCGGCGAGCGCAAGACGCACGCGCGCACGGCCGACCGGCGTGACCAGCTCGAACTCCTGCAGCACCTCTGCCGGACCGCTGCGGCGGAACGCGCCGACCGCGCGGAAATCCGCGAGCGCCGAAAACCCGAACGACAGACGCCGCGCCGCGCGGCTCATCTGCGTCCACAGCGTCGCGTAGGCATCATCGGCATTGATGACTGCGGTGCTGCCCGCCTCGAGGCCGGCGAACAGCTCGCCCTCGGCACGCGCCACGCCGTCGAGGTCGCCGAAGCCCTCGAGATGCTCGGCACCGGCGTTGGTGACGACTCCGACGGTCGGCCGCACGAGCGGCAGGAGCGCCGCGACCTCGCCCGGGTGATTGGCGCCGATCTCCACCACCGCGGCCGTATGCCGTGGTTCCAGCCCGAGCAGCGTCAGCGGCACGCCGATGTGGTTGTTGAGCGTACCGCGCGTCGAGTGGCACGGGCCCTGGCCCGCCAGCACCGTGGCGATCAGCTCCTTGGACGTGGTTTTGCCGTTGCTGCCGGCGACTGCAATCACCGGGATGTGGAATTGCGCGCGCCACGACTCGGCCGCGCGCTGCAGCGCGCGCAAGGTGTCGGGAACAAGGATCTGCGGCACGGCTACCGGCACCGGCCGGGCGACCACCGCACCGGCCGCGCCGCGCTCGGCCGCGGCCGCGACGAACGCGTGTCCGTCGAAATTGGGCCCGATCAGCGCGACGAACAGCTCGCCTGCGGCGAGCGTGCGCGAATCGGTGGACACGGCACTGAACCCGGCATCGGCGCCGACCAGCGCGCCGCCCATCGCTCCGGCGAAATGCGCGAGCGAGCGCTTCATGCCGCACCCGCCGCGAGCCCGCGCGCAACCTCACGGTCGCTGTAGTGCCGTCGCTCCGTGCCGTAGAGCTGATACTCCTCGTGGCCCTTGCCCGCGATCAGCACGACATCGCCCGGTCGCGCGTCCGCGGCTGCCCCGGCGATCGCCTTGGCCCGGTCGCGCTCGACGTGAACCGGCACGCGGCCGGTCAGCGCGCCGCTCAGCATCGCGACAATCCGTTCAGGGTCCTCGCCGCGCGGATTGTCGTCGGTAATCACGATGCGGTCGGCCGCAGCCTCGACGGCCGAGGCCATCAGCGGTCGCTTGCCGGGATCGCGCTCGCCACCGCAGCCGAACACGCACCACAGCCGGCCGGTCGTGTGCGCGCGCAGTGCAGCGAGCGCCTTGGTCAGCGCGTCCGGCGAATGGGCGTAGTCCACCACCAGCGTCGGGCCGTGGGGACCGAGCGAGAAGGCCTCCATCCGCCCCGGCGGGGCGAGGGCGCCGGCGAGGGCAGTCACCGCCTGCGGCAGCGGCACCTCGGCCGCGAGCAGCAGTCCGAGGACCAGCAGCGTGTTGTCAGCGTTGAAGGCACCGATCAAAGACGAGCGCAGGCGGAACGGGCCCACGTGCGTGACGCCGGCGAGTGCGAGCCCGCGGGCGTGGCAGTCGACGTGCTGCGCCACGACGTAGCGCCCGCCCTCCGGCACGGCACCATCCGCCCGCACGGCCGTCAGCGTCACTCCCGGCGGCAGGCGCGCGGCGAACTCGCGACCGAACCGGTCGCCGACGTTGATCACCGCATGCTGGACGCCGCGACAGTGGAACAGGCGCTCCTTGGCGGCCCCGTAAGCAGCCATCGTGCCGTGATAGTCGAGGTGATCGCGGGTCAGGTTGGTAAACCCGGTGATCGGCAGCTGCGCGCCGGCGACGCGATCTTGGTCGAGCGCGTGCGAGGACACCTCCAGCGCGACGTGCTGGGCTCCGTCATCCACCAGCGCGCGCAGCGTGCGGTGCAGCGCGACTGCATCCGGCGTCGTGTGGCCGGTCGGCGTGAGGTGCGCGGGGCGACCCGCGCCGAGCGTGCCCAGGTACGCGCCAGCCGATCCACGGCACTGGGCGAGCAGCCATGCGCAGGTGGTCTTGCCATTGGTGCCGGTGATCGCCGTCACCGCGGCCTCCACCGATGGCCGATGGTAGAAACGGTCAGCCACATCGCCGAGTTCATGGCGCAAGCCCGGCACCGACACCGTGGTCACGGCCGGCGGCAGCGACGGCAGCTCCCGGCCCTCGGTCGGATCCCACAGGATCGCGATCGCACCGCGCCCGACGGCCTCTTGCGCGTGGTCGAGACCGTGCGTCGTGCGGCCCGCGAGCGCCACAAATGCGTCTCCCGGCTGGACGCTGCGGCTGTCGAGCGTGAGGTCGCGGACCGAGATGCGCGGACCCGCAACGAGACCGGCCAGCAGCCACGCGAGCTCAACGCCATGGTCGACCAGGGAGGCGGCATTCATCGTGGCGACACCGCCTGGACGAGCGTCGCGGACGGCACGTTGCTGAGATCGTCCGGCGGCACGGCGAGGAGCCGCAGAGCCCCGGCCACGACCGACGAGAACACGGGCGCCGCGACATCGCCGCCGTAGTACTTGCCGCCGCTCGGCTCATCGATGACGACGACGGCGGCGAGCCGCGGCGCAGCCGCCGGCACCAGTCCGCCAAACACCGCCATGTACTTGTCGGTCGAGTAGCCGCCGGCGATCGACTTCCACGCGGTGCCGGTCTTGCCCGCGACCCGGTAGCCACGGACCGCGGCGTGGATTCCGGTGCCCGCCGGTGTCACGACGCTCTCGAGCAGGCGAATCAGGTCGCGGCAGACCTGTGCCTCGAGCACGCGCTCGCCGGCGACGGGTCCCTCCTGGCGGCGGAACGTCATCGGGCGTCGCACCCCGAGCGCGCCGATCGTCGCGTAGGCCTGCGCGAGCTGCAGCGGCGTGACCGACACGCCATAGCCGTGCGCGATCGTTGCCACGCTGATGTCGCGCCAATGCGAGTAGTGCGTCAGCAGACCGGCGGACTCGCCTGGAAAACCCGATGCCGACACCTGGCCGAATCCGAGCGAGTTCAGCGTCCCCCAGATCGCAGCTCGGTCGAGCGACAGGGCGATGTGCGCCATGCCGACGTTGGAGGATTTCGCGAGGATCGTCGCGACGTCGACCGCGCCGAGGTTGTGTTCGTCCTCGATGACCTTGGTGCCGACCTTGATGAAGCCCGGGCTCGTGTCGATGATGGTGTTCGACGTCAGTTGTCCGGACGCGAGCCCGGTCGCGACGATGAACGGCTTGATCGACGAGCCGGGCTCGAAGATGTCGGTGGCCGCACGATTGCGGTAGCGGGCGACCTCGAATTGCGCACGGTCATTCGGATTGAATGACGGCTGGTTGACCATCGCGAGCACTTCGCCGGTCCACACATCGATCACGATCACCGAGCCCGCGCGCGCCTGAAAGTCGCGGATCGCGCTCTTGAGCTCGCGGTAGGCGAGATACTGGATCCGCAGGTCGACGCTCGTGACCAGCTCCTCGCCCGGTCGCGGGGCGCGCACGCTGTCGACGTTCTCGACCACGCGGCCGAGCCGGTCCTGGATCACGCGCTTGATGCCGTCCTCGCCCGCGAGCTTCTGCTCGTAAGCGAGCTCCAGGCCCTCCTGCCCCTGGTCTTCCGCACCGGTGAAGCCGAGCAGGTGCCCGGTCACCTCACCGGCCGGATAGAAGCGCCGGTACTCGCGCTGCAGGTAGACGCCGGGAATGTCGAGTGCCTTGACGCGCGCGGCTTCATCGGGCTGCAGCTGCTTGGCGAGCACGAGGTACTGGGACTCGAGGTTCGAGGTCACCCGGCGGATCAGCCACTCGCGGTCGCGCGACAGCGCCCGGGCGAGGCGCGGCAGCTGATCGGGCGCCGCGGCGAGCTCCGATGGGATGGTCCACACGGTGTCCACCGGCGTCGAGACCGCGAGTGGCTCGCCGAAGCGATCGACGATCGCCCCGCGGTGCGCGGGGATCTTCGCGTTGCGCATGAAGCGTTCGGCGCCCTGCTCCGCCAGGAAACCGTGCTTCAGTACCTGCAGGTCGACGGCCCGGACCACGATCGCCACGGCGCCGAGCGCGAGCGCCGCCAGCACCCACCAGCCGCGCAGTCGGAACTGGCGCGCCGCGCTCTGGGCTTCGGTGCGCTTCCACTTCATGGCTGAACGATCTTGACTTCTGTGGCGCTCGGCAGCGTCATCTTCAGCTGCCGGTTGGCGACCTGCTCGACGAAGCCGTGAGCGCTCCAGGCGCTCTGCTCGAGCTGCAGGCGACCCCACTCGATGTTCAGGCGATCGCGCTCGCTCGACAGCTTCTCGAGCTCGACGAACAGCGTGCGTGCCTCGTGCTTGACGTACACGACGCCGGTCGCGGAGGCGAGCACTGCGATCCACAGCGCCACGACCGCTAGCGGAAGCAACCGCGCGCTCACGCTCGCACCTTCTCGGCGACGCGCAACACGGCGCTGCGCGCGCGGGGATTGCGGGCGATCTCGCTCTGGCCGGGGTGCCGGGCCTTGCCGACGAGTGCGAGTCGCGGCCGGGCGGCGAGCGGCGCATCCGGCAGCCCGCGCCACATCGGGTCACCCCCGGCGTGACGGCGCATGAAGCGCTTCACCGGCCGGTCCTCGAGCGAATGGAAACTGATCACGGCAAGGCGGCCGCCGACGGTGAGTATCTCGAGCGCCGCCGCGAGCCCCGCCTCGAGCAGCTCGAGCTCGCGATTGACCTTGATGCGCAGTGCCTGGAACGTGCGCGTCGCGGGGTGCTTGCCCGGCTCGCGCATCCGGGCCGGCACGGCGCCGGCGACCGCGGCGGCGAGTGCGCCGGTGGTCGTGAGCGGCCGGGCCGCGCGTGCGCCAACCACGGCGCGCGCGATCCGCCGCGCGAAGCGATCCTCGCCGAAGGCAGCGATCACCTCTGCAATCTCCTGTTCCGAGGCGCTGGCGATGAAATCGGCCGCGCTCGGCCCGGTCGTCGGATCCATCCGCATGTCGAGCGGTCCGTCGCGCCCGAAGCTGAAGCCGCGCGCGGGATCATCGAGCTGCGGCGAGGACACGCCGAGGTCGAACAGCACGCCGTCGGCCGCTGCGGGACCCACGAGTTCCAGCAGTCGGTCAAAGGTCGCCTGATGGATGCTGACGCGCGGATCGTTGCCGAGCTTCCGCCGGGCGTCCGCCACCGCCTCTGGATCACGATCGACGACAACCAGTCTCCCCCCGCGCCCTACACCCGCCAGCAAGGCCTCAGCATGACCACCGCGTCCGTACGTGGCGTCGACGTACGTGCCTCCGGGCCGCACCGCCAGCGCCGCGACCGCCTCGTCGAGGAGCACCGGCGCGTGCGCCGGCACCGCTGCCTCCGCCACGCGGGCCTCCGCCTCAACGACCACTGCGCACTGCATGCAGCCGCTGCATGCGCGCGGCCATCGCTACAGCGACAGCGATTCGAGATCGGCGGACAGCTCGGCGGGCAGCTTTTGGTCTTTGAGCCACTCGTCGCGCAGCGCAGTCCACCGCGCCTCGTCCCATAATTCGAAGCGGTTCCCCTGGCCGAGTAGAACTCCGTCGCGCACGAGACCCGCGAACGTGCGCAGCTCCGCCGGAAGCAGCACGCGCCCGTGGCCATCGAGTTCGATGTCCGTCGCGTGGCCGACCATCAGCCGCTGCATGCGCCGCGCGTGCACATCGAGCGTCGGCAGCCGCATCAGCTTGCGTTCGATCTCTTCCCAGTCGGGCAGCGGGTACAGAAGCAGGCACTGGTCCCGGTCGATCGTGACGACGATCCGCCCGTTCGAACGCTCGAGCAGCCGGTCCCGGTAACGGGTCGGCATGACCATCCGGCCTTTGGAATCGAGCGTGACTTGATTGGCGCCGCGGAACACGTTTTCGATGGAGCTTTGCCCCATTCCTCCCCACTTTTTCCCACTCGCCGGCACTATAGGGGCATCGGTTCGGCAGGTCAACGCTGTGGGGGCGGATTTTTCCTGCGACGACAAACACTTACCGGCTGTCTCGTACAACCCTCTGAAGGATCGAACGGCGCCAGAATCAGCAGGTTACGCGAGGGAGTTGTGGCCCAGTCTCATGACCAAGCAAGAATCGCGCCAAGTTGCGTTCAATCGGAACTGTGACGCGTCTCACACGGCGCGTGGACGAGAGCCGCGCCGCGCGCGGAAAGATGGGAGTCGGCCGGTAAGCCGGGTTCTGTCGTAGGCAATCATTCCTCTGGGATGCACGTCGCCGCGCACCTCGAGCGACCTACCCGGGAACGCGCGCGGGCCGCGCGCTGCTGCCGGAAGCGAGCTCCCGGCAACGTGTTCCCCTATTTGGCCTTGCTCCGGACGGGGTTTGCCGTGCCGTGCCTGTTGCCAGGCACGCGGTGCGCTCTTACCGCACCCTTTCACCCTTGCCAGCTCCGGGCGAACCCGGGGCTTCGGCGGTTTGCTTTCTGTTGCACTTTCCGTGGGCTCGCGCCCCCCAGGCGTTACCTGGCGTCCTGCCCTGTGGAGCCCGGACTTTCCTCCCCAGGAGGGGCGCACCGCCGAGGCGGCACCACCGATCACCTGGAGCGATTGCCTGGCCGACTCCCGCGCGCACGATAGGCGTGCGCGCGAGGAAGCTCAAGAGCGCGAGCCGGACTCATCCGGCGTCGGCGGCGAGGCGCTTTTCAGGCTGAGGGCGCGCGCATAGACCCTGTTGCGCCGTTCGCCGGTCGCCTCTGCGACCACATCGACCGCGCGCGACAGCGGCAGGTCCGGTAGCAGCGCCGCGAGCAGTCGGTCGGCCAGGGCCGGAGCGGGAGCGTCCGGATCCACCGCGGGCGCGCCCGCAACCGCGAGCACCGCCTCGCCGCGGGTCATGTTGGCATCGGCCCGCGCCGCCGCCGCCAGCGCGCCGAGCGGATCGCGGTAGATGCTCTCGTGCAGTTTCGTCAGTTCCCGGGCGAGCACCGCCGGCCGATCGTCGCCGAACGCGGCGGCGAGGTCGGCGAGCGTGTCGGCGAGGCGGTGCGGCGATTCGTAGAACACGAGCGTGCGCGGCTCGGCGGCCAGCATCGCGAGCCGCCCACGCCGCTTGGGTCCCCGTGCCGGCAGGAAGCCCTCGAACGCGAACCGATCGGTCGGGAGCCCGGCGACGGACAGCGCAGCGATCGCCGCACACGCGCCCGGCACCGGCACGACGGCAACGCCAGCGGCGCCCGCGGCCGCGACCAGCCGATATCCGGGGTCGCTCACGAGCGGCGTGCCGGCATCGGAGACGAGCGCAATACGCGCGCCCCGCCTCAGGCGCTCGATCAGCTCCGGGACGCGTCGCGCCTCGTTGTGCTCATGCAGCGACACGATGGGCCGTGCGATGCCGAGCTGGGCAAGGAATGAACCGGTGTGGCGCGTATCCTCGGCGGCCACCAGGTCGACGCCGGCGAGCGTCTCCCGCGCCCGCGCCGACAGGTCGCCGCGGTTGCCGATCGGGGTCGCGACAACGAAGAGGGTGCCGGAGGCTGACACTATACTTAGGCCGCCGCTCGCGGAACTCGCGCGGGGGCATCCTGCACGGAGGCATCGACGCATGCAACGTCCCGAGCACCGCGACCGTTCCGCTGCGCCCGTCCTGAGGCGGGCGGCGGGTGCGCTCGCGTGTGCGGTGCTGCTGGCCGGGTGCCCGGGGCCGGCGGCCGTCAAGCCGGCCGCCGACAACGCACCGAGTGCGCAGCGCGCGGAGCTGCTCTCGCGGCGCGGCGATCACGCCGGCAGCGCCCGCCTCTTTGAGGCCCTCGCCGCGAACGCTGAGGGCGATGCGCGGGCGCTCGCGCTCGCGCACGCGCTGCATGAGTGGCTGTTGGTGCCCGCGATGCCGGACGCCACGCGTGTCGAGGCGGAGCTCGCCGCAGTCCCGCACATCGATCCGCGCGGCCCCGCGGCTGTCGCCCGCGGACTCGCGAGCGCGGAGCTTGCGATCGCTGCCAGTCAGCCAGACCGGGCGCTGGCGCAGCTGCGCGCGCTTGGCGAGCCGCCGCCGCCGGGCGCGGAGGCGGGCGTGTTGCTGATCCGGGCGCGCGCGCAGTTCCTGGCCGGCCGCGCCTTCGAGGGTGTGCGTTCGCTGGCCGCACGCGAGCAGCTGCTGCCGCCGGCCGAGCGTGCGGACAGCGACCGGCTGCTGTGGGAGACGCTGCGCGCTGCGGCGGCGCGCGGCGCCAGTCTCAGCGTGCCGCGCGAGGCGGACCCGGTCACGGCGGGCTGGCTGGAACTCGCCCGCATCGCAACCCAGGGCCGCCGCAATCCGTATGCCCAGCGCGCCCAGCTCGCCGCGTGGGCCGCGCGGTACCCTTCGCACCCGGCCAATGGAGCGCTGCTCGCAACCATGCAGAACGAAGCCACCCCGAACCCGCAGTTTCCTCCCCAGGTCGCGCTGCTGCTGCCGCTGTCCGGCAGGCTGAGTGATGCCGGCGAGGCGGTGCGCGATGGTTTCCTGACGGCGTACTACCTGCAGGACGCCGCCTCGCGGCCGCGGCTCAGAATCTACGACGCGAGTGACAACGCCGCGGTCGCGTACCAGCGAGCCATCGCCGATGGTGCCGGCTTCGTCATCGGGCCGCTCGGCAAGGAGAACGTCCAGGAGGTCACGCGGGCAGCCGACGGCACCGTGCCCACGCTCGCGCTCAATCTGCTGCCGGAGGGCGAGCCGCTGCCAGGCCGCTTTTTCCAGTTCGCGCTCGCACCGGAGGACGAGGCCCGCCAGGTGGCCGGGCGTCTGCTCGCCGAGGGCCGGCGGGTCGGTGTCGCGCTCGTGCCCGCCGGCGAATGGGGCACTCGCGTGCTGACCGCGTTCGAGACGGCGCTGACGGCCGGCGGCGGCAGCATCGTCGCGGCCCGCAGCTTCGCCGGCGGAACCACGGACTACTCCGAATCCATCGTCGCGATTCTCGGCTTTGAAGAGAGCCAGCGCCGCTATCGCGCGCTCAGCGCCGCGGTTGGACCGCTGCAGTTCACGCCGCGGCGACGCGACGACCTGCAGTTCGTGTTCCTCGCCGGGCAGCCGGTGCAGGGGCGGCTGGTGCGCCCGCAGCTCAAGTTTCATTACGCCGGCGACCTGCCGGTGTACTCGATCTCGGACATCTACGATCCAAATCCGATCGCGAACCTCGACCTCGAGGGCGTGGCTTTCACCGACATCCCGTGGATGATCGCCGATGATCCGGCGATCGCCGAGCTCAGGAACACCGTGCAGCAGCTGTGGCCCGGGAACGCGCGCCGCCGCAGCCGGCTGTTCGCGATGGGTTTCGACGCCTGGCGGCTGATCTCCGAACTCAAGGATGCGCACGGCCCGATCGTCGAGCCGTTGGCCGGTATGACCGGGCGGCTGACGGTCGACGCCGGCGGGCGGGTGCGACGCGGGCTCGACTGGGCGGTCGTCGGCAGCGACGGCCAGGTCCGGCCGCTGCCGCCGCCGCCGCCGCCGCTGTAGGCGCAGACCGGACGCGGCGCTACTTGACGATCTTCAGCTGCGGCCGGCGCGCCTCGTCGCCGCCGGGTGGCCTGGGCGCCGGGTCGGGTGACTCCGGACTCGGCGCGTCGTCGGAGAAGATCATCCCCTGGCCCGTTTCACGCGCGTAGATGCCGAGCACCGAGCTCACCGGCAGCCGGACCTCGAAGGCGTTGCCGCTGAATCGTGCGCTGAACGTGACCCAGTCGTTCTTGAGCATCAGTCCGGACGTCGCCGAGTAACTGGCGTTCAGCACGATCTTGCCATCGCGGACGTACTGGCGCGGCACGACGACCCCGTCGATGCCGGCGTCGATCACGAGGTGTGGGGTCTGGCCGTTGTCGGTCATCCACTCGTGCATTGCCCGCAGCAGGTACGGGCGACGCGAACTAAGCTGTGGCTCCTCGGCCATGCGGCGGCACGCTGCTCCCCGTCCTCAGTGGACGTCGCGGAAGTACTCGCGCTTCAACAGGTACGCAAAGCCGGTGAATACCAGCAGGAACAGCATGACCCAGACACCGAGATCGCGCCGCTTCACCTGCACGGGCTCGCCGATGTACTCGAGGAAATTCACGGTGTCGCGTACGAAAGCGTCGTAGTCATCGGCCGACAGCGTCCCGGGCGTTGCGAGCGCGAGCTTCTCGATCTCGGGAGGCGCCGCGGCGCCCTCGCCGGCCGCGTGCGTGACGTACACGGCTGTCTGCACGCCCTGCAGGTCCGCCAGCACGTGCGGCATCGCGGTGCCCGGCAGGACGGTGTTGTCGACGCCGGTCGGACGGCTGGGATCGGCGTAGAAGCTCTTCAGGAACGCGTACAGGTAGTCCGTGCCACGGCTGCGCGCAATCAGCGACAGGTCCGGCGGTGCATTGCCAAACCACTTGCGGCCGTCCTCCGCATTGAGCGCGCTGTTGATCGTCTGCGACGACCGCTCGGTCGTGAACATCAGGTTGGCCGCCAGCTCCGCGTCCGTGATGCCGAGATCGGCGGCCATGCGGTTGTAGCGGACGAACTGCGCCGAGTGGCAGCCCGAGCAATAGTTCATGAAATTGCGCGCGCCTCGCTGCAGCGAGGCGCGGTCGCGGATGTCGTTGCCGGCGTGCGGCAGGCTCGCCCCGCCCTCGGATGCGCGCGTCGCGAACGGCAGCGCCAGCGCTGCGACTGCGGCCAGCGCCGGCACGAGTTTGTCAGTGCGCATTGCGGCCCACCCTGTCGGGCACCGGCTTGAACGACCCCATTCGCGACCACCATGGCATCAGCAGGAAGAACGCGAAGTAGACGGTGGTGAAGATCCGCGCCAGCAGCGGGAAGATGCCGCTCGGCGGCTTCATGCCGCAGTACGCGAGCACGACGAAGGACACCGCGAACAGCGCGAGCGCGAGCTTGGCGATCCACCCCTTGTAGCGGATCGACTTGACCGGCGAACGGTCGAGCCAGGGCAGGAAGAACAGGATCAGGATCGCGCCGAACATCACCAGCACGCCCCACACCTGGGTGCCGAAGAACGACGGCACCGCGCGCAACATTGCGTAAAACGGCGTGTAGTACCACACCGGCGCGATGTGCGGGGGAGTCTGCATCGGGTTCGCGATCTCGAAGTTCGGCGGCTCGAGGAACAGTCCGCCCAGGGCCGGCGCGAAGAAGACGACGCCGCAGAAGACCAGCAGAAATACGGCGAGCGCAAGGATGTCCTCGACCGTGCAGTACGGGTGGAACTTCATGCCGTCCAGCGGGATGCCGTTGGCGTCCTTGTGCTTCTTGATCTCGGTGCCGTCAGGATTGCCGGAGCCGACCTCGTGGAGTGCGAGGATGTGCGCGACCACGAGGAACACCATGATCAGCGGGATCGCGACCACGTGCAGCGCGAAGAAGCGGTTCAGCGTGATGTCGGAGATGAAGTAGTCGCCCTTGATCCATTCCGACAGCGCATCCCCGATCACCGGGATCGTGCCGAACAGCGACACGATCACCTGTGCTCCCCAGTAGGACATGTTGCCCCACGGCAGCAGGTAGCCGAAGAAGCCTTCGGCCATCAGTGCGAGGTAGATCAGCATCCCGAAGATCCAGATGAGCTCGCGCGGCGCGCGATACGAGCCGTACAGCAGCCCACGGAACATGTGCAGGTAGACGACGATGAAGAACGCCGAGGCGCCCGTGGAATGCAGGTAGCGGATCAGCCAGCCCCACTCGACGTCGCGCATGATGTACTCGACCGACGCGAAGGCCTCCGCCGCCGCCGGCTTGTAGCTCATCGTCAGGTAGATGCCCGTGACGAGCTGCATCGCGAGCACGACCAGCGACAAGGAGCCGAACAGGTACCAGGTGTTGATGTTCTTCGGCGCGTAGTACTCCGTCACGTGCTGCTTGAGCATCTTGTCGAGCGGGAAGCGCGCGTTGATCCAGCCCCACAGCCCGCCGCTCGCTGTCGTTCCGTAGCTCTCGTTGCCCATCGTGTTCGCTCCTTCGCCGGCGGCCTCAGGCCGCGTGCGTGGCGTCAGTGCCCACGACGATGCGCCGGTCGCTGACGAAACTGTACGGCGGCACGGTGAGATTCGACGGCGCCGGGACGCTTTTCCAGACGCGCCCCGCCAGATCGAATTTCGATCCGTGGCAGGGGCAGTAGAAGCCACCGGGCCAGTCGGCCGATACGGTCACATCGCCCGGCTGGAATTTCTCCATCGGCGAGCAGCCGAGGTGCGTGCACACACCGAGCACCACGAAATACTCGGGCTTCAGCGCCCGGGTCTCGTTCTTCGCGTACGCCGGCTGCACCGAGCCCAGCGACTCGGGGTCCAGCAGGAAGGGCTTGGCCTGGTCGACCTCTTTGAGCATCTCGGGCGTGCGGCGCAGGACCCAGACCGGCTTGCCGCGCCACTCGACCTTGAGCATCGCACCCGGCTCGAGCTTGCTGATGTCGATCTCGATCGGTGCGCCGAGCGCCTTGGCGCGCGCGCTCGGCTCCCAGCTGGCGACAAACGGAGTGAGGGCGAACCCCGCACCGACCGCGCCCGTCAGGGCAGTTGCCGTCACCAGCAGCCGGCGCCGCCCCTGATCAACGTCTGCGCTCATTCTCAATCCCCTGTCGATGCCCCGCGCTATTCCCGCATCCTTGCGCCGCGCCCGCGCAAAACGCGCCCAATTGGCTGGGCCGACTGACGGTTTCGCGAATTCGAGGGATCGCGCATTATACACACGACGCACCGCCTCACCCAGCGGGACCCGCTGGTCGCGGCCTCTGTCCAGCTGTTATCCGTGCACCGCCTCATCCGCATTGCCGCTTTTCTGTCGCCGTGGATCGCGCTCGGCCTTGCGATCGCGCTCATCGCCGTGTACGTGGACCCGGCAATACTGCCCGCGCGCCAGGTCGCGAACGCCCCGCCCGCGCCGCGTCCGGCTGCGCTGCCCGCGTCGGTGGGCGCCGCGACGGGCCCCGCACCGGCCGCGGCACCGGATAGCACGCCGCCGGCCCCACGCCGTGTGGCGGCGGCGAGCTACGCCGACGCCGTGGCGCGCGGCGCGCCGGCGGTGGTCAACATCTCCTCACGCCGCGTTGTGATCGAGCGGCAGCTGCCCGAGCAGCTCGCGCCGTTCTTTCCGGATCTTGCGGAGTTCCGGCGCCGCGCGGAAAGCAGCCTCGGCTCCGGCGTCATTCTCGATGCCAAGGGCGACATCGCCACCAACTTTCATGTCGTCAAGGGCATGCAGGAATTCGTGGTGCAGCTGCTCGACGGTCGCTCGGCCCCGGCGCAGCTCGTGGGCACCGATCCGGACACGGACCTCGCGATACTGAAGATCGAGCTGCCGAACCTGCCGGTGATGCCGCTTGGCCGGTCCGACCAGCTGCGGGTCGGGGATGTGGTGCTCGCGATCGGCAACTCCGAAGGACTCGGGCAAACCGTTACCCAGGGCATCGTCAGCGCGACCGGGAGGTCGCAAGTCGGCGTCGCACTGCTCGAGAACTTCATCCAGACGGACGCCGCCATCAATCCGGGCAACTCGGGCGGCGCGCTCGTGACCGCCGCCGGCGATCTCGTCGGAATCAACACGGCCGTGTTGTCCCACGAGCAGGGCATCGAGGGCATCGGCTTCGCGATCCCGGTGAATCTCGTACGCGGCGTCGCGGCGGAGATCGAGAGCAAGGGCCGGGTCACGCGCGGCTGGTCAGGCCTGGTGGTGCGCGGGCTGCCGCCGGACACCGTCGATGGGCGGGGCCAGCCGGTACATGGCGTCCGGGTGTTCGGCTTTTATACCGGGAGCCGCGCACCGGCCGTGGGGCTCGCCGCCGGAGACGTCATCACCGGAGTCGACGGGGCACCGGTCACCTCGGTGCAGGACTTCCTCGCCGGCATCGCCCGCAAGGCGCCCGGCGCGACGGTGGACCTGAGCGTCATCCGCCCCGGTCAGGGCCAGTATCGGGCGCAGCTGCCGATCGTCGCGCGGCCCCTCGAACGCTGAGCCGCCGCGGTCGGCCTCAGGCCGGTACGCGGCGGATCTGGGCGCCGAGGCCGGCCAGTTTCTCCTCGATGCACTCATACCCCCGGTCGATGTGATAGATGCGCTCGACCTGGGTGCGACCCTCGGCGACGAGGCCCGCCAGCACCAGGCTCGCCGAGGCACGCAGGTCGGTCGCCATGACCGGCGCCGCCATCAGCCGCGGCACGCCCTTGATGATCGCGGTGTTGCCCTCGAGGCGGATCTGAGCGCCGAGCCGGCGCATCTCGAGCATGTGCATGAAGCGGTTCTCGAAAATGGTCTCGGTGATCGTCGCGATGCCGTCGGCAATCGTATTGAGCGCGCCGAACTGCGCCTGCATGTCGGTCGGGAACGCGGGGTACGGGGCGGTGCGGATGTCGACCGACCTGGGCCGCTCGCCGCGCATGTCGACCTCGACCCAGTTCTCGCCCGAGGCGACGTCGGCGCCCGCCTCGCGCAGCTTGGCGAGGACCGCATCGAGGTGCTCGGAGCGCGCGTTGCGCACCCGGACGCGCCCGCCGGTGATCGCGCCGGCCACCAGGAACGTACCCGCCTCGATGCGGTCCGGCAGGACCTCGTAGCTTCCCCCGTGCAGGCTCGCGACGCCCTCGATGACGATGGTGTCGGTACCGGCGCCGCTGATCTTCGCGCCGATGACATTGAGAAAGTTCGCGAGGTCGAGGACCTCGGGCTCGCGCGCCGCGTTCTCGATGCAGGTCGTGCCCGCGGCGAGCGTCGCCGCCATCATCAGGTTCTCGGTGCCGGTGACGGTGACGGACTCGAGCACCAGGCGAGCGCCCTTCAGGCGCGCCGCGCGGGCCTTGATGTAGCCGTTCTCGATGCGTATGTCGGCGCCGAGCTGCTGCAGGCCGGCGACGTGGATGTTGACCGGCCGCGCGCCTATCGCGCAGCCGCCCGGCAAGGACACGTCGGCACGGCCGAAGCGCGCGAGCAGCGGCCCGAGCACGAGAATCGAGGCGCGCATGGTCTTGACGAGGTCGTAGGGAGCGACAAACTCGCTGATGGTCGAGGCATCGACCGTGACCCGCATGCGCTCGTCGATCGTGACGCCGACGCCCATCCGGCCGAGCAGCACGTTGGTCGTGGTGACGTCGCGCAGGTGCGGCACGTTGCCGATCGTCACCGGACCGTCCGCCAGCAGGCTCGCGGCAAGGATCGGAAGGGCCGCATTCTTCGCGCCCGAGATCCGCACTTCCCCGGCGAGCCGCACGCCGCCGTCGATCTGCAGCTTGTCCACCGGCCGTGTCCTCAGCTGCCGCCGCGGGCGGCCCATTCCTCGGGCGTGTGCGCCTCGATGGACAGCGCGTGCAGCTCGCGTCCGACCGCGCCGCCGAGCGTCGCATAGACGAGCTGGTGGCGATTGAGCGCGCGCTGGCCGGCGAACTGCGGCGCTACCACGACCGCCTCGAAATGCGTCTCATCGTCGGAGCGCACGACGGCGCGGCTCCCGGGCAGCCCCGCCTCTATCCGGGCCTTGACCTCTGCGACCTTCATGCGTTTGTCGTCCTTCAGGATCGGGCCTAAAGGGCCGCGTGAGGCGCCGAGTGTAGTGAATCGGCACACACCGGCAAAGCGCCGCCCCGCGACCTGCCGGACCCTGGCCGGGTCCGAGTTGCTATGATGGCGGGACCTCTGCTGCCAAAGGTCCGCGCATGGCGACACCGGCACACTCCCCGACCGCCCCTGCACCGCTCGACGACGCCGCGCTCGTTGAGTCGGGCCGGGTGGCGCTCGGGGTTGAGGCCGAGGCGGTCGCGGCGCTCGGCCGGCGCCTCGGCGATGACTTCGTGCGCGCCTGCCGCCTGATGCTCGCCTGCCGGGGCCGGGTCATCGTGACCGGGCTCGGCAAGTCGGGGCACATCGCCGGCAAGATCGCCGCGACGCTGGCGAGCACCGGCACGCCGGCGTTCTTTCTGCATCCTGCCGAGGCAGTGCACGGCGATGTCGGCATGATCACCCGCGAGGACCTGCTGCTGGCGCTCTCGAACTCCGGCGAGACCAACGAGATCCTGCTGCTGGTGCCGGTACTGAAGCGGCTCGGCGTGCCGCTGATCGCCCTGACCGGCAATTCCGGCTCCGCCCTCGCCCGTGCGGCCGACGTGCACGTCGACGTGAGCGTGCCAGCCGAGGCCTGCCCGCTCAACCTCGCACCGACGGCGAGTACGACCGCCTCGCTCGCGATGGGCGATGCGCTGGCCGTCACGCTGTTGCGCCTGCGGGGATTCACCGAGCAGGATTTCGCCCGGTCCCACCCGGGCGGCACGCTCGGCAGGCGATTGCTGCTGCACGTGGCGGACGTGATGCACGCGGGCGAGGAGATCCCGCGGGTGGGACCCGAGAGCACGGTCTCCGCGGGGCTGCTCGAGATGAGCCGCAAGGGGCTCGGTATCACCAGCGTCGTGGCACCGGACGGCCGCCTGCTCGGGGTATTCACCGACGGCGACCTGCGGCGCGCGCTCGACCGGCGCATCGACATCCATTCGACCCGGATGCAGGAGGTCATGACCGCGGACGGCCGGACGATCGGCGCGCGCGAGCTGGCAGCGGAGGCGGTGCTGCTGATGGAGCGGCACCGGATCACGGCCCTGCTGGTCGTCGACGGGGAGCGCCGTGTGGTCGGCGCACTCAACGTGCACGACCTGCTGCGCGCCGGTGTGATGTGAGCCTCGAGAGCGCTGCCAGCATCCGCCTCCTGGTACTGGACGTCGACGGAGTACTGACCGACGGCCGCCTGTGGTTCGGACCCGAGGGCGAGGTGCTCAAGGTCTTCCACGTCCGCGACGGAGCCGGCATCAAGGCGCTGCAGGCCGCCGGCGTCACGGTCGCGCTGATATCCGGACGCCGCTCCGCGGCGCTCGAGCGGCGCGCACTCGAGCTCGGCATTCGCCACCTGCGCCAAGGCGCCGACAACAAGGCCGCGGCGTTCCGCGAGCTCGCCGCCGAAGTTGGAGTGTCGCCGGCGGTGACGGCCTGCGTGGTCGATGACACGCCGGACCTGCCGCTGATGGCACTGGTGGCGCTGCCGATCGCGGTCGCCGATGCCCATCCCGACGTCATCGCCGCCGCCCGGCACGTCACCCGCGCCCGCGGCGGCCACGGCGCCGTGCGCGAGGTGTGCGACCTGCTGATCGAAGCCCGCGCATGAGGATACCGTCACCGGTCGCGTTCGCCTGCCTCACGGCGCTCGCCGCCGTCAGCTGGTGGCTGGCGCAGCGCGACGCTGAGAGCCCGCAAGCACCGGCCGTGGTCACGCAACCGGGCTACTACCTGAAAAATGCCGCACTCGAGCAGACCGATGCGAGCGGGCGCCTGACCTTGAGGGTGCACGCCGCCGCTGCGACCGAGGTCGAGCAGCACGGCGATGTGCAGCTGAGGCTGGTGAGCATCGACTACCTGCCGGAGCCGGGCCGCGACTGGCGGATCACCGCGGCCACCGGCACGCTGCCGCCGGCCGGCCGCAGCGTGCAGCTCGAGGGCGACGTGCGGCTGACCTCACCCACCGAGGGCGGCGCGCTGCTGCGCACGGAACACCTGTACCTCGACGTCGACCAGCAGCTCGCGACGACGGCCGATCCGGTCCGCATCGAGTTCCCCCCCCACGTCCTGAACGCCCGCGGACTGCGCGCCGACTTGAAGCGCGAGACCCTGCGGCTAGAATCCTCGGTCAATGGCACCTTTACGCGCTAGTCGCCTCGCGGCGCTACTGGCGGCGAGCGCCGCGGCGACTGCGGCCGCGCCGGTCGCCGTGGTACCGCCACTCGATCGGGACCAGCCGATCTATGTCAAGGCGAGCTCGTCGGATTTTGACTACAAGAACAACACGCTCATCTTCCACGGCGTGCGCATCGAGCAGGGCCGCTTCGCCGTCCAGGCCGACGAGGCCGTGGCGACCGGTCTCGATTTCAACGACAGCCACTGGGTGTTCCGTGGCAAGGTGATCATCACGACGCCCGACAGCTCGCTCGTCAGCGACGAGGCGCGGGTCGCGTTCGCCGCCAATGCGGTCGCCAACGCGCAGATCACCGGCACGCCAGCGGCGTTCGAACAGATACGCGACAAGCGCGTCGCCCGTGGTCACGCCGCCCATATCGATTACGACTTCGCTGCCGGCACCGTGCGCCTGACGGAGGACGCGTGGCTGTCGGACGGTGCCAACGAGATCAACGGCCGCACGCTGCTCTACGACATGCGCAGCCAGCGCGTGCGGGCCAATGCCGAGGATCAGGGCAGCCAGCGCGTGCGCATCACGATCATCCCGAAGAAGCCGGAGCCGAAACCGAACCCATGAGCCGGCTCCAGGCGTTGAACCTCAGCAAGACCTACAAGGCCCGGCAGGTGCTCACGGACCTCTCGCTCGAGGTCGCGTCCGGCGAGGTCGTGGGCCTGCTCGGGCCCAACGGCGCCGGCAAGACCACCGCGTTCTACATGATCGTCGGCCTCGTGCCGTGCGACAGCGGCCGCATCCACCTCGATGACGAGGAGCTGACGCGCCTGCCGATGCACCGCCGGGCGCGCCTCGGCCTCGGCTACCTGCCGCAGGAGGCGTCGGTGTTCAGGAAACTGACGGTGGCCCAGAACATCGAGGCGATTCTCGAGACGCGGCCCGGGCTCGATTCCGACGCCCGCGCGGCGCAGCTCGAGGCGCTGCTGGATGAGGTGCACATCGGCCACATCCGCGACAGCATCGGTCAGAGCCTGTCGGGCGGCGAACGCCGGCGCGTCGAGATCGCGCGCGCGCTTGCGGCGGAGCCCCGCTTCATCCTGCTCGATGAGCCGTTCGCCGGGGTCGATCCGCTGTCGCTGGCGGACATCCAACGAAGCATAGAGCACTTGCGGGCGCGCGGCATCGGGGTACTGATCACCGATCACAACGTACGCGAGACGCTCGGGATCTGCGGCCGCGCCTATATCGTGAACCAGGGCTCAGTCATTGCCTCCGGATCTGCGGCAGATATCCTTGCCAACCCGGAGGTTCGTGAGGTGTACTTGGGCCAGGATTTCCGAATGTGAGTCGGGAGCGGCGGGAGACGCTGACCGCCCCTCCCGGTAGCCCCCGCGCCCGATGCTAAAACAAGCTCTACAGCTCCGCCTCGGCCAGCAGCTGACGATGACGCCTCAGCTGCAGCAGGCGATCCGGCTACTGCAGCTGCCCGCGCTCGAATTGCAGCAGACTATCCGCGAAGCGCTCGAGCAGAACGTCATGCTCGAGGCGGACGATGAGGGCGAGCTGCTGCCCGAGCCGGCCGACGCGGGCGCAGCGGCCTCGCCCGAGGCGACGCCCGCCGAGGCGCCCGCCGACGAGCCGGCGGTCGGCGAGTCCGACGTGGACGTGGCCGAGGATCCGTGGGATCAGGGTCCGACCGCAGTCGCATCCGAGGCCCCGTGGTCGGGTGACAACCGGCCGCAGGAGTTCTCGGACGGGCGCGGCGAGACGCTGAAGGAGCATCTGTCCTGGCAGCTGGAGCTCGCGCGGCTCGGACCGCGCGAGTTCGCAATCGGTGCGGCGATCATCGATGCGATCAACGACGACGGCTACCTGGTCGACGCGCTCGAGGAGATCGGCGCGGTGCTCCAAACCGACGTCATGGCAACGCCGGCCGAGATCGAGCGCGTGCTTGGGGTCATCCAGGCCTTCGAACCGGCCGGCGTGGCCGCGCGCTCGGTGGCGGAGTGCATCGAGCTGCAGCTCGCGCAGCTGGTGCCGGACACGCCGGGCCTGGCGAATGCGCTGCGGATCGCGCGTGGGCATCTGGACCTCGTGGCCAGCCGCGACTACGCGGCGCTGCGCCGCACACTCGAAGTCGACGAGGAGGAGCTTGGGCGGGCCCTGGCGCTCGTCCGGTCGTGCCATCCCCGGCCGGGATCGACGATCCAGCCGAGCCAGCCGGACTACGTGGTCCCGGACGTGTACGCGCGGCGCGGGCCACACGGCTGGGTGGTCGAGCTCAACGCCAGCGCGCTCCCCCGCGTGCGCCTCAATCAGGGCTATGCCGGACTCATCACCCGGGCCGCCGACCACGCCGTGATGCGCTCGCAGCTGCAGGAAGCCCGCTGGCTGCTCCGCAGCCTCGAGATCCGCAACGAGACCCTGCTCAAGGTGGCACGTTGCATCGTCGAGCGGCAGGCGGCCTCTCTCGAACGCGGCGACGAGGCGATGGAACCGATGGTGCTGCGCGACGTGGCCGAGGCGGTCGACATGCACGAATCGACCATTTCGCGGGTCACGACCGGCAAGTACATGCACACCCCGCGGGGCGTCTACGAGTTCCGCTATTTCTTTTCGAGCCACGTGGCCGCGACGGATGGCACGGAGATGTCCTCGACCGCCATTCGCGCGAAGATCCGCAAGCTGATCGCGGGCGAGGACCCGGCGAACCCGCTGTCCGACAACCGCATCGCCGAGCTCTTGGCCGAAGACGGCGCGCAGGTGGCGCGTCGCACGGTGGCCAAATACCGCGAGGCAATGCAGATCGCCCCGTCCGGCGAGCGGCGCAAGTTGCCGGCCCGGTGAGTGATCGACTGACGTGAGGAGTACGCACATGCAGCTGACCGTGACGGGACACCACGTGGATATCACTGCGCCGCTAAAGGGTTACGTGGAGAAGAAGCTGGACCGCATCGCCCGGCACTTTGACCAGGTGATCGACGTGCACTGCGTGCTGACCGTCGAGAAGCTGGCGCACAAGGCGGAAGCGACGCTGCACGTGCGCGGCGGCAACATTCACGCGGACGCCGCCGACGCAGACATGTACGCAGCCATCGATCTGCTGACCGACAAGCTCGACCGGCTGGTCAAGAAGCACAAGGAAAAGCGCGGCGATCACCACGCCGCCGACGCGCCCCGCGGCCGCGCCTGACGGGCGCCGGCGAGCCACCACCGAGCCGGCCCGGCCGGCAGTTTCACGGCCACTGCCGGGCCCCGGACGCACGGCTCGCGTCCCGGCGCCGCACCTCGTACCATCGGTGCCGCGGGCCGGATGCCCGCGTCGCCGATGCGCGGTTCTGCGATGCGCCTTGTGATCGTCAGCGGGCTGTCGGGCTCGGGCAAGAGCGTCGCGCTCAACATGCTCGAGGATCTCGGCTGGTACTGCGTCGACAACATCCCGGCGGGCCTGCTCAACGCCTTCATCGCCCACTCGGTCAGGCGCACCAGCCGGGTATACGAGCGCAGCGCGGTCGGTCTCGATGCGCGCAATGAGCCAGATGAGATCGCCAGCGTGCCGCAGATGGTGCGCGAACTCAGAAAGAGCGGCATAGGCTGCGAGATCATCTACCTGCACGCCGACGAGGCGATGCTGATCAGGCGCTACGGCGAAACGCGCCGGCGCCATCCTTTGGTCCGGGAGCGGGTCGACCTGAAGGCGGCCATCGCCGAGGAACTGCGGCTGCTCGAGCCGATCACCTACTCGGCGGACCTGGTCATCGACACCTCGCACACCAGCGTCCACGAGCTGCGCGAGATGGTCCGGGCGCGCATCGACCAGCGACGCGTCGGCCGGCTGTCGATCATGTTCGAGTCATTCGGGTACAAGCACGGCATACCGGACGGGGCCGATTTCGTGTTCGACGCGCGCACGCTGCCGAACCCCTACTGGGATCCCGTGCTGCAGTCGCTGACCGGCCGCGATCCGGCGGTGATCGCGTTCCTGGAGGCGCACACCGCGGTCCAGGAGCTGCTTGCCGACATGATTGCCTTTCTCGACCGGCGCATCCCGCTGTACCAGCAGCACAATCGCGGCTACCTGACGGTGGCGGTCGGCTGTACCGGCGGGCAGCACCGCTCGGTGTTCCTGGTGGAGCGACTGGCGGCACATTTCGCCGCGCGCTACCCGGACGTCGTGGCGCGTCACGGCTCGCTGCGCATGAACCCCTGAAGCTCCTCGCGCCGCGCCCGCACGTCCTCGTAGCCGAGGGCGATCAGCTCCCGCGCGTAGCAGCCTTCGAACAGCAGATAGCTGAGCAGCGTGCGCCCCTCCGGGTTGGCCGCGCCGATGGTGCTGAGCAGCACCCGCAAGGCGCGCGGCACTGCGCCGACGTGTCGTTCGGCGACCGGCCCGAAGTCGATACGCGGCATGATCGACACGACCTCGATCCGGCGCAGGCCGCCGGCGGCGCTGCCGGCCGCTTCGATCAGCAGGTTGTCGCGGTGCAGCCGCTCCAGGTCCGACTGCAGCCCGTCCATGAACAGCGTGTCGAGCATGAACCCGAAGATCTGACCGAAGCTCGGTGCCGGGCCTGGACCTGCGTGAACGCCCAGCGATCGGTCCGCGGGTGCGGCCGGATCCGGCGCCGCGGCCGATGGCCGCACGCCGATCACCAGCAGCCGGTTGGCACCAAGGTTGATCGCCGGCGACAGCGGCGCCAGCTGACGCATCGCCCCGTCGCCGTAGTACTCCCCGCCCATGTACACCGGCGGAAACAGGAACGGCACCGCAGCGCTCGCCATCAGGTGATCGAGCCCGAGCTCGGCCGGTCGGCCGAGACGCCAGGTGTGCTGCCAGGGTACCGCCTCGCGCGCGCAGGTGTAGAACGCGACGGACAGCGCGGTGCGGTACGCCGAGGCATTGATTGCCAGGGCGTCCAGGTGGCCGTGCTCGAGGTGCTGGCGAACGCGCGCAAAGTTGACGTGCCGCTCGAGCAGGTCGCGCAGTGGCCGGTTGTCGAACAGCGCGCGGGGCGGCGGTACCAGGAACCCGCCTGACAGCAGCGCCAGCAGCCAGTGGCTGCCGGCGCGCAGCATGCTGACCGCGTCGGCGCGATACACCTGCTCGACGTGGAAGTTCCGCCAGAAGCGTTCGAGGCTCGCGATGCCTGTGCGGAAATGCGCGGCGTGCGCAGCGACGATCGTCGCGATGATCGCCCCGGCGGAGGTCCCGGAGATCACCCGGAACGGCAACGGCACATCGCGCGGCACGAGCTCGGCGATACCCTTCAGCACCCCCACCTGGTACGCGGCCCGTGCGCCGCCGCCGGGCAGCACGAGCCCGAGGCGCGGTGCACCGATGGGCGATGGTCTCGGCGGATAGGCAGACACGGGAGCGTCCGATTCCGGCGGCACTTTGTCATTATGCGCTGGCCGGCGGTACGATCGCCCCCGGCGGCCGCGCAGTGCGCCGCACCGCCCAACGTGTGGCGCCCAGGAGACCCGCCGATGACACCGCACCGCATCCGCCGCTCCCTGGGGTTCGCACTGGCCCTGGGTTTCGCCCTGACGTCCGCCGGCCCGGGCCGCGCCGAGTCACCGGCGGTCGGCGTCGTGGCTCCACCGTTCAAGCTGCAGGACCAGGGCGGCCAGTGGCATACCCTCGATGAATACAAGGGCAAGTGGGTGGTGCTGTACTTCTACCCGAAGGACCAGACGCCCGGTTGCACGACGCAGGCGTGCGAGCTGCGGGACAACATCTTCGCCTTCCGCAAGCTCGGTGCAACCATCGTCGGGATCAGCGTCGACGACGTCGCTTCGCACAAGGAGTTTGCCGACAAGCACTCCCTGCCGTTCACGATCCTCGCCGACAGTACCAAGAAGACCGCGATGGACTACGGCGTTCTGATCAGGATGATGGGGGTGTTCGAGCTCGCCCGCCGCGACACTTTCATCATCGACCCGCAGGGCCGGATCGCGAAACACTGGGTCAGTGTCGAACCGAAGGGCCACGCCGACCTCGTACTGCACGAGCTCGTGGCGCTGCAGGCCAAGGCGGCCGCCGCCCCTGCCAAGAATGCGGGCTGACGTGCCCGACGGTCAGCGCGCGTTCAGCGCGCGCATCGCGCGGTCGATGCCGCCGAGCGTCAGCGGGAACATGCGGCCGTCGAGCAGCTCGCGCGTGACGCCGATCGACGGCATGTAGTCCCAGCGCTCCTCGGGCTCGGGGTTGAGCCAGGCGTGCTTCGGATACGCGCGCCGCAGGCGCCCGAGCCAGGCAGCGCCCGGCTCGTCGTTCCAGTGCTCGATGCTGCCGCCGGGCTGGACGATTTCGTACGGGCCCATGGTCGCATCGCCGACCAGCACCAGCCGGTAGTCGGGCCCATAGGTGCGGATCAGCTCGAGCGTCGGGATGCGCTCGGCGTGGCGGCGGCGGTTGTCCTTCCACACGGTCTCATAGACGAAGTTGTGGAAGTAGTAGTACTCGAGGTGCTTGAACTCACCGCGCGCCGCCGTGAACAGCTCCTCGCAGACGCGGACGTGATCGTCCATCGAGCCACCGACGTCGAGAAACAGCAGCACCTTGACTGCGTTGTGCCGCTCCGGCACGAGCCGCAGGTCGAGCCAACCGGCATTGCGCGCGGTCGCGTCGATCGTGCCGCCGAGATCGAGTTCCTCGGCCGCACCCTCGCGCGCGAAGCGCCGCAGGCGGCGCAGCGCCAGCTTGATGTTGCGCGTGCCGATCTCCACCGAGTCGTCGAGGTTGCGGAATTCCCGCTGGTCCCACACCTTGACGGCGCGGCGCTGCCGCGACTCGTGCTGGCCGATCCGGATGCCCTCCGGGTTGTAGCCATGGGCACCGAACGGTGAGCGGCCGGCGGTCCCGATCCACTTGGTGCCGCCCTGGTGGCGGCCCTGCTGCTCCGCGAGCCGTTTCTTGAGCGCATCCAGCAGCGCATCCAGGCCGCCCAGCGCCTCGACCTTGGCGCGTTCCTCCGCAGTCAACAACAGCTCCGCCTGCTTGCGCAGCCACTCCTCCGGCAGTACCGCGCTCGAGAGCGTCTGAAAGGCCTGCTCGAGTCCCTTGAAATGCGCGCCGAACACGCGGTCATAACGGTCATAGTGGCGCTCGTCCTTGACGAGCACCGTCCGCGCCAGGAAATAGAACTCGTCCACCGAGAGGGAGGCCACGCGCGCCTTGAGCGCCTCGAGCAGTGCGAGGAACTCGGTCAGCGAGACCGGCACGCCCGCCGCCCGCAGCATCAGGAAGAACCGGATCAGCACCGCCGCGGTCCGCGTCTCAGCGAGCGTTGCGCCGGTTCATGAACACGAGCTGCTCGAACAGGTGCACGTCCTGCTCATTTTTGAGGAGCGCGCCGTACAGCGGCGGGATCGCACTCTTGCCGTCGCCGGCCCTGAGCGCCTCCGGCGCAATGTCCTCGGCCAGCAGCAGCTTCAGCCAGTCGAGCAGCTCGGAGGTCGAGGGCTTCTTCTTCAGCCCCGGTACGTCCCGGAGCTTGTAGAACGCTTCCAGCGCCTCCTTCAGCAGCTCCGGCTTCAAGCGCGGATAGTGCACGTCGACGATGCGGGTCATGGTCTCGACGTCGGGAAAGCGGATGTAGTGGAAGAAACAGCGACGCAGAAAGGCATCAGGCAGCTCCTTCTCGTTGTTGCTGGTGATCATGATGATCGGCCGGTGGCGTGCCTTGACGAGCTCGCGCGTCTCATAGACGTAGAACTCCATCCGGTCGAGCTCGCGCAGCAGGTCGTTCGGGAACTCGATGTCGGCCTTGTCGATCTCGTCGATCAGCAGGACCGGCTGCACTTCGCTGGTGAATGCCTCCCACAGGCGGCCCTTGACGATGTAGTTGGCGATCTGGTGCACGCGCGCATCGCCGAGCTGGGAGTCGCGCAGTCTCGACACTGCGTCGTACTCATACAGGCCCTGCTGCGCCTTGGTCGTCGACTTGATGTGCCACTCGAACAGCGGCCGCCCGAGCGAACCCGCGACCTCCTCGGCGAGCTGCGTCTTGCCGGTGCCCGGCTCGCCCTTGATCAGCAGCGGTCGCCCGAGCGTGACGGAGGCGTTGACGGCCATCGTCAGATCGTCGGTCGCGACGTAGCGGTCAGTGCTGGCGAAACGGGTGTTGGTCATGCGGGGTCTGGGCAAAGTCCGTGCCTATAGTAAGGCGCAACGCGCGACGCCGCTTGAGTGTCAGCGGCTCCATCTCCAGTCGCGGCTCGACGCCCGGCAGCCGCCGCCCGGGCGCCCGGTGAAGGCGCGGCCGCGCACCACTCGCCCGGTGGCCGCACCGGTCGGCTCGCCATCCTTCAGCGCCAGCCGGCCGTTCACGACCACCTCGCTGACACCGGTCGCGAACTGGTGCGGACGCTCGTAGGTCGCATGATCGGCGATCGTCGCCGGGTCGAACACCACGAGGTCCGCGACGTAGCCGGGCTTGAGCCGGCCGCGATCAGTGAGCGAGAGGTTGCTGGCGGGGAGCGAGGTCAGCTTGCGGATGGCCTCGGCGAGCGGCAGCGCATGCTCATCGCGCACGTACTTGCCGAGCAGGCGCGCAAAGTTGCCATAGGCGCGCGGGTGCGGGTTCGACGCCAGAAACACGCCCTCCGGCGCCGGTGCCGCCTCGTCGGAGCCGAAGCTGACCCACGGCAGCGCGGTCTCGCGCCGTACGTTGTCCTCCGACATCAGGAAATACGCGACCCCGACCCGCGTGCCGTCCTCGATCACGAGGTCGATGGCGGCATCCTCGGGGCTGACGCCGCGTTCGGCGGCGACGGCGGCGAGCGTGCGTCCGGTCAGCGGCTTGAGCGCGGGGTTCTTGAACGCGAGCAGCAGCGTTCCATCCGCGCCCGCGCGCTGCTCCAGGTTCTCCCACGCGGGCGCCGTGTCGCGCATGTCGGCGAGCACCCGGGCCCGAACAGCCGGGTCCTTGAGGTGCTCGATCCACGCTTCGAGCCCGCCGTCTTGGACCCACGGCGGCATCGCCGCGTCGAGCCCGGTGGCGCCGGCGGTATAGGTGTACATGTCGGCCGTGATCCGGATGCCCTCGGCATTCGCCTGGGCGACTCGGGCAATGAGCGCGTCGAGCTTGCCCCAGTTGGGCCTGCCTGCGGCTTTCAGGTGATAGATCTCGGCAGGCGCTTGGGACTCGCGCGCGATCTCGATCAGCTCCTCGACGCCCTCCAGCAGGCGATCGCCCTCGCTGCGCAGGTGGCTGAGGTATATCCCGCCGCAGGCGCCCGCTTCGGTCGCGAGCGCGGCGACCTCGGCGGTCGTTGCGTACGATCCCGGGCTATAGATCAGCGCGGTCGACAGGCCGACCGCGCCCTGCTCCATCGCCTGACGCACCAGTCGGCGCATGGTCGCGAGCTGCTCGGGCGTCGGCTGGACGTCGCCCTCGCCGAGCACGAAGGTGCGCACCGTGGCGGCGCCGACGGTCGAGGCGAGGTTGGGTGCGATGCCGCGTCGCTCGAGCATGTCGAGATACTCCCCAAGCGTCGACCAGTTCACGGGATAATGGATATCGGACTGGCGTTTCGCGAGGAGCTCCTGCATCGCGGGGTTCAGCGGGCCCATCGAGTCCTCGCCAAGCACCTCGAGCGTCACGCCCTGACGCAGGTCGCTCTGCGCGCGCCCGTCGGCGAACAGCGACTCCTCCGGGTGCGCGAGCATGTTGATGAAGCCGGGCGCGACGGCCTTGCCGCGCGCGTCGATCTCAACCGTGCCGTGACCAGGCGCGTGCCGCCCGACAAAGACGATCCGGTCGCCGTCGATCGCGACCTCGCCGGCGACCGGCGGGGCGCCCGAACCGTCATAGAGCATGCCGTGGCGTATGACGATGTCATGGACGCGCGGCGCCGCGCGCCCCGCTGCAACGCCGACGGCAAGCCCGGCCGACAGCACACCCAGCAGCGCGTAGCGCAGTAGTCGGTGCAGCATCGGGCGGCTCCGGGCGGCGGGACTCACGGGACCAGGGTCAGCACGTGCACCGCGGGCCCCGGCAGGAACGGCGCCGGCTCGCCCTGCGCCCAGTCCGCGTGGCCGGCGCGGAAGTACGGCGAGAGCGGGTGGCCGCTCTGTCCGCCCGGCATCTCAAAGTATGCCTCGCCCTCGTGACCCGGTGACACGCCGAAGCGCTCCGAGGCGCCAAAGTCCGGCAACAGCACGCGCGGCATGTCGTGGTCCCCCGGCAAGGACTCGGCCGGCATATCGAGCAGTGCGCCGAGCAAGGGCACGGCCGCCGACAGCGGGTGCCGGATGCGCATCCGGTTGGCCCTTCCCCAGCTGCAGGCGCTGAGCTGCGGGCACTCGGCGTCGAGCGAGGCCACCGCCGCGTCCACCGCCACCAGCAGGAACTCGCGCCAGTTCGCCGCTCCCGGCGGCACGAGGTGCGCGGGCTGCTCCTCGAGCAGCGCCCACAGCGGCCCTTCGAACGTGAGCGGTGGCTCGAAGCGGAACGCTGGGTTCTGCGCGCGGGCCGGCGCAATCAGCGCGTAGAACACGCGGCGCTCGACCTCGGCGCGAACCGCCCGCACCAGCCGGTACGCGGCATCGTCGAGCGCCGCGTGTCCGCTCCAGGTGCCGAGCACGGCGCGCAGCTCCGCACGCCGGGGATGCCCGGCGATCGCCGGCGCATCGAGCAGCGCCAGCAGCCGCGCCTGCCAGCGCTGAAGGAACACGGCTGCGTCGTCGAGCTGCACGGCCAGCATGTCAGCCGGCGTCTGCCTGCTGCCGCGCGCGGCGAGGTCCGCCTGGATGCGCCCCGCCCGGGCGCCGCGGTCGTAGCCGCCGTCGCCGATCGTGGCGAGTGCGGCCCCGCCGACCACGCGGGCGTTGGCCGTCGCGATCTGCCCGGCGATGGGATCGACGATGCGCGGGTAGTCGGCGGCCGCGACCCAGCCCTCGAAACCGACGCCCGGATCCGTGGACAGGCGCGGAACGGTGGCATCGCCGGGCTTGCGCCGCGGGATCCGGCCCGCGATTGTCCAGCCGATGTGGCCGGCGGCATCGCCGGCGACGAAATTCTGCGCCGGCATGCCGATGCCGGACGCGCGCTGCAGCGCCTCGGTCAGCGAGGTCGCCGACTCGAGGTCGGCCAGCCCCAGATTGATCGCCGCCGGATCGTGCGCGACCCACTCGAGCGCCAGCGCCCGACCGGCCGAGTCGCGCCCGATCACCGGCCCCCACTGCGTCCCGACGACGTCCAGATCGACCGGCGCTGCGCCGTTGACTTCGATCCGTTCGGGCGCATGCGTGAACGGGTGGGCGCCGGCCGCGGTCAGATAGCGGCTGGGATCCGACGGATCGGGGACTGCAATGATCACGTCTTCGTAGTCCCCGTAGCTGTTGGTGAAGCCCCAGGCCACGTGGCCATTGCTCCCGGCGATGACCATCGGCGCGCCCGGGAGCGTCGTCCCGGTGACATCGATCGGCGCGCGATCCGCCGCGGCGAGGCGCAGGCGCGCGCGATACCAGATATTCGGGACGCGCAGCCCAAGATGCTGGTCGTTGGCGATGAGCGCTGCGCCGCTCGCCGTGCGCGCACCCGAGACCGCCCAGTTGTTGCTGCCGGCGGGCGCGCGCGACCGCGAGTGGCGCGGCGGCGGGTTGAAGTCGAGGTCGCCGAGACGGCGCAGGTCATAGTCGGCCGGCCCCGGCACAGCCGGTGGGTCGCTGTGGCTGCCATCGAGCGCCGCCTCCCAGTCGGTCGCGGCACTGTAGACGAACCGCGCGGCGGCCTCTGGGAGACCTGCGCGTATCAGTCCTCGCTGCAGCTTGGCATGGCCGTCGGTGTCCTGCAGCTCGACGAACAGCGTGAGCGCCACGAGCACGGTGTCCTCCGGCCGCCACGGTTCGGGCCTCGTCCGCAACAGCAGGTACTCGAAGGGCCGGACCGCGAGCGAGGCCGCCCCGGCGTTGACGCCTGCCGCGTAGGCCTCGAGCAACGCACGCTGATCGGGGGGCGCCGCGGCGAGGGTGGCCGCGGCGACGGCGCGGAAGCGGTGCACGCGCAGCCGCCGGTCGCTGCCGAGCGCCGCGGGACCGAGCAGCGCCGACAGCTCCCCCGCGCTGGCGCGCCGCAGCAGGTCCATCTGGAACAGCCGGTCCTGGGCGTGCGCGAACCCCAGTGCGAAGCCGAGGTCGGGGCGCCGCGAGCCGTTGAGCGTCACCGCACCGCGTGCATCCCGCTCGATGCTCACCGCCGCCTCGAGCCCGCTCGCGGCACGGCGGCCATCGACCGCGGGCAGGCTGCTCCGGAGCGCGTACCAGCCGGCGCCCGCGGCGAGCAGCGTCACGAGCGCGAATCCGGCGCCGATGCGCAGCAATAGCTTCTGCATGAAACCGCCCTGGCGAACTGCCACCATCCTCGCCGCTGGCGCCGGCGCTGGCAACCGGCCGCCAGCTCGAAGCGCCGCCGCGTCCCTTAAGGGCGGACCTCGAGGATCTTCATGGAATTGGTGCCGCCCGAGACGCCCGACAGCTCGCCCTTGGTCACGATGATCAGATCCCCGACCGCACACAGGCCGAGCTCGATCAGCAGCTGGAAGATCGATGGGTGCAGGATTGCCGGATCGGTATGGGTGATGTCGAATGACACGGGATAGACGCCACGGTACAGCGTCACCCGCCGCCGCGTGGCTTCCTGTCGGGTGAATGCGTAGATCGGTATGTCGGAGCGGATGCGCGACATCCACAGCGGCGTCGACCCCGACTCGGTCAGCGCCACGATTGCCTTCACGTCCATGTGGTTGGCCGTGTACATCACCGCCATGGCGATCGCCTCGTCGGTGGCGCGGAACACCGAGTCGACGCGCTCGCGAGTGCGCACGCCGCGCTCGAGCTCGTACTTCTCGGCGCCGAGGATCACCTGCGCCATCGCCTCGACCGCCTTGACCGGATACTTGCCGACCGCGCTCTCGGCCGACAGCATCACCGCATCGGTGCCGTCGAGCACGGCGTTGGCGACGTCGGAGACCTCGGCGCGCGTCGGCACCGGGTTCTGGATCATCGACTCCATCATCTGCGTGGCCGTGATCACGACTCGGAAGCGGTGGCGTGCGACCGCAATGATCCGTTTCTGCAGTCCCGTCAGTTCCGCATACCCCATTTCGACGCCGAGGTCACCGCGCGCCACCATGACCGCATCGCTGGCCGCGACGATCTCGTCCAGGTGGCGGATCGCTTCAGCGCGCTCGATCTTCGCCACCGTCCGGCCGTTGCCGCCGGCCTCGCGCAGCAGCTCGCGGGCCTCGAGCATGTCATCTGCGCTCTTCGGGAACGAGACGGCGAGGTAGTCGACCTCGAGCCGCGCCGCGATACGGATGTCCTCGCGGTCCTTGGCTGTCAGCGCGCCGGCCGACAGGCCGCCACCGCGCCGGTTGAGCCCCTTGTTGTTCGACAGCTCCCCGCCGACCACGACGCGCGTCACGACGCGCGGGCCATCGACGCGCGTCACCTCCAGCACGATCAGACCGTCGTTCAGCAGCAGCGCATCCCCCTGGTGCACGTCCTTGGGCAGGTCGGCGTAGGCGCAGCCGACGACCTCAGCGGTACCGGCGTCGGGCGCGAGCGAGACATCGAGCGTGAATGCGGCGCCCTCGACGAGCTGGACCAGGCCCGCGGCGAAGCGCTCGATCCGGATCTTCGGGCCGCTGAGGTCGCCGAGGATGCTGACGTAGCGACCGGTGCTGAGCGCGGTATCGCGCACGAGGGCCACGCGCTGCGCATGGTGCTCGAAGTGGCCGTGCGAAAAATTCAGACGCAGCACGTCGGCGCCCGCCCGGATCAGGTCGGCGAGCACGCGCGGATCGTCGGTCGCCGGCCCCAGCGTCGCGACGATCTTGGTGCGCCGCGGCGTGCGCAGCACGCTCACGACCGCCGCTCGCGCGCCCGGGCCTCGAGCATCACGACCGCCGGCAGAGCCTTGCCCTCGACGAACTCAAGAAACGCGCCGCCGCCGGTCGAGATATAGGAGATGCCCTCTTCGACCCCGTACTTCTCGATCGCGGCGAGCGTATCGCCGCCGCCCGCGAGCGAGAACGCCTTGGAGCGCGCGATCGCTGTTGCGAGCGTGCGCGTGCCTTCGCCGAACTGGTCGATCTCGAACACGCCCACCGGGCCGTTCCAGACGATCGTGCCGGCCTCGTCGACGATGCGCGCCAGCCGTTCGGCGGTGTCGGGACCGATGTCGAGGATCATCTCGTCCGGCCCCACATCGCCGACTGCCTTGACGTCCGCCTCGGCCTTCGGCGACAGCTCCTTGGCGACGACCACGTCGGTCGGCAGCGGAATTTCGACTCCCTTGGCCGCCGACTGCGCGAGCAGCCGGTTCGCGATATCCACCATGTCGGGCTCCGCGAGGCTCTTGCCGATCGGCACGCCGCGCGCGAGCAAAAAGGTGTTGGCGATGCCGCCGCCGACGATCAGCTGGTCGACCTTGGCGAGCAGCGCCTCGAGCACCGTGAGCTTTGTCGATACCTTGGAGCCCGCGACGATCGCCACCAGCGGCCGCTTGGGGCTCTCGAGCGCGGTGTCGAGCGCGACGAGCTCGTTGACCAGCAGCGGGCCGGCACAGGCCACCGGCGCGAACTTGGCTACGCCGTGCGTGCTCGCCTCGGCGCGGTGCGCGGTACCGAACGCGTCCATGACGAACACATCGCACAGCGCCGCCAGCTTGCGGGCGAGCTCTTCGGAATCCTTCTTCTCGCCCTTGTTGAAGCGCACGTTCTCGAGAAGCACCGCCTCGCCGGGTGCCACCGTGACGCCGGCGAGCCAGTCGGTGAGCAGCGGCACCTTGCGGCCGAGCAGCTCCGACAGCCGCGCGGCGACGGGCGCCAGCGAGAACTCGGCGGTGAACTTGCCTTCCTCCGGGCGCCCCAGGTGCGACATCAGCATCACGCGCGCGCCGGCGTCGAGCGCCAGGCGGATGGTCGGCAACGCGGCGCGGATCCGCGCATCGCTCGTGACCACACCGTCCTTGACCGGGACGTTGAGGTCCTCGCGGATCAGCACGCGTTTTCCGGCAAGGGCCACGTCCTGCAGCCGCACGACCCGAGTCGAGACCCCGCCGGGCGCGCCGGGGCCGGACGGCGCCATCATTTCGCTCGGCTCCAGGCGAGGGTCGTGTCGAGCATCCGGTTCGAGAAGCCCCACTCGTTGTCGTACCACGCGCAGACCTTGACGAGGGTCCCGTCGATGACTTTGGTCAGCGTCGCATCGTAGGTCGAGGAGGCCGGGTCGTGGTTGAAGTCGACCGACACCAGCGGCTGGTCGTTGTAGGCGAGCACGCCCTTCAGCGCGCCGTGCGCGGCGTCCTTCAGGATCCTGTTGATCTCCTCGACCGAGGTAGCGCGCTTGGCCGTGAACGTCAGATCGACCAGCGACACGTTGATCGTCGGAACGCGCACCGCAAAGCCGTCCAGCCTGCCCTTCAGCTCCGGCAGCACGAGCCCGACCGCCGCCGCGGCACCGGTCTTGGTCGGGATCATGGACATGGTCGCTGATCGCGCCCGGCGCAGGTCCTTGTGGAACACGTCGGTCAGCACCTGGTCATTGGTGTAGGCGTGGATCGTGGTCATGATACCGCTGACGAGTCCGATCGAGTCGTGCAGCGGCTTCACCAGCGGCGCCAGGCAGTTGGTCGTGCAGGAGGCATTCGAGATCACCGTCATCGCGCTCCTGAGCGTGCCGTGGTTGACGCCGTAGACGATCGTGGCATCGACCGTGCCTTCCGCCGGCGCCGAGATCACGACCTTCGTCGCGCCGCCCGCGAGGTGCTTCGCCGCCTTCTCCTTGTTGGCGAACAGCCCTGTGCACTCGAGCACGAAATCGACTCCTAGCTGGCCCCACGGGAGCTTGGCCGGATCGCGCTCGGCGAGCACCCGGATGCGGTCGCCGTTGACGACCATCGCATCGCCATCGACCTTGACCTCGCCCGGGAAACGGCCGTGGGCGGTGTCGAAGCGCGTCAGGTGCGCGTTGGTGTTCGCATCGCCGAGGTCGTTGACCGCGACGATCTGGATCTCGCCGGTTCGCTTGCTCTCGTACAGAGCGCGCAGCGTGTTGCGACCGATGCGGCCGTAGCCGTTGATTCCCACCTTGATGGCCATCGTGAAGTCCTCTCTGGCTTGCGCCTGGAACGGGCGATCAGTCGCCGAGCGCGGCTTCGGCCGCGCGGACGACATGCCCTGCCGTGAATCCGAAATGCCTGAACAGGTCCTTGGCCGGCGCCGAGGCGCCGAAGCTGTCGATGCCGACGACGTGCTCGCGACGCGCCACGTACCGGCACCAGTACTCGCGCACGCCCGCCTCGATCGCCACCCGCGGGACCCCGAGCGGCAGCACACCCGCCCGGTAGTCGACTGGTTGCGCATCGAACAGCTCGGTCGAGGGCATCGACACGACACGGACGCGTCGACCGCTGCTGCCGAGCGTCTTGGCTGCCTCGACCGCGAGCGCGACCTCAGAACCCGTGGCGATCAGCACCAGCTCGGGCGCGCCGGCAGGCTCGACGAGCACGTAGCCGCCGCGGCGCACGTTCGCGAGCTGCTCGGGCGTACGCGGCTGGTGCGGAACCGTCTGGCGGGTCAGCACGAGCGCCGTGGGTCCGGAGCGGCGCTCGATGGCGTCCGCCCACGCGGCGTGCGCCTCGACCGCATCGCACGGGCGCCACAGCGTCATGTTCGGAATGAGCCGGAGCGAGGCGAGCTGCTCGATCGGCTGGTGCGTCGGACCGTCCTCGCCGAGGCCGATCGAGTCGTGCGAATACACGAAGATCGACGGCGCGCGCATCAGGCACGCCAGCCGTACCGCATTGCGCGCGTAATCGGAGAACACCAGAAACGTGCCGCCGTACGGAACTAGGCCACCGTGCACGGCAAGACCGTTGAGCATCGCCGACATGGCGAACTCGCGGACCCCGTAATGGAGGTAGTTGCCGGTTGCGTCGGCGCGGGTGATGTTCTTGGAGTCCTTGCGCCAGGTGTTGTTGGAACCGGTCAGGTCGGCGGAGCCGCCGATCAGCTCCGGCAGCCGCGGGCCAAACACATTGAGTGCCGCCTGCGAGGACTGGCGGGTCGCGACGGCCGTGCCGTTCTGCTGCACCTCGGTGAGCGTTGCGTGGACGAGCGTCGCCCAGTCCGCCGGCAGCCGGCCCTTGATCTGGCGCTCGAACTCGGCCGCCTCCGCCGGATAGGAGCTGCGGTACTGCGTTAGCAGGCGCAGCCACTTGTTCTCGAGCCGCTTGCCCTTGGCGCGCGCGTCCCAGGCGCGGCTGATCTCGGCGGGGATCTCGAACGGCGGGTACGGCCAGTCGAGCACCTTGCGCGCCGCGGCGACCTCCTCGACCCCGAGCGCCGCGCCGTGCGCGGCCTCGGTTCCCTGCTTGGTCGGCGCGCCCCAGCCGATGATGGTCTTGCAGCAGATCAGCGAGGGCTTCCCGGTCTCGCGACGTGCCTTGCGCACGGCCCGGGTGACCGCCTCGGCATCGTGGCCGTCGACGCCGCGGATCGCCTGCCAGCCATAGGCCTCGAAGCGCTTGGGCGTGTCGTCGGTGAACCAGCCCTGCACGTGGCCGTCGATTGAAATGCCGTTGTCATCGTAAAAGCAGATCAGCTTGCCGAGGCCGAGTGTGCCGGCGAGCGAGGCGGCCTCGTGCGAGATGCCCTCCATCATGCAGCCGTCGCCGAGGAACACATAGGTGTGATGATCGATGAGCGTGAGTCCCGGCCGGTTGAATCTCGCCGCCAGATGTTTCTCCGCGAGCGCCATGCCGACCGCATTCGCCAGCCCCTGGCCGAGGGGACCGGTGGTCGTCTCTATTCCGAGCTTCGCCTCCCGCTCGGGGTGCCCGGGCGTGTGCGACCCAAGCTGCCGGAAGCGCCTGAGCTCGTCGATCGACAGCGGATAGCCGGTCAGGTGCAGCACCGAGTAGAGCAGCATCGAGCCGTGTCCGTTCGACAGCACGAAGCGGTCGCGGTCGAACCAGCGCGGGTTGCCCGGGTTGTGCTTGAGGAAGTCCCGCCACAGCACCTCGGCGATGTCGGCCATTCCCATCGGCATGCCGGGGTGCCCCGAGTTCGCCTGCTGGACCGCATCCATGCTCAGGGCGCGGATGGCATTGGCAAGCGGCCGGCGGTTGAGCATGGGGACTTCCCTGGCGGGGTGAGCGGGGCGCGGCATTGTCCAATACCCGTCCGGAAGGGGCAACGGCCCAGTCGGGCCTGTATACTTTCGCGGCTCAACACCAGGAGGCGCCCGCGAGGCGCGACAGTCTTCTGATGGCTGCTAACAGTTACCTTTTCACGTCCGAGTCCGTGTCGGAAGGCCACCCGGACAAGATCGCCGATCAGATCTCCGATGCGGTGCTCGACGCGATCCTCGCGCAGGACCGCAAGGCGCGTGTTGCCTGCGAGACGATGGTCAAGACCGGTTGCGTGATCGTCGCGGGCGAGATCACGACCTCGGCCTGGGTCGACCTCGAAGCGCTGGTTCGCGCGACCGTGCTGCGGATCGGCTACGACCACTCGGACATGGGCTTTGACGGCGCAAGCTGCGCGGTCATCAACATCATCGGCAAGCAGTCCTCGGACATCGCGCAGGGCGTCGACCGCAAGGACCCGCGCAAGCAGGGCGCGGGCGACCAGGGCCTGATGTTCGGCTACGCAACGAATGAGACCGACGTGCTGATGCCGGCACCGATCACCTACGCGCACCGGCTGGTGAAGCGCCAGGCCGTCGTCCGCCGCGGCGGCCGGTTGCCGTGGCTCAGGCCCGACGCCAAGAGCCAGATCACCTTCCGCTACGAGCACGACCGCCCGGTCGGCATCGACGCCGTGGTGCTCTCGACCCAGCACTCGCCGGACATTGGCCAGCGAAAACTCCGCGAGGCCGTGATGGAGGAGATCATCCTGCCGGTGCTGCCGAAGCGCTGGATCAGCAAGCACACGAAGTTCCACATCAACCCGACCGGCAAGTTCGTCATCGGCGGCCCGGTGGGTGACTGCGGGCTCACCGGCCGCAAGATCATCGTCGACACCTACGGCGGCTTCGCGCGCCACGGTGGCGGCGCGTTCTCCGGCAAGGACCCCTCGAAGGTCGACCGGTCGGCAGCATACGCCGCCCGCTGGGTCGCCAAGAACGTCGTTGCGGCCGGGCTCGCCGAGCGTTGCGAGGTCCAGGTGTCCTACGCGATCGGCGTCGCCGAGCCGACCTCGGTCATGGTCGAGACCTTCGGCACGAGCAGGCTGTCGCGCGAGAAGCTCACCAAGCTCATCCGCCGGCACTTCGACCTCACTCCGTACGGGATAAGGCGCGCGCTCGACCTCGCCCGCCCGATCTACGAGGCCACCGCCGCCTATGGCCATTTCGGCCGGACCGAGAGCGAATTCACCTGGGAGCGGACCGACAAGGCCCGCGCCCTGAAGGCCGACGCCGGGTAAAGAACCGACCGAACCGTCCCTCCGAGGGGCGCTGCAGCGGACCGGGGGCCCTGCCCGGCGGTCCGTCAGGCTCGCAGAGACGGTCGATCCGACAACGGCGCCCATTCCATCTCTTGAACGCAAGGAGAGATCGAATGAGTGCCGCAGCCAAACTGAACAACGATTTCCACGTCGCCGACCTCGCGCTCGCCGACTGGGGCCGCAAGGAAATCGCGATCGCCGAGACCGAGATGCCGGGCCTGATGGCCCTGCGCGAGGAATACGCCGGACGCCAGCCGCTCAAGGGCGCGCGCATCGCAGGCTCGTTGCACATGACGATCCAGACCGCGGTGCTGATCGAGACGCTGAAGGCGCTCGGTGCGGACATTCGCTGGGCCTCGTGCAATATCTACTCGACCCAGGATCACGCCGCCGCCGCGATCGTCGAGACCGGCACGCCGGTGTTCGCCTACAAGGGCGAGTCGCTCGAGGACTACTGGGAGTTCACCCACCGGATCTTCGAGTGGGAAGACGGCGGCACGCCGAACATGATCCTGGACGACGGCGGGGACGCGACGCTGCTGGTGCACCTCGGGCTGCGGGCCGAGTCGCAGCAGACCGCCATCGCCAATCCGCGCAGCGAGGAGGAGCAGGCGCTGTACGGTGCGATCGCCCAGCGCCTCAACTCGAAGCCCGGGTTCTACGCAGCCATCGCCAAGAACATCCGCGGCGTAACCGAGGAGACGACCACCGGCGTGCATCGCCTGTACCAGATGCAGAAAGAGGGCCGGTTGCTGTTCCCGGCGATCAATGTCAATGACTCGGTGACGAAGTCGAAGTTCGACAATCTGTACGGCTGCCGCGAGTCGCTGGTCGATGCGATCAAGCGCGCGACCGACGTGATGATCGCCGGCAAGGTCGCGGTCGTCGCCGGCTACGGCGACGTCGGCAAGGGCTGCGCCGAGGCCTTGAAGGCGCTGTCGGCCCAGGTCTGGGTCACCGAGATCGACCCGATCTGCGCGCTGCAGGCGGCGATGGACGGCTACCGGGTCGTGACGATGGACTCTGCCGCCGACAAGGCCGACATCTTCGTGACGGCAACCGGAAACCTGCGGGTGATCGGCCACGGGCACATGCAGCGAATGAAGCACAACGCGATCGTCTGCAACATCGGCCACTTCGACTCCGAGATCGACATCGCGAGCCTCGGCCGCTACCGCTGGGAGGAGATCAAACCGCAGGTCGACCACGTGATATTCCCGGACGGCAAACGCATCATCGTGCTCGCCAAGGGCCGGCTTGTGAACCTCGGCTGCGGGACGGGCCATCCGTCGTTCGTGATGTCGAACTCGTTCTCGAACCAAACGCTGGCGCAGATCGAGCTCTGGACCGGGGGCAGCAAGTACCGCAATGCGGTCTATACACTGCCCAAGCAGCTCGACGAGCATGTCGCGCGGCTGCACCTGCGCAAGATCGGCGCCGAGCTGACGCAGCTGTCGGCGGAGCAGGCCGCCTACATCGGCGTGCCGGTCGGGGGACCTTACAAGCCCGAGCAGTACCGCTATTAGCACCCGTCCCGGAATAGGTTAAAGAGAGGACGCGCCGGCTGCGGTGCAGCCGGGACTGTCGGGAACCCCGCGGCCGGGCCGGACTCGAATTCCTAATCGTGGACCGCATCATCCGGGCCGCTGGCCGCACTTGATGTGGATCACCTTCGCACGCAGGGCCGATTGTTATGCTGAGCCGATCCGGCCTCCGTACACAGGCGGAATTAGGTCACAGATTACCGTGAGGCACACCCCGGTCCGGCTCGTCCAGTTCACCGATCTGCACCTGTATGGGTCGGCAGACGGATGCCTGCGTGGCATCGCGACGCGCCCGGCGCTCGAGGCGGCCCTGGCGCTCGCGCGGCGACGCGAAGCGCAGTGGGACGCCCTCCTGCTCACAGGCGACCTGGTGCAGGACGACGCGGCCGGCTATGGCCAGGTGCGCGAGCTGTTCGGTGCCTCGACGGTGCCGGTCTACTGCATCCCGGGGAACCACGACGAGATCGGCGCGATGCGCGCCGCGCTCGCCGCGCAGCCCTTCCAGATCGGCGGCACGGCCTGTCACGGCGAGTGGCTGCTCGTGATGCTCGACTCGTACTTGCAGGGCATGACCGCGGGCCGGGTCGGCGAGCAGGAGCTCGAGCGGCTCGATGCGGCGCTCGCGGCGCATCCCGGCCGCCACGCGCTCGTGTGCCTGCACCATCACCCGGTCCCGATGGGGAGCCGCTGGCTCGACTCCGTCAGACTCGAGAACCCGGCTGCGCTGTTTGACGTGCTCGACCGGCATTCAAACGTGCGGCTGCTCGTCTGGGGGCACGTGCACCAAGCCTGGGAAGGCACCCGCCGCGGGGTGCGATTGCTCTGCACGCCCTCGACCTGTGCGCAGTTCAAGCCCGGGTCCGACGGCTTCGCGATCGATCAGCGCCCTCCCGGCTACCGCTGGTTCCGGCTGCACGCCGACGGGCGTGCCGACACCGGGGTCGAGTGGGTGGAGTCTGAAAGGCTCGCTGCCGAGGAGCCACAGGCGCGCAGCTCAGCCGGCTAGAGCTCGATCATCTCGAAGTCGTCCTTGCTGGCCCCGCAGTCTGGACAGCTCCAGTCGGCGGGTACGTCGGTCCAGCGTGTCCCCGGAGGGACTCCGCGGTCGGGGTCGCCCTGCGCTTCCTCATAGACGTGGCCGCAGATCACGCAGATCCAGCTCTTCAGCCCGTCGTTCATTCGATCGTTCATTCGTCTGTCCACCGTTCGGGCCGTACCCGGGGCGCGCGATGCGCCGTACACTGCGTACCGGAGGTGCCCGTGCCTAGCTCCCACGAACTTTATCAGGAAGCCTGCCGTTTCATCCCCGGCGGAGTGAATTCGCCGGTGCGCGCATTTCGCGGCGTAGGCGGCGAGCCGGTATTCCTGGTCAAGGCCGCCGGCGCTCACGTCTGGTCCGCGGATGGCACGCGTTACCTGGACTACGTCGGCTCGTGGGGCCCGGCAATCCTCGGCCATGCCCACCCCGACGTGATCCGCGCAGTGCAGACGACCGCCGCTGACGGCCTGTCGTTCGGCGCCCCGACGCCGATCGAGACGGAGGTTGCGCGGCTGATCTGCCGCCTCGTCCCGTCGATCGAGCTCGTCCGCATGGTGAGCTCGGGCACGGAGGCGACGATGAGCGCGATCCGCCTCGCCCGCGGTTTCACCGGCCGCGACAAGATCATCAAGTTCGAGGGCTGCTACCACGGCCACTCAGACTCGCTGTTGGTGAAGGCGGGATCCGGTGCGCTGACTCTTGGAGTCCCCACCTCACCCGGCGTGCCGGCCGCGCTCGCCGCCTATACGCTCACGCTCGGCTACAACGACATCGCGCAGGTGCGCGAGGCGTTCCGCGTGCTCGGCAGGGAGATCGCCTGCGTGATCGTCGAGCCGGTCGCGGGCAACATGAACTGCATCCCGCCGGCGCCCGGGTTCCTGGAATGCCTGCGCGAGGAGTGCACGCGGCATGGAGCGGTGCTGATCTTCGATGAGGTGATGACCGGATTTCGCGTTGCGCTCGGGGGCGCGCAGGCCGCGTACGGCATCCGGCCGGATCTGACGACGCTCGGCAAGATCGTCGGCGGCGGGATGCCGGTGGGCGCCTTCGGCGGACGCCGCGACATCATGGAGCGCATCTCCCCACTCGGCCCCGTGTACCAAGCCGGCACGCTGTCCGGCAACCCGGTGGCCATGGCGGCCGGCCTTGCGACGCTGCGCGCACTCGAGAGCCCCGGGTTCCACGCGCGCCTTGCGGCCGCGACCGCGGAGCTGGTCACGGGATTCGCGGCGGCCGCACGGGCCGCGGGCGTGCCGCTTGCCACCAACCACGTCTGCGGGATGTTCGGGCTGTTCTTCACCGACCGCCCGGCGGTCACGACCTACGCCGAGGCGACGCGTTGTGACGTCGAGCGCTTCAAGCGCTTTTTCCACGCGATGCTGAAGGAAGGCGTGTATCTGGCGCCGTCGGCGTTCGAAGTCGGCTTCGTGTCGGCCGCCCACGGCCCCGCCGAGATTGATGCGACGCTCGCGGCGGCGCGCCGCGCGTTTGCCGCCAGCCGCGGCTGAGGAGCTCACCGACGTGCCGTCCGGGTTGCGCCCGCTCGTCATGCGCTGCGGCGCCTTTGGCGACATGGTGCTGCTGACGCCGCTGATCCGCGCGCTGGCCGCGCGCTTCGGCGCACCGGTCGACATCGTGTCCTCCGGCAGCTGGACCGGGCCGCTGCTCACCGGCCAGCCGGGGGTCGGCGAGCTGTTCCTCGTCAGGAGCCGGCGGCGGCCGTATCTGGTCAGTCCCGACCAGTGGGAGCTGGTCCGGCGCCTCAAGCGTCGCGGGGTCGGGCCCACCTGGTTCCTCGATCCGGAGGGCATCGGCAAGTCGCTGCTCCGGCGTGCCGGCATCGGCGAGGAGTGGATCGTGGATGGCGCCGACCTGCCGCGCCTTCCCAGCGAGCACTACCTCGATCGCTACCGGCGCATCGCGGCTCTGTGCCCGCCCGCGCTCGGCGATCCGCCGGCCGCGGTGCCCGCGGCCGCACCCGGCGGGGCCGCACTCGAGGTGTCACAGGCGGCGCGTACCGAGCTCACGGCCTGGCTCGGCGCGCTGGGGCTGGTCGGCCGCAGGCTGCTGCTGGTGCAGGCCGGCAACAAGCGGACGATGCGCCGCGGCGGCCGCCGCCGCAGCAGCAATACCAAGTACTGGCCCGAGCAGCGCTGGGCCGAGGTCATCGCGGGAATGCGTGCGCGCTGCCCGACGCACGCGGTGCTGCTGCTCGGCGTGCCGAGCGAATACGCGCTCAATGAGGACATCAGGCTGCGGCTGAAGGACCCGGACGTCATCAATGTGGCGCGAGACCTGCCGATGGCGCGCCTGCTCGCACTGCTGGAGCGGGCGGATGCCATGGTCAGCGTCGACACCGGCCCGGCGCATGCCGCGGCCGCGCTCGGCCTGCCCGAGATCGTGCTATTCGGCGCGGTGGATCCTGCGCTGTACCGGCCGCGGGGGGCACCGGGCGCGCCGGTCGTGTGCGTACAGGCGGATCCGCCGGGACCGCTCGAGGCGCTGGCTGCGGGGCCGGTGATCGCGGCGTTTGCGATGCTGCCGCTGCGCGCGCCGCGCTGAGCGATGGGCGCTGAACCGCGATAGGGCATTGTTCTCAAACTGTCCCTCGCGGAGATTGGCGTTCGCGCCCCGGTCTACCCGAAGCACCGTGACGGCACCCGCAGTCTCGTGTGGACGCAATCGCGCGCAAACTTGCCCGGCCAAGACGTTGGCGAGAGACCGCTCTCAGCCAGGAGCAGCCGTTCAGAGTAAGTGACTCCACTCTGACCGCTTGCAATGAAAGCCGCGCATTCGAGGTTTCCCGGAGTAATCTTGGACGCCCATCGCCAGGAGGTCGAACCATGTTCCGCCGAATCTGCAAGCCCTTCATTCTGCTGGCCAGCACCCTACTCCTCGGCTCCGTCGCCAGCGCCAATCCCGCCGCGCCATCCGACAGCACCATTGCGCTGCTGCAGAAAGCCGTGACCGGCGACTGGCGTTCGGCTGCGCACAAGGCGCGCGATCAATACCGGCATCCCATCGAGACCCTGCAATTCTTCGGCCTCAAGCCGGACATGACCGTCATTGAACTGCAGCCGGGCGGCGGCTGGTACACCGAAATTCTCGCGCCCGTCCTCTACGCGCACGGCCATTTGCTCGAAGCTTCCAATCCGAAGTTCGCCGACAGGATCAAGGCTAATCCGGCCGTGTTCGGACACATCGGGGAGATCATCCCGTTCGATCCGCCCAAGCAGGTGCGACTGGGCGCTGAGAATTCTGCCGACATGGTGCTCAGCTTCCGCAACGCGCACGACTGGCTCATGGACAGTCCGGAGACGCTTGCTGCCGTCTTCAAGTCCGTGTTCGACGTGCTCAAGCCTGGCGGCGTCTTCGGCTTCGAGGAGCACCGCGCCAAGCCGTTCGCCACAGCCACGGAGAGCGCGATGGCACTTCACCGCATTCCCGAGGATTACCTGATTGCGGTGGCGCTCAAGACGGGTTTCCGCGTGGCCGGCGTCTCCGAGATCAACGCCAATCCCAAGGACCCCGAAGACATCAACGTGCATCGCTTGCCACCGGATCTGTCCGGTCCCGCAGCCGAGCACGCGCAGATGCAGGCCATCGGCGAATCCGATCGCATGACGCTTATGTTTGTGAAGCCTTGACGGTCGCAGACACCGTCGAACGCCTTTGGGTCGCTTTGGGTTTAACAGCGGTCGTAACGCTCGATCTGCCACCGATCGGCTACTAGTCGGTGGCTCCCGGCCAAGACCGGTCCTCCAGCGACACGAAATTGCCGCCCGCAAGCAGACAGTCCCGGGCGGCGAAACTCTTCACGTCCGGCTCGTCTGGTATCGCGCCAGCGCCCGCAGCGGACGTTAGGTGTTATCGGTTGCCGTAACCCACGTCATGGCTTCCTCCTCCAGAGGCGATCGCGAGGACCACGAGCACCGCTGCGGCAACCAACCCAGCCGTCTTGAGGCCGCTCGTTCGCTTCACGTCGAGCTCGGCTATCTCTGAATAAGGCACGTCGATTCGCGACCCGACGGGGTCCGGGGCACCTGCCCACGTATTGACCGCATTCCCACCTAGGGAAGTCGCGCCGACCACAGCGATCTGAAAAGTGTGGACCGGCCCGCCCTTCGTGACGACCCGAACCGTGTCTCCGGGTTTGATCTCCCGACGAATCGAATCCCCGGTAGCATCCGCCGCGATCGGGCGCATCGTGGTGCACGCGGTCGACAGGCAGACGAGAACAACTAGGCAGGTTGTTAGTGTCTTCTTGGTCGCAAAAAACATGGCGCCCCCGTATACGATATGGTCCGCGGCATCACGACCATACTCGCCACGTCGGGGATCGTGTGCTTTTTTCTTGCCAAATCAGTCGTGACGCCACTTGAATCAGACGCCAGAGAGCGGACGGTCGCGACCGTCGGCTATGCAGTTCAGAACCTGCCGTAGGCCGTGAATCAGGGGTCACCGGCTCCTGACAAGCAGCACCCGGCCAACTCCGGACGTTCGCGATGTCGGGATGGCTCCCCGATTGCGGTCATTCCCGGATGCTGAAATCCGCGCCAGCTGACCGGAGCCCCAGATCCTGGTGTTACAAAAGCAGACTCAGCCGACGTCGGCTTAATCTTCCTTCTTGAGTAACCTCGCGAGATCAGCGAACGGGCTGTGGGTTGCGTGCGGGGCACTGCCGGAGGGCCCGCCGAGCGTGCCAGGCTGATCTAGGTAGCGCTGGTGTTCGTTGTCGTGGCAGTAAAGGCAGAGCAATTCCCAGTTGCGACCGTCGGATGGGTTGTTGTCGTGATTGTGATCCTTGTGATGCACGGTCAACAGGTGAACCGTCGTGTGGTCGAATTCCCGCGCGCAGCGGCCGCAGATCCACGGAAGCAGTTTAAGCGCCTGGCTCCGGTAGCCTTGTTCACGCTCCTCCCGGGCGCGTCGCGCGTCGGCGACGATCCGATCGAGGCGCTCGAGGTCGGAGCCTTCTTTCTTTGTGGGCATTGGCCGATTCTGTGCTCTCTGCCTGAGTGGCGGAAGGTGGCAGGCGCAAAAGTGACGGCCGCAACAACAGTTGCGACTGCAACGGGTGCTTTCGGCGGTTCCTGCCTGTCGGGAGCCGGTGACCCCCGATTCCCGGCCTACGACCGCTCCTGAACTCGCCTGTCGCGAACGACCGCTTCGGGGAAGTCTAATCAGGACTTCCGCTTCGCTAACGCCTCGCGCGCTTCCTTGAGTTGCTTCCAGTTCGGCGCGTACTTGAGCGCCTCGCCGTACTTGGCCAGCGCTTCTTTGGTATTGCCTTGCTTCGCCAGCACGTCGCCCCACGCTTTCAGCGGATCGGCCCAGTGCGGTCCCGTCTGATTGGCGTCCTTGAGCTTGGCCGCCGCCCCGTCGAGATCCCCGTGCTTGGCAAGCGCCACGCCCCACGAGTAGTAACCCGAAGGGATACTGGGCCCAAGCTTCACGGCCTTCGCATACCACTCCTGCGCTCCCGCCCACTGGCCGCGCAGGTCGAGGACGTCGCCCCTGAACCGGTAGCAGTCGACGAACGTGAGCGTGCCGACAGCATTGAGCGCCGCATCTGCCTTGGCCGGCTGGTCCGTCTTCTCGTAGGTTAGTGCCGCAAAGCAGATGCTATTGGGATTGGAGGTCGAGACGGTCGGGTTGGCATAGGCCTTCGCAAAGGCGTCCCACTCCCGCGCCGCCGCCTTGAGATCACCCTCCTCTTCGGCGAGCAGTGCCCGATCAAACGCCGCCGTCGCGACGTCCGGCAGGTTCCTCTCATCGACGGGCGTCGTCTTTAGCCGGAGTGCCGCCGCCTCGATGTCGTGCAACTGCACCTCAGACTGCGCGACGCTGAGATTTTCAGCGCCTGCGGCACTGCCCGTCGTTCCGATGCCGCCGCTGGCGTCCATGTCGGCGATCTGCTCGGCGCGCCCTGCCGGCAGGTCCCAGACCACTCCGTCGTAGTTCTGATACAGATTCTCGTGGGCCCGACCAGGCCGCCCGCCGGCAACCTTCATCATCTGTTGACCCGCGCGCACCATGCCTTCCTCGTCGCCGAGACCCGCGAGTGCATACATGATGTTGTTGTACCCGATCCAGAAATCGGGCTTGAGCCGGACCGTTTCCCGATAGAGCGTTAACGCCTCGCGCGTCGCCCCGTTACCGCCTTTGCCGCCAACAGCGTTCGCCCAGTAATTGAGCACGTAAGGCCGCTCGCTGGGATCGACCGTTGCGTACGCTGCCTGGGCGAAGCGGATTGCCTCGTCGTACCGGTCGTTATTGGACAGGTACGCAGTCCACAGTCCGGGCTGGGACTGCCCGTAGACGTACTCACCGGCATCCTTCAGGAGTTTGTCGAGGTCGCCCGTCTCATCGGTAAAGGTCTTAGGAAGAATGCCGGTGCCGCGCACCGTGAGCGCGAGTCCGCCCGTCTTGGTCTTCACCAGATCGCCGTCAATATGCTGGTCGTGGCCGAAGCGCGTCTTCAGCATCCGTTCGAGCTGCCCGATCGAGACACCCGTTTCCGGGACGTTGATCGCGATCTCGTTGGTCCACGCATTCGAGAGCGCCCGGTGCTCCGCGCTGCTGCGGTTCGCAGCCTGAATCCGTGTCAATACATCGAGGAGTCCGGCGGCGAGGACCTTGCCGTTCAGGCCGTCCGCCGCGAGGGAGGGTGGCGCCTCAAACGGGTCGATGACGACGCTGTGCGAGTTGACAGCGTCGTGGATCACAATCGCAGCGCCAATTCCGATGACTGTCGTGGTGAGTACGGCGAAGATTTGGAATCCGATCCGCAGCCGTATGCCGAGGAGGCGCGGTCCCCATTCGGCTTCAAAGAATTCGTGTTCGGCTTCGAGGGTCTTCCTCTGAACCTCCAGGACCTCTGCCTGCTTTCGAAACAACGCGACAGCCTCAGCTGCCACTTCCGGGCTTTGGCTCACGGTGTCAGCGGCCACGGCCGCCACCAAGGCCTCCGGCCCGACTTTCGTCGAGGCACCCTTGTCCTCATCGTCACCGCTGAGGACCCCACCGAGCAAGCCTTCCGCCATGGCCGTTCCCCCTAGTGCCAGGGATGGTCGCGGATGCCATTTGTATTAGCAACAGACCCGGGCGGCGGGCAACGGAATGTCAGCTGTGCGGCAGGCATTTCGCAAGGCTGAACTTCCGGTATTGGCTGCCAATTGCGGTCGCTCCACTAGCTGAAACCGGCGCCAGAAAGCAGCCGGTCATGGCCAAAGGACCTGGCTGGCCCGGAGTCGATATCGGAAGTGCCGAAGCCTAGACGGTGACCTGCACGATAAACGGTAGGTCGCGCCGCACTTAATGATGCGCCGCATCTTGATGCCGTGCAGATCAAGGGCGTATACGGGAAAATTAACAGATCGGCCGACCGACAGGGGGCTGACAGTGATAAGCGGGGGAAATAAGCAGCTCGGCGTTTTGAAAAGGGGTGGCATGTGAAACAACTCTGCGCGACGTCTTTCACGTTACCGTCTCCGGGCTCTTGCTGATAGTACTTACCGCGTGCGGTTGTGGCGGAGGTGGCGGAGGCAGCGCCATGCAATCGAGCCCGACGCAGCAGAACCTGAAATCGGCACCCGCACCAGCGGAACCTTTCAACATTCCTTCGGCGACCTTAACGGCGAGCAGCGGCAGTAACTCTTACACG
>DATNIE010000025.1:0-6820 GCA_035604595.1 Steroidobacteraceae bacterium | reverse complement strand
GTGATTCGTTTCGTCGGGCGTGAACGCGAAACAGACCGTGAACGGAAAGTTCGCCATGGTGTCGGCGATCGCGCGCGTGTCCCAGAACGCGATCGCCGGGTTCGTGCGGTAGGCGAACCAGATCTCGGGCTTGGTCGGCGTTGGCCAGTTCTGCGGCACGTGCGTCTGGAACATCCACGCGAGGTGCGTCGGACCCAGCGCCTGGCTCCAGGCGCCCGCGTCGCCGCTCAACGGCACCAGCGTGCGATGACCGTTTCGGCCAGCGGGCGTCTTGACCCAGGACTCGGCGCGGGTCGGGTTCAGGGCGCTCTGCATGAACCCGTCCGCTCCCGGGATGACGCTCTGCAGCCGGTCGTCGTGCGGCCGATTGATGCGCACGGTGGTGCCTAGCGTGCCGCCCGGCACCTCGAGTGCGCCGACCAGCACCGCGAGCAGCGTGCGCGCCCAGCAGCACTCGTACGCGCCCCAGCCATTGTTGACTGTCTTGCCGAGTGTCACCGAGACCGGGCGGAATGGCATCAGTGCACCGTCGATCTCGATCGTCTGCCCGACGCAGGCCTGCTCGAGATATTCGTTCGCGACGCGGCGGATCCTCGCGGCGGGCACGTCACAAATGGCGGCGGCCCATTCGGGGCTGTACTGCCGCATGTGCTCGACGAGCAGCGTGAAAGCCGTCGGCGCGCTGACGTCGTGACGTTCCCAGCGGTCGTCGTCGGCGCCGATCTCGACCGCGTGCGCGACCTGGACAGTGCCCTCGAGCAGCGGTTCGGCGCCCTCGGCGTCGAAGCACACCGCGGTCTTCCGCTGCGTATCCCAGATGAGCGGCTTCAGCGTCGCCGGGTCGCGCAGGTAGTAGCCCGCCGGTCCGACGAGGTATGGCGACGAACTCGTGTCGCGCAGGAACGCGACGTCCAGGTGCTCGCGCGGATGCTCGTGAAGCATCACGTGGATTAGCGCGAACATGAACGCCGAGTCGGTCTTCGGCTTGATCGGGATCCACTCGGCGGATGCCGCTCCGGTGACCGACAGGTGCGGCTCGACCTGGATGCGTTTCGCGCCGCGGACGCGCGCCGCGGCGTGGCGGGCCACCGCGCACACCCCGCCCGTGACTTCGTTGTTGGCGCCGAAGGAGAGGTTGAGGCGCGTATGCGGCGTGTCCGCCGAGACCGTGAAGGCCCGGTGCCAGTATTCGCCGAACAGGTGCTCCGAGTGCATGCACTTCACGCCCTGCCCGGAGCCAAAGCTGTAGTCAACCGGGCCCCAGGCCGCGAGAAACGCCGGGAATGCGCCCATGTAATAGGCGGGCGTGCCACCGTTCCCGAACGTGACCGCGACCCGCGGCAGTCCGCCGGCATCGAGCGTGCCGCGGGCACGAATATCCCCAAGCTTGGCCGCGACCGTCTCGAGTGCTTCGTCCCAGGAGATCGCCACGAAGCCCGGGTCCTGGTCGCGGCCCTTGCGCGGATTGGTGCGCTTCATCGGCGTGAGGACGCGTCCCGGGTGGTAGGTTTTTTCGATCAGGCCGTAGGCCTTCACGCACGGCCTGCCGTCGCCCGGATGCAGGCCGGCGCCGGCGAAGTTCGGGCCAATCTCGGTCGCAACCCCGTTGGTGACCTTGACGGTCAGCAGGTCCGGTCCCGCGACACAGTTGTAGCAGTACGTCGGGACGTGCCGCGTGGACGGCGATGCAGCCGGCTCAGTCATGTCGAACTCCGCACTCCAATTCAAACTTGGTAACACATCGGCGCCGGGCGGGCCGCATGGAAAACCGAGGGTCAGAGCGCCGGCTGCAGCGGATCGTGCTGCATTGCAGCATTCCTCTCAACGGTTGGCGTTGACTACGCACATAACGAGCGTTGAGCCCGGCGATAGGAGTGCCTGGCGCGCCGCAGATTCATTCGCTGGTCGAGGCAATCAACTGCGGGATGCCGCTGGCACTCCGAATGGGCGACCCTTCCATGCTCACTGCCCAACTCGCGGGCCGACCAACGCGGCGGTACCCACGCATCCGGTGTCAAATGTACTGGCCGGCATCGACGCGCAGAACTTCGCCGGTGATGGCGCGCCCGCCGTCGGAGAGCAGGAACAGGACGGCATGCGCAATGTCCTCGGGTTCCGCCAGCGCCGCGAGCGCGGCCTCGTGGCGAGCCTGCGCAGTGACTTCCGGCGGCACGGACCGCGCCATGTCGGTGAGTACCATACCGGGCGCGACCGCGTTGACCGTCACGCCCTTCTTACCGAATTCCTTCGCAGCGGTTTTCGTAAGTCCGATCAGTCCCGCCTTCGATGCGGCATAGTTCCCTTGGCCGAACTTGCCGCGCAGACCGTTGATCGAGGTGATGTTGACGATCCGCCCGAAGCCTCTGGCCGCCATCCCCGGCGCAACGGCTCGGATCATGTTGAATGCGCCGGTCAGGTTGACGCCGAGCACCGCGGCCCATTCCTCGTCGGACATCCTCGCCAACGTGCGGTCACGGGTGATGCCGGCATTGTTGACAAGCAGTGTCGGAGCCGCCGTCAGCGCCGCGACGGCCTCGTTCACCCCGGCCGCCTCAGAAATGTCGACCTTCGAGAAACCGTGCGGACTGTTGGCGGGCTGCTCGATATCAAAACAGTGCACGTCGGCGCCGGCGGCGGCGAGCGCATCGGCGATCGTCCGGCCGATGCCGCGGCCGGCGCCGGTCACGAGCGCTAGCTGACCGCGGAAATCGAACTGGAGGCGGCAGGGCGTCATTGACATTCGTTGTCACCTGATTTTGATAGGAACACAGTGGGCTCAGCGATCGGCACCCTCAAGCGGAGGGGAGGGCCGCCGCCAGGGCGAACATCATTCGCACGACGCCCGGTATCCGGCGACTGACGGAGCGTGCGACGGCCCCGGGTCCGGCAGGCACTCAGTCACCGGCGAACACGGGCTTTTGCTTGTTCACGAATGCGAGGTAGGCGCGCTCGAAATCCTTCGTCTGCATGCAGATCGCCTGTGCCTGTGCCTCGGCCTCAATGGCATCATCGATGCCCATGCTCCATTCCTGATGGAGGCACTTCTTGGTCATTGCGTGGGCGAACGCCGGTCCGTCGGCCAGCGACTTCGCCATCGCCCTGGCGTCCGCGAGCACCGAGTCCGGATCGCAGAGCTTGTTGTAGAAGCCCCACTGCAGCGCTTCCGCTCCGTCCATCGCCCGACCGGTGTATAGCAACTCGGCCGCCCGGCCGGCGCCGACGATGCGCGGCAGCATGTTGCAGGCGCCCATGTCTGCACCAGCGAGCCCGACGCGCACGAACAGGAATGCGACCTTGCTGCGCGCCGTTCCGTAGCGCAGATCGGATGCCATCGCGACAAGCGCGCCCGCCCCGGCGCAGACCCCGTCGATTGCGGCGACGATCGGCTGCGGACAGGCGCGCATCGCCTTGACGAGATCGCCCGTCATGCGCGTGAACGCCAGCAGCCCTGGCATGTCGTCCTTGCGCTGCATCTCAACCAGCGGGCCGATGATCTCGTGGACGTCGCCACCAGAACAGAAATTTCCGCCCGCCCCGGTGACTACGACCGTCTTCACGCGCTGCGCATAGGGGAGGTTGCGGAACGTGTCGCGTAATTCCGCGTACGACTCGAAGGTCAGCGGGTTCTTGCGGTCCGGCCGGTTGAGCGTGATCGTAGCGACGCTGCCCTCGACCTGCCAGAGAAAGTGCTTGGGCGTGAACGTCGACAAATCGAGGCCCGCGGGGTGAAAACGCGTATCGGTCGCGGTCATGATCTCGTCCTCGTGGTGATGAATCAGAAGCTCATTCGCAGCAGAACGTCAACGGGTGGCTTGCTCTCGTGGGCCGGCGAGCCGGGGTCGGGCGACCACGGCGTCCGCCGGCCGACGCCAGGCGCGATTTGTCGGATATTCACGGCTAACCCACGAAGGTCAGCCCGCCGCTGACGCTCAGGACCTGGCCCGTCACGTATGCCGCGCGCCCGCTCGCGAAGAACAGAATCGCGTCGGCGATCTCTTCGGGCTTGGCGAAGCGGTGAAAAGGAATGGCCTTGAGAAAGGCGTCGCGCAGCTTCTCGCCGCGCGTCGCCAGCATCGGCGTCTCGGTCGGACCGGGGCAGACGCAGTTGACGTTGATGCTGTGGCGCGCGACTTCGCGGGCGAGGGATTTGGTGAAGGCGATGACGCCGCCCTTGGCGGCTGCGTACACCGTCTCGCCGCTGCTGCCGACCCGCCCCGCATCGCTCGCGATGTTGATGATCTTGCCGCGGTTCGCCGCGATCATCGGCGGCAGCAGTGCCTGTGTCAGGTGCACCGGGCCGCCGAGGTTGATCGCAATCAGCCGGTCCATGACGTCAGCAGGCGTGTCCACGTAGGGCTGGATCTCACCCCACCCGGCGCCATTGACCAGGATGTCGATGCGACCGCGGCGCGCGAGCACCTCGGCCGCCGCCCGCCGCGTCGACTGCGGATCGCCGAGGTCGATGCCCACGGCTTCGACCGCGAGGCCCGCAGCCACCGCTTCCCGGACGACTTCCGCGCCGCCTGTTTCGTTGAGATCCGCGCAGATGACGGACGCGCCACTGCGCGCCAGCGTCAATACCGTCGCCCGGCCGATACCCGAGGCGCCGCCAGTCACGAGCGCCGTCTGTCCGTCAAGCCTCATGGCGCATCTCCTTAATTCATGGTCTGGATCTACCGCAGCGTGCCGGCCAGGAAAGCCTCCACCCGCCGGCGGGTCTCCGGACCCGTCAGCAGGCGACGAGTGTGCTCGAGCTCGTCGAAGTATCCGCCCCGGCCCGGCTCCGCCGACGCGGCCACGCAGTGCTTGGCGGCGGCGAGTGATGCAGATGGCAGCGCCGCGAGGCGCGCGGCGATTTCTGCCGCCCGTGCCGGCAGCTCGCGCCGCGGCGCCGCCCAATGGGCGAGGCCAAGCGTGGCCGCGGTCTGTCCATCGAGAACCTCAGCCGTGAGAATGAGCCGCGCCGCGAGCGCGCGGCCGCAGAGGCGGCTGAGGCGCTGCGTGCCGCCTGCACCCGGCAGCAGACCTAGCCGCACCTCCGGCAGTCCCACCTTGGCCTCGGTCGCGACGGCGCGCAGGTCGCAGGCGAGCGCGAGCTCGAGCCCGCCGCCCATCGCGGCACCGCCGATCTCGGCGAGCGTAACCTGGGACAGGCTCTCGATGCGTGCGTACAGCCGCTGAATGCCGGCGACGTAGGCCAGCATGCGGTCCGGACCGTCCGCCGCATTGATGCACTCACGAATCTGCCCGATATCGGCCCCGGCGCAGAACACGTTCAACTCGGAGCGGATGTGCAGCACGTGCCAGTCGTTCCGCTGCGCAAGCTCATCGAGTCGCGCGCCAAACTGCTCGAGCCATTCGGAGCTGATGGCATTGACGGGCGGTCGGTCCAGGGTCAGCGTGGCGATGCGCGCCGCGATTGCAACAGTAATCATCGCGGCTCTCCCGCCGGCGCACGCGCGGCCTGCGCCTTGAGGAGCTCGCGGGCGATCACGACCTTCTGCACCTCGGTCGCGCCCTCGTAGATCCGCAGTGCGCGGATTTCACGGTACAGCGCTTCGACCTTCACGCCGACGCGCACGCCGTTGCCGCCGAAGAGCTGGACCGAGCGGTCGATCACCCGCTGCGCCGCTTCGGTCGCGTACATCTTGGCGATTGCCGATTCACGACTGATGCGCACGGCACCGCTGTCCTTCGTCCAGGCGGCGCGGTAGATCAGCAGCGCCGCGGCATCCAGTTCCGCGGCGTTGTCAGCCAGCGCGGCCTGCGTCAACTGCAGGTCGCCGAGCGTCCCGCCGAACAGTCGCCGCGTCGCGGCGTGCCGCAGCGCCTCGTACTGCGCGCGCCGGCCGAGGCCGAGCGCGGCGGCGGCGACCGTCGAGCGGAAGATGTCGAGCGTGGCCATCGCGACCTTGAACCCTTCGCCGGGTGCGCCGAGACGCTGGCTCACCGGCACACGGCAGCCGTCGAACTTCAGGGTCGCGAGCGGATGCGGCGCTATGACATGGATGCGCGCGGCGATCGACAGCCCGGGATTGTCGGCATCGACCACGAACGCCGATAGCCCGCGCGCGCCGGGCGCTTCCCCGGTGCGCGCGAACACGACGTAATGGTCGGCGATGCCGCCGTTCGAGATCCAGGTCTTCATGCCGTCGATGCGTACGTAGGCGCTGCCGTCAGGCACCGCGGTCGTGGTGATGGCGCTGACGTCCGAGCCGGCCTGCTGCTCGGAGAGCGCAAAAGCAGCGAGCTGTCGTCCCGCGCAGACCGGCGGCAGGTAGCGTGCTTTCAGCGCATCCGATCCGTATAGCGAGATCGACCCTGTTCCTAGACCCTGCATGCCGAAGGCGAAGTCGGCGAGACCGTCGTGCCAGGCAAGGATCTCGCGGGCGAGGCACAGCGTGCGCACGTCGAGCGAGTCGCTGAGACCGCCATAGGCCCGCGGCACCACCGCCTGGAGCCAGCCCGCCTCGCCAAGCGCTCGGACCAGACGCCGGCAGGAGGCATCGACATCGCCCGGAACCAGCTGCGACTCGACAGCCCGGTCCGCCCAGGCAGCGAGACCCTGCGCATAGACGCGTTGCGTCTCGGTGAAGAACGGCCATGACAGGTGGGTGAGATCGACCATCGGTGCTGCCTCAACGGGGCGCCCGCGGCGCGGGCTGAGAGTTCCGTGCCATGCTATCGCTCCACTCGCGCAGCTTGTAACGCTGCAATTTGCCTGTCGCGGTGCGCGGCAGGCTCGGGACGAACTCGATCCAGCGCGGATACTTCCAAGGCTCGAGGGCACGCTTGACGTGCAGCTTGAGTTCCTCGTAGA
>DATNIE010000024.1:0-16902 GCA_035604595.1 Steroidobacteraceae bacterium | reverse complement strand
GCCCGCGTACCTCAAGCTCAATCCGAACGGGCTCGTGCCGACGTTGATCGTCGACGGCGAGCCGGTGTACGAGAGCGCGGCGCTGCTGCTGCTGCTCGCCGCCCGGCATCCGGAGGCGCACCTTGCCCCGCCCTCCGGCACCCGGGCCGAGGCTCTGTATCTGCAGTGGACGCTGCACCTCGCGAACACGATGCAACCGGCGTTTCGCAACTGGTTCTATCCGGACGAAGCCGCCGGGCCCGAACACGCGGCCATGATCAAGGATCGCGCGTATGGCCGCATCGCCAGTGCCTGGGACCGGCTGGATGCACACCTGGCCGCGCACGGGCCCTGGGTCACAGGGTCGTCACTGACGGCCGTCGACTTTCTCGCCACGATGTTGGCGCGCTGGTCGCGCAACATGCCGCGGCCGGCGACCGACTGGCCGGCGATCGCGCGGCTGGTCGCGGTGATGAAGGCCCGGCCCACGTTCCGCACACTCAACCGCAGCGAAGGGTTGACAGAATGGCTGTGATCCGACCGACGGCAGCGGACCCGTCCGGCCCCGTGCTAGAGACGGCACGGCTGATATTGCGGCCGCCGCGGCTCGAGGACTTCGACGCCTGGGCGGCCTGCGCCGCCGATCCCGCGGCGACCGAGTTCATCGGCGGGCCGCAGCCGCGACCCGTCGCGTGGCGCGCGTTCATGGCGATGGCCGGATCCTGGGCGCTGTGCGGATTTGCGATGTTCTCGGTCATCGAGAAGCACAGCGGTCGATGGGTCGGGCGACTGGGTCCGTGGCGCCCCGACGGCTGGCCCGGCAATGAGATCGGCTGGGGTCTCGCCCACGAGGCGGAAGGCCGCGGCTATGCGTTCGAGGGAGCGGTGGCAACAATCGACTGGGCGTTCGCCACGCTCGGATGGGAGGCGATCATCCACTGCATCGATCCGGGGAATACGCGCTCCGAGGCACTCGCGTGCCGGCTCGGGTCGCAGCGCCTCGGCCGCGCCGTGCTGCCGCCGCCGACCGGCACCGAGATTACCGTCTGGGGCCAGAGCCGCGCGGAATGGCGCGCGAGCGCCGCTCAGCGGTCGGCCGCCGGTTTGCCGAGGTAGAAGCGGACCACGAGGCGCTGGACCAGTCTGCCGTAGGGCGGATAGAACAGACTCACCGGAAAGAACCGGTGACGCTTGAACACCGCCTTGGGGTGCGACAGCTCGCGAAAGCCCTCTTCGGCGTGATAGCTGCCCATCCCGGAGGTGCCGGAGCCACCGAACGGCAGGTCGTGGTTGAACACATGCCAGCCCCAGTCCCCGACGGTCACGCCGCCGGAATGGGTGGCGCGAAGCAGCGCATCGAGCTTCGCTCCGGAAAAACCGAACGGGTACAGCGCGAGCGGGCGCGGACGGGCAGCCACGTAGCGGATCGCATCCTCGACGCTGTCGTAGCCGATCACCGGCAGGATCGGGCCGAACAGCTCCTCGCGGGCGAGCCGCATGTCGTCCTTGACCTGGGTGACGATGTAGAGCGGCAGCCGTCGGTCGGGCCCCGGTTGGCCCGCCGCCGTCACGACCGCACCCTTGGCGCGGGCATCGGCGAGCAGCTCCATGATCCGCGCGTGCTGCCGGTCGGTGACGATGCCGGTGTAGTCGGCATTGCCGGGCACGACCGGGTACAGAGAGCGAAACGCGCGTTCCGCGGATGCCGCAAATTCCGCGACCTGCGCGCGGGGAACGAGCGCGTAGTCCGGGGCGACGCAGATCTGGCCGGCATTGAAGGCTTTGCCGTGCGCGACGGCGCGCGCGGCCGCGGCCAGGTCCGCGCCCGGGGCCACGAAGGCGGGCGACTTGCCACCGAGTTCGAGCGTCACCGGAGTCAGATTCGCGGCCGCGGCGCGCATCACGTGCGGAGCGACGGCGGGCGAACCCGTGAACACCAGGTGATCGAACGGCAGCGCCGAGAACGCCTGCGCCGCGGCGACCGCGCCGCCGAACACCGCGACCTCGTCCTCCGCGAACACCTCCGCGAGCAGTGCGCGCACCGCCGCGGTGGTCCGCGGCGTGTACTCGGACATCTTGATCATCGCGCGGTTGCCGGCCGCGATGGCCGCGATCAGCGGCCCGAGCGCGAGGTACACCGGGAAGTTCCACGGGGCGATGATGCCGATGACTCCCTTCGGCTGGTACATCACGAAGGCGCGATTGGTGGCGAACAGCAGCTCGGTATGGCGCGGGCGCGGCCGCATCCAGCGCGCGAGGTGGCGCCGCGCGTGGTCGATCTCGAGCACCGGCCCGATCACGTCGGCCAGCTTCGACTCGAAAAAGGAGCGGCCGCCGAAGTCGGCGTCGATGGCGGCCGCCAGCCGGTCCTGGTGTCGCCCGAGTGCAACGCGCAGCGCCTTGAGCCGGGCGCGGCGCTGCTCGAGCGTGGGGTACGGGTGCGCCGCAAACGCCGACCGCTGCGCGGCATGCACCGCGCCGAGGCGCGCGATCTCGGCCGCCTCGTCGGCGCCCGGTGCGGCGACATCGCGCGCCGCGCTCACGGCGCCGGCCTCGTCTTGCGGTGCCTGAGAACGAGGTAAGCGGCAAGTGCGACGACGACCGACAGCACGCTGGCCTTCAGCTCGTCCTGATGCGCTGGCGTCATCCCCATCGCAACGATCACCGCAGCCATCGCGGCGATTGCGACGTAGCTCGCCCACGGAAACAGCCACATCGCGAGCGCGGGAGCGGGTGCGCCGGCGCGGATGCCCGCCCGGCGCAGACGCACCTGGGAGGCGGCGATTGCCATGTAGACGAACACGATCAGCGCCCCGGAGGCATTGACTAGGAACGCGAACACGGTGCCAGGCGAGGCGATCGCGGCGATGATGCCGGCGACGCCTGCCAGCCCGCCGAGCAGCACCGAGCGGGCCGGCACGTGCCGCGGGTTGGTCTTCACGAGCCAGCGCGGCGCGTCGCCTCGCTCGGCGAGCACGAACAGCACTCGCGAAGCCACATAGAACGCGGAGTTCAGGCACGACAGGACGGCGGTCAGGATGATCGCGCTCATCATCGTGCTCGCGAACGGTATCTGCATGACGTCGAGCGCGCGGGTGAACGGCGAGAAGCCGGGCTTGATCGTGTCCCATGGCACGACGCTGACGATCAGGAAAATCGATATCACGTAAAAACCCAGGATGCGCCACACGACCGTCGAGGTCATGCGCGCCACTGCCCGCGCCGGCTCGGCCGACTCGGCCGCCGCGATCGTGACGATCTCGGCACCCATCATCGAGAAGAACACCGTGACGCCGGCGGCGAGCACCGCGAGCGGGCCTTTCGGAACGAATCCGCCGTGCGCCGTCAGGTTGCCGAAGGTCGCAGTCTTCGGCCCGATGAACCCGCACGCGTACGAGGCCGCGAGTGCGATGAACACGATGATCGCCGCAACCTTGATCGAGGCGAACCAGAACTCGAACTCGCCGTACGAGCGCGCCGACATCAGGTTGACGCCGGTCATGATCGCCATCAGGCCGATGCCGATCGCCCACAGCGGTATCGGCAGCCAGGAATGCAGGATCGCGGCGCCGGCGATCGCCTCGACCGGGATCACGATCACCCAGAAGTACCAGTACAGCCAGCCGACCGAGAACCCGGCCCAGTTGCCGAGGCCGGCGCGGGCGAACTCGGTGAACGAGCGGACCTCCGGCATGCCGACGGCCATCTCGCCGAGCATCCGCATGATCAGCAGCACAAGAAACCCGCACACGGCGTAGCTGATGATGACGGCGGGGCCGGCGGCCACGATCGCCACGCTGCTGCCGACGAATAGCCCGGCGCCGATGATGCCGCCGATGGTGATCATCGACACGTGGCGCGGCCGCAGCGACCGGCTGAGTGAGTGGTCGTCGGCACTGCGGGTCATGACCGTCTCATTCATAAACTGACAGCTCCCGGTTGCGTTTGGCGCGGCACCCAGCGAGGGTACACAATGGCGGGGCCCTGGGGCAGCCCGCTTCGACAATAATGCTGCCGGCACGTCGTGCCGGCGTGGCGCGGCGGCTGCGCTTCGTGGATGGCTGGAGGATCTGGCGTGGAGCCGTTCAACGATCCGCAATTCGCCGACATAGAGGCCGCGGCACGGCGAATCGCGCCGCACGTGCGGCGTACTCCCGTTCTCAGCTCGGTCGAGCTGTCGGGGCGGCTCGGCGTCGTGGTCGAGTTCAAGTGCGAGAACCTGCAGCAGGCCGGCGCCTTCAAGTCGCGCGGGGCCTCGAACGCGGTGTTTGCGCTGCCGGCGGAGACTGCGCCGCGCGGGGTCGTCACCCATTCCTCGGGCAACCATGCCGCCGCCCTGGCCCGCGCGGCGCAGCGCCGCGGCATCCCCGCGTACATCGTGATGCCGCGGGGGGCGCCGCGAATCAAGCGCGCAGCGGTCGAGGGCTACGGCGGCCAGGTGACCGAGTGCGATCCGACGCTCGCCGCGCGCGAGGCGGCAGCCGCGGCGCTGCTCGCCGAGACCGGGGCGACGCTCGTGCACCCGTACGATGATCCGCTGGTGATCGCCGGGCAGGGCACGATTGCGCTCGAGCTCACCGGTGAGACCACACCTCCCGATGCGGTCCTGGTCCCGGTCGGCGGCGGCGGCCTGCTGTGCGGCACGGCCCTTGCGCTCGAGAGACTGTGGCCCGGCACGCGCGTCATCGGCGCCGAGCCGGCGGGTGCGGACGATGCCTACCGGTCGTTCACGACCGGGCGGCTGCACCCGCAGACCAACCCGCACACCATCGCCGACGGGCTGCGGGGCGCGCTGTCGGCACGGACCTTTCGGCTCGCCCGCGCGCACGTCGATGCGATCGTGACTGTCACGGAAGCGGCGATCATCGAGGCCATGCGGCTGCTGTTCGAGGGGCTCAAGGTGGTCGTCGAGCCATCGGCGGCCGTCCCGGTTGCCGCGCTGCTCGAACATCAGGTTGTTGCACGGCGCGTCGTGGTCGTGCTGTCGGGTGGCAACGTCGACCTTGACGCGCTGCCGTGGGTCACGGGCGCCGCTCCGCTTAGGTAGTGCGCGCACCGGCCTAGGCAGAAGCGCCGATGCTCGCCCCGGTAAGCACAGCGTACGCTGCCTGCACAGGAGGCGAGGAGGACCCACCGTGCTCGACACCAAACACATTCTGGTAGCACTCGCCGATCCGAGTGTGAAGTCGTCCCCGGCGATCGCCCGGGCCGGCGAGATCGGCGGCAAGACCGGCGCCCGCGTGACGCTGTTCCACAGCCTCTACAGCCCGTATGTCGCCGGTGAGCAGTTCTACAGTCCGGGCGACCTCGAGCGCGATATAGAGGCGGCGGTCAACGCGGGCAAGAAGGAGCTCGAGCGCCTCGCGAGACCGCTGGCCGCCGACGGGATCCAGACGCACGCGCGCTGCCGGTGGGACTACCCGGTACACGAGAGCATCATTCGCGAGGTGCTCCGGGAGGAAGTGGATCTGGTGGTGATCGAGAGCCATCGCCACGGGGCGGCAGCGCGGCTCGTGCTCACCAACACCGACTGGCAGCTAATTCGGCTGTGCCCGTGCCCGGTACTGCTCGTGAAGACGACGCGGCGTTACGACCGGCCGCGCGTGCTGGTCAGCGTCGACCCGATGCACGCCCACGCCAAACCTGCGGGCCTCGATGCCCGGCTGCTGAGCGCGGGCGCGGCGCTGGCGGAGACCTTCAACGGCAAGCCCCACGCCGCGCACTTTTACATGCTGACGACGCCGCTGGCCACCGGCTTCATGGTCGAGCCGCTGCCGCTGCCGGCCGAGATCGCCGAGCAGCACGAGCGCGAGGTGCGCAAGGCATTCGACCAGCTGGTTGGCAAGTACGACCTCGGCGCGCGACGCACGCACCTCAAGACCGGGCTGCCGATCGATGCGCTGCCGGAGCTTGCGGAGGAGATCGACGCGCACGTGGTGGTGATGGGCGCGGTGTCCCGCAGCGGACTCGAGCGGCTGTTCATCGGGCATACCGCCGAGCGCGTGATCGATCGTCTGAAGTGCGACGTGCTGATCGTCAAGCCCGACGGTTTCAAGACGCCGGTGCCGCGCCGGGCGGTGCATCGTCCGGTGGTGCTGCCACCGCTCTGACGGTGGCCGCAAGCGCGGGCAGGTCAACTGCGAGCGAGGTGTCCACGCGCACCGACCGCCGCCGCTCCGCCGCTGCGAGGCTCGGTGCGGCGGCGAGCTGTCGCTCGAGCACCGCGAGCGTCGCCTCGGAGGGGTCGCCGACGCGCCGAGCGACGCGCGTGCGAAGCGTCTGTGTGGGCGCAGTACATTCGATGATTGCGAACGGCGCGCCGGCCGCGCGCGCGATGCAAGCGAATTCTTCGCGCCGCGCCGGATCGAGGAAAGTCGCGTCCACGATCGCGTCGATCCCGGCCGCGACGAGGCCCGCGGCCGCCGCCGCAAGGCGCTGGTAGGTGCGTGCGGTCACCTCGGGCGTATACAGACCGCCGCCGAGCGGCGAGCCGCTCCGGGCGCCGGCCTCGCGTCCGGCGAGCCGCTTGCGCTCGAGGTCGGAGCGCACCCGGACCGCCGGCAGGTGCGCCACGAGTTCGCCGGCCACCCAGCTCTTTCCGGAGCCGGATGGGCCGAAGGTCAGCAACAACCGGCCGGGCCCGCGGGTGGCACAGGCCGCAGCCGCGGCAACGTAGCGGCGGCACTGTGCCAGCGCGGCATCGGCCGGCGCGCCGCTCGCGAGCTGGCGCATGCGCACGAGGTTGACGTTCGCGCGCACCAGCGCCCGGTAGACCAGCAGCCAGCGCCACACCGTCGCGGCGTCATAGTCGCCGCAGACCGACAGCCATCCGTCGAGGAACGCACAGCCGAGGTCGGTCCGGCCAAGTTGCTCGAGGTCCATTGCCAGGAACGCGACGTCGCTCGCGACGTCTATCCACCGCAGCTGCGGATCGAAGTCGATGCCATCGAAGGCCGTCAGTCGGCTGCCCAGGCGCACGACGTTGCCCGCGTGCAGGTCGCCGTGACACTCGCGAACGCAGCCGGCCGCACGCCGTCGCGCCAGCGATGTGGCGAGCGCCGGGCGTTCGCGGTCGAGAAACCGGCCCAGCGCCGCGATGGCCTCCCCCGCCACCGGCGATCCCTGGGCGGCGAGCGATGCAAACGTCCCGTCGGCGGCCGCGAGAACATCTTGCGGGCGCCCCAGTGGCAGATCGGCAGCTGCTGCCGGAGCGGCGCTTTGCCAAGCGGCAACGCGTCCGCCGAGCGCCGCAAGCTCTGCCGGGTCGACCGAATGCCTCGCGATGAGTGCATCGAGCTCGAGCGCGCGGTCGAAACGCCGCATGCGCACGCATGGCTCGAACGGCGTGCCAGCCTGGTCGAGGCGCAGCCCGTCTGCGGTGACGACGATCTCGCTGACGCCGAGGTAGAGCTCGGGGGCCCAGCGCCGGTTGAGTGCCACCTCGGTCGCGCAGGCTGCGCGCCGCAGGGTCAGCGTTCCATAGTCCAGGAACGGCAGTCGTACCGGACGCTTGACCTTGTAGGCGAAGTCGCCCGCCAGGGCGATCCACGAGACGTGTGTCTCGATCAGGCAGAGCGAGTCCGCCGGATGCGGATAGAAGGCAGCGTCGAGCAGCGCCGCCGGCAGGGTGTCCACCGGCTGGGCAGCGCCTCCGTCAGCGCCCGAGGCCGTCGTCGTCCGCCTCGTCCGCCTCGATCGCTTCCTGCGGCTGCGACGGGAGTTCGTCGAGCGGAGCGCGCCAGTCGCGGGCGGACACGTCGCTGTCCGCGGTATAGCCAAGGTCGTCGGTCTCGACATCGTCGACGGGACCGGTCCAGTCCTCGGGGGCCTCCGTGCGCTCGAGCGGCATCGCGAACCAGCTCTCCAGATCGATCTCGTCGACGTCGCCGTCGAAGCCCTGGATCTCGACCACACCGTCCTCGTCATCGACGGCGACGACGTGGAACATTTGTCCCTTATCGCGGTGCGCGTACCACTGGCCAACTTCAGGAAGCATTCGAGCGGTCATTGCAGATCACCCAGGCCGGAAAACGACGAACCCGATTCATGGTACGTCCGCCGCGCCCGGCCGGCGTAGGGAAATGTGCGGATAACTGCCTTCACACTCCCGCCTCAGGCGACGCCCTCGACTTTGCAGCGCACAACAGCGCTGCAGGTGAGCCCGAGGACAGACACGCATCGACTGCCTGTCCGCGCCGCATCACGAGCCGCGGGCGGCGCGCGGCGCGATTGATCGACTGCGGCTGCGCTCGCCGTGCCGGCGAGCCGCGATGAGGCGGCGATGAGCGACTGATCGTTGCCGTCCGGATCTGCGACAGGCTCCCGGGTCCCCATCGCCTCACCGGGGTGACGGTGTTGTGGACGGTTTCATGACCGAGCGCTTAGGATAATTGACAGCGTGGTATCTGTAAGGCGATATTTACGCCTCAATGTCTAATATTATTCACACCCCGCCATGATGAAGGGATCGGACGGGATCGACGTCGGGGCCCATCTGCGGGCCATCCGGCAGTTCCACGGCCTGTCACAGCGCCAGTTAGCCAAGCGCGCCGGCGTCACCAACGGCATGATCTCGCTGATCGAGCAGAACCGCGTGAGCCCCTCCGTCGGCTCGCTCAAAAAGCTCCTCGACGGCATCCCGATGTCGCTCGCCGACTTCTTCACGATGGACCTCGCCGTGCCGCCGCAGGTTTTCTACGGCCGCGACGAGTTGACGGAGATCGGCGCGGCGCCGATCGAGCTGCGCCTGCTCGCCGCCGGACGCCCGCGACGGGCGATGTCAATCATCCACAAGCGGTACGGCGCTTTTGCCGACAGCGGCCCCGACATGCTGTCGCACCCGGGCGAAGAGGGCGGTGTCGTGGTCCGTGGCCGCATCGAGATGACGGTCGGAACCGCGACCCGCGTACTGGGTCCGGGCGATGCCTACTATTTCGCGACGGCGGTCCCGCACCGCTTCCAGAATCCCGGTCGCGAGGACTGTGAGATCATCAGCGCCAGCGCGCCGCCGACGGTCTGAGCGGAGCGGCCGGACGCCGCGGTCGCTGCTGCGCTCCAGGCAGCGCGCGAGCTGCGCGATGGCGGGGCGTGGGTCCGCTGCCACGATGGCCGCGAGGCGACGGGCTGCCGGCCGGCGGCTGCCAGCAATCCGGCAGCGGCTGCGCCACGTGGCTGCACGCGCTCGACAAACGCACCGGGCTCGAGCCGCGGTGGATCGATCTCAGCTGATCGCGGGACGAGGCGCACGATGACCGTAACACTGGCGGCGCTGCAGATGGAATGCGGCTGGGACCGCGGGGTCAACCTCGCGGCTGCCGAGCGGCTGGTGCGACAGGCCGCGGCGCAAGGCGCCGAGATCATCCTGCTCCCGGAGCTGTTCGAGACGCCGTATTTCTGCAAGGACCACGCGTATCGGTACTTCGAGCTGGCGACGCCGGTCGCGGCGAGCCCGGCGGTCAACCGGTTCGCGCCCATCGCGCGCGAGCTCGGGGTCGTGCTGCCGATCTCGATTTTCGAGCGCGCCGGCAACGTGTATTTCAACACGCTCGTCATGCTCGACGCGGACGGCGCCGTACTCGGGACGTACCGCAAGAGCCATATACCCGAGAGTCCCGGCTATCACGAAAAATTCTACTTTGCTCCGGGAGACACGGGCTTTCGGGTCTGGCCGACCCGATTCGGGACGGTGGGCGCCGGGGTGTGCTGGGACCAGTGGTTTCCGGAGACGGCGCGAGTGATGGCATTGCTCGGCGCGGAGATGCTGCTGTTTCCGACGGCCATCGGCTCGGAACCGCAGGACGCGAGCCTCGATTCCCGCGACCACTGGATGCGCACCATGCAGGGTCATGCGGCCGCCAACATGCTGCCACTGGTCGCGGCCAATCGATTCGGCCGGGAGAGCGGCGAGCAGAACACGATCACTTTCTATGGATCGTCATTCATCGCGAGCCATACCGGCGAGGTGCTGGCCGTGGCCGAGCGCAGTGGCGAGGCCGTGGTGATGCAGCGGGTGGATCTCGAGGCCGCGCGCCGCTACCGCCACAACTGGGGCGTGTTCCGTGACCGGCGACCGGACCTGTACGGCCCGCTCGCGGCTCTCGGCGCCGGCCCGCCTGGCGGGCACTCGACTTGAGCGGGGAGACGGGGCTCGATCGCGATCTCGTCTGCGTCGATCTGGAAACCACCGGCGGCCACGCGGCCTGGCACCGGATAATAGAGATCGGCACCGTCGAGATCGATCGCGACGGTGCCGTCCGCGAGTGGTCGACGCTCGTGAATCCAGGAACCCGGGTCCCGCCGCAGATCTCGGCATTCACCGGCATCACGAACGAGATGGTGGCCGATGCGCCGCCGTTCGAGGCGGTGCATCGCGAACTGCTGAGCCGCCTCCACGGGCGGCTGTTCGTGGCGCACAACGCCCGCTTCGACTACGGTTTCATCCGCACCGAGCTCGCGCGGCTCGGCATCAGCTGGGCCGCGAAGGCACTGTGCACGGTGAAGCTGTCGCGGCGCCTGTACCCCGGCGAGCCGCGCCACAACCTCGACGCTGTCATCGCGCGGCATGGCCTCGACTGCGCAGCCAGGCACCGTGCGCTCGGCGATGCGCGGGTGCTGAACGACTTGCTGGCCTGCTGGCGCCGGGAGGTGGCGCCCGCCCGGCTGACGGAGGCCGTCGAGTTGCTGCTGCGCGAAACTCCGCTGCCAGCCCAGTTGCCGCCGGGACTCGCCGACGATCTGCCCGACGGCCCCGGCGTCTACCGGTTCTACGGGGAAAGCGGCGCGCTATTGTACGTCGGCAAGAGCCGCAGCATCCGCACGCGCGTGCTGGACCACTTCGCCGCTGCACACCGCTCCGCGGCCGAGCAGCGCCTTGCCCGCCAGGTGCAACGGGTCGCCTGGACCGAGACGGCGGGCGAGCTCGGGGCGCTGCTGATCGAGGCGCGCGCCATCAAGGCCGAGCAGCCGCTGCACAATCGCCGGCGCGGGACGAGCGGTGCGGCATGGACGCTGCGGCTCAGGCCGGTCGCCGGCGCACCGGCACGGATCGACATCGTCGAGCTCGACGCGCTCGCGGCGGCGGACCAGCAGGAAGTGTACGGGCTGTACCGGGATCCGCGATCGGCGGCGCGCGCGGTCGAGGAAATCGCCCGCGCGCACCAGCTGTGCGCCCGCGTGCTCGGGCTGGAGCGTGGCGGCGGCGATGCCGCGGCCGGCGGATCGTGCTTTGCCTATCAGCTGCAGCGCTGCCGCGGGGCATGCATCGGCAAGGAGCCGGCCGTGCTGCACGACACGCGCGTGCGCCTTGCGCTGGCCGCGCTGCGCCTCAAGCCATGGCCGTACCGGGGCCGGGTGCTGGTCGCGGAGCGCGACTGGCGCGGCGAGGAGGATCTGCACGTGCTGTCGGACTGGCGCTATCTCGGCACGGTACGCGAGCGCGACGCGGCCGAGGGACTCGATGCCGACGCGGCATCGTTTGATCCGGACGTCTACCGGATACTGAAGCGCTTTCTCGCCGCGCCGGGGGCTGCGCGCATCGTGCAGCTCGACTGATGCACGAGTTTCTCGCCACCGCCCCGACCGGTGCCGCCGACCTGCTGGCCGCCGAGCTCGCGGTGGCCGGCGCCAGCAACTGCCACGAGCGCCCCTGGGGCGTGACGTTCAGCGGCGCGCTCGCAGTCGGCTACTGGGCATGCCTGTGGTCACGGGTGGCGAGCCGCGTGCTGCTCGAGCTCGCCGAGGCGCCGGCGGCGACTCCCGAGGCACTGTATGCGGCGGCACGGGAGATCGACTGGTCGCTGCACGTCGCGCCCACGGCGACGCTCGCCGTCGACTTCGATGCGACGCGCTCGGCCATCACCCACACGCGCTACGGCGCCCTCAAGGTCAAGGACGCGATCGTCGACCAGCTACGCGAGCGGCGTGGCTCGCGCCCAAACATCGACACCGCCCGGCCGAGCGTGCGCGTCAGCGTGCGCCTGGCCAGAGACCAGGCGCTGTTCGCGATCGACTTGTCCGGCGAAAGTCTGCACCGGCGCGGCTGGCGTGGGGCGGGTGTGGCGGCACCGCTGAAGGAGAATCTGGCCGCGGCGCTGCTGCTGCGCTCAGGCTGGCCCGAGATCGCCGCCTCCGGCGGGGCGTTTCTCGATCCCATGTGCGGCTCGGGGACGCTCCCCATCGAGGCCGCACTGATCGCGGCAGACCGCGCGCCCGGTTTGACGCGTGACTACTTCGGGTTCCTCGGGTGGGCCGGACATGACGCGGCGGCCTGGGACGCGCTGCGACGCGAGGCGATCGAGCGGGCGAACGCCTCTGCCTGGCCCCGCGGACGCATCTTCGGCAGCGATCACGACGCGCACGCGGTGGATGCGGCGCGCGCGGCTGCCGTGGCCGCCGGCGTCGGCGAGCTGGTGCAGTTCGACAAACGGGAGCTTGCGCAGGTCCAGGCGCCGTCACCGCGCGGCCTGTTGCTCGCCAATCCCCCGTACGGGGAGCGCCTCGGCGAGGTCGATACGCTGCGCACGTTGTACGCAGAGCTCGGCCGGGTCCTGCGCGAGCACTTCGACGGCTGGCACGTCGCCGTGCTGACCGGCAATCCGGCGCTCGGGCGGGAACTCAAACTCGAGGCGCGACGCACGCACCGCCTGTTCAACGGGCCGATCGAGGTGCGGCTGCTGCGCTTCGAGATCGCGCCCGCGTACTACACGCGCGAGCGCCGTCCCGGGCGCCTGCCGCCGGTGGATCCGGCCCGGCGCGAGGCGCCGGGCGCGAAGATGTTCGCCAACCGGCTGCGCAAGAACCTCGACGTACGCGGCAAGTGGGCACGTCGCGAGGACATCAGCTGCTGGCGTGCCTACGACGCCGACATGCCCGAATATGCCTTCGCGATCGACATCTACGGCAACGGCGACCGCTACGCCTGCGTGCAGGAGTACGCCGCGCCACCGTCGGTCGCCGAGGAGAAGGTGCGGACGCGACGCGCCGAGGCGGTCGCGGTGTTGCCAGACGTGCTCGGACTCGCCGATGAGCGCATCTGGTTTCGCACCCGGCGGCGCCAGCGGGGCGCCGCTCAGTATCCGAAGCTCGCGGCCGAACAGGAGTTTCATGAAGTCGCCGAAGGCGGCCTCAGGTTCCTGGTGAATTTCGACGACTACCTCGACACGGGGCTGTTTCTCGATCACCGCCTGACCCGTGCGCGACTGCGCGAGCTCGCCGCCGGCCGCCGGTTTCTGAACCTGTTCGGCTACACGGGAACCGCGACCGTGTACGCCGCCGCCGGCGGGGCCACGGCGACCATGACCGTCGACCTCTCGCGTGGCTACCTCGACTGGGCGGGCCGCAACCTCCGCCTCAATGGCTTTAGCGGACGGGAGCACGTGCTGACGCAGGCGGACGTGCGCGAATGGCTGCAGGGCGCGCCGGCCGGCGGCTGGGACCTCGTGTTTCTTGATCCGCCGACGTTTTCAAATTCGAAAAAAATGACCGGCACGCTCGAGGTGCAGCGCGATCACGTCGCGCTGCTCTGCGCGACCGCACGGCTGCTGGCGCCGGCCGGGGTGCTCGTGTTCTCGACCAACTACGCGCGCTTCGTCCTCGACGCCGCCGCGCTGCCGGGGCTCGTGGTCGAGGACATCTCGCGCGCGACGATCCCGAAGGACTTCGAACGCAGCCCGCGCATACATCACTGCTTCGTGCTGCGGCGAACGGAGGTTTAGCGCGACGCCGGGCGCCGGCCGGGCACCCGGCGTGCGTGTGCACCAGCAGGCGGCGGGTTCCGCGGTGGCCGTCATCTGTGTCCCGGGGCGGCCGGTGGGAAGCCCGGATGTCGCGCGGCCTGTCAAGAGCAGCGTTTAAGATTTTGTTAGCGGCGCGATTCGACGGGTCATGCCTGCCTACCCAGCCGATTCGGCGGCTGGACCCGCGTGTGCGCCGCAACATACGGAATAAAAGGCTCGTTCGAGGCCTCATTTGCCGATCGGGGTGGCGACGGCGGCGCCTCCGGTATGGTTAAATTGATGCGGTCCACCGGCTCGGCTGAATCGGGCCGCTGTTCAATATAATTAACATGCGTGCGCGCAAACCCATCATCGGCGTACCCGCCGACCGGAGGCTGTTGGGCAGCCACTGGTTCCATTGCGTCGGCGAGAAGTACCTGAAGGCACTCGCCGAGGCGGCCGACGCGCTGCCGCTGATCGTGCCGGCATTCGGCGAGCAGCTCGAATTGGAGGTGCTGCTGGAACGCTGCGACGGCGTGCTGCTGACCGGCAGCCCCTCAAATGTCGAACCGCATCACTATGACGGCCCCGCAAGTGCGCCCGGCACGTGGCATGACCCCGAGCGCGATGCGACGACGCTGCCGCTGATTCCGCGCACCGTGGCGGCGGGGCTGCCACTGCTGGCCATCTGCCGGGGCTTCCAGGAGCTCAACGTCGCCTACGGCGGCACGCTGCACCAGAAGCTACACGAAGTCCCGGGACTGCTGATGCACAAGGAGGACGCGACCCAGCCGCTCGAGGCCCAGTACGCGCCGACGCACGATGTTGAGCTCACCCCGGGCGGCGTGCTCGCCCGGCTCGCGGGCCGCAACCGGATCAAGGTCAACTCCCTGCATTCGCAGGGTATCGACCGGCTGGGCGCGGGCCTTGTCGTGGAGGGGCGCGCGACCGACGGAGTGGTCGAGGCGGTCCGCGTGGCGGACGCGGGCGGTTTTGCGCTGGCGGTGCAGTGGCACCCGGAATGGCAGGTGCTTTCTAATGAGTTCTCCACGGCCCTGTTCGCCGCCTTCGGCGCGGCTGCCAGGGCCCACGCACGCGGGGCGGCCGCGGCGAACGACGACAGGTGACCCATGAGCACGAGCCCGATCAGGCAGTTCTTGAAGGACCACGGCATCTCCGAGGTCGAGGCGATCATCCCCGACATGGCCGGTGTCGCGCGCGGCAAGGTTGTACCGGCGGAGAAATACATCGAGGAAGAGGGCATGCGCCTGCCGGAGTCCATCTTCCTGCAGACGGTCACCGGTGAGTATCCGGAGGACGAGAGCGCGATCAGCCCATCGGAGATTGACATCGTGCTGAAGGCGGATCCCACGACGATCCGCGTCGTCCCGTGGGCGGCGGAGCCGACCGCGCAGGTGATCCACGACTGCTTCTACGGCGACGGCCGGCCGGTGCCGATGGCGCCGCGCTACGTGCTGCGGCGCGTGCTCGACCTGTATGCGGGGCATGGCTGGGAGCCGGTGATCGCCCCGGAGCTCGAGTTCTTCCTGGTCGAGCCGAACATCGACTCGGACTACCCGTTGAAACCGCCGATCGGCCGTTCGGGGCGCCCCGAGATCGGGCGGCAGAGCTACTCGATCGCCGCCGTCAACGAGTTCGATCCGCTGTTCGACGACGTCTATGCGTTCTGCGAGGCCCAGGAGATCGAGATCGACACGCTGATCCATGAGGCCGGCGCCGCGCAGATGGAGATCAACCTGCTGCACGGCGACGCGCTCAACCTCGCCGACCAGGCGTTCATGTTCAAGCGGACGGCGCGCGAGGCAGCCTTGCGCCACAAGATGTATGCGACGTTCATGGCGAAGCCGCACGCCAAGGAACCGGGAAGCGCGATGCACCTGCACCAGAGCATCGTCGACGTGAAGACCCGCCAGAACGTCTTCAGCGCGGCGGATGGATCACCGACCTCGCTGTTCTTCTCCCACATCGCCGGGCTGCAGCGGTACCTGCCGGCGGCGATGTCACTGTTCGCGCCGAACGTCAACAGCTACCGGCGCACGACGCCACACAACTCGGCACCGATCAACGTGCACTGGGGCTATGACAATCGCACGGCCGGGCTCAGGGTTCCGATGTCCTCGCCGGCGGCGCGCCGCGTCGAGAACCGCTGCGGCGGCGCCGACGCGAACTCCTATCTGGCGATGGCCGCCTCGCTCGCCTGCGGCTACCTCGGGATGGTGGAGGGCCTCAAGCCAACCGAGCCGATTTCCGGCAGCGCCTATGACCTTCCTTTCCAGCTGCCGCGCACGCTTGCGGAGGCGCTGCGGCTGCTGCGCGAGTGCCGGCCGCTGGTCGACCTGTTCGGCGAGCGCTTCGTCGTCGCGTTCTCGGCAGTCAAGGAGAGCGAGCACGAAGCGTTTCTGCAGGTCATCTCGGCCTGGGAGCGGGAACACCTGCTGCTCAATGTCTAAGGAAACTCTGATTTACCGGTAGAGTCTGATACCGCAGTCATTCTCATGCGAGTACCGCGATGAAGCAGCAGACGCTGACCGGATTTGAGAAGTACGGGAAGACGACGCGGCGAGCGCAATTCCTGGCAGACATGGACCGGGTAATTCCCTGGCCGGAGATGACGGCGGCGGTTGCGACGGTATATCCGAAGGTCAGCGAGCAAGGAGGCCGGCCACCGATTCCCCTGGAACGGATGCTGCGGATCTATTTCCTGCAGTTGTGGTTCAACCTCTCGGACCCTGCGGTTGAGGAAGCGCTGTACGACTCGGTGGCGATGCGCAGCTTTGTGGGCATCGACCTGGGTGTGGAAGGTGCGCCTGATGAGACGACGATCTGCAAGTTCCGGCACCTGCTCGAGCGGAACAAGCTGGGCAAGACACTGCTGCGGGCGGTCAACGAGCACCTGCACCGCAACGGCATCAAGATCTCCAATGGCACGATCGTGGATGCGACCATTATTAGTGCGCCGAGCTCGACCAAGAACAAGGATGGCAAGCGCGACCCGGAGATGCACCAGGTGGCGAAGGGCCAGCAGTGGTACTTCGGTATGAAGGCGCACGTGGGCGTGGACAGCAAGACGAAGCTGATCCACACGATCCTCGCCTCGGCGGCCAACGTGTCGGATGTGGATGCACTGCCGTATCTGCTGCATGGGCGGGAGACGCGCGTCTGGGGCGATCAGGGTTATCAGGGGCAGACG
>DATNIE010000023.1:0-60829 GCA_035604595.1 Steroidobacteraceae bacterium | reverse complement strand
CGGTCGTGTTGGACCCGCTTGGGGCCCGCAGCCACTTTACGCTCGGCCAAACATTATTTCTTGCCCATCACTACCCGGAGTCGGTGACGGCTTAAAACGATTCTCTGTCGCTTGAGTCTGACACTGCCGACACCTACGGCTGGCGCGGCCTGACGTATTACGCACTCGCCGAGTTTGACAGCGCGCGTTCATCGTGCGAGAGCAGGTCCGACGCCTGGGTAAGTCTGTGGTGCCTTGCGATGGCATACGACAAACTGGGACGGCACGCCGATGCGGAAGCTGTCCTCGCGAAATTGACGGCATTCTTCGGCGACGCCCCAGCCTATCAGGACGCCGAGATCTATGCGCAATGGGGAAATCGCACGAAAGCACTCGAATGGCTCGAAAAAGCGCTGCAGGTACGTGACCCAGGTCTGGCGATGCTAAGAGTGGACCCATTTGTCGACCCGCTGCGCAATGAGCCGCGCTTCCAAGCGATTGAGCGGGAGTTGAAGTTTCCAACGCAGTAGAGATATTTCCGGCAAACACTTCGGGACGCGCTGAGTTGTGGCAGCCATCGGCCTGTCCGCAAGCGGACCGTCGCCAAAGTCTCCAGCGGGGTTCAGCACCGGACGTTGGCCTTGAAGCGGGGATCACACGCTCCCGAAAGGCTGCACCCCGGCCAGACGCGGACGAACGTGCGCTACGATGCCAGCCCAAGAGCTGACGTCCGTAGGGCATTTGCGTCGGACGGACTGAGGCGCGCGGAGCGCCACGATCCCGAATTTAGTCGGACGCAGGGATGGCCTGCGGCGCCGGGTGTTCGTTACGGAGCGATCTTGGCCAAATGGGTTCCAGACGGTTGGCATAGCGTGACACCTCGACTGGTGGTTCACGACCCCGCGAAGCTTGTCCGTTTCCTAAAGCATACATTCGCAACGGGCGGAGACCTTGCGGTGGGGGCGCCGTCCCAAATCAGAATTGGCGATTCGATCGTCATGGTGAGCGGGCTCGGCCCCCGCGACCCCATGCCTGCGTTTCTTTACGTCTACGTCGAAGATACTGACGCGACATACCGGCGTGCGCTGGAAGCCGGCGCCGTATCGATTGAGGAGCCGAGAGACGTCCCCTATGGAGATCGGCGCGCGATGGTGAAGGACCCGTGTGGCAACGATTGGCAGATTGCCACTCGAAAAGGCTGAGGCCCGCTGACTCCAACGCCAGGAAACGGCCAGTCGCGAGTGGCCGAAATGGCGGTCGACAGTTGTCGTAACGATCGATTCGCCCGTATTCGGTACCCGACAGGTCGCGACCGGCCAACTGTGGATGTCCGGGGAGCAGAATGCCTGCTCGAAATGTGTCGATCGAACTGACGCCCGGTGGCGTCAGAGCCTAAACCACCGCGCCCGCCGACTGGCCCCGAACCGGTCCTTATCAGCCCTCAACGCAACATCCGGCTCGTAGTAAGTGCCGGTGGGTTTGGGCCCCGAGAAGAAATCGACGTCCACGCGCCCAATCCTCCCTCCGCCAAACTCGATGTAGCAGGACCCCGCACCGGCATAGAGACCGCCTTCGCCCGCACCGCGGATGCGCGAGGCGAGGGACGTAGCCACCGCCTTGGCCGCGCCTTCGGCGAAGACGCCCGCCTTCGGCGTTCCCGTGTTGGCGATATCGCCTATCGCGTAGACGTTCGGGAATTTGGTTTCCAGCGTTCTCGGGTTCACGGGCACCCAGCCGCCCTCCGCCATTCCGCTGGCCTCGACGACCCCGGGCGCGTGGTGCTTCGGCACGCCGAGGAACAGGTCGTATAGCAATGTGCTGCCGTCGTCGAGTGACGCGACGCGGCGGACTGGGTCCACCGAGGTCACGCGGCGGTTGGGCATGAACCTAATGCCGCGTTCGGCAAATGCGGCGATCAAAGCCTTGGAGGTCTCGGGTGAGGGAGGCACCGGGCTCGACAAGGGCAGGACCATCGTGATGTCGCATTGACCGCGATCTCCCCTGCTTGCCAGAAAGTCGTGCAGCATGAGTGCGCATTCGCTGGGTGCCGGTGGGCACTTGTACGGCGCCCCGCACACGCCGATGAGGGCACGGCCTTTGGAGAAGGTTGGAAGAATCTCGCGGAGACGATTCGCCCCTGTTGCCGAGTAGAACTCGTTGGCACCTTCCAGTCCTGGGGTGGCCGCGATGTCGTAATCGGCACCCAGAGCGATCACCAAGTAGTCGCAGTCGTAGCTGCCGGTATTGGTTGTCAGACGTCGGGTCCTGGGATCGATGGTCTCTACCGTTTCCCGCAGCACGCGCACGCCGGGCTTGATGAAGCTGCGGTACGGCAGGCGCACGGCTTCCAAGGTTGTGCGACCGAAGATCACGTCAAGCTTCGAAAAGCCGAAGATGAACGTGTCGCTCTTGTCGATCAGGGTCACGTCGATGCCATCGCCGAATGCCTCGGACAACAGTGTGCTGAGTTCGAGGCCACCAAATCCCGCCCCCAAGACGACGACGCGCGGCTTGTTCATGGTGTTCGAGACAACCTTATTGATGGCAGACGGTGGAGGCTCGTCTTTCGTTCCATCCTAGCAGGATGCGGCGAGCCGGCCAGCGGCGTGGCCCGGAGTTGGCTGATGGACTTTTTCATGCTGAGCGGCAAGTACCGGGCGTCGGGCATGCCGTTCCCGAACGGCTTCCCCGAGGCTGTGCAGGCTCAGATAGCGCCGGCAAAGTGGGACGGTCCTCGGCCGGCGCAGCCGTGGCAGACCGTTTTGGGCTTCCCGATAGCTGCCGTTCGCAACAGGCAATTCCGGGTTCGAAAGCGTCCGTCGAGGCGCGTTTTCGTCACAGGCCGTACAGCGTGTGTGATGTCGCCCCGATGCTCACGGGTTCGTAGCCGCTCGGCGTCCCGGTTGTCGAGGCCAGCGCGCTCGCGTACCGTGCGGCGATGCGCGCCTTCCTGTGGTTCGTCGCGACGATCGCCGGCACGCTTCTCGTGGCCGCGCTGCTCGCCTATCCACTCTACCTGCTCGTTCACCCGCTGATGCCGGCGTGGTGGTTCGACAAGATCGCGACGCGCCTGTGGCAGCTGCTGTTGCTGCTGGCGATCGTGTTCGTCGTTCGCCGGCTGCGGCTGACGACGCGACGCGACTTCGGCTACGGGGCCCCGCGGCCGCGGTGGCTGCGGCAGTTCGGCTTCGGGCTGGTGGCGGGACTCGCCACGATGCTGCCGGTGACGATCTCGATGCTGGCGCTCGGGGTGCGCGTGCCGCGGCCCGATCTTAGCGCGCACGTGCTGTTCGCCGCGCTCGGTGCCGGCGCACTGTCGGGACTCGTGGTCGGGTTCGTGGAAGAGACCTTCTTCCGCGGCCTGATGCAGGGCGCGGTGAGCCGCGAACTCAGGCGCCCGCTCGTTGCAGTTGCGCTCGTGTCGCTGGTCTACGCCTCGGTGCATTTCCTCGCCGGCGCGCGCATTGCCCACGCGTCCGTCACCTGGCGCAGCGGCTTGGAGCTGCTGGCGGCCGCTGTCGCGAGCTTTGCCTCGCCCGCCGGCATCATCGACGCGTGGCTGGCGCTGGTTGCGGTCGGCCTGCTGCTCGGAGCGTGCGCCGTGTGGACCGGCAGCATCGCGGTCGGCGTCGGGCTGCACGCCGGATGGGTCTGCGTGATGCGCGCCACGATCGGCGCGACGCGCGAGAATCCGTCGGCGCCGCTCGAGTGGCTGATCAGCCCGGCGACCGGTTACACGGGCTGGCTGGTGCTCGGCTGGACGCTCGGGATTCTTGCGATCGCTGTCATCCTCCGCGACCGCTTCCGCGGCTGGCGGCGCAGCGACTGAGGCGGCTCAGGCGTCGGTCTGGTCGGCGCCGATGCGAATCAGCGGCGCGAGGAAGCGCAGCCGCTCGAGCGGGTCCTCGAGTTCGAGCAGCCCCTGCTTGACGCCGGCCTCGAGCGGGGCGAGCTCGGCGAGCCGGTTGCCGACCCAGCCGGCGTCGTCCCAGCGCGGCGTGACCCACGCATAGGTCGCATCGAGATCCGGGTACAGCCGCCGCAGCGCTTCCGGCAGGTGCGCGCAGTCGACCGGCACCGCGGCGGAGACGTCCGCGGGCAGGTCCTCGACATCGCCCAGGTTGAGCCCGTCCTCCTGACGCCAGGCGCGCAGGATCCGCAGCCGCTGCTGGCCGAGGCACGTGAGGCCAAGCAGCCCGTCGTCGAGCCGGTTGAAGTCGACGATCCGCGCCTCGGTTCCGACCGCTGCGGTCGCGAGCGCGCCGCTCCCGGTCTCACCGCCCGTGATGACGAGTACCACGGCGAAGCCGGTCTGCGCGCGCAGGCAGCGGCCCACCATGTCGACGTAGCGTGGCTCGAAGATCCGCAGCGACAGCGGCCCGCCGGGGAACAGTACCGTACCGAGCGGAAACAGCGGCAGCGTGCGCGCGCTCACGCGTTGCCTCCGAGCGCCGCCAGCAACTTGCCGTAGAGACCACCGAAGCCGCCGTTGCTCATGACCAGCACCGAGTCGCCGCTGTGCGCCTCGGCGGCGATCGCAGCGGCAAGTGCGTCGACGTCGCTGAGCACGCGACCGCGCTCGCCGAGCGGCCGCGCCGCGGCGCGCAGGTCCCAGCCGAGGTCCGCCGGCTCGAACAGGAACACGCGATCGGCTACCGCGAGCGAGCCGGCGAGCGTCTCGCGGTGTACGCCGAGGCGCATCGTGGCCGAGCGTGGTTCGAGCACCGCGAGGATCCGTGCCGTGCCGACCTTCTGGCGCAGGCTCCCGACGGTTGCCGCGATTGCGGTCGGGTGGTGCGCGAAATCATCGTAGACCGTTACGCCGCGGACGGTGCCGCGCAGTTCCATGCGCCGGCGCGCGTTCCTGAAGGTCGCCAAGGCCGCGAGCGCGGCCGCGGGCTCAACGCCCGCGTGCCGCGCGCCGAGTACCGCGGCGAGTGCGTTCAGGGCGTTGTGCGCGCCGATGAGGCCCCAGCGGGCGCGGCCGACGTGCGCGCCTCCCTTGCGCACGTCGAACTCCGACCAGTCGGGGGCCAGTGCGTGGACGGTGAAGTCCGCATCGCCTGAGAGTGCAAAGCGCTCGACCGGCGTCCAGACGCCGAGTTCGAGCGCGGTCCTGAGCTCCGGATCCGCGCCATTGACGATCAGCCGGCCGTGCCCAGGCACGGTCCGCACCAGCTGATGGAACATGCGGCGGATGCTGCCGACGTCCGGGTAGATGTCGGCGTGATCGAACTCGAGGTTGTTGAGGATCGCGGTGCGCGGCCGGTAATGGACGAACTTGGCGCGCTTGTCGAAGAACGCCGTGTCGTACTCGTCCGCCTCGACGACGAAGAATGGCGCGCGGCCTAGCCGCGCCGAGGTGCCGAAGTTCTCCGGCACGCCGCCGATCAGGAATCCGGGCGCGAGGCCCGCGCACTCGAGGATCCAGGCGAGAGCGCTCGCGGTCGTGGTCTTGCCGTGGGTCCCCGCGACCGCGATCACCCAGCGATCGGCGAGCACCTGCTCGGCGAGCCACGCCGGGCCCGAGGTGTAGCGAAGGCCGCGGTCGAGCAGCGCCTCGATCGCCGGATTGCCTCGCGAAAGGGCGTTGCCGACGATGACCACGTCAGGCGCCGGGTCGAGCTGTCCGGGGTCCCAGCCCTCGGTGAGCCGGATTCCGAGCGTCTCGAGCTGCGTGCTCATCGGCGGATAGACGTTCCGGTCCGAGCCCGTGACCTCGTGGCCGGCCTCGCGCGCGAGGGCCGCAATGCCACCCATGAACGTGCCGCAGATGCCGAGGATGTGGACGCGCATCAGGCAGCGGCTGCCGCGGGTAGCTGCTCGATCAGCAGGTAGCCGAGTACGATGTAGGTCATCGCGACGGCCATGCCGGTGAACAGCGGCACCTCGAGCGCGTGCCGGACGATGTGTCCGACCACGAACAGATACCAGACGAGCAGCGGTACCGAGGCGACCGACAACAGCAGCGCGACCGCGCCCGCATCCGTGAGCTCGCGCCGCACGATGAGCATGGTGATCATCGGCACCGACAGCAGGGTGCCCGTGCCGAGCATCGCGGTCAGGGTCTGCAGGAAGCGGTGACCCCGTCGGCGCAGCGCGAGGGCCGTCCAGAACAGCGCCGCGGTCAGCGCCAGGTCCGCGAGCCCGCGCTCGACTGCCAGCCGCGGCCCGAACAGCAGTACCGACTGCAGTGAACTCGTCGCCGCGTAGACCGCGGCGACGATGGCCAGCAGCAGCCACGACGCCGGCACGTCCCGCGGCCCGCGGCGAAACAGCGCGATATCCCAGAACACGCGAAACAGTTCCTGCATCGACCTGCCGACTTGGGATCGCGCGGCGCGACCCGCATAATGCGCCGTCGATTGTAACCCGCCGCTGCCAATCTCCCGTGACCTCCGTCCCGATCGTCATCACCGAGGGCCCGGCCCTGGCGGTTGCTGCCGCGCGCTTGGCGCGCGCGCCGCGGCTCGCGCTCGACACGGAGTTCCTGCGCGAGCGGACCTACCTGGCCGAGCTCGCGCTGATCCAGCTGAGCGATCCCACCGGCATCGAGCTCATCGATCCGTTGACGGGCCTGGACCTCGCGCCTCTCGTGTCGCTGCTGCGCGATGCGGCGGTGACCAAGGTGCTGCACGCGGCGCGGCAGGACATCGAGGTGCTGCTGCCGCTGACCGGCGTGCCACTCGCACCGCTCGTCGATACCCAGATCGCCGCGGCGCTGCTCGGCATGCCGGCGCAGATCGGCTATGGCGACCTGATTGCCCGCGAGCTCGGTCATACGCTCGAGAAGAGCCAGGCGCGCACAGACTGGACGCGCCGGCCGCTGTCGTGCGCGCAGCTCGAGTACGCCGCCGACGACGTCCGCTGGCTGCTGCCGCTCGCCGACCGCCTCGAGGAACGCCTCGCGGCGCGGGGCCGTCTCGGCTGGCTCACGGAGGACTGCGCCGCGCTCGCCGATCCCGGCCTGTACCGGGCGGATCCCGGCGATGCCTGGCAGCGCCTCAAAGGCATCGAGTCGCTACCCCCGCCTGAGCAGCAGCGGCTGCGCACGCTCGCCGCCTGGCGCGAGCTGCGCGCGGTGCGTCGCAACCTGCCGCGTGGCTGGGTGCTCGCCGATGCGGCGCTGCGCGCGATCGGTCGCGCTGCACCCACGGACGTCGCGGCGCTGAAGGCGCTCGGCGTGATGCCGCCGGGCGCTGCCGACAAGCTCGGGCCCGATATCGTCGCGGAGCTTGCGCGCGCCGCGAGCTTGCCGTTGGAGGGCCTCGAGCAGCGCGCCGATGTGCGTCCAAACCGCGAGGAACAGGCGCGGACACGGCGTCTGGCCGAGCGGATACGCGCGATCGCGCTCGAGCTGGGCGTGGCACCGGAGGTGCTCGCGACGCAGCGGGACTTGCGGCGGATCGCGCGCGGCGAGCCGCCGGTCGCGGTGCTGCGCGGCTGGCGCGCCGGCGTGCTGTCGGGACCGGTCGGCGAGGAAGTCGCCCGCGGCTAGGCGGCGCCTGCGTTCTTGAGCGCGGCCTCGAGGCGGGCAGTGACCTGGTCGATATCGCCCTCGGCGTCGACGCTGCGCAGCAGGCCGCGCGCCCGGTAGTACTCGACCAGCGGCCGCGTCTGGGCGGCGTAGACCTCGAGGCGCTTGGCAATCGTCGCCTCGCCATCGTCGCGACGCTGGAACAGGTCCGGCGTCACGCACTGCCCGCCGCAGGGCGGCGGTGTCGAGGGCGGCGCAGTATAGACGTTGAATACCCGGCCGCAGCTGCGGCAGGTGCGCCGGCCCGTCAGGCGCCGGAACAGCTGCCCGCTGTCGACCTCCATCAGCACGACTGCCTCGAGCGGCCGGCCGAGATCGGCGAGCAGCGCATCGAGGCCGTCCGCCTGGGGGATCGTGCGTGGAAACCCGTCCAGGATGAAACCACGCGCGGCATCCGGGGCACCGAGCCGCTCGCGGATGATGCCGAGCATGGTCGCATCGTCCACGAGCTTCCCGGCCTCCATCGTCGCCTTCGCTCGCAGGCCGAGGGCGCTCTCGGCCGCGACCGCCGTCCGCAGTAGGTCCCCGGTCGAGACCTGCGGCACGCGATGGGCATCGATCAGGCGCTGGGCCTGGGTGCCTTTCCCGGACCCGGGCGCGCCCAGGAGCACGATACGCATGTTGTCGTTCTCATCGCGGCTCGGTTCCCACAGGTCCCCGCTCGGCCGCCCGTGGCCCGATATGCTGCCCGCCGGGTCCCCAGAGCGTCAAATCTGAGCGCCGTGGCGCGTCCTGCGTCCGGCGGATGAGCCGGCCCAAGCAACCGGGTATCCTGCGGCCAGCGAGCCACCGCCGGAGTCTCAACTCATGCCGACGCAGAAAACGATGAAGAAGCGCAATGCGCTGTACGCCCAGTCGGGCGGCGTCACCGCCGTCATCAATGCGTCCGCCGCGGGCGTCATCGAGGCGTGCCGCAGGCACGCGACGCGGATCGGCAAGCTGTACGCGGGACGGCACGGCATCGTGGGCGTGCTGACCGAAGACCTGATCGACACGAGCCGCGAGAGCGCCGCGGCAATTAAGGGACTGAGGTACACACCGGCCGGCGCCTTCGGTTCGGCCCGCTACAAGCTGAAGAGCCTCGCCGAGGACCGCCCCAAGTACGAGCGGCTGATCGAGGTATTCCGGGCGCATGACATCGGCTATTTCTTCTATAACGGCGGCAACGACTCGATGGACACGGCGCTCAAGGTCTCGAACATCGGCGCCGAGCTCGGCTATCCGATCATCTGCATCGGCGTGCCGAAGACCGTTGACAACGACCTACCGGTCACCGACTGCTGCCCGGGCTTCGGTTCGGTGGCGAAGTATGTCGCGGTCTCGACCCGCGAGGCGGCTCTCGATGTCGCCTCGATGGCCCGTACCTCGACCAAGGTCTTCATCCTCGAGGTCATGGGTCGGCACGCCGGCTGGATCGCCGCGGCAGGCGGCCTCGCGGCCGCCAAGCCCGGCGATGCACCGCACATCATCCTGTTTCCGGAGATTGCGTTCGATCAGCCGAAGTTCCTCGCGCGGGTCAAGGCCTGCGTGACCGAGAAGGGCTACTGCGTGATCGTCGTGTCGGAGGGCGTGAAGGGCCCCGGCGGCAAGTTCCTCGCCGAAGCAGGCACCAGCGATGCGTTCGGCCACACCCAGCTCGGCGGCGCGGGGCCGGAGGTCGCCCGCATCGTGAAGGAGAGCCTCGGCTACAAGTATCACTGGGCCGTCGCCGACTACCTGCAGCGTGCCGCCCGCCACGTGGCCTCGAAGACCGACGCCGAGCAGGCCTACGCGGTCGGGAAGGCAGCCGTCGAGTTCGCACTCGAGGGCCGCAACGCCGTCCTCCCGGTCATCGTGCGCCGGTCGGCGAAGCCGTACCGCTGGGCGATCGAGGCCGCGCCGCTCGAGGCGGTTGCCAACGTCGAGAAAACGGTGCCCCGGGAGTTCGTGACTGAGGACGGATTCGGCATCACGGCCGCGTGCCGGCGCTATCTCGCGCCGCTGATCGTCGGCGAGGACCCCCCGCCGTTTCGCGAGGGGCTCCCGGCCTATGTGGAGCTGAGGAACGTCCCGGTCAAGCGCAGGCTCGCGACGGACTTCACGGTATAATGCCCGACCCCTTCAGGGGGTCGCCCCGGAAAACGGAAGCGCTTTCAGTCACTTGGCGGCACGCACGGGTGACGTTGGCGCCGTTGCCGGTCAAGACACAACGAGTTCTGCGGGTAACAGTCGGGGAGTAAACCATGACGAGCGACCTCGCTCTTCTGCTTGCGATCGGCGCAGGCGTGGTGGCGATTCTCTACGGCCTGCTGATGGTCCGGTGGGTCATCGCGCAGCCGGCGGGCAATGCCCGGATGCAGGAAATCGCGGCGGCGATCCAGGCCGGCGCCGGCGCGTACCTCAACCGCCAGTACTCGACGATCGCCATTGCCGGCGTCGTGCTGTTCCTGGTGCTCGGCGTCGCGCTCAACTGGGCCACGGCCGGCGGCTTCCTGGTCGGCGCCGTGCTCTCCGGCCTCACCGGCTACATCGGCATGAACGTCTCGGTGCGCGCCAACGTCCGCACCGCGCACGCCGCGAGCAGCGGCTTGAATCCTGCGCTCAGGATAGCGTTCCGCGGCGGCGCGATCACCGGCATGCTGGTCGTCGGCCTCGCGCTCCTCGGCGTCGCTTCCTATTACTACGCGATGCTGCATCTCGCGGCGAATCCGGACGCGGCGCTGCACGCGCTCGTGGGCCTCGCCTTCGGCGGCTCGCTGATCTCGATCTTCGCGCGGCTCGGCGGCGGTATCTTTACCAAGGGCGCCGACGTCGGTGCCGACCTCGTCGGCAAGGTCGAGGCCGGGATCCCCGAGGACGACCCGCGCAATCCTGCGGTGATCGCTGACAACGTCGGCGACAACGTCGGCGACTGCGCGGGCATGGCGGCCGACCTGTTCGAGACCTACGCGGTCACCGTGGTCGCCACGATGCTGCTCGCGGGCCTGACGGTGCGCAACCTCGGCAACAATGCCGTGCTGCTGCCGCTGGTGCTCGGCGCCGCCTCGATCGTGGCCTCGATCGTCGGCACGTTCTTCGTCAGCGTCCGCGAAGGCGGCAAGATCATGAATGCTCTGTATCGCGGCGTGATCGTCTCCGGCGCGATCGCCGCGATCGCGTTCTACCCGATCACGATGATGATGCTGGGGAGCGAGGCGTTTCCGCTCTACCTGTGCGCGCTGATCGGGCTTGCGCTGACCGCGGCAATGATCGTCATCACCGAGTACTACACGGCGACCGAGTACGCCCCGGTGCGCTACGTCGCGTTTGCCTCGCAAACCGGCCACGGCACCAACGTCATCGCCGGGCTTGCGGTATCGATGAAGTCGACCGCCCTGCCGGTGCTCGCAGTGTGCGCCGCGATCTTCGGCGCCTATACGCTCGGCGAGAGCGCCGGCCACGGCGATGGCCTGTATGGCATCGCGATCGCCGCGACCGCGATGCTGTCGATGACCGGCATGATCGTCGCGCTCGACGCCTACGGCCCGATCACCGACAACGGCGGCGGCATCGCGGAGATGGCGGGCTTGCCGAAGCAGGTGCGCAAGATCACCGACGCGCTCGATGCTGTCGGCAACACGACCAAGGCGGTCACCAAGGGTTATGCGATCGGTTCGGCGGGCCTTGCGGCGCTGGTGCTGTTCGCGGACTACACCCACAACCTCGAGGCCGTGGGCAAGTTGCAGAACTTCTCCCTCTCGGATCCGGCGGTGATCATCGGCCTGTTCATCGGCGGCCTCGTGCCTTACCTGTTCGGCGCGATGGCGATGGAGGCGGTCGGCCGCGCGGCGGGCGCGGTGGTCGTCGAGGTGCGCCGGCAGTTCAAGGAGATTCCCGGAATCATGGAGGGCACCGGCAAGCCGGAGTACGGCCGCGCGGTCGACATGCTGACCCGGGCCGCGATCAAGGAGATGATCGTGCCCTCGCTGCTACCGATCTTAGTCCCGGTCGTCATCGGCTTCGGGATGAACTATCTGATGGGACCGGGCGCGGGCGTGCGCGCGCTTGGCGGGCTCCTGATCGGCACGATCGTCACGGGGCTGTTCGTTGCGATCTCGATGTGTACCGGCGGCGGCGCCTGGGACAATGCCAAGAAGTACATCGAGGAAGGCAACTACGGCGGCAAGGGCTCGGACACCCACAAGGCGGCCGTGACCGGCGACACAGTTGGCGATCCGTACAAGGACACGGCGGGCCCGGCGATCAACCCGCTGATCAAGATCATCAACATCGTCGCGCTGCTGCTGGTGCCACTGCTGTAGGCCGCGTCAGGTTCAGCGCGACCCAAAGGCGCCCGCAGGCGCCTCTTTTCCGCCCGGGCCGCGCGCGCCATGCGCCGCGGCGCTCGGTTATGATGGCGGCCGCCCGGCCGGTCGCGGCCGGCTCGGAGGCACCTGTGAACAAGCTCTACCCGTCGGCGGCGGCGGCGCTCGCCGAGATTGTCCGCGATGGCCAGCTGCTGGCGGTCGGCGGCTTCGGGCTGTGTGGCATCCCGGAGGCGCTGATCGATGCGCTCAGGGACTCAGGGGTCCGCGGACTCACCGTGATCTCCAACAACGCCGGCACCGACGGTTTCGGCCTCGGCAGGCTGCTCGAGACCCGCCAGATCAGCAAGATGATTTCCTCCTACGTCGGCGAGAACAAGGAGTTCGAGCGCCAGTACCTGGCGGGGGAACTCGAGCTCGAGTTCACGCCGCAAGGGACGCTGGCCGAGAAGCTGCGCGCCGGCGGCGCAGGGATCCCCGCGTTCTACACGGCGACCGGCGTCGGCACCCTGGTCGCGCAGGGCAAGGAACTTCGCGACTTCGGTGGCCAGACCTACTTGATGGAGCGCTCGCTGGTACCGGATGTGTCGCTCGTCAAGGCGGCGGTCGCCGACCGGAGCGGCAACCTGCGCTTCCGCCTGACGGCGCGCAATTTCAATCCGGCGTTCGCGATGGCCGGGCGCGTCTGCGTCGCCGAGGTCGAGAGTATCGTCGAGACGGGCGCAATCGCTCCGGACGACGTGCATCTCCCGGGCATCTACGTCCACCGGATCGTCCACAACCCGAATCCGGTGAAGCACATCGAGAAGCGCACGGTCACCGTGCCGGTGGGAGTCTGACGCCATGCCGTGGACCCAGGAGCAGATGGCCGCCCGCGCCGCCGAGGAGCTCGAGGACGGGTTCTACGTCAACCTCGGAATAGGCATTCCGACGCTGGTTGCGAACTACGTGCCCAAGGACATCGAGGTGTGGCTGCAGAGCGAGAACGGCATGCTCGGAATAGGGCCGTTCCCGCACCCCGACCACGTGGATGCCGACCTGATCAATGCCGGCAAGCAGACGGTCACGACCATCCCGGGGTCCTCGATCTTCGGCAGCGAGCAGAGCTTCGCGATGATCCGCGGCGGCAAGATCAATCTGGCGATCCTGGGCGCGATGCAGGTCAGCGGGCGCGGCGATCTCGCCAACTGGATGATCCCGGGGAAGATGGTCAAGGGCATGGGCGGGGCGATGGACCTCGTGGCCGGGGTCGAGCGCGTGGTCGTCGTGATGGAGCACGTTGCGAGGAAGAAGGACGGCACGACGGACCTCAAGATACTGCCGGCCTGCACGCTGCCGCTGACCGGTGTCGGGGTCGTCGACCGCATCATCACCGACCTCGGGGTCATCGACGTGACGCCCGACGGGCTCGCGCTGATTGAACTCGCCCCGCTCGTCGCCTTCGACGAGATCGCCTCCAAGACCGGGGTGCCGCTGCTGGTGTAGCGATACGCGGGTGGCTCAGCGCCCGGCCGCCGCCAGGCACTCGATCTCGACCCGCGCTCCGAGTGCGAGACCATTCGCCCCGATCGCGCTGCGCGCCGGATAGGGGCTCTTCAGAAATTTCCGCCACACCTCGTTGAACGCCGGCCAGTCGGCCATATCGGCCAGCATGACCGTGCACTTGACGAGGTCGGCGGTCGTGCGGCCGTTGGCCTCGAGCACGGTGCGAATATTCTCGAGCGCCTGCTTCGCCTCGGCTGCCATCCCGCCCGGCACGAGCGTGAGCGTCCCGGGACTGATGCCGATCTGGCCGGACAGGTAGAGCGTGTCGCCGTGGCGCACCGCCTCGGAGAACGGCAGGTTCACGGTTACGACCTTGCCGGAGTTCAGGAACTGGACCGTCGCGGGTTCGCCCGCGCCGGCGAGCCCCGGCGCCGCGAGCAGCAGTAGAGTCAGCGCGCCGTGGCGCACAGGACGGATCGGTGGTGAGCGGCGATGCATGGCGGCCTCCCGACCGGTGGCTGGCGCGATTGTACGCCCGCGCCCGTCAGGCTGCGGTCTTCAGCGGCTCCGGCCGGCCGAGCACATAGCCCTGCATGAAGTCGATGCCCATGCGGCGGGCGGCGTCGAGCGAGGCGGTATCCTCGACCTGCTCGGCAATCACCTTGAAGTCGAGGGTGTGCGCCAGCTTGATCATCGCCGAGACCATCGCCTGGTTGACGCTGTCACGCGCCAGGTTGCGCATGTAGAGCCCGTCGATCTTCATGTAGTCCATCGACAGCGTCTTCAGATTGACGAACGAGCCGAGTCCGCTGCCGAAGTCATCGAGCGCAAACGTGCAGCCGATCGCATGCAGCACACCGATGAAGCGGCGGGCGTGCTCGAGGTTGGCGACGACCGAGGCTTCGGTGACCTCGAAACACACCTGCGTCGGCGCGACGCCGCTATGGTCGAGGCACTCGACCACGAACTCAAGGAACTGGCCGTCACCGAGCGTCTGGCCGGAGATGTTGATCGCGACGCTGCGTCCGGGGGGAATCTTGATCGCGCCGCGGCCGAACGCCGCGAGCGCCGTCTGCACGACCCACCGGTCGACCAGCGGCATCAGGCGGTAGCGCTCGGCGGCCTTCAGGAACTCGCCGGGCGTGCTGATCGAGCCGTCCTCGGCCGCGAGCCGCACCAGCACCTCGAGCGCCGGTCCGCTGTCGCTGCTGCCGGTCGCGGCCACGATCGGCTGCGTGTAGATCAGGAAGCTGTTGTCGCGCAGCGCATGCTGCAGGCGCTGCAGCCAGTGGATCTCCCCGCGGTGCCTGGCAACGGCTTCGTCGTGGGCTGAATAGACGTGAACCTGGCCGTGGCCCTGGCTCTTCGCCACGTAGCAGGCCGAGTCCGCGGCCGAGATCACATCCTCGAGGCTGCTGCTTTCGCGGCCGATCTCGACGAGTCCGATGCTGACCCCGATCGAGAAGATCTTGTCCTGCCACACAAAGCGGTAGTCGCGGATCGCGGTCGAGACGTCATCGGCGATCTGGATTGCCTTCTCGAGCGGGCAGCCGACGAGCAGCATCGCGAACTCGTCACCGCCCAAACGCGCGACGGTGTCCGAGTCACGCACCGCGTCCTTCACGAGGGCGGCGACCTCGCGCAGCATGTTGTCGCCGGCCGTGTGGCCGCTGGTGTCATTGACGGCCTTGAAGCGATCGAGGTCAAGGTAGCACAGGACCTGGGTCTGCGCGCCGGTGCGGGCGAGCTCGATGCTCTCCTGCAAACGTCGCTCGAACTCGCGGCGGTTGACGAGGCCGGTGAGTGCGTCGTGGCTTGCCTGATAGCTCATCTGGCGGGCGAGGCCCCGCAACTCGGTGACATCGTGCAGCAGCACGACGGCGCCGGCGATCTCGCCCCGCTCGCCGGTCAGCGGGGCGGCGCTGAGCTCGATGCTGTGCTCCGCGCCGTCGGCACGCGCCAGCACGACCGCGCGCCGCCCGAGCGATACCTTGACGCCGGCCGTCAGGCACTGGTGCACCGGATCGGCGAGTGCACGCCGATCGGCCTCGTCGACGACGCTGACCACTTCGAGGAACTGCTGGCCGCTGACCTCTGCGAGCGACTTGCCGAGCAGTTGCTCGGCAGCACGATTGACGAAGTCGATCCGCCCGTAGGTGTCGGTGGTCACCAAGCCATCGCCCAGCGAATCGAGTGTCGCCTGCGCCCGGCCGCGCACCAGGTCGCTGCCGCGCGTCGCCCGGCCGACCATCTCGAGCAGCGTGAACAGCACGGCCGGAGCACCGCGGTAGGTCGTGAGCCTGCCGGCGATCTCGACGCGCGTCACCTGCCCGTGCGAGTCGGCGACCTCGGCCTCGAAGCGCTCGGCCGCCGGCTCGCCGGCGAGGCGGCGGCGAACGTTGTCAGTGACGAGCTCGGCGTACTCCGGAGTCACGAGTTCAGCGAGGTGCCGGCCGGCCGCTTGCTCCGGGGTGGTGCCGAGGAGCGTGGCAAAGCGCGCGTTGATCAGCAGAATTCGCTCACCGTGGATCAGCACCGGCTCGTGGACGGCCTGGACGAGGTCGTTCAAGGGGCCATCGGGCGGCTCCGGCACCCGCGGCGAGACACCGGTCGATCGGTCGCTCTCGAGTGCGGCGAGCGCTGCCTGCGCGCGCCGGCGGGCGCGCCATGCGCCGACGGTGGCGACTCCCGCGAGCACCAGCGCGAAGAGCGCGACGGCTTCGATTACGGTCAACGGATCCCTTCCTCATCCCGTCTTATGGCGGCCGACGGTGCGCGGCCCGTCACGGGCGGCCGCGCTCGATGTGGCCGTGCACGGGGCAGTTCGCTGCCGGCGCGGCGTGGTTGCCTCCGCCGGCGGTGCACCCGTGTGTGTCCCCGATCCGAGGATACCGAAGGCCTTGGCAGGGGTCCGCGGTATTCACCATAATCGGCGTTTTAGTGACCGCCGCAAGCCTTGTCGCGCGACGCGCAACTCCGTAACCTCTGCGCCTCGCTGACGATCCCCGACCCTCCCTCCGCCCCGCCCGCCGCATGGACATCGAAGCCGCACGCCAGCAGATGATCGACCAGCAGGTACGCGCGTGGGAGGTGCTCGACCCGCGCGTGCTTGATGCACTCGCGCGCGTGCCGCGCGAGCGCTTCGTGCCGCCGGCGTACCGCGATCTCGCGTTCGCCGACGCGCCGATCCCGCTGCCGGAAGGCCAGTCGATGCTGCCGCCGAAGCTCGATGCGCGGATCCTGCAGGCCTGCGAGATCGTTGCGGGGGACACCGTCATCGAGGTGGGTGCCGGCAGCGGCTTCCTGGCCGCGTGTCTTGCGACCTTGGGCGGTCGCGTCGAGTCGCTTGAGCTGCGGCCCTTGCTCGCGGAGCTTGCGAACCGCAATCTGCGTACGGCGGGATTTTTCGGCGTCGCTGTCCACCTGGCAGACGGCACGACCTGGCAGCCGCGTGCACCGGTCGATGTCGTTGTGCTGTCGGCCTCGCTACCGGTGTACGACCCCCGCTACGAGCAGTGGCTGTTGCCGGGCGGCCGGCTGTTCGCGGTGACCGGCGCCGCCGCGCCGATGACAGCGCAGCTGGTCACGCGCCTCGGCGAGCGTGAGTTCGCGCGCACCGATCTATTCGAGACGTTCGTCGATCCGATGACGAACGCGCGGCGCCCATCCGCGTTCGTATTCTGAGCAGCGGCGCGCGTGGTTCGGGAAGTCAGCCCCGCCGAGTTCGTCCGCGACCGCGCGGCCAACCCGCGGACGCTGCTGCTCGATGTGCGCGAGGGGTGGGAGCTCAAGATCGCCTCGCTCCCGGGGGTGCTGCACATGCCGATGGCCGAGATCCCCGGACGCCTCGCCGAGCTCGACCGGACGCGCGACATTGTCGTGATGTGCCGGTCGGGAGGCCGGAGCCTCTCGGTCGCCCGGCTCCTCGAGGCCCAGGGCTACCCCTCGGTCGGGAACCTGACGGGCGGCATCCTGGCCTGGTCGCGGGACATCGACCCGACGCTTGCGACGTACTGAGGACCACGCGGGTCGACCGGATTGCGGGCCCCGTTCAAGGTGATATACAGTTATACAACACCAACTCTCCGGCTGGGCTGGCCTAATCGAACGGACTTCAACGGTATGAAATTGACCTCCCTGCGGCGTGCGGCCGTGGCAAGCGTGGCACTCCTGCTGCCCGCCCTCGCCGTCAGCGCCGATCTCGCCGAGATCTACCAGCGGGCACTGCGCAACGACCCCATTCTGCGGGAGGCCGAGGCCAACCGGCTGGCGGCGCTCGAGGCTCGGCCGCAGGCACTGTCGGCGCTGCTCCCGCAGTTGACCGGCACGGCCGGCTACACGCGCGACGTGACCAGCGGCACGTCGCCGTACTTCGTCGAAACCGGCCCGAACGGGCAAGGCACGTTCATACCGCTCGAGGAGACCACGACCAGCGACATCCGCCAGTGGACCATCCAGCTGCGCCAGACGGTGTTCCGCTGGGGCCAGTTCTCGACGCTCAAGCAGGCCGGCGAGCAGGTGGCGCAGGCCGAAGTCGACTATCGCGCCGCCCAGGAGAGCGTGATCCTGCGTACCGCGACCGCGTACTTCAACGTGCTCGCGGCCCGCGACACGCTCGAGGCGGCGGAGGCATCCCGCGAGGCGATCGTGCACCAGCTCGAGCAGGCCCAGAAGCGCTACGAGGTCGGACTGATCGCAATTACCGACGTCGAGGACGCGAAGGCGGCCGCCGACCAGTCGAGCGCCGCCGTGATCGAGGCGAAGCGCACGCTCGCCTCCACCCGCGAGCAGCTGCGCGAGCTGACCGGCGATGCCTTCGATGAGCTGTCGCGGCCGGGTGATGATATGCCGCTCGTGGCGCCGAGCCCGGCCAGCGAGGAGCAGTGGGTCAGGGCAGCGCTCGACCAGAATCTGACGCTCAGTTCCGCGCGCCTCGCCGTCGACATCGCCCGCGAGACTATAGTCACGGCGCGCGCCGGCCACCTGCCGACCATCGACATCGTCGCCAGCCGGAACGGCAACGACACCGGCGCCTATACGCAGGCCTTCGGCGCAACCTACCCGGCCGACACGCTCACCTATGACAAGCAGATCGGCGTGCAGCTCACGGTGCCGCTGTACTCGGGCGGTAACACCTCATCGCGCGTCCGTGAGGCCGTCTATCGACACCGCGCGGCACGCGAGCGACTCGAGCAGACGGCGCGAGAAACGGAGCGCCAGACGCGCGATGCGTATCTCGGCGTGATCAGCGAGATCGCGCGCGTCCAGGCGCTGAAGCAGGCCCTCGCGTCGAGCCAGACGGCACTGCAGGCGACCGAGGCCGGCTACGACGTCGGAACGCGCACCGCGGTCGACGTGCTGCTGGCTCGCCAGAGGCTGCTGGACGCACAGACCAACTACGCGCGCAGTCGCTACGACTACGTCATCAACGTGCTGACGCTCGAACAGGCGGCCGGCACGCTCGACGAGTCCCGCCTCACCCGTGTCAACAGCTGGCTCGGCCAGACGGTGTCGGTCAAGTAGCGCTCAAGCGGCCTCGCCCGGCCCCAAGATGGAGTCGATCAAGCGCACCAGGCGGCCGAGCGCGCCGCGGTTCGCGGTCAGCGCGGCGAGCCCCTGGCCCCCCGCGCGCGCGCGCGCCGCCGGATCGACCAGCAGGGCCGCGAGCCGCTCTGCGAGCGTGCCGGCATCGGGCACGAGCTCGAGGGCACCTTCCTCGGCGAGCAGCCGCGCGCTGCTGGCGGTATTGAACGTGTGCGGCCCGCTTAGAATCGGCTTCGCGAGCGCCGCGGGCTCGAGCAGGTTGTGGCCCCCGACTGCAACGAGGCTCCCGCCGACGAAGGCGACATCGCCCGCCGCGTAGAACTCGACGAGCTCGCCTAGCGTGTCGACCAGCAGGACGCTCGTTGCGGCGCCGACCGGCGTGCCGCTGCTGCGCGTGACGAAGCTGATGCGACGCCGGCGCAGCAGTGCCGCGACCGACTCGAAACGCTGCGGATGGCGCGGGACGAGCACCAGCAGCGCGCCCGGCAGCAGCCCGTCGAGCGCACGCTGGGCGTCGAGCAGCTGTTCCTCCTCGCCCGCGTGGGTGCTGCCGGCGACCCAGACGGGCCGCTCAACGCCGAGCATCTCGCGCAACGCCGCCCCTTGCCGCATCACGTCCGCGGGCAGCTCGAAGTCACACTTGATGTTGCCGACCACGTGGCTCCGTGCCGGGTTCGCGCCGATCGCCACGAAGCGCTGCTTGTCGCTCTCACTTTGCGCCGCGATCGCGACATCGCCCGCGAGTGTCGCGCGGATCAGCGCCCCGAGCCGGCGGTAGCGGCCAACCGAGCGCGCCGACAGGCGCGCGCTCGCAAGCACGATCGGGATGCCCCGGCGGCCGCAGCCGCGGTAGAGGTTCGGCCACAGCTCGGTCTCGAGGATCACCGCAAGCCGCGGTCGGATGCGGGCGAGGAAGCGGGCCACGGCGTCCGGCAGGTCGTACGGCAGGTACCGGACCGTTACGTCGGCGCCAAACAGCCTCTCGGCGCGGCTGCGGCCGGTCGGAGTCGCGGTGGTCAGCACGAGCGGCAAACGCGGATGGCGCGCCCGCAGCTGCCGCACGAGCGCGACCGCAGCCTGCACCTCGCCCACCGACACGGCGTGGACCCACAGCCCGCCCGGCGCCAGCCGAGTGCCGAAGCCGAAGCGCTCGCCCAGCGCCTGCCAGTAGCTGCGGTCGCGCAGGCCCCGCCACAGCACCACGCCGAACGCGATCGGCGCGAGACAATATCCGAGGCAGATGTACAGTATTCGCAACGTCAACCCCGGCGCCGCGCGCAACGGCTGAGATGATACCGCCCATGACGACCCCTTCCACTGCCTCGCCGGTCGATGCCGCCTGCGGTGTGCCGCTCGTGCCGCTGCGGCGGTTCACCGGGCCGCGCTGGTGGCCGGTGTGGATCGGCCTCGCCGTGGTGCGGGGGCTGGCGCTGTTGCCGTGGAGGTCGCAGGCGGTGCTGGCGCGCGCCGTCGGCACCATCGGCTGGTATCTCGCGCGACGCGACCGGCGCGTGACGCTGATCAACCTGCGCCTTGCCTTCCCCGCACTCACCGAGCGGGAGCGCCGCAGGATCGGGCGAGGCCACTTCCAGTCGCTCAGCTATTCGCTGTTCGAGGTCGGCCTGGTGTGGTTTGACCACAGCGGGCGGCTCGAGCGGCTGACGCGGGTCGAAGGACAGCAGCACCTCGCGGCGGCGGTCGCGCGCGGCAAGGGCGTGCTGCTGCTCGGCGCCCACTTCACGACCAACGAGATCGCCGCGGCGACGCTGCCGCAGACCGGACAGGAATTCGAGATCATGTACAAGCCCTCGACCAACGAGCTGGTGAACCAGCTGGCGCTGCGCGCGCGGATCGCGCGCGGCGGGCGGATGATCCCGAGCGAGCGCTTCGTCGAGATGCTGCGGGCGCTCAAGCGCGGCGGCATCGTGCTGTATGCGCCGGACCAGCGTTTCGACGGGGCCGGCCGGATTACCGTGCCGCTGTTCGGCGTACCGGCGTTGTCGAACCCGGGGACGACGTTTGTCGCACGTGCAACCCGGTGCGCCGTGCTGCCGTTCTTCCCGCGCCGGCTCGCCGATGGCTCCGGCTACGTGATGACGATCGGCGCGCCGCTCCCGGACTTCCCGAGCGACGACCCGGTGCGCGATGTCGCGCGCTATCACGCACTCATCGAGGCGGCGGCGGCGGTCGCACCCGAGCAGTACCTGTGGAGCTACAAGCGGTTCAGGCCGCTCGCCGGTGAGCCCGATCCCTATCAGAGCGGGGCGCTGCGCGCCGCCTCATAAGCCTCGAGCAGCGCCGCCGACTGCGCGGCCGTGAAGCGTCGCGGATCGGCGGCGGTGAGCTTGGCGAGTGAGCGCCTGAGGCGCGCGAGATTGCGCGCCTGCCAGGCGCCCGGGGCCCGCAGCGAGCCGCGGTCGAAGTCGACAAGCTGCACCAGGCCCGCGCCGTCGATCAGCACGTTGTGCGCATTGAGGTCCGCATGGCAGACGCCGGCCGCGTGAAAGACGCCGATCGTCGTGCCGACCGCGCGCCACACGCCGAGCCCGAGCTCGGCGGACAGGAGTGAGGCCAGCGACCGGGCGCCCGCAATCGCAACCGTCAGCAGGTCCGCACGGTAGCTGCAAGCCGTGCGCACGTAGCGCGCCGCCACCGGCCGCGCCGCCGGCAGCTGCCGCTGCTCGAGCTCGGCGAGCAGTCTCAGCTCCCGGAACGCGCGCGTCGCATCCTCGCCGCGCCATGCATAGCGGTCGGCGATGACGCGCGCGGCCAAGCCACCACGGCGATAGTGCCGCAGCACCCAGCTGCCCGAGTCACCGCGGGTCGCGACGAACCAGGCGCTGCCGCGCCCGGCGGCGGTACCGTGGATGCGACCGGCACGGCCGAGCTCGTCGGGCTCGAAATCCGCCGTCACTGGATGGTCGATGCGCGAGGGGTCGTATAGGATCGCGCCGGTTGCTGTCGGGATGCGCGCCAGAGCCATGTTGCCCTTCACGAGGTTTCAGAACTCGCCACCCGCCGCCGTCTGCATCCTGCGGATCTCGGCCATCGGCGATGTGTGCCACACGCTCGCGGTGCTGCGCACCCTGCAGGCCGCGTGGCCGGCGACGCGCTTCACGTGGATCATCGGTGCGGTCGAGCACACGCTGATGAGCCTCGTGCCGGACGTCGAGTTTATCAGCTACCAGAAGCGCGGCGGCCCTGGTGAGCTGTGGCGGCTGCGCCAGCTGCTCGCGCCGCGCCGCTTCGACCTTCTGCTGCACATGCAGGTGGCGCTGCGAGCGAGCCTCGTCTCGATGCTGGTGCACGCCCCGGTCAAGCTGGGCTTCGACCGGCAGCGGGCCCGCGAGGCGCAGTGGCTGTTCACGACCGACCGCATCCACGCCGGCGGCGACCAGCACGTGCTCGATTCGCTGTACGGCTTCGCCGAGGCGCTCGGCATCCACGACCACGAGCTGCGCTGGGACATCCCGTTGCCGCCGGACGCGCGTGCCTATGCGCAGGAGCTCGTCGGCGATGCCCGGCGCACACTCATCGTCAGCGCCTGCTCGAGCCACCCGCTCAGGAACTGGCGGCCCGAGTTCTACGCGGCGGTGGCCGATCACGCGGCGCGGGCGCACGCCATGCGCGTGATCCTGTGCGGCGGGCCGGGCGCCGGGGAGCGGCGCATGGCGGATGCGATCGTCGCGGCCGCCACCGTGCCGGTTGTCGACCAGGTCGGCAAGGACACGCTGCCAAAGCTGCTCGCCCTGCTCGCGCGCGCGGATGTGCTGCTGGCGCCGGACTCGGGGCCGGCCCACATGGCCACCGCAGTCGGCACGCCGGTGATCGGGCTGTATGCGGCGACCAACGTCGCGCGCAGCGGGCCATACCTGAGCCGCGCCTCTTGCGTCGACCGTTACGCGGAGGCCGCACGGAAGTTCCTCGGCGCGGATCCCGCGCAGCTCGCGTGGACCACGAAGATCGAGCGCCCCGGCGTCATGGACCTGATCACGCCCCACGAGGTCATCGCCAAGCTCGATGCACTGCTGCGCCAGCCGCTGCGCCGCCGTTAGCCGCCCCGGGGGCTTCATGCTAGGCTGCCGGCGCCTCGATGAATGCCGGCACCGCGCCACTCTCCCTGCACCGGTATCGACCGCGCCGTTTCCCGGATCTGGTCCGGGTAGGCAGTACGTTCGACGGCGGCTACGTGCTGCCGCTCGGTGCCATCCGCGCGAGTCAGGCGCTGCTGAGCCTCGGGGTCGAGGAGAACTGGGAGTTCGAGCAAGAGGTGCTGGCACTCAAGCCGTCTATCAGGCTGACCTGCGTCGACGGCACCACGGGCCCCGAACTGATCCGCACCAAGGCAATTCGCGAGATGCTGAAGGCGCTGCTGCGATTGCGGGCGGGCAAGTTCTTGCGCATGGCGCGGCTGCTGCGCCGGCCGCGCGCATTCCGCGAGTTTTTCGCCGAACACGAGTTCCTCAAGCTCATGGTCGCGGGCCGCTCCGGGCCGGGCGCCGCGACGCTCGAGGAGCTCCTGGACCGGGTCCGACGGGGAGACCCCGGGTGCTGGGTGCTCGTCAAAATCGACATCGAGGGCTCGGAGTACGATGCGCTCGCTGGCCGCATCGAGGGGCTCGGGCGGGTTGCGGCCCTGATCGTCGAGTTTCACGCACTCGAGCGGAACTGGCAGCGGTTCGCGGCACTGCTGGACGCTCTCGCCGCCCGGTTCGTCATCGCTCACGTGCACGGCAACAATTACGGTGGCTACGTGCCGGGGTCGCGGGTGCCGCAGACGCTCGAGGTGACGCTGATTCACCGCGATCTCGCACCGGTCGTCCCGCCTCCGACATCCGACCGCTACCCGCTGCCGGGCCTCGACCGACCAAACAACCACCGGCATCCGGACCTTGAACTCAGCTTCGAGTAACAACCAATGACACCTCGGACGACCCGCCTGCTCGTGCTGATCACGACCGCACTCGCGCCGGCGATCGCCACCCTCGCCGCCGACGGTCCCGCGATGCAGGGATTCACCGCCGCAACTGCCGCGCACGAAGCAGCGCTTGAATCAAGTTTCGATGCGCGCCTGAATGCCAAGGACATGCGCGGCTGGCTCGAGCGGCTGTCGTCCGAGCCGAACCAGGTGGGCTCGCCGCACGACAAGGCGAACGCGGACTTCATGCTGGCGCGGTTCCGCGCCTGGGGCTGGGACGCGAACATCGAGACCTTCTACGTGCTGTACCCGACGCCGCGCCGCGAACTGCTCGAGCTCATCAGTCCGCGGCGCTTCCGCGCGACGCTGAGCGAGCCGCCGGTGGCCGGCGACCGCAGTTCGCAGCGGCCCGCGGGAGCCCTGCCTCCCTACAACGTCTACGGCGCGGACGGCGAGGTCACGGGCGAGGTCGTGTACGTCAACTACGGCATGCCGGATGACTACAAGGACCTCGCGCGCCGCGGCGTCTCGGTCAAGGGCCGGATCGTGATCGCGAGGTATGGCAACGGCTGGCGCGGCCTGAAGCCGAAGCTCGCGTACGAGCATGGCGCCATCGGCTGCATCATCTACAGCGACCCCAAGGACGACGGCTACGGCGCCGCGGACACCTATCCGGCCGGCGCCGGCCGGCCGGCCCGCGGAGTGCAGCGCGGGTCGGTCGCGGATCTGCCGATTTACGCGGGAGATCCGCTGACGCCCGGCGTCGGCGCCACGCGCGACGCGCCGCGCCTGAAACGCGAGCAGGCCCAGACGCTGCTCAAGATCCCGGTGCTGCCGATCTCCTACGCCGACGCGCAACCGTTCCTCGAATCGCTCGCCGGGCCGCGCGCACCGGCGCGCTGGCGCGGCGGCCTGCCGCTGACCTATCACCTTGGGCCAGGGCCCGCCACGGCGCACCTGCTGATCGAGTCGGACTGGTCGCAGCGGCCGATCTATGACGTCGTCGCGAAGCTGACCGGCAGCGAATACCCGGACGAGTGGGTGCTACGCGGTAATCACCACGACGGTTGGGTGTTCGGGGCGGACGATCCGCTGTCCGGCAACGTCGTGATGATGGCGGAGCTCAAGGCAATCGGTGAACTCGCTGCCGGCGGATGGCGGCCGAAGCGCACGCTGATCTACCTCAGCTGGGACGGGGAGGAACCCGGGCTGCTCGGCTCCACGGAATGGGTCGAGACGCACGCCGAGGAGCTCGCGCGGCACGCGGTCGCGTACGTGAACTCCGATAACACCTCGCACGGCTTTCTGCAGGCGGGCGGCAGCCACTCGCTGCAGCGACTCGTCGACGAGGTCGCCGGCGGTGTGAGTGATCCCGCCACCCAGGCGAGCGTGCTCGCGCGCGCGCGCGCGCGCGCCATCATCGCCGGCACGGCCAGGGAAGGCAGCGAGGAGCCCAACGAGGAGCGCAGGCGCATCGCGCAGCGCTTGCTCAAGGGCGCGGAGCTGCCGCTCGCGCCGCTCGGCTCCGGGTCGGATTACACGCCTTTCCTGCAGCACGCCGGCATCGCCTCGTTGGACCTTCGGTTCGGCAACGACGAGCCGAGCGGGGCATACCACTCGACGTACGACTCCTTCGATCACTACATCAGGATCGAGGATCCGCAGCTCGCCTATGGCGTCGCGCTCGCCGAGGTCGCCGGCCATACCGTCCTGCGCCTCGCGAATGCGGACCTGCTGCCGTTGCGGCTGCAGGACTTCGCCGACACGGTCAGCCGCTACGTCGAGGAGATCGAGAAGCTGACCGACAAGATGCGCAGCGAGACCGTCGAAGCCGATCAGCTGATCGCCGAGCGGATCTACGAGCTCGGCGCCGACAGTTCCGATCCTGTAGGCCCGCCGGCCCGCGAGGCAGCTGTGCCCTACCTCAACCTCACGCCGCTCAAGAACGCGGCGGCGGCGCTCACGGCGAGCGCCCGGGAACTCGACGCGCGCTACGCGGCGGCGCTCGCCGAGCCCTCGCGCCTCACGAAGGAGCGGGTCGTCGCCGTCAATGGCGAACTGCGCCGGGCCGAGCAGGCGCTGCTCTCTGCCGGCGGGCTCCCGGGGCGCAGCTGGTACCGGCACATGGTGTATGCGCCGGGACTGCACACCGGCTACGGGGCCAAGACGCTGCCTGGCGTGCGCGAAGCGGTCGAGGACCGGCGCTGGGCCGAGGCCGCCGACAACGTGCTCGTGACGGCCCGCGCGCTCGATGCGTACCGTGCGGCGCTCGACGCCGCCACCGACAAACTGCGCTGAAGGAGCCTCGCGATGTCCGACATCCTCGTGCCTGCATCGCCGGGTGAGGTCCTCGACAAGATCACGATCCTCAGGATCAAGGCGGCACGGATGACCGATGCGGCGAAGGTCGCGAACGTGCGCCGGGAACTCGAGCTCCTCGAGCGGACCTGGCGCGAGTCAGCCTACGGCCGCCGCGACGTCGCGCGCGACGAGGTGGCGCTGCAGGCCGTGAACGAGCGGCTCTGGGACATCGAGGACCGCATCCGCGACAAGGAGCGTGCTGGCACCTTCGATGCCGGCTTCATCGAGCTCGCGCGCTCGGTGTACATCGAGAACGACGAACGGGCCGCGATCAAGCGGCGGATCAACGTCGCGCTCGGCTCGGCGATCGTCGAGGAGAAGAGTTACGCCACCTACCGCTGAGCCGGGTGCGCCCGCTCAGCTGGCGCGCCGGGCGCGTCGCAGCACGTACTCCGCCCCGCAGTACGGGCATTTCGCATCGCCGGTCGCCTCGATCGCGAGATACACCCGCGGGTGTGAATTCCACAGGTACATGCCCGGCATCGGGCAGCTGAGCGGCAGGTCAGCCTCGCCGACCTCGTAGCGGTGCTCGGCGTTCGGCTGGATCAGTGTCGGATCGTTGACGACCGGTGCGGCCATGAGTCTCTCGCGGCGTCTCTCGGCGCATTATACGGGAGCGCGCGCCGGCTCCGGGCAGCCGGGCGGCAGCTCCGCTCCGCGCACCATCACGGCGTCCCAGACGGCGGTCACCGCCGCGCGGCTCGCCGCATGCGGTGCCGCCGGCACGACCGGCCGGCCCTGTTCGAGCGACAGCCGGTGGATCAGCCTGCGGTAGCCGCGATAGGCGTCGACCAGCGCGTCGATGATCCCGTGGTCGACGAGCGCGGCCGAGCCGACCGATTCGAGCTGCCGAATCGTATCGGAGAAAGTCACGAGCGGCGGATGCTGCGCGGCCCAGCGCAGCACCCAGAACTGGGCCAGGAACTCGATGTCGGCGACGCCGCCCGGGCTCTGTTTGATGTCGAACTCGTCGGCTTCGGCGCGCGACAGCTCGCGCCGCATCCGGTCGCGCATGTTGCGGACGTCATCGCGCAGCGACTCCCGCCGCACGCAGCGGCACAGCAGGTCGACGCGCGCCGCCTCGAAGGTCGCCCGGATCGCCGGCGTGCCGGCAACCGCGCGCGAGTGCAGCAGTGCCTGGTGCTCCCACGTCCAGGCTTCGCTGCGCTGGTAGTCGACGAACGCATCGACCTGGGTCACCAGCATGCCGCCCTTGCCGCTCGGCCGCAGCCGCATGTCGACTTCGTACAGCCGCCCTGCTGCGGTGTGCACGGTCAGCAGGTGCACGATCTTCTGGCCAAGGCGCAGGAAGAACACGGCGTTGTCGATCACCTTCGGGCCGGCGGTCTCCTGTAGCTCGCCGCCCGAATCGTGCAGGAACACGAGGTCGAGATCCGATCCGTACCCGAGCTCGTGTCCCCCGAGCTTGCCGTAGCCGACCGCGGCGACGCCGCACACCCGGCGCGACTCGTCCCGGCCGCAGACCGGCTCGCCATAGAGCGCGATCATCTCGCGCCACGCGTGCGCCATCGCCCGCTCGAGGATCAGTTCGGCGATGTCTGTCAGCCGGTCGCTGACCTGCATCAGCGGCAGGCGTCCCGTCAGGTCGAACAAGGCGACCCGGAACACCGCCGCACGCTGGAACTGCCGCAGCGTCTCTATGTTTCGTTCCTCGTCGCCGACGCCAGCCTCGCAGCGCAGCTCCAGTTCCTCGGCGAACTGCGCGCGGGCCGGAGGCGCATCGAACAGGCGCTGGTCGACGAGCTCATCGAGCAGCAGCGGAAATGCCGCCACCTGGGCGGGCAGGAACGTGCCGAGCGCACAAATCTCGGTCAGCCGCGCGAGCGCCAGCGGGTTCTCGTTCAGCAGCGCGAGATAGGCGGTGCGCGCGCCGATTGCCTCGACGACCGCCAGTGCCCGGCGCACCGTCGCCAATGGCTCCGCATGACCCGACGCCGCCGCGACCAGCCGCGGCAGCAGCGCATGCAGCCGGCGCTGTCCGTGCGCATCGAGCCGCCGGTAGTAGCCGGAGCCTTTGAGTTCGCAGAGCACGGCGGCAACGCCGTCCGGCGCGGCGAGTCCCAGCGACCTGAGCGCAGCGGCGAGATCCGCCGGCGCGGTCGCGGCGCCGAACGCGGACTCGAAGTCACCCGCTGCCGGCGGCGCTGCGTCTGCTCCGGCGAGAACCAGGTTGGCGAAATGCCGTGCGACGCTCTGGCGCTGCGACTCGAGCTCCGCTACGAGCTGCGGCCAGTCCCGCCGCCGCATCGCCGTCACCAGCGCGGCCCGTCGCTGCGCGTCCTCCGGCAGCCGGTGGGTCTGCTCGTCGCGGTACATCTGCAGCCGGTTCTCGAGGCGGCGCAGGTGGTCGTAGGCCGCCTGCAGCTCGCCGACCGCCTGCTCGGGCAGCAGCTTCTGACCGGCGAGGCGCGGCAGCACCGTCAGCAGCGAGGCGGACCGCAGCCGTGCATCGCTGCCGCCGCGCACCAGCTGCAGCGCCTGGACGATGAACTCGATCTCCCGAATTCCGCCGCGGCCGAGCTTGATGTTGTCGTTGAGCTCCTTGCGCTCAACCTCGCGCGCGATCAGCGCCTTCATCTCGCGCAGCGACTCGAACACGCCGAAGTCGAGGTACCTGCGGAACACGAACGGCCGCACCACGTCGCGGAACAGCGTGGCGTAGGCCTCCCCTCCGGTGATCGCCCGTGCCTTGATCCACGCGTAGCGTTCCCAGTCACGCCCGTGTTCCTGGAGGTAGTCCTCGAGCGCCGCGAAGCTCGCGACCAGCGGTCCTGATTCGCCGAACGGCCTGAGGCGCATGTCGACGCGGTAGACGAAGCCGTCGACGGTGGCCGCATCGAGCAGCTGGATGAGCTTCTGGCCGAGGCGCGTGAAGTACTCGAAATTGTCGATCGAGCGCACGCCATCGGTCTCGCCGCCCTCCGGGTACAGGAACACGAGGTCGACGTCCGAGGAGAAATTGAGCTCATTGCCGCCGAGCTTGCCCATGCCGACGACCACCAGCGGCTGCGGCTGGCCGGCCGCGTCGCGCGGCGTTCCATAGCGGGCCGAGAGCAGCCGGGTCGCGACCGCACAAGCCGCCCGGATCGCGGTGTCAGCGAGCGCGGAGAGCGCGGCGAGCGTGGCTCGCGTGTCGTCAACGCCCGCGAGGTCGCGCCACGCAATCCGCGCCAGCGCCCGGCGCCGCGCGCGCCTGAGCTCGGCCATGCACAGTGCTTCATCGGCTGCCGCCTCGGCGGCGCGGAATGGTGCCGCCTCGAGCCGGTCGGGCGCTGATACGAGCTCCCGATCCGCGAGCAGTGCGCTCGCGACGAACTCGCTCGAGGCCAGCACGTTTTCCAGCACACCCGGAGCAGCCCGCGGAATTGCGTCCGCCGCGCGCAGCCGCTCGATCGCGCGGGCAGAGGCGCCCGCGGAAATCGCCGACAGCGGCAATTCGTCACTCGACACTGTGGAACCCCGGAGGTGCCGGCGCCGGCAGAGGCGACGGTATACTCTAGCGGAATGCCCGAAGCGCGCCGACCCGACCCCAGGCCCGCGGACTCGCGCGATCGCCGGCCTCTCGCTGTCCGTTTGTGCAACTGGGTCGGCGAGGTCGTGCTCGCGGTCCCGACGCTCAAGCGCCTGCAGGCCGCCGGCTACGAACTGCATCTGCTCGGCAAGGGCTGGGCCGGCGCGCTCCTCGAGGGCGAGGGCTGGACCGTCGCGACCCGGCGAGCGGGCCCGTGGCAGGCGGCGCGGCAGCTGGCCGAATTGCGGCGCGGCCTGAAGGTCCCACCGCGCGCGCAGGCGCCGGTCGCGCTGCTGCTGACGAAATCCTTCTCATCGGCGCTGGAGGCGCGGCTCGGCGGCTGGCGCCCCGTCGGCTACGCGCATGACGGGCGCAGCGTGCTCTTGGCGAGGGCCTATCCGCTGCCGGCATTCGCGCATGCGGCGCACGCCTACTGGCATCTCGCCAGCTGCTTGCTGGGCGCCGAGGCGCCCTACCCGACGGCAACCACCCTCACGCCGAGCGCCGCGCAGATCGCGCGCGCGCGCGCTGTGCTCGACGAACACGCGCTCGGCGACGGCGGCTTCGTGGTGTTGTGCCCGTTCTCGGGTCCGGACGATCGCGAACGGCGCAAGGTCTGGCCCGGCTTCGCCGAGCTCGGCACGCGCCTCGCGGACCGCGGCCTCGTCCCCGTTGTCTGTCCGGGACCGGGCGAGGAAGCGATCGCCGCCGAGCGCCTTCCCGGTGTGGTCCGGCTGCCGGGACTCGACCTTGGCGTCTACGGCGCGCTGATGGCGCGCGCACGCGCGGTCGTCGCCAACGACACCGGCCCCGGCCACCTGGCAGCCGCTGTGGGCGCCCGGCTGATTGCAATCTACGGCCGCCAGTCGGTGGCCGCCTGGGCACCGCTCGGACCCAGGGTCGAGCTGCTGCACGAGCCCGGCGGCTGGCCGACGCTCGAACGCGTGGCGGCGTCGGTGTTCGGGTGAGCGGGCAAGGCGCAATTCACCTCGCGCTGCAATTCGGGCGCATGCGGCATTTCCGCGAGGGCCTGGCGGAGTTCTCGCGCCGGCTCGGCGCGGAGCTCGGACGGCGCGCGGCGCTGCTTCGCGCCGAGCGCAACTGGCAGTTCCACTTCATTCTCGAGCGCCGCTGGCATGGGCTGTTCGGAGAGGCGGTCAGCTACCGGCCGATCACCGACCGGCTGCGCTGGCCGCACCGGTCGGATCCCGCATTCGCGGTGTGGCACGGCTTGCATCAGCACATGCGCTACCGGCCGCCGTCGAACGCGCGCGCGCGGCTGATCACCGTGCACGATTTCAATTACCTGACGGAGAAGCGCGGCTTCAGCCGCATCTGGTACGGGCAGCGCGTGCGGCGCACGCTCGGCCGTGCCACTGCGCTCGTTGCGATCAGCAGCGCAGTCGCCGACGACGCCCGGACGGTGCTCGGCGCGGCGTCGGACGTGCGGATCATCCACAACGGCGTCGCCGACCTGTCGACTGCGCCGCGAGCGGAGGTCCCGGAGGTGGGCGAGGCGCCCTTTCTGCTGCACCTGAGCCGCATGTCGCCGTCCAAGAACGTCGACGCGATCGTCGCGCTCGCGACCGCCTGGCCCGAGCAGCGCTTCGTGCTCGCGGGCCCGGACGGGGGACCCGTGCGGCAGTACCGGGAGTCGGTCGGTCGGCGCGGTCTTCGGAACGTCACCGTGCTCGCGGACGTCTCCGACGAGCAGAAGGCATGGCTCTACGCGCGGTCGGCCGGGTTCGTGTTCCCGTCGCTCGTCGAGGGCTTCGGGATGCCGCCGATCGAGGCAATGTACTTTGGCAAGCCGGTCTTCGTCACGCGGCTCTCGTGCCTGCCGGAGGTCTGCGGGGACGCGGCGTACTACTTCGACTCCTTCGAGCCCGCGCGCATGCGGGAGGTCATCGAGTCGGGCCTCGCCCGGGCCGAGACGCGAGCCGGCGCCGTCCGCGCGTGGGCCGGGCACTACAGCTGGCAGCGCGCGGCGAATCAGTACCTCGCGCTCTACGAGCGCTTGCTGGCGCCGCGCCGGCGATAGTGCCTGCCGGCTGAGGTCGCTGCACGCGCGGAACTGGCCGGTTGCCTGCCAACCTCTCCCCCACAACGACGAAGCCCCGCAGGGCGGGGCTTCGCTGACGTTGCGGTCAAGGGGACGACGCCCCGGCCGGGTCGGACCCGGCCGGGATCGGGATCACATGTCCATGCCGCCCATGCCGCCCATACCGCCCATGCCGCCCGGGGCCCCGTGCCCGTGCTCCTCTTCCTTCGGAGCCTCGGCCACCATGACCTCCGTCGTGAGCAGCAGCCCTGCGACCGACGCCGCGTTCTGCAGCGCCAAGCGCGTGACCTTGGTCGGATCGAGGATTCCCATCTCGATCATGTCGCCATACTCGCCCGTGGCCGCGTTGTAGCCGAAGTTGCCCTTGCCTTCCCGGACCTTGTTGAGCACCACGGCCGAGTCCTCGCCGGCGTTGTCGACGATCTGCCGCAGTGGCTCCTCGATCGAGCGGGCCAGGATCCTGATGCCGAACTTGCGGTCCTCGTTGTCATGCGACAGCTTCTCCAGGGCCTTGACGACCCGGATGAACGCCACGCCGCCGCCCGGCACCACACCCTCTTCGACGGCCGCACGCGTCGCGTGCAGCGCATCCTCGACACGGGCCTTCTTCTCCTTCATCTCGACTTCCGTCGCCGCGCCGACCTTGATCACGGCGACGCCGCCGGAGAGCTTCGCGACGCGCTCCTGCAGCTTCTCCTTGTCATAATCAGACGTTGCCTCTTCCGCCTGCTGGCGGATCTGCGCGATGCGGGCCTTGATGTCGGCCGGCTTGCCGGCACCGTCGATCAGCGTCGTGTTCTCCTTCTCGACGACGATCTTCTTCGCCTCGCCGAGGTCACTGATCTGGGCCTTCTCGAGCGACAGGCCGACCTCATCGGAGATCACCGTGCCGCCTGTCAGTACCGCGATGTCCTGCAGCATGGCCTTGCGGCGGTCGCCGAAGCCCGGGGCCTTCACGGCCGCGACCTTGACGATGCCACGGATCGTGTTGACGACGACGGTGGCGAGCGCCTCGCCCTCGACGTCCTCGGCGATGATCAGCAGCGGGCGCCCGGCCTTGGCGATCGACTCGAGGACCGGCAGCAGCTCGCGGATGTTCGAGATCTTCTTCTCGTAGAGCAGGATCAGCGGCTTCTCGAGCTCGACCGTCTGGTTCGCCTGGTTGTTGATGAAGTACGGCGACAGGTAGCCGCGGTCGAACTGCATGCCCTCGACGACGTCAAGTTCATTGTCAAGGCTCTGGCCTTCCTCGACGGTGATCACGCCTTCCTTGCCGACCTTCTCCATCGCCTCGGCGATCGTGCCGCCGATGCTCTCGTCGGAGTTCGCCGAGATGGTGCCCACCTGGGCGATTGCCTTGGTGTCCTTGCAGGGCTTGGAGAGCTTCTTGAGCTCCTCGACCACCGTGATGACCGCCTGGTCGATGCCGCGCTTCAGGTCCATCGGGTTGACGCCGGCGGCGACGGCCTTCAGGCCCTCGCGGACGATCGCCTGGGCGAGAACGGTCGCGGTGGTCGTGCCGTCGCCGGCCTCGTCGGAGGTCGCGCTCGCGACTTCCTTGACCATCTGCGCGCCCATGTTCTCGAACTTGTCCTTGAGCTCGATCTCCTTGGCCACGCTCACGCCGTCCTTGGTGACGGTCGGGGCGCCGAAGCTCTTCTCGAGCACTGCGTTGCGTCCCTTCGGGCCCAGCGTCACCTTGACGGCGTTCGCCAGGATGTTGATGCCCCGGACCATCCGGGTACGCGCGTCGTCGCTGAAACGGACTTCTTTCGCTGCCATTGCTTTAATCCTCTGAATTCGTGTGGGGTGACGGAAGGCTCACTTGCCTTCGATGATCGCCATGATGTCTTCCTCGCGCATCACGAGGACGTCTTCGCCGTCGACCTTCACTTCGGTGCCGCTGTACTTGCCGAACAGCACCTTGTCGCCAACCTTGACGTCGAGGGGACGGACGTCGCCGCCCTCGAGAATCTTGCCCTTGCCGACTGCGATCACGCGGCCCTTGATCGGCTTTTCGGTCGCGGTGTCCGGGATTACGATTCCGCCCGGTGATTTGCGCTCGTCTTCCTCGCGCTTCACCATCACGCGGTCATGCAGGGGACGAATTTTTGTCGACATCGTTGTGCTCCTCCGGGAGTCGTTTGAAAATCGGCAGACCCGCCAAGGGTCTGAGGCGCGGGAAGGGTTGTTAGCACTCTCCCCAGTCGGCTGCTAACTATAGCGCAGACGGTCGACAATTCAACTGGTATCCATGCCGATAACCGTGACGCACCGGCCGTGACAGGCTCCGGGGCCACGGTTATGCTGCGGGTGCGCTAATTCGGGACGGAAATGCTGTTAAGGGCTTGTATTTTTTGGATTTTCCCCAATACATCCTGAGATGGAGCGGCCGACGCGGGTAGCCTGCGACAGGGGTCGGTCGGCCAGTGTGGTTCAGATGTCCCGCGCGCGGGCCGCCAAGAGCACTCGCCGCGACGCTCGCCGGCGACGGGCGGGCCGGCGAGGTGAACTGCGCGCTCGCGGTACGCTCTATTTAAGGATGGCAACGGCCAGTTGATGAGGCCTCTGACGTGCTCCTGATCAGTACCACCGCCGCCTGTTTCGCGCCGCGCGCCTGCCTGGTCCTGGGCGCATGACGACCCGCGTCCATCGCGCGTGCGTGTGCGCGCTGCTCGTCGCCGGCTTGCTCGGCACGGTCGCGGCTGCACCGGCGAAGGGTCCCGCCGAGCAGGAGTTCCTGCCGCCCGAGCAGGCCTTCGAGTACGCGGTGCAGGCCGACGCGCACGCGCTCCTCGTGTCCTACAACATCCGCAGCGGCTACTACCTCTACCGCAAGCGCATCGGTTTTGCGACCACCACGCCCGGCGTCACGCTCGGGACGCCCGAGTACCCGAAGGGCCTGTCGCATCGCGATGAGTATTTCGGGGAGCAGGAGATCTACCGGGGCGCCGCGGCGTTTCGCGTGCCGTACACGGTGGCCGGACGCCTTCCGGCAGCGATCAGCCTGACGCTGAAGCTCCAGGGCTGCGCCGATGCGGGGCTGTGCTATCCGCCACAGATCTGGACGACTCGCGTCCCGGTACCCGGCGCGGCCGGCGCCAATGCGGGCGCGGGTGGCGGCGGGCTGCTCGCGCGCCTCACCGGCGGGGCGAGCAGGACGGGCGATGACTTCCTGCCCCCGGAGCAGGCGTTCAAGCTGAGCGTCGAGCCCGCCGGCGGCAGCGCGCTGAACCTTCGCTTCGTCATCGCGGACGGCTATTACCTCTACAAGAACCGGATCAAGGTGAGCGGCGAGAGCGCCCTCGCGCAGCTCGGCGCTGCGCAGCTGCCGGCGGGGCTCCCGCATTCCGACGACTACTTCGGCGAGCAGGAGATCTACCGGCAGCAATTCGAGGCGATCGTGCCGTACGCTCGTGCGAGCGCATCGCCAGGCGCGATTGCGCTCAAGGTCGTCTACCAGGGCTGTGCCGACGCTGGATTGTGCTACCCGCCGCAGACCCAGGTGCTCTCGCTCACCCTGCCGCCGGCGAGCGTGGGCGGCCCCGCGGGTCCGGTGGTCTCCGACCAGGACCGGCTGGCGCGTCTGATCGGCTCCGGGAATCTCCTGGTGGTCATCGCCACCTTCTTCGGTTTCGGCCTCGTGCTCGCCTTCACCCCCTGCGTTCTGCCGATGGTGCCGATCCTGTCGGGCATCATCGCCGGCGATGGCGCGAAGGTGACGCCGGCGCGCGGCTTCGCGCTCTCGCTCGCCTATGTGCTCGGCATGGCACTGACCTACACCGTCGCCGGCGGCGCTTTCGCGCTCGCCGGCCGGCAGGCGCAGGCGTTCTTCCAGCAGACGTGGATGATCGGCCTGTTCGCCGCGATGTTCATCGTGCTGGCCGGGGCGATGTTTGGCGTGTTCGAGCTGCAGATGCCCTCGGCACTGCAAACGCGCCTCGCGATCGCGAGCAACCGCATCCGCGGCGGCAAGTTCATTTCGACCGCGGTCATGGGCGCGCTGTCATCGCTCGTGGTCACCGCGTGCGTCGCCCCACCGCTCGTCGCCGCGCTCGCGGTGATCGGCGAGGCCGGCAATGTCCCGCGCGGCGCGCTCGCGCTGTTTGCACTGTCCGTCGGCATGGGCACGCCGCTGCTCGTGGTCGGCGCCTCCGCGGGGACACTGCTGCCGAAGGCGGGCCCGTGGATGGAGACGGTCAAGGCGGTGTTCGGCGTCGTGTTCCTCGGGGTCGCGGCCTGGATGCTCGACCGCGTGCTGCCGGGCCGGGTCATGATGCTGCTGTGGGCGGCGGTCGTGTTCGCTGCGGTGTGGGTGCTGCTCGGCGTCGAGCTGCGCGGCGGGCGACGCACGCCGCCACGCTGGGCGGCGGGCACCGTGCTCGCGCTCTACGGTGCCGTGCTCGTGGCAGGCGCCGCGGGTGGCGGGACGGATCCGTTGCGCCCGTTCGCGGGCACCGGCCTTTTCGGCGCTGCGAAGACCGTCGAGTCGCTGCCGTTCCGTCGTATCGCCAGCATCGCCGATCTCGATCAGCAACTGCGCGCTGCCGGCGCCGCGGGCAAACGCACGATGCTCGATTTCTATGCCGACTGGTGCGTGTCCTGCAAGGAGATGGAGGCGCGCACGTTCCGCGACCCGGCGGTGCGCGCCGCGCTCGCGGGCTATGTGGTTCTGAGGGCGGACGTCACCCGCAACACGGTCGATGATCAGGCGCTGCTGAAGCGTTTCGGCATCTTCGGCCCGCCGACCACGGCGTTTTTCACGCGTGACGGCCGCGAGCGCAGCGACTTCCGGCTGGTCGGCTTCGTCGCTCAGGATCCGTTTCGGGCACATCTGGGGCAGTTCGAGTCAGCCCAGTGATGTCGCGTCCGCTGTCGCTGACGCTCGCCGGCTTCGCGGTGCTCGGCGCTGCCGTGGTCGGCGCATTCGTCCACGAGCGCCTGCACCCGGGGGCCGCGCTCCTCGCGCCCGCCGCACCTCCTGCCGCGATCGTGTCGAACGCGCGGGTCGGGACAGCGGAGGTCGTCTCGCCAGTGATTCCCGAGCGTCGGCCGCTGTTCGCGCTCAAGGATCTCGATGGCAAGAGCCATTCGATCAGCGAATGGGACGGCAAGGCGCTGATGGTGAACTTCTGGGCGACCTGGTGCGCCCCCTGCCGGCGCGAGATTCCGCTGCTCAACAAGATCCGTCGGGAATATGCAGCGAACGGTATCGAAATTGTCGGCATCGCCGTCGATTTTGCAGACGACGTCAGGGCGTATGCCAGTCACGTCCCGATCGCCTACCCCGTGCTCGTCGGCGAGCAGGAGGGACTCGAGGCCGCCCGCGCGTTCGGCGTCGCATCGGCGGTGTTCCCGTTCACGGCGTTCACCGACTCCCACGGCCGGGTCCTGACCATCCACTTGGGCGAGCTGCACGAGCCAGACGCCCGGGCGATCCTGGCGGTTGTCCGCCGCGTCGATGCAGGAGCCCTGACCCCGCTCGAGGCGCGGGAGGCCATCAGGATCGCCCTCGCCGCGCTGCCGCCCGCGCCGACTGCACCGGCGCTGTAGGCGGACTTCAGCACGGAAGGGCTCGTATCCCTGCGAGTTCGCTGCAAATCGGGGCTGATCGGCTACGATTTGCGCCCGTGAACCCGATTCCGGGTACACTCCCCGGCCTCGACAGGGCGAAGGGGAGCCCATGCCGCGGATCCTGGTCCTCAACGGCCCGAACCTCAACCTACTGGGGACGCGGGAGCCCGGACTCTACGGCTCGGACACGCTCGCCACCATCATCGAACGCCTTGCGCGGCAGGCGGCTGCGCGCGATGCATCGGTCGTCGCCTTCCAGTCAAATGCCGAGCACGAACTGATCGCGCAGGTGCAGGGCGCGAAATCGGCGCACATCGATGCCATCGTGCTCAACGCGGGCGCCCTCGCGCACACGAGCCTCGCGCTGCGCGACGCACTCGCCGCCACCGGCGTGCCGTTCTACGAGGTCCACATATCCAACGTCTACGCCCGCGAGCCGTTCCGGCATCACTCGCACCTGTCGGCGATCGCCTCCGGGGTCATCGTCGGCTGCGGGCCGATCGGCTACGAGCTGGCGCTCGAGGCGGCCCTGCGCCGCCTGGCACCAGCCCGCTGACGGCGCGAGAGGAACTCCGATGGACATACGCAAGGTCAAGAAACTGATCGAACTCCTCGAGGAGTCCGGGGTCGCCGAGATCGAGATCAAGGAGGGGGAGGAGTCGGTGCGGATCAGCCGCCACGGCACCGCCGCTGTCACCACCTACGTCCAGGCCGCACCCTCAGCGCCCGCCGCCGCCGCACCGGCAGGCTCTGCGAGCGCCGTCGCGCCGGGCGGGGCGCGCGCGGCGCGCGGGCCGGGCGGGGCCGAGGAGCCAGACACCGGCGCGCGCGCGGAGAACACCGTGACCGCCCCGATGGTCGGAACCTTCTATGCCTCGCCCGCGCCCGGCGCCAAGCCCTTCGTCGACGTCGGCAGCGAGGTCAAGGTCGGCCAGACGCTCTGCATCATCGAGGCCATGAAGATGATGAACCAGATCGAGTCCGACAAGGCGGGCAAGGTCGCGGCGGTACTGGTCAAGAACGGCGACCCCGTGGAGTTCGGCCAGCCGCTGTTCGTGATCGAGTAGACGGCGCCGATGCTCGACAAAGTCCTGATCGCCAATCGCGGCGAGATTGCGCTTCGCATCCTGCGCGCCTGCCGGGAGCTCGGCATCAAGACCGTCGCGGTCCACTCGACGGCCGACAACAACCTCAAGCACGTGCTGCTGGCCGACGAGACCGTCTGCATCGGCCCGCCGCCGTCGAAGGACAGCTACCTCAACATGCCGGCACTGATCGCGGCGGCTGAGGTCACGGACTCGATGGCCATCCACCCGGGCTATGGGTTCCTGGCCGAGAACGCCGACTTCGCCGAGCGCGTCGAGAAGTCCGGCTTCGTGTTCGTCGGCCCGAAGGCCGAGACAATCCGGCTGATGGGCGACAAGGTGTCGGCGATCCGCACGATGAAGGAGGCGGGCGTGCCGTGCGTGCCCGGCTCCGGAGAGCCGCTCGGGTCAGAGGCCGAGGACAATCGCCGCATCGCCCGCACGATAGGGTATCCGGTGATCATCAAGGCCTCGGGCGGCGGCGGCGGCCGCGGGATGCGTGCCGTGCACTCCGAAGCCGCGTTGCTCAATGCCATCAACGTGACCAAGGCCGAGGCGCTCGCGGCGTTTGGCAGCGACCAGGTCTACATGGAGAGATTCCTGGAGCGGCCGCGGCACATCGAGTTCCAGGTCGTCGCCGACAGCCACGGCAACATCGTGGTGCTCGGCGAGCGCGACTGCTCGCTGCAGCGCCGCCACCAGAAGATCGTCGAGGAGGCTCCGGCGCCCGGCATCACCGCCAAGCAGCGCGTGGAGATGATCGAGAGCATCACCGCGGCGCTGAAGCGCGTCGGCTACCGCGGTGCGGGCACGCTCGAGTTTCTGTACGAGGACGGGCGGTTCTACTTCATCGAGGCGAACACGCGCATCCAGGTGGAGCACCCGGTCACCGAAATGGTCACCGGCATCGACCTTGTGAAGCTGCAGCTGCGGATCGCGGCCGGCGAGCCCCTGCCGTTCCGCCAGCACGACGTCGAGATCCGCGGCCATGCGATCGAGTGCCGGATCAACGCCGAGGACCCCAAGACCTTCATGCCGAGCCCGGGTCAGGTGCGCCTGTGGCACCCGCCGGGCGGACCCGGCATCCGCATCGACAGTCACCTCTACAGCGGCTACACCGTCCCGCCGTTCTACGATTCGCTGGTCGCGAAGATCATCGCCCACGGCGAGGACCGTGACACGGCCATCGCCCGGATGCGCAACGCGCTCTCGGAGATGGTGATCGAGGGCATCAAGACCAATGCGCCCCTGCACCAGGAGATCTTCGGCCACGGTGCGTTCCGCCAGGGCGGTCTCGACATCCACTACCTCGAGCGTCGCCTCGGCCTCAAGTGAGGCCCCCGCGGGGGTGTGGCCCGGCTTGCCTGGAGCCGCAGCGCGGGACTGAAGAACCTCGCGACATCGCGGCGCCCGCGCTGCAAAATCCGCCGGTGCCGTTCCTCCAGATTCACCTGACGCTCGGCGATCTCGACCCGGACCGGGCCGAGCAGGCTTGCGTCGCGGCGGGAGCGGTCGCCGTGACGCTGAGCGACGCCGGCGATTCCCCGATCCTGGAGCCCGCGCCGGGAGCGACGCCGCTGTGGCCGAGCGTCGCGCTGTCCGCCCTCTACGATGTGCGCACCGACCCGCAAGCCCTCGCGGCAACGCTGCGCGCCGAGCTCGAGCGTCCTTCGCTGACGGTCAGCTCGGAGGTCCTCGACGACCGCCCCTGGGAGCGCGAGTGGCTCAAGGACTTCAGGCCGATGTGCTTCGGTCGCCGGCTGTGGATCTGCCCCGGCGGACAACCGCCGCCGGCCGACAGGGCGGCCGGCCCGGATCCGGTGATCATCTGGCTGGACCCGGGCCTCGCGTTCGGTACCGGCACGCACCCAACGACGGCACTGTGCCTCGAGTGGCTCGACGCAGCCGACCTCACCGGCAACCGCGTACTGGATGTCGGGTGCGGTTCCGGAGTACTCGCGATCGCCGCGTTGCGCCTGGGCGCATCGAGCGCCGTTGCGCTCGACATCGATCCGCAGGCCCTGATCGCGACCAGGGAGAACGCCGCGCGCAATGGTCTGAGCGGGCGGCTCGAGGCGCGGCCGGCAGCCGCTGCCTGGGGTGATGCCTACGAGGTGGTGGTGGCGAATATCCTTGCAGAGCCGCTCGTGGAACTCGCGCCGCGCCTCGCGGCGGTGATTCGGCCGGGCGGACGGATCATGCTGTCGGGGCTGTTGTCCGCGCAGGAGCCGGCCGTAGCGGGCGCCTATATGCCGTGGTTTGATGTCGAACCTCCGCGCGAGCGCGAGGGCTGGGTCGGCCTCATCGGCCGGCGTCGCTGAGGCACAGGCGTGTACACACAGTGTCCCGACTGCGGCACCGTGTTCCGGGTCACCGCCGTGGTACTGCGCGCCGCGCAAGGTCAGGTGCGCTGCGGCGTCTGCGATGCCAACTTCGACGCGATCCGGTTCCTGAGCGACACCGTCGCGGGCGAGGTGCCGCAGCCGCCCTCGCCGGCCCCGCTGCCGGCCCCGCTGCCGGCCCCGCTGCCGGCGCCGGCGACGAGCGCTGCGCCTGCGACCTCGGTTCCTGCGGCAGCGGCACCGACGGAAGCCGCGGGCATGCGGCACCTCGAAATCGCCGCCCACAGCGAGCAGCTCCCGTCATTGGCGCCGCCCGTCGAGGCGCCATCGCCGCCCCGAAGCGGCATCGCGACGCGCACCGCGCTTGCGCTGGATGAGGACCGTGCGCTCGCCGACATCGCTGCCGCACTCGCGCGCGATGCACAGGCAGACCATCGTCTGTGGGCCGACGGCGCGCGCGCGGGCGAAGACACCAACGTGCTGGAACCCGTCGACGTCGAGGACATCCTGCTCGACGAGGAGGTAACGCCGGGCGAGGACATTCCGGATTCGGCACTCGAGTTCAACCTGCCGCCGGGCGAATGGGACCGCGTGTTCGTCGTCGACACGGAGTCGAGTGCGATCACGCCGCTCGACATTGATTTCGAGATGCTCGCAAATGCTGCGGTCGGCGCTGCGCCCGGGACGATCATCGAGGCGGCGTTTGCCGGAGCATTTGAACCGCTCGCGCAGGTCGCGCCCGACGCACCCGCCGACGTCCCGCCCGAATCGTCCGCCGACCGCGCGCCGCCAACCCCGTCGGACGCCGTGGCCGAGCCGCCCGCGAGCCTGACGTTGCAAACCCTGGTGGATGCCGCAGCCGAGCCGCCCGCGCACCCGCTACCCGTCGTCCAGAGAAATCTCGCACCCGAGCCACGGGCGGACCTGGCGCTTGAAATCCGGGTGGATGCCGCAGCCGACCTGCCGGCGGACGCCGGACCCGAATCCGCTGCCGATGTTGCGCGCGAGCCGCCGGCGGCCGCGGCGATCGACGATGCGGCACGCCCGATCGATGAGGATTCGCTGTCACAGACCGATGAATTCCCGGCGCTGGTGCTCGACTGGCCCGAGGCGCCGCTGCTCCAGCCACTAGCCGGCCCCTTCGAATCCACCGGCGGGGCCGAGACCGCCGCCACCGCCGACGGCGGCACGGGCGTAGCAGCCGCGTTCGATCCGGCGCTGATCCCGACGCTCGTTCCGACGCTACTGCCGGCGCCGCCGCGCGAGCGGGCCGCGGCCGCAGTCGCGGCCCGACCCGAGGGACGGGCCGACGACGCGGCCGATGCGATCGCCGATCAGACGCTGGCCGAGCTGATGGGGACGGTCCCGCCGACGGCCGCGCCGGCCCAGCCGCGCCGGCTGGCGGTCGTGCACGCCGCCGCCGCGGCGCTGCTCGCGCTGGCGCTCGCTGCCCAGCTCGTGCACCACGTCCGCGAGTCCCTCGCCGACAACGCGCTGCTTGGCCGGCCGCTGTCGGCACTGTATGCGCGCCTCGGGATGCCGATCGAGCCGCGCTGGGACCTGAGTGCCTACGACATCAGACAGTGGGGCGCCGGCGCCGACAACGCCCCGGGTGCATTGCGACTGCGCGCGAGCATCATCAACCGCGCGTCCCGCAGCCAGCCGTATCCGATGTTGCGCGTGACGCTGGAGGACCGCTTCGGCGGCAAGGTCGCGCGCCGCGAGTTCACACCCGCCGAGTACCTGCCGGGGCGCACCGCACCCCGCCAGCTCCTCGCGCCCGGCGCGCGCGCCGATGCGGACCTCAGTTTCGCCGATCCGGGTAGCCAGGCGGTCGGCTTCGAGCTCGATGTCTGCCTGCCACGGGGCGGCGCGCTCGCCTGCGGCGGCGAGCAGAAGCCTGCGGAGGGTGGCTGATGCAGCTCGGGCGCCACCGTCTCGCGACGCCACTCGCGCTCGCACCGATGGCCGGCGTCACCGACCGGCCGTTCCGGATGCTGTGCCGGCGACTCGGCGCGGGCGTCGCGGCCTCGGAGATGGTGACCTCCGACGTCCGCCTGTGGCAGACCAGGAAGTCGCGCCGGCGGCTGGATCATGCGGGCGAGCCTGCACCGCGCGTCGTGCAGATCGCCGGCGGCGATGCGGCGATGATGACGGAAGCCGCACGGCAGAATGCCGCCGCCGGCGCGCAAATCATCGACATCAATATGGGCTGTCCCGCGAAGAAGGTCTGCAACAAGGCAGCCGGGTCGGCGCTGCTGCGCGATGCGGGCCTGGTCGCATCGATACTCGAGGCGGTTGTCAGATCGGTCGACGTGCCGGTCACGCTCAAGATGCGCACCGGATGGGATGCGGCTAACCGCAACGGCGTTGCGATTGCGCGCATCGCCGAGTCCGCGGGAGTCGCAGCGCTCGCCGTGCACGGCCGGACGCGCGCCGACCACTATCAGGGAGCGGCCGAGTACCAGACGATCCGCGCCATCAAGGCGGCGGTGAGGATTCCGGTTTTTGCGAATGGCGACATCGACTCCGGCGCGAAAGCGCGCGCAGTACTCGAACAAACGGGGGCAGATGGCCTGATGATTGGCCGCGCTGCACAAGGCCGGCCATGGATCTTCCGCGAGATACGCCATTTTCTCGACACCGGCCTCACGCTGCCGGAGCCGGCACCATCCGAGGTCCGTGATATCATGCTTGCGCACTTGGAACAGCTGTACGCCTTCTACGGCGAGCACGCAGGTGTACGAGTGGCACGCAAGCATCTCGGCTGGTATCGCGGCGCCGCCTTCGGCGGCGTCGCGGTGTCGCCTCACCAGGATCCTGACCGGACCGCCGCGCCCGAGTGCGGCCACGACGCGCTGTTCCGTCATATGCGCGTTGCGGAATCAGTGTCCGTGCAGCGTATGCTGGTGTGCGAGTGGTTCGATGCGGTGGGCGCGCTGGCGCCGCGGCCGCGAGTCGATGGGCAGGCCGGTGCCGATGGGCCGGCCGACGCGGGGCGACAACAGCCGGAGCGGCGCGGGGCCTGAAGTCCCAGGCGCGGCGGGTGGCCGGACTTTGCGAGACGGCCGCCGGTAATCGGCGGGACGCGGATGGGGTCTGCAGATGACCAACAGCAGGAAGGCGACGCGGATGCGTCGCGAGATCGCGGTGCGTCCGGCCCCGCGCGGCGGGCTCGGTGCCGTGCCGCTGCGGGAACACGCCGAGACGGCACTCGGCGCGTACTTCGAGCGGCTGAACGGGCATCGCCCGGCGGGCCTGTACGCGCTCGTGATGCGCGAGGTCGAGGAACCGCTGTTCCGGGCGGTGATGCGCTACACCGACGGCAACCAGTGCCGCGCGGCCGAGATCCTCGGCATCAACCGCGGAACGCTGCGACGCAAGCTCGAGGACTACGGTCTTGTCGAATGAAGCCGCGAGTGGACCGGCGGGCCGCACGCCGATCCGCCGCGCGCTGCTGAGCGTCTCCGACAAGCAGGGGATCGTCGAGCTTGCGCGTGCGCTCGCCGCCCGCGCTGTGGCGCTGCTGTCGACGGGCGGCACCGCGGCACTGCTGCGCGAGGCGGGTGTGCCGGTTACCGAGGTCTCCGCCTACACCGGTTTTCCGGAGATCATGGACGGTCGCGTCAAGACCTTGCATCCGCGCGTGCACGGCGCTCTGCTGGGCCGGCGCGGCGTCGACGACGCCATCATGCGCGAACACGGGATAGAGCCGATCGACCTGCTGGTCGTGAACCTGTACCCGTTCGCTGCCACGGTCGCGCGGCCGGGTTCCAGCTACGCCGACGGGGTCGAGCACATCGACGTCGGCGGCCCCGCGATGCTGCGCGCGGCCGCGAAGAACCACGCCGCCGTCGCGGTGCTCGTCGATCCCGCCGACTATGCGGAAGTACTCGCGGCGCTCGACCGCGGCGGCACGGATTTCGCGCTGCGCCAGCGCCTCGCGGCGCGCGCCTTCGCCCATACCGCTCGCTATGATGCGATGGTGGCTGCCTGGATGACGCCGTCGGCAGGGCACGCTGCGCCCTATCCGGACGCGCTCGAGCTGCGCTACGTGAAGAACTTCGATCTGCGCTACGGCGAGAATCCGCACCAGAGCGGCGCGTTCTACAGCGACCCGACCGCCCGCGGCAGCAACATCACCAGCGCCCGCCAGGTGCAGGGCAAGGAACTGTCGTACAACAACATCGTCGATGCCGACACCGCGCTCGAGTGCGTGCGTCAGTTCGACACGCCCGCCTGCGTCATCGTCAAGCACGCAAACCCGTGCGGCGCCGCGCTGGCCGCGGACCTGCGCACCGCCTATGAACACGCCTACCGCACCGACCCGATCTCGGCCTTCGGCGGCATCATCGGCTTCAACCGAGCGCTCGATGAGGCGACCGCGCACGCGGTCGTCGAGCAGCAGTTCGTCGAGGTGATCGTCGCACCGGCAGCGGACGAGGCAGCGCTCGCGGTCACCGCTGCCAAGGCCGCGGTGCGCGTGCTGCTGACCGGTGACCTCGGTGGCCTTGCTGCCGGCGGGCCGGAGTACCGCAGCGTGACCGGCGGCCTGCTCGTGCAGCAGCGTGACACAGGCACGATCGCGCCCGCCGATCTCCAGATCGTCACGCAGCGCTCACCGACGCCCGCGCAGCTGGCGGACCTGCTGTTCGCGTGGCGCGTGTGCAGGTACGTCAAGTCCAATGCAGCCGTGTACGCAAAGGACCTGTCGACCGTGGGCATCGGCGCCGGCCAGATGAGCCGGGTCGTCTCGAGCCGCGTCGCGGGGCTGAAGGCCGCCGATGCCGGGCTCTCGGTTGCGGGCGCGGTGATGGCCTCGGACGCGTTCCTGCCGTTCCGCGACGGGCTCGACGTTGCGGCGGAACTCGGCGTCTGCGCCGTCATCCAGCCGGGCGGCTCGCGGCGCGACGCCGACGTGATCGCCGCCGCCGACGAACACGGCATGACGATGGTTTTTACCGGCATGCGCCACTTTCGCCACTAGTCCGGGTCCGGATGAACGTCCTGATCATCGGTTCCGGCGGCCGCGAGCACGCGCTCGCCTGGAAGGTCGCCGCCTCGCCGCGCGTCGCACGGGTGTTCGTCGCGCCGGGAAACGCCGGGACCGCGGCCGAACCGCGCTGTCAGAACGTCGCGATCGCCGCCGAGGACATCGCGGCGCTGCTGCGCTTCGCCGCGAGCGAGTCCATCGACCTGACGATCGTCGGCCCGGAGGCCCCGCTGGTGCTGGGCATCGTCGATGAGTTTCAGGCCGCCGGCCTGCGCTGCTTCGGGCCGTCCCGCGCCTGCGCACGGCTCGAGGGCTCGAAGGCGTTCACCAAGGAATTCCTGAGCCGCCATCACATACCGACCGCGGGATACGCGAAGTTCACGCGGCAGTCATTCGACCCCGCGTTCGTGCGCGCGCAGCGCCTGCCGGTGGTCGTCAAGGCAGATGGCCTCGCGGCCGGCAAGGGCGTGGTGATCGCCACCACGCACGCCGAGGCGCTCACGGCCATCGACAGCATGTTCGGCGGTGCATTCGGCGTGGCCGGCGAGACGATCGTCGTCGAGGAGTTTCTGGCGGGCGAGGAAGCGAGCTTCATCGTGATGGTCGACGGCACGCATGTGCTGCCACTCGCGACCTCGCAGGACCACAAGCGGCTCCGGGATCACGACCAGGGCCCGAACACCGGCGGCATGGGGGCATACTCGCCGGCACCGCTGGTCACGCCCGCGCAGCACGCCCGCATCATGCACGAGGTGATGCTGCCGGCCGTCGCGGGCCTCAAGGCCGATGGCACGCCGTACACCGGGTTCCTGTACGCCGGAATCATGGTCGCACCCGACGGCACGCCGCAGGTCCTCGAATTCAACTGCCGCTTCGGCGACCCGGAGGCGCAGCCGCTACTGATGCGACTTACCTCGGATCTGACGCATCTGATCGAGGCCGCACTCGACGGGCACCTCGATGCGGTGACCGCCGGGTGGGACCCGCGCACCGCGGTCGGCGTGGTGGTCGCCGCCGCCGGCTACCCGGAAGCCCCCGTCAAAGGCGACCGGATCGTCGGCCTCGAGCGTGCGGCAGGCCTGCCAGGCAAGGTGTTCCATGCCGGCACGCGGATGTCGGGGAACTCGGTCGTGACCGCCGGTGGGCGCGTGCTGTGCGCGGTCGGACTCGGCATGGGCGTCGCGGCCGCACAGCGCGAGGCCTATGCGCTCATCGAGGCAATCGACTTCCCGGGCATGCAGTACCGGCGGGACATCGGCTACCGCGCGCTTGCCCGCGAGACGGGCGCGGCCTGATCGCTACGCATCCCTGTGAGCCAGCTGACGATCCGCCGCCGCCATTCTCTGAAGCACGCCGAGGCGCATGCGCGGATCTCGGCCGTGGCGCGCAGGCTCAGCGAGCACTTCGGCGCTGCGTGCCACTGGGAAGGCAACGTACTGAAGATCGAGCACGCCAACGTCAACGGCACGGTCATGGTCAAGAAGAACGAGATCATCGTCGATGCGCGGCTCGGATTCCTGTTGAGCATGTTTCATGGACGGGCCGAGGCGGAGATCACGCGGATCCTCGACCAGGAGCTGGCGGGCTGAACGCGCGGTCGGCGCCCGGTCCAGCGCCGGATCAGCCCGGCTCTGGCGGCCCGCCGGTTGCGGGAGAGGTCCGGCGCACGATGCTGGTCGCCATCGTCACGACCGCGGCCAGATCCGAGAGATTGGCGGGCACCACCAGTGTGTTCGCCTCTTTGGCGAGCTTGCCGAACTGCCGCACGTATTCCTCGCCGATGCGCAGCTGCATGGCCTCGATGCCGCCCCGGCCGCTCAATGCAAGCCCCACCTGGCGCAGCCCTTCGGCGGTCGCCGTGGCGACGGCGAGGATGGCCTCGGCCTGGCCCTGAGCTTCGTTGATCTGCAGCTGCTTGGTTGCCTCCGACTGCTTGATGACCCGCTGCTTGTCGCCTTCCGCCTGGTTGATCTTGGCGTCGCGCTCGCCTTCGGAGGTCAGGATCACGGCGCGCTTCTCGCGCTCGGCGCGCATCTGCTTCTCCATCGCCTGCAGCACGTCCTTGGGCGGCGTGATGTTCTTGATCTCGTAGCGCATCACCTTGACGCCCCAGGCGGCTGACGCCTTGTCGAGCTCGCTGACGACGTTGGCATTGATCGTGCCCCGGGCCTCGAAGGTCCGGTCGAGCTCGATCTTGCCGATCTCGCTGCGTAGCGTCGTCTGCGCCAGCTGCGAGATCGCAAAACCGTAGTTGGTGATGCCGTAGGAGGCGAGATGCGGGTCGAGTACCTGCATGTAGAGCACAGCGTCGACGCCGACCTGGACGTTATCCCGGGTGATACAGACCTGCTCCGCGACATCCAGTGCCTGTTCCTTGAGGCCGTGGCGGTACGCCACGACCTCGACGAACGGAACCAGCACGTGGAACCCGGCCTGCAGCGTGCGGCTGTATTTCCCCAGCTTTTCGACCACGTAGGCACTTTGCTGCGGGACCACGACGGTGGTCTTCGCGAGCACGAGCACGACGACCACGACGAGCGCGATGACGCCAATGGAGAACGGCATGAGTGTGGTTCCTTGGGGACGTAGGCTCAGGTTTCCGGACGCACGACGAGCGACAGGCCGTGGACGCGGATGATCCTGGCGTGGGTGCCGGCGAGGATCGGCTGTTCGCTGTCATTGGTCGCCGTCCAGAAGCTGCCGCGATACTCGACCTGGCAGCTTGCGCCCGGCGCCAGTCCGACCGGGAGCGTCAGCAGCTGACCGGCGGGTCCGGCTTGTACGGCCGCGGGCGCATCGCCGCGCAGTCGCTGATAAATGGCGCGTCGGAAGGTCACCAGCGAGACGATCGCGAGGGCGCCAAACAACGCCCATTGCGCCCATTCTGGCCATGCGGTCCCAGCGAGCCCGACCAACCCGACGATCAGCGCCGAGATCCCCAGGAATATCAGGTAGAACTGCGCGTCGATGAACGCGAGCTCGGCGCCCAACAGGATGGCTCCGACGATCATCCAGGCCCACCACGTCATCGACACCTGCCTCCGGCGGGCACCGTGCCGCCCTGCGTGTCCTTATAGTATGCCGGGATTGATGCTCGCGCATCGCCTGGCGCGCAAGCGATGCCGTCAACCGCGCCGTACGCGGCGACTCACGCAGCGACGCAGCTTCAATGCCGCACCGACACCTCCTGCCGCGTGCCGCTGACCCGCCAGAGCGCTGACGCTCGGCCCGCCGCACCGCGTGCAATCAACCCGCGCCGGCCGTCCACCGCTCGCACGCCGCCCAGAGTGACTCCTGCAATGCGACATCGTTCGCCAGTTGGGACGCCGGCTGCATGACCTGGTGTTCGTCGAAGTAGCAGCCGCTCATCCTCGCTACCTCGTCCGACAGCGCAAGGTAGAGAGTCGTCCGTGCACCGCGCTCGGCGTCAAAGATGACGCGGCTGATCAAGGGTTTGACGATCCGCAGCCAGCGAGGCAGCAGGTTGGTCGCAACGACTCCCGGATGCAGGCAATTCGCGGTGACCGTCGTGCCGGCAAGGCGCCGCGCCAATGCGAACGTCCACAGCACGTTCGCCAGCTTCGACTGCGCATATGCCGCCATGCTGTCGTAGCGAGCCCGAGCGTCGGTCACCCCCGCCAGATCCAGCGCACCGCGATCATGCACGCGCGAGGCCACGTTGACGATGCGGCCGGTCGCCGCCATCCGATCGAGCAGCAGCCTCGTGAGCAGGAACGGTCCCAGCTGGTTGGTGGCGAAGGTGAGCTCGAAACCGTTCTCGGACAGTCGGTGCCGGATGCTCACCATCCCGGCATTGTTGACGAGCAGCGCGATCCGGTCGAACGTGCCTCGAACCGCGGCGGCGCACTCGCGCACGGACGCGAGCGAGGCGAGGTCGCACTGCACCACGTGGATCGCGGCTCCGGGATTGCCCGCGACGATCTCCTCGCGCACGCGCTCGGCAGCGTCCAGACTCCGACACAGCATGACGACCCTGTAGCCGGCCCGCGCGAGCTCGCGACTCGTTACCTGGCCGATGCCGTGCGTGGTACCCGTGACGATTGCAACTCCGCTCACTGCGAGGCCCCTCAACATGCGCGCTGCATCGTCCGGAAAGTCGGCGCTTGCGCCTCCCCGGTGCGGACTAACGATTGACCCACCGCGATAGTACTGCGCGTTTGCGCGCTTCCGCCGCAAACGGTCGCGTGGCGAGCGCTGCAACAGGTCGAGCTCCGGCACGCGGCGGATGGCTAGCAGGGACTTGCGATGATCGCCCCGCCGGCCAGGGGCAAGGTCGCGCACATCCGTCCCCTATCGACGCTGGCGCCGTGACGGCGGGCGCGGTTTCGAGCGTACAATCGCCGCCCACCGTCCTCGAGGATCGCCAAATGCGGACCAGTACCCTGCTTGCGGTCTCGTTTCTCGTCGCGTCGCCCGCAGCGCCTGCTATCGCCGCCTCACCGTCGGTCGACCCGGCGCTCGCCGCTGCGATCGCGAGCCCCGCGCGCAGCCCGAACTTCGTCGCGCGCGATGCGGCACGCCATCCGGCCGAGGAGCTGACGTTCTTCGGCCTCAAGCCCACGCAGACCGTCGTGGAACTGTGGCCGGGCGGCGGCTACTGGACCGAGATCCTCGCACCCTACCTCTCCGCACGCGGCCACTATACGGTCGCGCTGCCGACGCCAGGCAACACCGAAGAGGACACGACGGTGAAGCGTTGGCACGAGCGGATCGCGCCCAACAAAGACCGCTACGGGACGATCACCGAGACGCAACTCGGCCCCGGGCATTTCGACATCGCGCCGCCCGGCTCCGCGGACCTCGTGGTGACGTTTCGCAACCTGCACAACTGGATGGACGGCGGCTACGCAGAGGACGCGCTCGCCGCCTGCTTCAGGGCGTTGAAGCCCGGCGGGATTCTCGGCATCGAGGCGCATCGCGCCCGCGCCGACCAGCCGCAGGATCCGAAGGCCAAGAGTGGTTACGTCCGCGAGGACTACGCGATCGCGCTCGCCAAGCACGCCGGCTTCGAATTGGTCGGCAGCTCCGACATCAATGCGAACCCGAAGGACACCAAGGACTGGCCCGAGGGCGTATGGACGCTGCCGCCGACTTTCACGCTCGGCGACAAGGACCGTGCCAAGTACGCGGCGATCGGTGAAGCGGACAACTTCGTGCTCAAGTTCAGAAAGCCGGCACAGCACTGATCGCCCGCCCGTCGCACGCCCGGCAGCTTCCCGCCCCTTCAATTCACGAGCGATGGGCACCGCGAGCGAGGCAGTGTGCCGTGTTCAAAGGCACGGGAGCCACGCGTGACCTACCGCCTGCGAACGGCGACGCTCGGTGATGAGCCGATCCTCCGCGACCTGATCGGGGCGTCCATCCGCGCGCTGGGGGCGGCCGATTACTCGCCGGCGCAGATCGAGGCAGCGTTGCGCGGGGCGTTCGGGGTCGACACCTCACTGATTCGGGACGGGACCTACCTCGTCGCCGAGACAGAGAGGGGCGAGGTCGTGGCCTGCGGCGGATGGAGCCGACGGCGGACGCTATTCGGGAGCGACGCGCGCAATGACCGCGACGAGTCATGGCTCGACCCGCGCACCGAGGCGGCCAAGATCAGAGCTTTCTTCGTCCACCCCGCGCACGCGCGCCGCGGCCTCGGCCGCGCCATTCTGGACCGGAGCGAGGCCGAAGCCATCCAGGCCGGGTTTTCGGCTTTCGAATTGATGGCGACGCTGCCGGGTGTGAGGCTCTACGAGAAATGCGGGTACGCGCCCGCGGACGCCATCACCCATCCACTACCGGGCGGGCTGACCATCCGCTTCGTGCCGATGACCAAGTCCGTGGGCACCTCTGCCCCGGATACCGAACCCAGCGGCAGCCAGCGTTTCTGACACGCCGGCCTTGCCTTCGGGATGGGGGCTGCTGCACAGCGAGCGCTGTCTCATCGGGCACCGACGGCGCTGCCCGCCCGCCGAACCCCACGTGAGGACCTGACACATCACCATCCGGTGCTCCACGCCGCAGGGACCGCGTGCGGCGGGGCTTGGCGACGCCGCGCACGACTCCCGCGCGCGACGTACCGCGCGCGTGTCAGGGAGCGGCTGGCAGCAGTCCCTTCTCGACCAGTACCGGCGGATGGCGGTGGTGCGTCGCCTGCTCCCAGGCATAGGCGTACCCGAGTAGATCACCGTCCTTCCAGGGCCGCGCAGAGAACTCGAGGCCGAACGGCAGGCCACTCGGGTAGAAGCCGCCGACGACGACGACCGCGGGCACACCGAGCATGTTGACCCAGCTGGTGGCAGAGTGCGGTCCCTCGCTCACGCGGCCCTCCTGCGCCATGGTTTCGTCCACTGGCGGCATCTGGATCGCCGGATACACATACCCGTCGAGGTGCAGACGCTCGAGCGTCTCGAGGTACACCTGGAGCGTCCGCCGGCGCGGGGCATAGTAGTTGGCCTCGGCACCCGGGTCGCTCTCTATGGTGCGCTGGTAGATCGCGACGCTGTCAGATTGGGCGTTGGACGGCTCGGCGCTCGGAAACCGCGCATTCGACGGCTCTGTGCCAATCATAGGAGCCCCGAGCGGGGCACCCACCACCTTCTCGTAGTCGGCGGCGGAACGGTACTGTGCGGGCCCGAAGTCGGCGAGGAAATGTTCCGTACCCTCGCGCACGTAGGGGTACGTGCTGATGCGGCTCGCGATGACGGCGAAGCTTTCCGGAAGAATGGAGTCATCGAAGACAACGGTGGCGCCGGCGGCGCGGAGTTCATCGACGGCCTTCAGGAAGGCGGCGCGGGTCCTCGGGTCCAGCGGATTCGCCTGCTCCGCGGCTTGCTTCGCGGCGGCCGAGTCCGGCACCGCCGCCGGCGTGCCGCGGAAGGGGATTCCCGTCCCCTTCAGAATGAAGAGCGGGACACCGAAGCGCTTGCCCTTGAGCGCGTCAAGCTTGAGGTATTGCGTGTACGGACCGGGCTCGGCCTTTGCGGCGGAGTGGGCAGTGACCGGATCGAGGGGATCCTCGCCGGCCATCACGGAGAGCGCAATCGCCGCATCAGTCACCGAGCGGGCGATTGGACCCGTGTTGTCGAGCAGCCAGTCGAGCGGCGCGATGCCGGCGATGCTCACGAGTCCACGGGTCGGAAAGACGCCGATCACGGCGCTCGTCGCGGACGGCATGCGGATCGAATTGCCAGTGTCGGTGCCATTACCGAGCACCGCCATGTTCGCCGTGACGGCCGTCACCGTGCCGCCGGATGAGCCGCCGGGCGAGAAGCGGACATCGTACGCGTTGCCCGTCCGGCCGAAGGAGCTGCTGCGGTTCGTATCGGAGTTGGCGAAGTCGGGCATGTTCGTGTGGCCGAGCACGATTGCTCCGGCCGCACGGAGCTTTGCGACGACGGTCGCATCGCGCGGCGCGATCAGCTCGTGGCCGGGAATCGTAAAGCCGTCCCATCCGTCGGTCGTCACCTGACCCGCGATGCTGGTGTTGGCCTTGATGACGATCGGCACGCCCCACAGCGGGCCGCGCGTCGTTGCGCCAGCCTCGGCGTCCTCCCGTGCCGCATCGGCGATGGCCGCTGAGCGCATCTGCGTTTCGATAGCCCGGTAGATGCCGTTGTAGCGCTCAATGCGCGCCAGGTGCCACTGCACGACCTGCGTGACGGTGTATCTGTGCTGCGCGTAGAAGCGCTGCAGCTGCGGAATCGTGACCTCAAGCAGATCGCGGTCCATGTCCGCCGGCGACGGTGCGCGAGGACTCGCGACGCTCGCGGAGACCTGCCAAGCTGACAGGAAGCCCAGGAGAATGGAAACCAGAACGCGACGCTGCTGCATGGCCGATACCTTCGATGCGGGTCGGGCTGGGAATCGAGACTCTACCCGATCAGGTCCTCAGGTTTTCTCTAAAACACTGCTCGATACGGCGCAGTGCTCGGCTCCCGTCAGCCGCCGACGGCGCATGCCCCTTCGCACAGGCTGGGCCCCGAGCGGCAGGGCCTGAGCCTTGATGCCGACCTCTGATCTCGGCGCGGTGCAGCCACCCGCTCGGCCCGTCGGGGTCGGGCGACGCCCGGGCGGCTTTCGAACCCGGGCTGTCGCTCAGTTCACGTCAGGGTGTTGCCCGGCAGCGACGCCGGGTGGGGCAGCGTCAAGGTGACGGCGAGCCCGCCGCCGGGAGCGTGATCGGCGCGTGCGCTGCCGCCGTGCGCTGCGAGCACGCGCGCCGTGATCGCGAGCCCGATCCCGTCCCCGCCCGTGTCGCGGGTCCGCGATTCGGCAACACGGTGAAAGGGCTGGAAGATCCGCTCGAGCTCGCCCGGCGGGACACCCGGCCCGTGGTCGCGCACCACGATGCGCGTCTGCGCGGCGGCCTGCTCCAGGCGAAGCTCCACCGCCGTGCCAGTTCCGGTGTAGCGCACGGCATTGCGGAGCACGTTCTCGACCGCGCTCGCGAGCCACGCTGCATTGCCCCGGACCTTGGCCGCGCCGGGCGGCGGCCGCCAGTCGATGGTGACCCCGCGCCCCTGCGCCTCGAAGGCGGCGTCGCGGGCGATGCCATCGAGGACCTCGACGAGATCCACCTCGTCGGCAAAGGCGGTGCGCGCGGTCGCGTCCAGCCGCGACAGGTTCAGCACCTGGCCGATCAGGCGGTCGAGGCGCTCGATCTCGGCCTCGATGCGCTCGATCTGGCGGGCGACGTCGCTGGCCGGCTGGCGTGCGAGCCCGACCGCGACGCGCATCCGCGCGAGCGGTGAGCGCAATTCGTGGGACACATCGCGCAGCAGCCGCTCCCGGCCGGTCAGCAGCTCGCGCAGCCGCACGGCCATGGCATCGAAGTCGCGGGCGAGCGTGCCGAATTCGTCGCGCCGGGCGCTGACCGCGGGCTCGACGTGCACGTCGAGGTCGCCGCGGGCGAGATCGCGGGTGGCCGCGCCGAGGGCGCGGACGGGATGCGTGATCGAGCGGGTCAGCAGCCAGCTGGCGATGCCGGTCCCGGCGAGCGCGAGCAGCAGAACAGCGAGCCGGGTCTCCGGCAGGCCGAGCAGCCCGTATTCGTGGCGCGGCGGCAGCACCGCGATCCCGTAGCTTCGGCCGTCCGCCGCGACGAGTTGCGGCCACGGGTGCGCCGGAATGACCGACAGGCCGGGCACGGACGGCAGCTCGCCGCGCGGCGGGCGCGCGAGGCGCGCCGGCAGCGGGCGGCCCAGCAGCTCGTGGCCGTCCTCGTCGACCACCAGCACCCGCAGTCCCGGCGCGCGCGAGTGAGTGCCCTTGAGCCACTCGGTGAGTCCGGGCTCGCCGCCATCCTTGAGCGCGAGCGCCGCACCCTGCAGCAGTTCGGCCGAGGCGCGCGGTATCTCCTCGCCGCGCTCAGCGAGCACGAGCCAGGTCACGCCAACCGCGCCGGCAACGATCAGCACCATCACCGCCCAGAACGCCAGGAAGATCCGCGTGTACAGCGAATTCAAGGCGCAGCCTCGTCGCCCGGCACCGTCAGCAGGTAGCCAGCGCCGCGGATGCCGCGGATCTCCGGATCACCCGGGGCGGTGAGTGCGAGCTTGCGGCGCAGATTGCTGACGTGCGTATCGACGCTGCGATCGTAGAGCTCAAGCTTGCGACCAAGCGCCTGTTCGGTCAGCTGCTCGCGGCTGACGACCCGGCCGGCCGCGCGCAGCAGCACCTCGAGGACGCGAAACTCGGCGCCCGTGAGTTCGGCCGGCGCGCCTCGGACGCTCGCCCTGTGGCGCGCCGGGTCGAGCTTCAGGACTCCGAGCGACAGCGGCTCGTGCGGGAGACTCCGGTCGCTCGCTCGGCGCAGTACCGCGCGAATACGTGCCACGAGCTCGCGGGGGTTGAAGGGTTTCGGCAGGTAGTCGTCCGCACCGAGCTCGAGCCCGACGATCCGGTCCACGTCGTCTCCGCGCGCAGTCAGCATCAGCACCGGTGGCGCCAGCTCTCGGCTCCTGAGCGCCCGCAGCACGTCGAGGCCACTGCGGCCGGGCAGCATCACGTCGAGCACGACCAGATCGACCTGCGGCTCCCCGCGCACGTGGGTCAGGCGCTCGAGCGCCTCCGCTCCGTCGTGCGACACGCTGACCTCGAAGCCTTCCGGGGCGAGATACTCCTGCAGCATCGCTGTCAGCTCGCGGTCATCGTCGACCAGCAGGATGCGCGGTGTCGGGGCTGTGTCCTTCATGGCGGAATGGTGCGGCCGGGGCGGGTCCGGTGTCACGCGATCGCACTGCACTTGACGAAACTTTGCGCCGCCTTTGCCGAGCGCCGGCACACGGTAGCCGTTGCATCGGGCACGCTGTGCGCAGCCCAGGCCCCGGGCGGGCTCAAGGAGTGGTCCATGGACCGGACACGCTTGTTGGCCGCGATTGCCGCCATCGGCGGTGCCGCCTTGCTGACCGGAGTGGTGCTCGCCGGGGCCAGCCAGGCGACACTTCCGGCGGATGCCGGCCCGCGCGGCGGCCCGCCGCCCGGGGCCGGCCTGATGGTCCCGGGCATGATTTCGCAGGGCGCGTTCGAGCGCGCCGCGAGGGAACTCGGCCTCACAGCCGAGCAGCGCCAGTCGATCAAGGAATTTTTCGACCAGGGACGTCCGGGGCTCGAGCAGTTGCGCCGCCAGATGCGCGCGAACGCTGAACTGCTCGCCAAGACGCGGCCGGACGATCCGAGCTTCACGAGCGTGGTCGCGAACGTCAGCGAGTCCTCCGGCGAGATCGCCTCGCAGGCGGTGCTGAAGGGCAGCCAGCTGCGCTCGCAGGTCTTCGGCGTGCTGAGCTCCGACCAGAAGACCAAACTGGTTGCTCTTGAACTCGAGCAGCGTGACAGCCGGATCAAGGATGCGGCCGCCCGCCAGCACGGCGCCGCGCCTGGAGCCGGCCCGCAGTGACGGGGCAGCGGCAGGACGCAAGGCCTCAGGCGTTGCGGCGCGCGTCCCGCACGTAGTCGACGTACCGCCAAAGGTACCAGCTCGCCGTCGTCCGGTACGGCGCCCAGCGCTCGCCATAGGCGGCGAGCCAGCGGGGCTTCGGCTCGGCGCGTTTCGCGTACAACAGCCGAAAGCCGTGGCGAATGCCGAAGTCTCCGACGGGCAGCACGTCGGGCCGGTTGAGCGTGAACATCAGCAGCATCTCGGCCGTCCAGCGGCCAACACCCCGCACGGCGGTGAGCCGCTCGATGACCTCTTCATCGCCGAGGCGCAGCATGCCGCGCCGATTCGGCACGAGTCCGTCGAGCGTGCGCGCCGCGACGTCTTTGATCGCCGCGACCTTGGCACGCGAGAGCCCCACGGAGCGCAGCCGCGCGTCCGGTGTGGCCAGCAGCTCGGCCGGCGTCGGGTAGCCTCGGGCGGGGTACAGGTTCTTGAAACGCGCGAGGATTGCCGCCGCCGCCGCGCCGTGCAGCTGCTGGTGCGCGATCGTCGACAGCAGCGACTCGTACGGGGAGCCGCGGCCCTTCGTCAGCGTGCAGGGCCCGATGATCTCGATGGCCGCCGCGAGCCGCGGATCGGCGGCCGCCAGTGCGGCCGCCGCGCTCGCAGCGGGCGGCGCGCGCTTCCCCACCGGAGCCTCACCGCTTCATCGAACCGAAGAACTCATCGTTGGTCTTGGTGTCCTTCATCTTGTCGATCAGGAACTCGACCGCCGCGAGTTCGTCCATCGGGTGCAGCAGCTTCCTCAGAATCCACATCTTCTGCAGCTCGTCCTGCGCCGTGATCAGCTCCTCCTTGCGCGTACCGGAGCGGTTGATGTTGACCGCCGGATAGATGCGCTTTTCGGAGATTCGCCGGTCGAGGTGGATTTCGGAGTTGCCGGTGCCCTTGAACTCCTCGTAGATCACATCGTCCATGCGCGACCCGGTGTCGATCAGCGCGGTCGCGATGATCGTCAGCGACCCGCCCTCCTCCATGTTGCGCGCCGCGCCGAAGAAGCGCTTCGGCCGCTGCAACGCGTTCGCGTCGACGCCACCGGTCAGCACCTTGCCGGAGCTCGGTACGACGGTGTTGTAGGCGCGCGCCAGGCGGGTGATCGAGTCGAGCAGAATCACAACGTCGCGCTTGTGCTCGACGAGGCGCTTGGCCTTCTCGATCACCATCTCGGCGACCTGCACGTGCCGGCTCGCCGGCTCATCGAAGGTCGAGGCCACGACCTCGGCCTTGACGGTGCGGGACATCTCGGTGACTTCCTCGGGCCGCTCGTCGATCAGCAGCACGATCAGGTACACCTCCGGATGGTTGTAGGTGATGCTGGTCGCGATGTTCTGCAGCAGCATCGTCTTGCCGGCCTTCGGCGGCGACACGATCAGGCCGCGCTGGCCCTTGCCGAGCGGCGCGCACAGGTCGATCACCCGCGCGGTCATGTCCTCGGTACTGCCGTTGCCCCGCTCGAGTTTCAGGCGCTTGGTCGGATGCAGCGGGGTCAGGTTCTCGAACAGCGCCTTGTTGCGCGAACTCTCGGGCGCGTCGAAGTTGATCTGCCCGACCTTGAGCAGCGCGAAATAGCGCTCCCCGTCCTTCGGCGGGCGGATCAGGCCCGAGATCGAGTCGCCGGTCCGCAGGTTGAAGCGGCGGATCTGGCTGGGACTGACGTAGATGTCGTCCGGGCCGGCCAGGTAGGAGCCATCGGCCGAGCGCAGGAAGCCGAAGCCGTCCTGCAGGATCTCGAGCACCCCTTCGCCGTAGATGTCCTCGCCGTTTCGGGCATGGACCTTCAACAACGAGAAGATGACGTCCTGCTTGCGCTGGCGGGCGACGTTCTCGACGCCTAGTCCCTCGGCCACCTGCACCAGCTCGTGGATGGGCTTTTTCTTGAGGTCGGTCAAGCTCATCGTGCGACGGACGGCCTCGAGGTCCGTCACCGAAATGATGCCGACGTCGTCGCTGTCGGGGAATTCCTCCGGCGGGCCTTGCTCGCGCGGGGCGCGCCAGTTCGGATCGCGGTTGCCGTCGGCATTGCCGCGGTGGCCACCGTGTTTCTGTCCCTGTCCCTGTCCCTTGGGGCGGTTACGCCCCGGGTTGCCGAGATAGCCCCTCACAGGTTGCTGTCCAGAAACGCCGCCAGCTGCGACTTCGAGACGGCGCCTACCTTCTGGGCCTCGACGGTGCCGTTCTTGAACAGGATCAGCGTCGGGATGCCGCGGATACCGTATTTGGGCGGCGTGGCCGGGTTTTCGTCGATGTTGAGCTTGGCGATGCGCACGCGCTCGCCGTAGTCGGCAGCGATCTCATCGAGAATCGGCGCGATCATCTTGCACGGGCCGCACCACTCGGCCCAAAAGTCGAGAAGCACCGGCTTCTCGGACTTAAGCACGTCGCGATCGAAATTCGCGTCGGTGGTGTGAATGATGTTTGGACCGCTCACGCGGGAAATCCTCCTGGGGGGCAATGAATGAAATGGACGGGTACCTGTCGGGTGGACGGGGAATCGGCGTGTGAATCGGGTGGCGGCGGTTGGGTATTGGGTGGCTCGGCGCGACGCCGGCTCGGGGATTGGCAGGCTCAAAGCCCGTTCGAACGCTGTCGTGTTGTGATGCGACCGTGACTGCGCGGGTGCGTTACGGCAAAATGCCCGCTTCTGGAGCCAACCACCCGCTCGAGTGCTCGATGCTTCCCGGGGTCCGTCCCGCGGAGCTATCCCTCGGAGCAATCCCTCGGGGTGATCAATAGGCCGGGTGGAAGGACTCTCGAGACCGGAATTGGTGCGGCAGGGCTGCCGTATGGGCCGATGTTTTAGCTGTTCCCCGGCCGCTTTGCAAGCCTTCCGCCCCCGGTGAACCGTCTCCAAATGTGGTATCCGTGACGCATCAGACACCTGTAACCGACTTAAGTTTCTCCAGCCTCCACCTGCCGGAACCCCTGGCCCGCGGCATTGCCGACGCCGGTTTCGAGCGCTGCACGCCCATCCAGGCCGGTACTCTGCCCCGCGCGCTCGCCGGCCTCGACGTCGCCGGCCAGGCGCTGACCGGCACCGGCAAGACAGCCGCGTTCCTGGTAGCGATGTTCGCCAACCTGCTCCGCCAGCCCCCGGCGGCCGACCGCCCGGTGACCTCGCCGCGCGGTTTCATCCTGGCGCCGACGCGGGAGCTCGCGGTGCAGATTCACCGCGACGCGGAACTCCTCGGGCAGTACTGCGGGCTCAGCCTCGGGCTCGCCTTCGGCGGCATCGACTACGAGAAGCAGCGCCGCCAGCTCGAGGCGGGTGTCGACGTGCTGATCGGCACCCCCGGCCGGATCATCGACTACTACAAGCAACGAGTCTTTGACCTGCGCCACGTCCAGGTGCTGGTGCTCGACGAGGCGGACCGCATGTTCGATCTGGGCTTCATCGCCGACATCCGCTACCTGATGAGGCGGCTGCCCGAGCCCACCAAGCGCCTGTCGATGCTGTTCTCGGCGACGCTGTCACAGCGCGTGCTCGAGCTTGCGTACGAGCACATGAATGAGCCCGAGCTCATCCGCATCGAGCCCGAGAAGGTCACCGTCGACCTGGTCCGGCAGGTCATCTACTTCCCATCGATGGACGAGAAGGTCCGGCTGCTGGTCGGCCTGCTGCACAAGCTCGGCGCGACGCGCACGATGGTGTTCGTCAACATGAAGCGCACCGCCGAGCGGCTCGAGGCGACGCTGCGCGCGAACAACATCGACGCCGAGGCGATGTCGGGCGACGTACCGCAGAACAAGCGCCTGCGGATGCTGCGCGATTTCCACGAGGGCCGGCTGCCCGTGCTGATCGCGACCGACGTTGCGGCACGCGGGCTGCACATCCCCGACGTCTCGCACGTCTTCAACTACGACCTGCCGCAGGACCCGGAGGACTACGTCCACCGCATCGGCCGGACCGCCCGGGCCGGCGCCGCGGGCGATGCGATCAGCTTTGGCTGCGAGGACTACGTGCAGTCGCTGCCGGACGTCGAGTCCTTCATCGGCCGCAAACTCCCGGTCGAGCCGGTCACACCGGATCTGCTGGCCGAGATCACCGAGGTCGCGCACGCCCATTACGGCCGGGGTGGCCGGCCCGGTGCACGCGGCGGGCGCGGCGGGCCGCGCTCGGGTCCGCGGCGCGAGGGCGGGCCGCGCGGCGGCCCGGGACCGCGCAGCGGCGAGCGCAACCGCGGCAGCCCGCGCC
>DATNIE010000022.1:0-21419 GCA_035604595.1 Steroidobacteraceae bacterium | reverse complement strand
CTGCATGTCCGTCGTAGAAGTGGCGCTGAAGCGGCCCTACACGGTGGTCGCCGGGCTGATCCTGGTGTGCCTGCTGGGCTTTGGCGCCGCGTTGCGCATGCCGGTCGACATCTTCCCGGAAATCGACATCCCGGTGGTCGCGGTCGTCTGGACTTACAACGGGATGAGCGCGCAGGACATGCAGAACCGCATTCTGACGTTGCACGAGCGCCAGCTCGCCTCGCTCGTGGACGACATTGCCCGAATCGAAGCGGTCAGCTATGTCGGGGTCGGGGTAGAGAAGATCTACCTTCATGAGGGCGCCGACGTGACCCGCGCGGTCTCGCAACTCGCGAGCAGCGCGCTCGTTGTGCTCAAGTACATGCCACCGAACATCACCCCGCCGCTGGTGCTGCGGTACGGCGCCACCGACGTGCCGATCATCCAGCTGAGCCTCGCGAGCAAGTCGCTGCCGGACACGAAGCTCAATGATCTCGGCCAGAACATCATCCGGCCGGCGCTGGCCGTCGTGCACGGCGCGGAGGTTCCGTATCCCTATGGCGGCAAGCCGCGCGTGATCATGGCGGACCTGGATTCACGCGCGCTGCAGGCGCGCGGGCTTTCCCCGTCGGACGTCAGTACCGCCTTGCAGCACCAGAACGTCATTCTGCCGGCGGGCGATGTGAAGATCGGTGATCGCGACTATCTGCTGACGATGAACAACACCCCGGACGTCATCGAGGCCATCAATGCCTTTCCGGTCAAGCAGGTCGACGGGCACACGGTGTTCATGCGCGACGTCGCGCACATTCACGACGGTTTCCAGGTACAGACCAACTCGGTCGCAGTCGACGGGACTCCGGGTGCGCTGATGATGATCCGCAAGACCGGAGGCGTCTCGACGCTCGCGGTCATCGACGGGGTACGCGAGGCCCTGAAGGACATCAGGAAGGTCGTGCCCCAGAGCGTGACCATCAAGACCCTGTTCGACCAGTCAGTGTTCGTGAAGGCGGCGCTCAACAGCGTGCTGCTGAGCGGCGGCATGGCCGCGGCGCTGACTGCACTCGTGATCATCCTGTTTCTCGGCAACGTGCGCCTGTCGTTGATCGTGCTGGCCGCGATCCCGCTGTCGATCGTGACCGGGGTGCTGTTCATCGACGTCGTGGGCCAGACGCTGAACACGATGACGCTCGGGGGTTTCGCACTGGCGATCGGCATCCTCGTCGACAACGGCACGGTCGTGATCGAGAACATCGAGCGCCACGTCGCCATGCACGAGCCGCTGCACACCGCGATCGTTGACGGCGCCCGCGAGGTCGCGGTGCCGACCTTCCTGTCGACCCTGTGCATCTGCATCGTGTTCGTGCCGGTGTTTCTGCTGCAGGGAACGGCCAAGTACCTGTTCTCACCGCTGTCGCTGTCCGTGATCGGATCGCTGCTGGCGAGCCTGGCACTCTCATTCACGATGGTCCCGGTGCTGTTCGACCATCTGATGCGCCGGCCAGTCGAGGCCTACGGACGGGAGACCCATCACCGGGCGCTCGGCACCCACCCCGAGACGCATCACGCGCTCGAGCGCGCGCTGCTCGGCTTCGCGAGCGGCTTCGAGAAGTTCCGCAACGCCTACCGCAACACGCTCGCGTGGGCTCTGTCGGAGTCCCGGGTGACGGTCGCCGCGTTCGCAATCTTGATCGTGCTGTCGGCGCTGTTGTTTCCCCAGCTGGGACGGGACTTCTTCCCGCAGGTCGACGCCGGACAGATGCGGCTGCACGTCCGGGCGCCCCCGGGAACCCGGATCGAGAAGACGCAGGAGTATTTTGCTGCGGTGGAGTCCGAGATCCGCAAGCTCGTGGGTGCCGATCAGATCAACGTCATGCTCGACAACATCGGGTTGCCGTACAGCGGCATCAACATCGCCCTCAGCGATTCCGCGACGGTCGGACCCATGGACGGGGAGATACTGATCTCGCTGAAGGAATCCCATTCGCCCACCGCGAAACTCATCGCCGCGCTGCGCCGGGAGTTGCCGCAGCGGTTCCCTCAGCTGCAGTTCTTTTTCCAGCCCGCCGATATCGTTGATCAGGTCCTCAATTTCGGCCAGCCGGCGCCCATCGACGTCCGGGTGTCGGGACCGGACAGCGATGAGGCGTTCTCGCTGGCGCTAGAGATCGCTCACGCCATGGGGCGGGTGCCCGGGGTGGTGGACTCGCACGTGTTCCAGGTGCCGGACGCGCCGGCGCTGACCGTCGACATGGACCGGGCGCTCGCGACCGAGACGGGCGTCACCCAGCAGGAGGCGGCCAACGACGTGCTGGTCGCCACAAATTCGAGTGCGCAGACGGCGCCCAACTTCTGGGTGGACCCGCGCAACAGCGTGAGCTACCCGCTGGCGGTTCAGGTCCCGCCGTACCGCATCGGCTCCTCGCAGGACCTGCAGACGGTTCCGGTCACCTCAGGTCCCGTGCCGGGGCAGGGGCAGTTGCTGGTCAACCTGGCATCCTTCGGACGCAGTGCGGTGCCGCTCGCGATCTCGCAGCTCAACATCCGGCCGGTGTTCGACGTGCACGCGGACGTGCAGGGCCGCGATCTGTACTCGGCCGCGCAGGACATCGATCGCGTGCTCAGCGCCCACCGGCCGGCAGCGACCAAGGCGCTGACGGTCACGCTGAGCGGCCAGGTCGAGACGATGCGGGAGAGCTATGCCGGGCTTTTCACCGGGATCGCACTTGCCGTTATCCTCGTCTACCTGTTTCTGGTCATGAACTTCCAGAGCTGGATGGATCCGCTGATCGTGCTGCTGGCGGTCCCGTTCGCGCTCGCAGGGGTGCTGTGGATGCTGTTTCTGACGGAAACGCCGCTCAGCGTGCCGGCGCTGATGGGAACGCTGATGTGCATCGGCTTGACGACCGCGAACAGTATTCTGGTCGTCAGTTTCGCAAATCAGCGCATGGAAGCGGGCGATGACGGGCTGCAGGCGGCGGCCAGCGCCGGCTACACGCGGCTTCGGCCCGTGCTGATGACGGCGGGCGCGATGATTGTGGGCATGGTTCCGATGGCCTTGGGCATCGGCGAGGGCGGCGAGCAGAACGCGCCGCTCGGCCGGGCGGTCATCGGCGGTTTGCTGTTTGCGACGTTTGCGACGCTGATCTTCGTGCCGACCATGTATCGGCTGTTGCGACGCTTGAGGACGCCTGTCTCCGACTCAGCCGCTACGGGTAAAGCCAATGCCGCCGCCTGAATCACCCGCGCCGCCATCACCGGCGGGTCCCGAGGACAGCGCGCCTAAAGCCGAGTTCCCGGATGACGTTGCCAGAACCGAGCATCAGGCGGTTTCGACGGCGTTCGATCCGGACACGGGCCGGCGGCTCAAGCGGGCCGTCATCGTCGCGGCAGCCGTGCTGCTGGTCGGTTTCGTGGCGGTGCGCGTGATCCGCTTCGTTCACGAGCACTTCCTGGCACAAAGCTCGGAGCGCGCCTACTTAGCGCCGCACCCGGTGGATACCGTGGTCGCGCGGCCGGCGGCCGGCGGCCAGGGCCTCGTGCTCCCCGGACAGACCGCGGCGTGGTTCGACACGACGATCTACGCGCGGGTCAACGGCTATGTCGGGAACTGGCTCGTCGATATCGGCGATCACGTCAAGAAGGGGCAGCTGCTCGCGACGATCGAGACGCCGGAGCTCGACGCAGAACTCAGCGCCGCCGTCGCGCAGTTGAAAGCCTCGGATGCGCAGGCTGTTGCGCGCAAGGCCGAGGCGGACTTCGGCAGGACCACCAATGAACGCTGGCGGGATTCACCCAAGGGAGTCGTGTCCGAGCAGGAACGCGATGCCAAGAAAGCGGACTTCGAGACCAGTGAAGCGCGCCTCTACGCGGCGACCGCTCAGGTGGCCCTCGATAAGGCGCGCGTCGATCAGTACAGCGCGCTCGCCCAGTTCAAGCAGGTGCGGGCGCCGTTTGACGGAACAATCACCGAACGCAAGATTGACATCGGCAATCTCGTCACGGCCGGCAGCACGTCCGCGACGACGCCCCTGTACCGGATGAGTCAGAGCGACCCGCTGCGGGTGTTCGTCGACGTGCCGCAGAATCTCGCGGCGGAGCTCATGAAACCGGGCGTGCCGGCGGAGGTGCAGGCCAGGGGCGCCCGCGGCGGCGTGCTGACCGGACAAATCGCCCGGTCGGCGGAGGCGATCAACGCGCAGGCGCGGACGATGCGGGTGGAAGTCGACATCCCGAACAAGGATCACGCACTGGTTCCGGGCATGTATGTGACGGTGACGTTTCGGCTGGAGCCGCGCGGACTCGTCGAAGTCCCTGCGGCGGCGCTGGTGTTTCGTGCCAACGGCCCGCAGGTCGCGCGCGTCGGGGCCGGCAGCAGGGTCGAGTTCCAGCCGGTCACGATCGCTCGCGACAATGGCAGCATGGTGGAGCTCGCCTCCGGCATCGCTGCCGGCGACCGGTTGGTGCTCAACATCAGCGGCCAGATTGCGGCCGGTGATGTGGTCAGCGTCAGTGGCGATGCCGCCGGCCCGACCCAGGTGGTCGGTGCGCAGCGCTGATGGACTCACCGATGAACGCTCCGCGAGCGGTCGTGCTGGGTGTACTCCTCGGAGTGGCCGGCTGCGCGGCGGGCCCTGATTATCACCGCCCCGCGGTCGATGCACCCGCAGCCTTCGCCGCACTCGATGCGTCCGGCGCCACACCGGCACCTGCACCGGCGCTCGCCGATCAGCAGCTCGCAAGCTGGTGGCGGACGCTGGGTGATCACGAGCTCGATTCGCTCGTCGAGCGCGCGATCACGGCCAACCCGGATCTCGAGATTGCATTGACCCGATTGCAGCAGGCCCGAACGTATGAGGCGGTCGTGCTGGGTTACGCGCTGCCGGAGGTGGATGCGAGCGCCGCAGCCGGCCGCGGGACCGGGACCGACCTCACCCGGGGGCGCGTCGCGCAGGCGCTGGTGTCGGCTGACAACACGAACGGATTGCAGCACATCAACACGATCGCGGGCTTCGACGCCGTCTGGGAACTCGACGTGTTCGGAAAATACCGGCGAGAGATTGAGGCCGCCCGCTACGACCGGCAGGCAGCCGCCGCGGCGCGCAACGGGGTCCTCACCTCGGTCGTGGCGGATGTCGTGCGCGCGTACGTCGAGCTGCGGGGATTTCAGACCCAGGCGGCCATCCTGCAAAAAGCGAGCGCGGTCCTGCGCGAGTCGCTGCGTCTCGTGACCATTCGCTATGAGCGGGGGATCACCAACGAGCTCGACGTCACGCTGGCAGCCCGGGAGCTTGCGACGCTCGAAGCGCAGATCGCGCCCGTCAACGCGCAGGCGAGTGCCGCGCAGTACGGCCTCGCGGTGCTGCTGGGCGAGTATCCCGAGACTCTCGCAAAGGAGCTCGCAGAGGCCCAGCCGATTCCAGCGCTGCCGGAAGCCGTCCAGCCCGGAGTCCCGGTGGATCTTTTGAAGCGCCGGCCGGACATCCAGCAGGCGGAGCGCGAGCTTGCGGGTGCCACGGCGCGGATCGGGGTCGCGACGGCGGACCTGTTTCCGCAGATCGCGCTCGTCGGCGCGATCGGATCTCAGGGACAGGGATGGGGAACCACTCCGGTCGTCAACAAGCACATCTGGTCGTTCGGGCCCGGAGCGATATGGCCGCTGCTCGATTTCGGCACGCTCGACGGACTGGCCGACATCGCCGACCTCGAGGCTCATGCACGTCTCGCCATCTATCGTCGAACGATCCTCGGCGCCGTACAGGACGTGGATACGGCGTTCACCGCCTACAACGCCGAGCAGGACCGATTGCTACGTCTGGGCGAGGGGATGCTCGCCGGCGAGCGTGCGGTGGAACTCGCGACGGAGCGCTACGAGCGGGGCTTGACGGATTACCTCAACGTCGTCGACGCCGAGCGCCAGTTCTACGATCTGCAAGAGCAGTACGTGACCGCGCAAGTGGCCGAGGCCGAGCAGTTCGTGCAGCTCTACAAGAGTCTCGGCGGCGGTTGGGAGAACTACCAGGCCGTGCCGGCCATCCGGCGTCCTCAGCCGGCCATCATCGCGGCGTTTCGACGGGTGCTGAGCAGCTCCCCACCGTGACGCGCATCCTCAAGGCGACGAGCAACCGGCGTCGCCTCGAGCAACCGACGGCCGGCAGCGAGAATGAGCGCGCGGCATGCACGGTCGGCTGGCCGCGCGCACGCTCAGCGATTGAAGGAGGACGATCCGAGCGAGCTCACTGGGCCTCATCCCCGACGACGCTCACGGCAAACTCCTCGTCCGCCCATTGCGCGCGCCCCAGCCAGTAGAACGTGAAGTGGATCTGCTCGCCAACCGCGACGCCTTGCGTGGAGAGTCTCGCGAGGTGCCCGAGGCCCCAGTCCTCGGTCACGACGTCGACTGCATCCCGCCAGCCATCAAGGCCCCAGTGCACCCGTCCGGGTTCGGGTAGCAGTACTCGCAGCTCGTGGCCGGCGGGAAGGTGCCGCAGGCGCTGGCGCGGCTGCCAGAGCCGGTAGCTGAGTCGTGGCCGGTTGCCTCTATACCGCGCCCAGGTGTGCGCCGGGCGGTCCACCGGCGCGCCGGCGGCGAGACTCATCGCGAGCTTGATGAACTCGGCGTGCGTCCACACGAGAGGCATCGCCGCGCCGGTCGGCCGACCCGGATGCAGCCCGCGCTCGGGGATCGCGGCGCTGTCCCAGACCTGCTCCGGCAGCAGGCCACCGGCGCCGGCCATCTGCCGCATGGCCTCAAGGTAGGGCCGCACATCCTCGCCGGCCGAGAGCGCCAGATGACCGCGCTCGCCGGTCAGCAGCGGCCAGCCGCGGCCCCGTCCCCAGCCATCGAACGGTGTCCCGTCGGGATGCTCGCCATAGCCGTCGCCGTTATACCGGTGCCACACCGGGCCACTGGGCGTGTCCGTCTTGAGCAAGGCATCGATTGCCTGCACGCTCGCCACCATCTTGGGGTCGGTCGCGGCCCGCAGGCCGAAGCGGGTGAGCTGCAGACAATCAATCGCGACCTGTTCGTCCGCGGCCGCCTCGAGCCGACCGCGGTTGTTGACCCGCAGTGGCCGGTGTTTGGCTCCGTCGTGGGTCAGGACGTCCGCAGGCGCGGTGCGCATGTAGTAGCCGGGCACGCCGAGCTTGCGGGCGAGCGCCGTGTCGTCCGCCCACGTCCAGTCTTCCAGCCGCGCGTTCCAGGAATCGGCCAGCATCAGCGCGCACTCGGTCTCCCGCTCCTCGAGGAAGCGGCTGCCTTCCACCAGCGCGGCAATTGCGACGGCGAGCGTGAAGCTGTTGATGCCGGTGTTTTCCTCCCACCGATCCTGATCGGTGGCCGGGCCCACGCGCGCGATGAACGCCAGCGCGCGTCGCACCATGTCGCCAACGTGCACCTGGCCCAATGCGTCATGTTCGGCGAGAGCACTCGCGAGCAGCACCGGGAACGCCGTTTCGTCCAGCTGGATGCCCTGCCAGAACGGCTTCCCGCCCAGCCACTGGTTCTGGAACCAGTGCCCATCAGCCTGCTGGGTCGCGATTAGGTACCCGAGTATGTGCTGCGCATCGGTCATGCAGCCGAGTGCCAGCAGGGCGCCGGCCGCCTCCACGAGATCGCGCGCCCACACCAGGTGATAGCCTCCCCGGCTGCTGCTGGTCTCGCCCCAGGGAACAGAGAGACTCGCCACCAATGCGCCCGGAAAAGTGCGGTCCTCGTGGCACTTGATGACGACCGCCGAGCGCCTGAGTAGGGCGAGCGACTGGGGCGTCAGCTGCTCGGTCAGCGCCGCCGGCCATTGCAGGGCCTGCAGCCACTGACGCCAGCCGGTGCAGTACGCTTTCCAGGCGGTGACAAACCCTCCGGCGAGCGATTGCACCGCGAGCGTCGCCGCGGATTCGCGGCTGCTCGCCACACCGACCGCCAGCGTGCCCGCCCGCGGCAGCTCGGCCATCATCGCGACCTCGCCGGGCCCGGCGGCGGCATAGTGCCAGTCCATGCGCCCGTGACGCGCAAAGTCCTGCCAGCCATCGCTCTCGCCGACGCAGCCGACCGAACGCTGCAGCAGCGCCGGCGTGCCGCGGCGATCCACCGCCGCGAGTGCGAGCCCGAACGGCCCCTGTTCGGCCCACAGGATGTCCCGACCCGCCCAGTTGGCCGCCGACGCTTGATTCGCGGTCGCATCTCCGCCGATGCGCGGCGCCGCGAGCACGTAGAGCTGCAAAGTCGCATCGCCCGCCAGCGAGAAGTCGACCAGCAGCACGTCCCGCCAGGGGTCGACACAGATCCGCACGGTCAGCGTGAAGCGCGCGTGCTGGTGCCGGACTGTGATCGCCGGGACAACCTCGCCCAGCCAGCTCACCGTGTAATCGCCGTGACGCTTGAGCTCGACCCAGAAGCCGGCACCGTCGGCGACGATGAACCCCAGGTCCTTCAGCTGCGGAATGTCGGCGCGCGGGTAATAGAGCTCGGTAATGATTCCCTGCGCCACGGTAAACCACAGGCGCGACGTTCCAAGGGACGTGCCCACCGCATCCTTCGTCGCGGGCGTCCAGGTCGCCCAGACGACGCTCGATGCGGGGGCCGTGCCGGCAGGAGATAACTGCTCCGTCATCGCAATCGCCGACCTCGTGCGGCTTGGGTTTATCGTCGAGGTTGAGCGGCCGCGGTGCTCGGCCATATGCGAGGCGATTCATCGCTCACGGCCGATTGTTAGGCGGCGTGGAGCACCGCGCGACGCGCACCTAAAGGCAAGTCGGCTGCGATAAATCGGTCGGCCGGGTAGAGGTAGTCTTCGCCCGATTCATCAATGATACGGACGCGGCCGAGTCGTTCGGCGCGGGTGTCCGGCAGCCCGACATAGATCTTCCTTTTCTCAAGGGAGACCTCGTAGCCAGAATTGTCGAGACAGATGTAAAGGTGTTTTGCTGTTCGAGCCATAAGAGCGCGCTCAGAGAAGCTGCTTGATCTTAAATTCGCGCTGTCCGATACCAGTCGCTTCGTACCAATGTAGCTCAGCCCGAGCAATTTCGCCCGTCTCGAGGCGGATTTCGGCGAATCCCTTCCGTTTCCGCCATCGACCCCGACCGTACCGCTTTCTCAGCCGGGCCAATTCCCGGATTCCGGACCCGGCCGCAATGGTCTCGACGCCGGAACGGTCGCCAGCCGCAGCGTCTTGCGCATCCCCGACGCGCGATCTCGCCGGCCAGGGCCGGTGTGCACGGCTCCTGACGCAGGCCGAGCATGGATCTCGCGCTCAAGCTTTGTCGGCTTGGCGCCGAGCTCGGGGTCCCGGAACGTCCGTGCTGGAACTTCCCCACAGGGTAAGGGTCGTGTGCGAAACCGCGAGGTGTTTGCGACGGACGCGTCCCGAACCGCGAGGACCCTGCTCGGAAACGGACGATCCGCCGCCCAGCCCGGTCGCCGCCGCTCCCGCCGTCCGCGAACAGCTGATGTCGGATATGTGACAATTCTGCGATGGGTTTTCACCGGCGGGATAGTCGCGATTGGCGAGTGCCGCACCCCGATGCTTGCGTATATAGTCCGCCCGTCTACAGACAGGTGACCCCGCCATGGACGTAACCGGGCTTGGACCGCACATTTCGCGCCGCTTCAATGAGGACCTCGAGGGCGTCCGCAGCCGCGTGCTGCAGATGGGCGGCTTCGTCGAGCAGCAGCTGACGCAGGCGGTCGCCGCGCTCACGGAGGCCGACAGCCGGCTCGGTGAGGAGGTGGCGCGCAGCGACCACAAGGTCAACCAGATGGAGGTCTCGATCGACGAGGAGTGCAGCCGCATTCTCGCGACCCGCGCACCGGCCGCCTCCGACCTGCGCCTGATCGTCGCGATCATCAAGACGATCACCGATCTCGAGCGGGTCGGCGATGAAGCGGAGAAGATTGGCTACATCGCCTCGCGACTCGCCACGATGGAGCGACCGGCGGACCGCTACCGGGAGATCAAGCACCTGGGGCGCCTGGCGCACCACATGGTGCACGAGGCGCTCGACGCCTTCGCCCGGCTCGATGCCGAGTCGGCGCTCAAGATCTGCCGCGAGGACCGGGTGCTGGACGAGGAGTTCGAGGCAATCCAGCGCCAGTGCATCACCTTTATGATGGAGGACCCGCGCACGATCCGGCGCGCGCTCGACGTCGTCTGGGTCGCCCGGGCGCTGGAGCGGATCGGCGATCACGCCAAGAACATCTGCGAGTACGTCGTCTACATGGTGCACGGCAAGGACATCCGCCACACCTCGCTTGACGATGCCGAGAAGGAGCTGCGCGCCATGGGCCGCGCCTGAGCCGATGACGCCGACGATGCTGCCGACCCGCCGGCTGGCGAACCTCGCCGGCTTCATCGCCTGCGCGGTGATGATGGGTTTCGCGCTCTACGCCGAGTACGGCCTGGGCCTGAAGCCGTGCAACATGTGCATCCTGCAGCGCGTGTGCGTGATCGCGCTCGGGCTCGTGTTCCTGATCGCCGCGCTCCACAATCCCGGGACGCTCGGCGCGCGGATCTACGCCGTCGCCATCGGGATCGTGGCGCTCGCCGGAGTCGGGGTCTCCGGCCGGCACATCTGGGTGCAGATGCAGCCCGCCGGAAGCCTGCCGTCCTGCGGCGCCGATATCCCGACGATGCTCAGCATGATGCCCGTGTGGGAGGTCGTGGCCCGGATTCTGAAGGGCGGCGGCGAATGCCAGACGATCCTGTGGAAGCTCCTCGGCATCTCGATGCCCGCCTGGGTGCTGATCGGGGTCGCGGTGCTCGGGATCGCCGGCGTCGCGGCCAATGTCGGCCTCGCGCGCGCAGCGGATCGGGCGGGCTGAGGTCCGGCGACCCGGACCGGCCGCGAGCCGCTTAGCCGAGCAGCCGCTCGAGTGCCCGCACGTAGGCGGCCCTCAAGAGGCAGATGTCCTCCACCCGCACGTGCTCGTTCACCTGGTGGATCGTGCGGTTCACGACGCCGAGTTCGACGACCTCGGCGCCGAGTGGGGCGATGAACCGCCCATCCGAGGTCCCGCCACCGGTCGAGAGTTTCGGCGTGCGGCCGGTCACGTCGGCGACCGCCTGGCTAACCGCATCGGATAAATGCCCGGGCGGGGTATAGAACGGCAGCCCCGACACGAACCATTCGAGCGAGTATTTGAGGCCATGCCGGTCGAGGACCGCGGTGACCGTCTGCTCAAGGCCGGCGAGGGTCTGGACCGGCGACCAGCGCAGATTGAAGCGGGCCTTGAGCTCCCCGGGGATCACGTTCGGCGCGCCCGTCCCGGCGCTTAAGTTTGAGATCTGGAAGGTCGTTGGCTCGAAGTGCGCGTTCCCGGCATCCCAGGTCCGCGTGCACAGCTCGGCGAGCGCCGGGGCGAATGCGTGCACCGGGTTCTCGGCGAGCTGCGGGTAGGCGACGTGCCCCTGGATCCCGTGCACGGTGAGGCGCCCGCTCAGCGACCCGCGCCGGCCGATCTTCACGGTATCGCCCAACTCGCGCTCGCTGGACGGCTCGCCCACGAGGCACCAGTCGATGCGCTCGCGACGCGCCTTCAGCTGCTCGACGACCCGCTTCGTCCCGTCGACCGACGGGCCTTCCTCATCGCTCGTGATCAGATACGCGATCCGGCCGCGATGGCCGGGGTGAGAGCCGACGAACAGCTCGGTCGCGGTGATCATTGCGGCGAGCCCGCTCTTCATGTCCGCGGCACCGCGCCCGTAGAGCACGCCATCGCGGATCGTCGGCACGAACGGGTCGGAGTGCCACTCCTCGAGGGGGCCCGTCGGCACGACGTCGGTGTGGCCGGCGAAGCAGAACGTGGGGGCCTTGGGCGGGCCACGCGTCGCCCAGAAGTTCTCGACGTTCCCGAAGGGGAGTCGCTCGATCGCAAAACCGATCGCCTCGAGCCGCTCGATCATCAGCTGCTGGCAGCCGGCGTCGTCGGGGCTGACCGACGGGCGGCGGATCATCTCCTGGGTCAGCGCGAGCGTGTCGGGCATCGGGTATGGGCCACGGGCAGCGGTCGGCCTTTATACGATCCGGCCGGACGGGGGGCAAGCGGAGTCCGGCCGGACCGGGTCGGGCGGGGGCTTTGCAATTGAATCTAGTGCTTGCGCAATCACTTGCGATGACTATCTCGATCCGATGTGAGTAGCGCTTGAAAGATTTGTGTCACAAATCTCGCGGATAATCGCGCGGGCTGCCCGCGACAACAACCGGCGGGCAACACACCTGCGGCGGCACATCCAGGGGGCCGCCGCGCCCTGTGGTCGGCTCTGAGGCATCGATCCGGCACACATGCAGAGCTCGACCATCGTGATCGTGATCCTGGTCCTGAGTGCTGTCGCCTATCGTGTTGGACGCCGCCGCTCGCTCGCGCTCGTCGGCGGCCCGCGGTCGATCCGCGACCTGCACTCCCTTCCCAGCTACTACGGATTCCTGACCGCGCTCTGGTGCGCGCTGCCGGCGCTGCTGCTCCTGTGTGCGTGGCATTTGATCGATCAGCGCCTCATCCTCGAGACGGTGCTGTCGCACATGCCGGGGGAGCTGCAGCGCCTGCCCGACGACCAGCGCGGCCTGCTGATGAACGACGTGCGCAACGTCGTTCAAGGCAACGTACCGATCGGCGAGGCGCGCCCGGCCGTGCAGGCGGCGGCGCGGGAGTGGCTGCGCCTCGATGGCTTGAGCCGCGTCGCGGGCGGCGCCCTCGCGCTGTGCCTCGGCCTCGCCGGCGGGGCTTTCGCCTGGTGGCGCATCTCCCCGACGCTGCGGGCCCGCAACCGGGTCGAGAAGGTCGTCGAGATCGCGCTCGTGATCTGCTCGCTGATCGCGATCCTGACGACGATCGGGATCGTCCTCTCAGTGCTTTACGAGGCGCTGCAGTTCTTCCGCGTCGTTCCGCTGACCGAGTTCCTGTTCGGCACCCACTGGAGCCCGCAGATGGCCATCCGGTCCGACCAGGTCGGCTCCTCGGGCGCCTTCGGTGCCGTGCCACTGTTCGCCGGAACGCTGCTGATCTCGCTGATCGCGATGCTGGTCGCCGTGCCGGTCGGGTTGCTCGCGGCGATCTACCTCGCGGAGTACGCAGACCGGCGCATTCGCGCGGTCACCAAGCCTTTCCTCGAGGTGCTGGCGGGCATCCCGACGGTCGTCTACGGCTTCTTCGCGGTGCTGACGGTGGGCCCGCTGCTGCGCTCGACTGGCCAGTCGCTTGGCCTCGACGTCGCCTCGGAGAGCGCGCTGTCGGCGGGCCTCGTGATGGGCATCATGATCATCCCGTTCGTCTCATCGCTCGCCGACGACATGATCACGGCCGTGCCGCAGTCGCTGCGGGACGGCGCGTATGCGCTCGGCGCGACGCGCTCGGAGACCATCCGCAGGGTCGTGCTGCCGGCCGCATTGCCGGGGATCGTCGGCGGCGTGCTGCTCGCAGTGTCCCGGGCGATCGGCGAGACGATGATCGTCGTGATGGCCGCCGGCCTCGCCGCCAAGCTGACCGCGAACCCGCTCGAGGCCGTGACGACCGTCACGGTGCAGATCGTGGCGCTCCTGATCGGTGACAACGAGTTCAACAGCCCGAAGACGCTGTCGGCCTTTGCGCTCGGCTTGGTGCTCTTCGTCGCGACGCTGCTCCTCAACATCCTTGCGCTCACCATTGTGCGCAAGTACCGCGAACACTATGAGTAAGTCCGACGCAACGCCGGCGCGCGGGGTGCGGCAGAAGGTCGCGGCCGGGCTCAAGCGGCGCTATCGCGCAGAGCGCCGGTTCCAGGCCTACGGCATCGCTGCGGTCGGCGTCGGGATCCTGTTCGTCGTGGTGCTGTTCACGACGATCATCGCCAACGGCTACACCGCCTTCGAGCAGACCTATATCCGGCTCGATGTGACCTACCTTGCCGGCGAGATCGACCCGACCGGCGCGCGCGCCCCGGCCGATCTCGCCGCCGGCAACTACGAGGGCGTGCTGCACGCGGCGCTGCGCGCGAGGTTTCCCGAGGTCACCGACCGCGCCGAGCTCCGGCAGCTGTACGGCATCCTGAGCGGGGCCGCGGAGACGACCGTGCGCGAACGGGTGCTGGCGGATCCGGCGCGGATCGGCACGCAGGAGAGCCTGTGGCTGCTGGCCCGCGACAAAGTCGACATGCTGGTCAAGGGCAAGGTGGACCGCAAGCTCCCCGAGGCCGACCGCGCGCTCAATGACCGCGAGGTGGGCTGGATCGACGCGCTCGGCGCGGAGCATCGGATCGAGAAGCGCTTCAACATCGGCTTCTTCACCCACGGTGACTCGCGCGAGCCCGAGCAGGCGGGCGTGCGCGGCGCGGTCATGGGGTCGCTGTTCACGCTGCTCGTGACGCTGCTGCTGTCGTTTCCGATCGGTGTCGCGGCGGCCGTGTACCTCGAGGAGTTCGCACCGCGCAACCGCCTGACCGACGTCATCGAGGTCAACATCAACAACCTCGCGGCCGTGCCGTCGATCGTGTTCGGGCTGCTGGGACTTGCGATGTTCATCGAGTTCTTCGGCCTGCCGCGCTCGGCGCCGCTGGTCGGCGGCCTCGTGCTGACGCTGATGACACTGCCGACGATCATCATCGCGAGCCGTGCGGCGCTGAAGGCGGTACCGCCGTCGATCCGCGAGGCGGCCTTCGGCATGGGAGCCTCGCCCGTGCAGACGGTGCTCCACCACGTGCTGCCGCTCGCGGTCCCGGGGATGCTCACCGGCGCCATCATCGGCATGGCGCGGGCGCTCGGCGAGAGCGCGCCGCTGCTGATGATCGGCATGGTGGCGTTCATCGCCGACGTGCCGAAAACCTTCTCCGATCCGGCGACCGTGCTGCCGGTGCAGGTCTATCTGTGGGCCAGCAGCCCGGAACGCGCGTTCATCGAGCGTACCTCGGGCGCGATCATCGTATTGCTGGCCTTCCTGCTGATCATGAACGCGGCCGCGGTGGTCCTGCGCAGCCGCTTCGAGCGGCGCTGGTAGCGTCGAGGTAACGACCGATGGCGACAGAGATGGCAGTAACCGGCGAGAACCTGAGGACCAGCGTGCCGCGGGCGAGCGTGTCGGCCGCGGCGGACCAGTCACAGCCGGGCGAGAAGATCGAGACCCACACCATCGGCCAGGTCACGGTCGCCAACCCCGTGATGACGGCCCGCGCGGTGAATGTGTACTACGGCGACAAGCACGCGATCCGGGACGTCAGCATCGACATCGGGCGTAACGCGGTGATCGCCTTCATCGGTCCGTCCGGCTGCGGCAAGTCGACGTTCCTCAGATGCCTCAACCGGATGAACGACACGATCGATATCGCGCGGGTCACCGGCAGCATCACGCTCGATGGCGAGGACATCTACGACAAGCGCCAGGACGCGGTGCAGCTGCGGGCGCGGGTCGGCATGGTATTCCAGAAACCGAACCCGTTTCCGAAGTCGATCTACGAGAACATCGCCTACGGGCCGCGGATCCACGGGCTCGCGGCCAATCGCGCCGATCTCGACGAGATCGTGCAGACCTCGCTCCACAAGGCGGGGCTGTGGGATGAGGTCAAGGACCGCCTCGACAATCCCGGCACCAGCCTGTCGGGCGGCCAGCAGCAGCGGTTGTGCATCGCGCGGGCGATCGCGGTCGACCCGGAAGTGATCCTGATGGATGAGCCGTGCTCGGCGCTCGATCCGATCGCGACCGCGCGGATCGAGGACCTGATCGACGAGCTACGCCAGGGTTACGCGATCGTCATCGTCACCCACAACATGCAGCAGGCCGCGCGCGTGTCGCAGCGCACCGCGTATTTTCACCTCGGCGACCTGATCGAGGTCGGCGCGACCGACCAGATCTTCACGAATCCGCGCCACAAGCTGACCGAGGACTACATTACCGGCCGCTTCGGCTGAGGACGGGAACGCACGTGGAAGGACATATCGTTCGGACCTACGACGGCGACATCCTGAACCTCAGGATGCGGGTGCTCGGCATGGGCGGGCTCGCGATCGACCAGGTGCAGCGCGCGGTGCAGGCTCTGGTTCGCGGCGACGATGACGGCGCGCGCGAAATCGTCGCCCGCAATGCCGAGGTCACGGCCTACGGCCGGGCGATCGACGAGGAGATCGTGGGACTCATCGCGCGCCGCCAGCCGGTCGCCTCCGACCTGCGCGCGATCATGACCGTCGGACGCGTCGCGACCGATCTCGAGCGGGTCGGCAACGCTGCCCGAAAAATTGCGCGGCTCGCGATCGAGCTGCATGCGGGCGGGGAGAGCACGCCATTCCGCCAGTTGTACAACGACGTCCGCAAGATGTCGCGGGTCGCCCTCTCGATGGTCCGCGACGCCCTCGACTGCTTCGACCGGGTGGATGTCGAGGGCGCGGCCGCGGTCGCGCGGCGCGATGCCGATCTCGACGCCGAGTTCCAGCTGGCGCTGCGCGAGCTGGTGACCTACGTGATGGAGGATCCGCGCTACCTGCACAGCACGATCCAGACCGTGTTCCTGCTGAAGGCCCTCGAGCGCGTCGGCGATCACGCGCGCAACATCGCCGCCGCCGTGCCGCGCCTCGCGCGCCGCGAAGAGATCATTGTAGAGCCGCCGGCGCCAGTCCCGGCCCACAGCGCATCCGACGCCCCGACGCCCGGTTGAACGGCCGGGGCTGCTAACCGCCGCCGGCGGCGCGGCTCACTCGCGCAGCAGGTCGTTGAGCGAGGTCTTGGCGCGCGTCTGCGCGTCCACCCGCTTGACGATGACTGCGCAGTAGAGCGAGTACTTGCCGTCTGCCGACGGCAGGTTGCCGGGCACGACGACCGCGCCGCTCGGCACGCGCCCGAAGTGCACCTTCCCGGTCTGCCGATCGTAGATCTTGGTGCTGGCGCCGAGATAGACGCCCATCGAGATCACGGCACCCTGCTCGACGATGACGCCCTCGACGATCTCCGAGCGTGCGCCGATGAAACAGTCGTCCTCGATGATCGTCGGGCTCGCCTGCACCGGCTCGAGCACCCCGCCGATCCCGACGCCGCCCGAGAGGTGGACGTTGCGCCCGATCTGGGCGCACGAGCCGACTGTCGCCCAGGTGTCGACCATGGTCCCGGAGTCGACGTAGGCGCCGATGTTGACGTAACTCGGCATCAGGACCACGCCGGGCGCGATGTAGGCGCCACGCCGCGCGACCGCCGGCGGCACGACCCGGGTGCCGCCGGCGCGAAGCGCCGCCTCGCTCAACCCCGCGTACTTGAGCGGCACCCGGTCGAAGAACCGCGTGTAGCCGGCCTCGAGCACCGCGTTGTCGTGGGTCCGGAAATAGAGCAGCACCGCTTTCTTGAGCCACTGGTTGACGGTCCAGCCGGCGGGCGTCGGCTCGGCAACGCGCGCGCGGCCGGAGTCTAAGAGCTCGATGGCCTCCTCGAGCGCCTCTGCGAGCTCGGGCGGCGTGCTCGCGGGCGCGAGTTCGTTGCGCCGCTCCCAGTGGGTCTCGATCAGCGCTCGGAGCGCGTCGGTCATTGGAGGCTCACGAGGACGTGACGGATGCGCCGTGCAGCCTCGCGGCACCCGGGGAGAGGCGGCGATGCGCCTGCGGGCGGGGACGCGCGGCGCCCGGGCGGGTACGGCTGGAGGCGAGCTGGAGCGGCATGCATGCGGCGCGGCGCCCTCACGCGCGGCGGTCGAGCGCGCCGATGAGCGCCGCCTCGACCCGGGCGCGGGCCGCCGCATCGAGCGGCCGGTCGTCGGCGTCGGCGATGTAGAACACATCCTCGGCGCGCTCACCCACCGTCACGATCCGCGCGCCGTGCAGCGCGATGCGCTCGCGGATGAACACCTTGCCGACCTCCGACAGCAGTCCCGGACGGTCCGAGGCGACGAGCTCGAGGACCGTGCGGTGGTTGCGCTCATCGTCGGCGAAGGCGATCTGGGTCGGGGTCATGAACATCCGCACCTGACGCGGTGCGCGGCGGGTGACGGTGAACGAGGACGTCGCGTCCTCGCGCAGGCTGCGCCACAACCCCTGCTCGATCTCGTGGATCCGCGCGCGGTCGATGATCGCTCCGCCCGTGTCCTCGAGCACGAGGTAGGTCTCGACCGAGAAGCCGTTCGCGGTCGGCGTGATCCGCGCATCGAGAATCGTCAGCCCCATCTGGTCGAGCACGGCGGTCGCGCGCGCGAAGCTGTGGTGGCGCCTCAAGGTGTAGCTGAAGATCGCCGTCCCGCCGCGGCCGGTCTCCTGGCGCACCGCCACCAGCGGCTCCTCCTCGAACGGATCGCGCTCGGCGAGCAGCCCGGTGTGCCAGGCGATCTCCTCGGCCGTGTGGCGCAGGAAGTAGGCGCCGGTCAGCGTCTTCCACACGCGCTCGACGTCGGATTCCGCGACCGAGTCGCGGCGCAGGATCTCGCGGGCCTCGGCCTGCGTCTCGGCGATCAGCTCGTCCTGGTCGATGGGGCTCTCGACGCCGCGCCGGAGCGCGCGGCCGGTGCGCTCGTAGAACTCCTCGAACAGCGAGGACTTCCAGGTGTTCCAGAGCTTGGGGTTAGTACCGCGCACGTCGGCCACGGTGAGCACGTACAGGTAGTCGAGGTGGGTGTGATCGCCGACCCTGCGCGCAAACTCGTTGACGACCTCCGGGTCGGTGATGTCCTTCTTCTGCGCGGTGATCGACAGCAGCAGATGGTGGCGCACGAGCCAGGCCACCAGGCGCGCATCGTACCGCGACAGTCCCTGCTCGAGGCAGAACGCCTCGGCATCGACAGCGCCGAGCTCGGAATGATCACCCCCGCGGCCCTTGGCGATGTCGTGGAAGATCGCGGCGAGGTAGGCGAGCTCGGGGCGCGGCAGGGTCTTAAACAGCGCCGACATCTTCGGAAACTCGTGCTCGAAGCGCGGCAGCGCGAAGCGCCTGAGGTTGCGGACCACGAACAGCGTGTGCGCATCGACCGTGTAGGCGTGGAACAGGTCGTACTGCATCCGGCCGACGATCCGGCCGAAGGCCGGGATGTAGCGGCCGAGCACTCCGTACAGGTTCATGCGCCGAAAGCCCCGGGACACTCCCTCCGGCTCGCGCAGGATCTCGAGGAACAGCCGGTGATGGCGCGGGTTCTGGCGGAACTCCTCGTCGATCAGCCACAGGTGGCGCTGCAGGCTCCGGATCGTCGCGGCGCGCACGCCCTTGAGGCCGGGGTTCTGCTGCAGGACCTGGAACATCTCGAGGATCGCGGACGGCGAACGCAGGAACACCTCGTCATTGACGATCTCGAGGTACTCGTTGCGCACCTGGAAGCGCGGGTTCAGCGGCTCGGGCTGCACCGGCGCGGGATTCAAAATCGCCTCGCTAAAGAGCTGCAGCAGCATCTCGTTCAGCAGCGAGATGTCCATCACCGTGCGGTAGTAGCGCTGCATGAACTGCTCGACGGCGAGCGTGTAGGTCGCATCCTCGTAGCCGAACTGCCGCGCGAGGCGGATCTGGTGGTCGAACAGCAGGCGGTCCTCGCGCCGGCCGGTCAGCACGTGCAGCGCGAAGCGGATCTTCCACAAGAGCGCCTGCGCGGCCTTGAGCTTTCTGAGCTCATTGCGCGTCAGAAACCCGTGGTCGACGAGTTCATCGAGCGTCTCAGCCCCGAAGTGCCGCTTCGCGACCCAGGCGATCGTCTGGATGTCCCTGAGCCCGCCCGGACTCGCCTTGACGTTGGGCTCGAGGTTGTAGGCCGTGTCGTGGAACCGCAGGTGCCGCGCCTGCTGCTCGCGGACCTTGGCCTCGTAGAACTCGGCGGCGCTCCAGATGACGTCGGGCGCGAGCGCCTTGCGCATCGCGCCATACAGCGCCTCGGGCCCGCTGAGCAGGCGCGCCTCGAGCAGCGTCGTCGCGACGCTGATGTCGGCGAGGCTCTCCTGCTGGCAATCATCAATCGTGCGGACGCTGTGGCCGACCTCGAGGCCGATGTCCCACAGAAATGTCAGGAAACGCTCGAGACCCGCCTGCCAGGGTGTGGACTCGGATTTCGGCAAGAGCACCATCACGTCGATGTCCGAGCACGGATGCAGCTCCCCGCGCCCGTAGCCGCCGACCGCGATCAGCGCCAGATCGCCCGCGTGGCCGGCCGCGTGCAGCGCCCAGGCGCGCGTCAGGACGAGGTCGACGACCCTGGCGCGGTCGCGAACCAGGAGTTCGACCGGCTCGTCCTCCATGAACCGCGCCTTGAGCGCGGTGTCGGCCTCCTCGAGCACGCGCCTGAAACCTGCGATCGCCTCGGCCGGGACCTTGAGCGTGATCGCCTCCAAGCGCTCGGCGAGGCGGGCGAGCAGGGTCCACGTGGGCGGTGCGGGCGCGGCGGGGGCGTCGTCGGTGTCGTACGGGACCGGCTGAATGTCCACCGGCACCCTACGCGGCGGCGCCTGGCACGGACAGCCGCTCGCGGTCGGCGCGGCCGAGTGTCAGCACCTCGTGGCCGGTCGCGGTCACCAGCACCGTGTGCTCCCACTGGGCCGACAGGCTGTGGTCCTTGGTGACGACCGTCCAGCCGTCGGGCAGCAGGCGCACGTGGCGGGCGCCCGCGTTGATCATGGGCTCCACCGTGAACGTCATGCCCTCGGCGAGCGTGAGCCCGGTTCCCGCCTCCCCGTAGTGCAGCACCTGCGGGTCCTCGTGGAACACCCGGCCGATCCCGTGACCGCAGTATTCGCGGACCACCGAGAACCCCTGGCCCTCAACAAAGGTCTGGATCGCATGCCCGATGTCGCCGAGGCGCGTGCCGGGGCGCACGAGGTCGATGCCGATCCACATCGCCGTGTGGCAGGTCTCGACCAGGCGCCGTGCCTGGACCGAGGGAGTCCCGACGAGGAACATGCGGCTCGAATCGCCGTGCCAGCCGTCCTTGATGTCGGTCACGTCGATGTTGAGGATGTCGCCGGTCTTCAGGCGCTTGTCGCCCGGGATCCCGTGGCAGACGACGTGGTTCACCGAGGTGCAGATCGACTTCGGGAAGCCCTTGTAGCCGAGGGGGGCCGGGGTCGCGTGCTGCACGTCCACGGTGTAGGCGTGGCAGCGCCGGTCGAGCTCCTCGGTCGTGACGCCGGCGATCACGTACTCACCGATCATGTCCAAGAGGTCGGCAGCGAGGCGCCCGGCGACGCGCATGGCGGCCTGCTCGGCGGGGGTCTTGATGGTCACGGTCTGAGGATCGTAGGGGCGCAGCATGCGAGCCGGGAGGGGGAAGCGTGCTAAACCGTTGTTTGCACGGGGCTAGCATGGTATAAAGCGCGGCGTTTTTTGGCAACGAAATCCACACGCGCATCGTCACGTGCGGACGGGTGCCGGTCGGCCTGTCCTGCGAGCCTCGCAGGGCCCCCGAGCGGTTTCCGCATGGGATGCGCGGAGGAACCAACCCGGGAGTTCAAGCGATGCCCAGCGTGTCCATGCGACAGATGCTGGAAGCGGGTGTGCATTTTGGCCACCAAACCCGCTTCTGGAACCCGAAGATGGC
>DATNIE010000021.1:0-102765 GCA_035604595.1 Steroidobacteraceae bacterium | reverse complement strand
TCCGCTTCCCTCTTCCACACTCTAGCAATGCAGTTTCGAATGCAGTTCCCAGGTTGAGCCCAGGGATTTCACATCCGACTTACGAAGCCATCTACGTGCGCTTTACGCCCAGTAATTCCGATTAACGCTCGCACCCTCTGTATTACCGCGGCTGCTGGCACAGAGTTAGCCGGTGCTTCTTCTTTGGGTAACGTCAAGGTCCCGACGTATTAGGTCGAAACTTTTCTTCCCCAACGAAAGGGCTTTACAACCCGCAGGCCTTCTTCACCCACGCGGCGTCGCTGGATCAGGGTTGCCCCCATTGTCCAATATTCCCCACTGCTGCCTCCCGTAGGAGTCCGGACCGTGTCTCAGTTCCGGTGTGGCTGGTCGTCCTCTCAGACCAGCTACGGATCGTCGCCTTGGTGAGCCGTTACCTCACCAACTAGCTAATCCGGCTTGGGCTCATCCATCAGCGCAAGGTCTTGCGATCCCCTGCTTTCTTCCGAAGAACGTATGCGGTGTTAGCCCGAGTTTCCCCGGGTTGTCCCCCACTGATGGGCAGATTCCCAAGCATTGCTCACCCGTCCGCCGCTCGCCGCCAGGATTGCTCCCGCGCTGCCGCTCGACTTGCATGTGTTAGGCACGCCGCCAGCGTTCAATCTGAGCCAGGATCAAACTCTTCAGTTAATAACTAAAGAAGCTCATCCCAAGCTCCTGAACAACTGACTCTCGCTTGTTAAAGGCGAGAATTAAATTTGCTTGGATACTTGGTACTCGCAATATGCGTCTGATGACGCTTGACGCGAGTCCCCACACAAATTACCTGCTGATTTTTAAACAACGCCCGCAGCGCGGAGGCTTCGGGGTCGGCGCGCTGCTAAGCAGCAAACGCCAGAGAGTCAGTCAGTATAGACGGCTTTTCAGGTCCGTCAACACCGAACGGGGCAATTTTCAAGGTGGCAGGCTCGTCGCCGGAGGGGCGCGGAGCCTGTCGTTCGCCGATCCCGGCGAGCCGACCTCGCCACGGGGCGCGCAGTATATCGCCGCGCTCCGAGGTGTCAAAGCCGTAATCGCCCCGCGCCCCGCGCAGCTTGAAAATCAGCCTTTTGCGCGCAAGGTCACGCGCGCGAAGCCGCGCTTTCCGACCTGCAGCAGGTGTGGGCCGCCGGGCTTGACGATGAGATCGCGGTCCGCGACCCGCTCCCCGTCGAGCCGCACGGCGCTTTGCTCGATCAGCCGGTAGCCCGCCGAGGTGCTCGGGACCAGCTGGGCCTCCTTCAGGACCGTCGCGAGCTTCGCCCCGCCGGCCTCGATCGGGATTTCGAGCTCGGGCACGTCCGCCGGGACGGCGCCATCGCGGAAGCGCGCGATGAATTCCTCGCGCGCCTGTGCGCCCGCGCCCGGTCCATGGAAGCGGTCGACGATTTCGACCCCGAGTTCGAACTTCACGTCGCGCGGATTGCGGCCCGCCCCGACCGCCGCCTTGAGCGAGTCGAGCTCGGCGAGCGAGCGGAACGAGAGGAGCTCGAGATACCGCCACATCAGGGTATCGCTGATCGACATGAGCTTCCCGAACATGTCGTTCGGGGGCTCGGCGATCCCGACGTAGTTGCCGAGTGACTTCGACATCTTCTGCACGCCGTCGAGGCCCTCGAGCAGCGGCATCGTCAGCACGACCTGCGGCTCCTGGCCATAGTTCTCCTGAAGGGTACGGCCGACGAGCAGGTTGAATTTCTGGTCGGTGCCGCCGAGCTCGACGTCGGCCTTGAGCGCCACCGAGTCGTAGCCCTGCACCAGCGGGTACAGAAGCTCGTGCACCGCGATCGGCTGGCCGCTCTTGTAGCGTCGCGCGAAGTCGTCGCGCTCGAGCATCCTGGCCACCGTGTACTGCGCCGCGAGTTCGACGATCCCGGCGGCACCGAGCGCGACCGTCCAGCGCGAATTGAAGTCGATCCTGGTGCGGGTGGGGTCCAGGATCTTGTAGATCTGGTGCTCGTAGGTACGGGCATTGGCCTCGATCTCGTCGCGCGTCAGCCGCGGCCGGGTAGCATTCTTGCCGCTCGGGTCGCCGATCATCCCGGTGAAATCGCCGATCAGGAACACGACCTCGTGGCCGAGCACCTGGAACTGCCGCATCTTGTTGACGAGTACGGTGTGGCCGAGGTGCAGATCGGGCGCGGTCGGATCAAATCCCGCCTTGACCGTCAACGGCTTGCCGCGCGCGAGCTTGCGCTTGAGGTCCGCCTCGAGAAGGATCTCCTGCGCTCCGCGCTTGAGCTCGATCAGCTGTTCGGCCGCACTCAGCATCCGGGACCCCCGACGAAGGCACTCCGCAACCAGCCGCGCGGGTCCGCCAATTTAGGTGCGGTGCGGCAGGAGCGCAAATCGGCAACTTGGCGAGAGGCCGCGCTCATCCCGCGGCGCCTGTGCGCCAGTATGAAGACTTCAGCAGCACCTGCCCGCAAACTCTCGCTCACCGCGGGGGTTGACCCGTCTGAACGGCCTCCGTAGCCTCTCCGCGAGTTTGATTCAGGATACTGCTGCAGTGCCGCAATCGGCTGCCCGACTCGATGCCGGATCCATATCCGCCCGCCAGGCGTCGCGCCACCCGTGGGCGACGGTCGCCCTCGGCATGTTGGTCGGTGCCGCGCTGGCCGGGGTGGCGTGGGTGTCGATTCCCGCCCGGTCGGGCCCGGAGAACCCGTCGACCTCGCAGGCGTCTCCGGTGCCGCCTGGCGCCGCGAGCACTGGCCGGGCCGGGCCGTCGGCGCAGCTGGCCGCCGCGGCGACCGCGGCCTTGAAGCCGCTCGAATCGGTTGTCAATGTCGTCGTCCGCCGCAACGACACGCTCGATTCGATCTTCAAGCGCCTGCAGCTGTCGATTGAGGACCTAGCCACGGTCCGCAGCCTTCCGGGCATCCGCCAGAGTCTCGATTTCCTGAAGCCGGGTGATGTCGTGCAGCTCGTGAGCCTCAATGGCGAGCTGACGGCGCTCGAGCGCCGGGTGAGCGACACCGCGACGCTGAGCGTCAGGCGCGAGGTGGATGGTGAGTTCGCCGCCAACATCATCGAGAACACGCTCGAGGTCCGTACGGAGCCGCTGCGCGGATTAATTACCTCGTCGCTCTTCAAGACGGTCAACGACCTCGGCGCGAGCGACCAGGTGGCGCTGCAGCTCGCCGAGGTGTTTCGCTACGACATCGATTTCGCCCAGGAGCTGCAGCCCGGCGACAGCTTCACGATCGTGCTCGAGAAGGTGTGGCGGGATGGGGCGTTCCTGCGCGACGGCGAGATTGTCGCGGCCGAGTTCGTCAATAACGGGCGCACGTACCGCGCCGTCCGGTATCAGCTGCCGGACGGCCGGCGCGAGTACTACACGCCGGACGGCAGGAGCCTGCGCAAGGCGTTCCTGCTCGCGCCGGTGCAGTTCTCGCGCATCAGTTCGGGCTTCGGCCTCAGGTGGCATCCGGTGCTGAACCGGATGCGGGCGCACCGCGGCATAGACTATGCGGCGCCGGTGGGCACGCCGATCCGCGCGGCCGGCGATGGGCGGGTGACGTTTCGCGGCGTGCAGGGCGGCTACGGCAACGTCGTGATGCTCGCGCACTCCGGCGGAATCGAGACGGTCTATGGCCACATGTCGCGCTTCGCGCCGGGCCTGTTTGTGGGCAAGCGCCTCAAGCAGGGCGAGCTCGTCGGCTATGTCGGCATGACAGGTCTTGCGACCGGCCCGCACCTGCACTACGAGTACCGGGTCGGCGGCGTGCACCGCAACCCCGCCTCGATCAAAACGCTGCCCGCCGAGCCGATTACCCCAGCGCTGCGCGGTGATTTCGACACCAAGGCCCGCACACTGCTCGCGGGCCTCGACGCGGCCAGCCACGCCGCCGAACCGACCTCCGCCCGCTGAACTGCGAGCCCTGTAACACAGCCACCCCGGGGGGCCGTGCTATCGTGTTTTTCCAGCACGGATGCGGCGTATGGACGATGTGAATCTCAAGGCCCCGGACTATTACATCAACCGGGAGCTGTCGTTCCTCGAGTTCAACCAGCGGGTCCTCGACCTGGCCCAGGACCCGGCCGTGCCGCTGCTCGAGCGCCTGCGGTTCCTGGCGATTGACTCGGACAATCTCGACGAGTTCTTCGAGATCCGCGTCGCAGGCCTTAAGGAGCGCCTCGAGCGCGGCGCGCTCGCGGTCGGCCCGGACGGCCAGTCGATCCCCGAGCAGCTCGAGACGATCCACACGCGGGCGCGCGCCCTGGTCGCCAACCAGTACCGGATCCTGAACGAGGAGCTGACGCCCGCGCTGACCGAGGCTGGCATCTGCCTGGTGCAGCCGCAGCGCGTGTCGCGCGCCGAGTCGACAGTCCTTGAGCGCTACTTCGAGCGCGAGGTCGAACCGGTGCTGTCACCGCTGGGTCTTGATCCGGCGCGGCCGTTCCCGAAGATCCAGAACAAGAGCCTCAACTTCATCGTCAAGCTCGAGGGCACCGATGCCTTCGGGCGCGACACGCGCCTCGCGATCGTCCAGGTGCCGCGTTCGCTGCCGCGCGTGATCAAAATGCCGTCGGTCGACGGCGATGGCGACCAGCTGCATCTTGTGTACCTGTCGACCGTGGTCCACCGGTTCGTGCGCAAGCTGTTCGAAGGCATGACGGTCGACGGCTGCTGGCAGTTTCGCGTCACGCGGAACTCCGACCTGTTCGTCGACGAGGAAGAAGTCGACGACCTGCGGCGCGCTGTCGAGGGCGAGCTCGCCGAGCGGCGCTATGGCCAGGAGGTCCGGCTCGAGACCGCGCATGACTGCCCGCCCGATCTGACCGCGTTCCTGCTGCAGCAGTTCCAGCTTGGGCCGCAGGACCTCTACCCGGTGCCGGGACCGGTCAATCTGAATCGCCTTGCCGCCGTCTATGATCTCGTCGAACGCCCTGACCTGAAGTACCCGCCGTTCACCGCCGGCGTCCCGGCCCGCTTCGTCGGCGGCAGCGACCTGTTTGCCGCGATTCGCGAGCGCGACGTGCTGCTGCACCACCCGTTCCAGTCGTTCATTCCGATCGTGGATTTCGTGCGCCAGGCCTCACGCGATCCGCAGGTGCTGGCGATCAAGCAGACGCTGTACCGCTCCGGCTCCGACTCGGCCGTGGTCGATGCGCTCGTCGAGGCGGCACGCATCGGCAAGGACGTGACGGTCATCATCGAGCTGATGGCGCGATTCGACGAAGCCGCCAATATAGAGCTTGCGACCAAGCTGCAGGCAGCCGGCGCCCACGTGATGTACGGCGTGGTCGGCTACAAGACGCACGCCAAGCTGATCATGGTCGTGCGGCGCGAGGAGGAACAGCTGCGCCGCTACTGCCACATCGGAACCGGCAACTACCACGCGCGCACGGCGCGCGCCTACACCGACTACGGGCTGTTCACCGCCGACGAGGCGATCGGTCAGGACCTGCACGAACTGTTCCTGCAGATGACGAGCCTCACGCGCACGCCGAAGCTGCGCAAGCTGCTGCAGTCGCCATTCACGCTGCACGAGACGCTGATGCGGACGATTGCGCGCGAGGCCGAACACGCACGCGCCGGCCGCCCGGCGCGGATCATCGCCAAGATGAATTCGCTGATCGAGCCGCAGATCATCGAGGCGCTGTATCAGGCCTCGAATGCCGGCGTCGAGATCGACCTGATCGTGCGTGGCATCTGCGCGCTCAGGCCCGGCATACCGCGCGTGTCCGAACGCATCCGCGTCCGGTCGATTCTCGGGCGATTCCTCGAGCACTCGCGCGTCTACTACTTCGAGGATGGCGGGGAGCAGGTACTGTGGTGCTCGAGCGCCGACTGGATGGAGCGGAATTTCTTCCGCCGCATCGAGGTCGCATTCCCGGTTGAACGCAAAAAGCTGCGCGACCGGGTGTTGCGGGACCTGGAGACGTGGCTCGCCGACAACGTCAATGCCTGGCTGCTGCGCGCCGATGGCTGCTACGAGCGCGCCCGGCCGGGCGACGAGCCGCCGTGCGCCTCGCAGCAGGTGCTGCTCGAGCGCTACGCCGAGAGCTGAGGGCCGGCCCCTACAGCACCCGCAGGCGGAACCCGACGGCTCTCAGAAAATCGACCTCCTGGGCGAGGTCAGCGCGCGTCAGTTCGTGTTCGCGCAGCCAGCCGCGCGGCAGCCGCAGTCCGAGCGATCGCCCTTTCGGGGACAAACGGATGGCCGGCAGCGGCGCACGCGAACGGCCACGATGTAGCAGCACCGCGAGCCGCAGCACCACGATCAGATAGAGCACCTTGCCGTGCCACGGCGGAATCAGGTCCTCGCTGCGCTCGAGCGCGACCTTGCGGCGCTGGCAGCCGACGAGGCACGCGAGCAGCCGCTGTTCCTCGCGCGGGAAGCCGGGAAGATCCGCGTTCTCGAGCAGGTACGCCGCGTGCTTGTGATGGCCCGAGTGGGAAATGTCGAGGCCGATTTCATGGAGGTGCGCGGCCCAGCGCAGCGACTGCTCGGCGAGCGGGTCGGTCAGACCCCAGGCCTCCTCGACAGTGCGCAGGAAGTCGATCGCGGTCGCCTCGACCCGCCCCGCCTGGTCCTCGTCGACGTGGAAGCGGGCCGCCATCGAGCGCACGCTGCGGGCGCGGGCGTCCTCGTCGGTGAACCGGCCGAGCATGTCGTACAGCAGGCCTTCGCGCAGCGCTCCTTCGGCCACGCGCATCGATTCGACGCCGAGGGCGTTGAAGACCGCGGTGAGGATTGCGAGCCCTCCGCCGAATACCGGCGCGCGCTCATCCGTGATCGAAGTGAACCCGGCGGCCCGCACGTTCCCGGCCCGCACGAGACGCGCGGTCAGCTCCGCGAGGCCTTCGCGGGTGATCGCGGTCGCGGTCGGATCGAGCTCGCGGATCGCATCGCCCACCGCCCTCACGCTGCCGGAGCTGCCGACCGCATGCTCCCAGCCGACGCCGCGGAACGGCACCTGGATCGGCTCGAGCTCGACCTCACAGGTCACGACTGCGCGCTCGAGGCGCTTCGCGGCGATGCGCCCGTCGGGAAAATGCTCGGCGCTCAGGGCCACGCAACCCATGTACAGGCTCTCGAGAATGCGCGGCTCGTTGCCCTCGCCGACGATGCACTCGGTGCTGCCGCCACCGATGTCGACGACCAGGCGCCGGCCCTGCTCGAGCGGCATCGTCTGCGTCACTCCAGCGTAGATCAGACGCGCCTCCTCGATGCCCGAGATGATCTCGATCGGATGGCCCAGCGTCTCGCGTGCGCGCTCGAGAAAGCCCGCCTTGCGACGTGCCTTGCGCAGCGTGTTGGTGCCGACGACCCGCACGCTCTCGGCACGCATGTCGCGCAGCCGCTGGCCGAAGCGGGCAAGGACGGCGAGCGCCCGGTCGGTCGACTCCTTGGACAGCCGCCCGCGCTCGTCGAGCCCGGCGGCGAGGCGAACCATCTCGCGCAGCCGGTCGACGATGGTGACCTGGCCGTGCGAGTAGCGCGCGACCACCATGTGGAAACTGTTGGATCCGAGGTCGACGGCGGCCAGAACGTCGGGGATGCGCTCGGACTTGGGCATGTCGCGGCCGGCGGCCTCAGGGCCGCGTCGAGATCCGGGTCACGTCAGGCTGAGAATGAGGACCCGCAGCCGCAAGTGGTCTTCGCGTTCGGGTTGCGGATGACGAACTGTGCGCCGTCTAGACCCTCGCGATAGTCGATCTCCGCGCCGATCAGGTACTGGAAGCTCATCGGGTCGACCACGAGTGTGACGCCCTGATTGGCGACCGTCAGGTCGCCATCCTCGATGCTCTCGTCGAATGTGAAGCCGTACTGGAAGCCCGAGCAGCCGCCGCCCTGCACGTAGACGCGCAGCTTCAGTGCCGGATTCGCTTCCTCCCGGATCAGCTCACCAACCTTGTGCGCCGCAGCATCCGTGAACAGCAGCGGCGGGGGCGGCAGGTCACCGGGCCCATCGCTGGGACCCGCTCCGGCAGAACCTGGGGAAACGCTCATACTCACATCCTGAATCAAGCACTTATGCGCAAGTCTAGTCTCCGCCCGGACCCCCGTCAAAGCGGCCACAAACCGGTGCCTTTCCCTGTCGACAGAGGGTTTAAGGCCGCCCGGCACCCGGCGCCGGCTGCGCTGCAGCGCGGCCCTCGCCCGTCAGCGGCGGCGCGACCCAGGAGCTCGCGGCCGCGGTCGGGCGCGCGCGCGCGCGGCGCCGCGGGCAACCTCGGCCGCGAGTGCCGCCGCCATCGCCCCACGCAGCCAGGGCTTGAGTTCGTCGGTGTCCTCGAGCGCACCGCCCGGCAGCTGGTAGTAGTCCATCGCAAAGCCCGGATCGTTCGCGAACGGCCGGAACGGCCCCATGCCGGCGCGCTCGAAGGCGCCGCGGTTGCGCTCATCGACCTTGAGATAGACATCCGAGGCACCGACGATCGCGCAGAACAGCTCATCGACGTACAGTCCCGCGCCACCGAACATGCGCCTGACGCGTACGCGGCCGGCGCACGCGAACTGCTCGGCGACGAAATCGAGAAATTCCTGGCTGACGGCCATTGTCTGGCGCTACCGCGGCGCTTGGACGGCAGCGGATTATAATCCGACGCTCCCGGGCCGCCGAGCGAGGGCGCTCGACAATCCCAGCTCGGAGGCGAGGCAAGAACCATGGCCAGCATTTACGACTTCAGCGCGCGCAGCATCGATGGCAAGGACGAGTCGCTGGCAAAGTACAAGGGAAAAGTGCTGCTCGTCGTCAACGTCGCGAGCAAGTGCGGCTTCACGCCGCAGTACCAGGGGCTCGAGGCACTGTATCGCAAGCTCAAGAAGACCGGCTTTGCCGTGCTTGGCTTCCCGTGCGACCAGTTCGGGCACCAGGAGCCGGGAGACGAGACCGAGATACGGAATTTCTGCGCGGTCAACTACGACGTGAGCTTTCCGATGTTCGCCAAGATCGAGGTCAACGGCAACGGCACGCATCCGCTCTATCAGCACCTCAAGCACGAGGCGAAGGGAGTGCTCGGCACCGAGGCGATCAAGTGGAACTTCACGAAGTTCCTCGTCGGCCGGGATGGCGCAGTCGTCACCCGCTACGCGCCGACCGACAAGCCCGAGAGCATCGAGAAGGACGTCGTCGCGCTGCTGTGAGACTCGCCCGTGTCAGTCGCTCGGCGCAGGCGGCGCGTCCGCCTCGACGGCACCCGGGCCCGCGGCCGCGTACAGCCGTCCGCGGATCACGGCGCCCGCCGCCATCTCGATCGCGCCGTAGGTCACGTTGCCGCTGACGCGCGCGGTCGGCCCCAGCTCGACCTTCTCCGTAGCCCTGATGTCGCCGCGCACCTCGCCGTGCACGACGACCCGGGGGACATCGACAATGCCCTCGACGACTCCGGCTGGCGCGATCGATAGCGCCGCGGTCCCTCCCGCATCGCAGGTCACATTCCCATGCACATAGCCTTCGAGCTGCACGCCCCCGGTGACGATCAGGTCGCCCTCGACGCGCGTGCCCGCGGCAATCAGCGTCTCGATCTGCGCGGCAGGCTGCTTGCGTCGCCCAAACATCGGCATTCTCCGGGTCAGGTCGTCTCGAGCTTCCAGGGGTAGGTCTGGCGTATGGACGCGGCGGCCTTGGCTGGACGGACCTCGATGACCACCCGCTCGGGCAGGAAGTCGGCCGGCAGCTCGATCTCCGTCTCCACTACCTGAAAGTACCGGAACGAGAAGCTGAGGGAGTTCGACGAGGTACCAATTTGCGCAAGCGGCAGGCTGACCGCGCGTCCGCCGCGCATCCCGTCGACCGACAGGTCCGCCGTGCCGTTGGCGACGGCATCCTGCCGCGCCGCCTGGATCAGCACGATGCGCACCCGGAACCTGTGCGGGGCGATGCCTGGCAGCACCTGCAGCCGCTGGATCGCCAGCCCCGCCAGTCCGTCCGACGGGTTGACGATGCCGCGGTAGAACGTCAGCTCCTGGCTCTGCGCGGACAGCCGCGCCTCGACATCGGCGAGCGACTTCTCGACCTGCCGGTATGCCTCGCGGTCCACCCGGCTTGCGACCTCGGCCTCGGCGAGGCGCGCCTGGGTCGTGCGCAGCTGCGCCGTCAGTTCCTCGATCTGCGCCGACTTCGCGCGTCGATCGAGTTCCGCCGCCATCATCGAATAACCGGCGCGGATTCTCCCGGCCTCGAACGCGCCCAGCAGGCACACGGTCCCGCCGACGATCACGATCCCCCAGATGAGTGCCGCCTTGATCGGCGCATGACGTTTGACGACCAGTCGTTGCGTATCGGTGGGCATGGAGCTCGCGACGATCCTAGCGCGACCGCCGGCCCCACGGCCGGCGGGAGACGCTCGATTGCTGTACCTGTGGATCAAGGCGCTGCATGCAAGTGTCGTGGTCGCCTGGGTTGCGCGGTGCTGCTACCTGCGAAGGCCGTTCGTCCCGCGCGCCGACGCGACCGGCTGGACGAGCGAGGCCCGGTTGAAACTCATGACGCTGGCTGTCTCACGCTCACGCTACGACTCGTCCTCGGGCTCGTTGTGTACCACATTTGGTGCGATCGCCCTGTGTCCGAGTTCCGCGACTGTCGCAATCCGATCCGGGACGCCGGTGCCGCTCGTTCAGCCGACCGCGATCGTGATATCGGTCATCGTCGGGCCGGGGTCGCGCCGGCTCAGCCCTGGGCGCCCGGCGCCGACTGTTCGGCTGCCCACCACGCGGGGTACGGCGGCAACCCTTCGGGAAAGGCGATCCGGCCAAGCTCGTGCAGCGCCTGGCGATAGACGTCCCTCTTGAAGAAGATAACCTCGCGCACCGGGTCCCAGAACTCGGCCCAGCGCCAGCGATCGAATTCGGGCCGCTCGGTCGTGGCATCGAAGCGCAGACGCTCATCGCCGCCCCGGAAACGCAGCAGCACCCAGCGCTGCTTCTGGCCAATGCACAGCGGCGTACCGTGACGCCGCACGTACTTTTTTGGCAGCTTGTAGCGCAGCCAGTCCCGGGTCTCGCCGAGGTACGAGACGTCGGTTGTCGCGAGTCCGATCTCCTCCTCGAGCTCACGGTACAGCGCCTGCTCGAGCGACTCGTCGCGGCGGATGCCGCCCTGAGGGAACTGCCAGCCGCGCCCGCCGGGGCGACCGCCGAGGAATACCCGCCCGTCGTCCCGCATCAGCACGATGCCGACATTGGCGCGATAGCCGTCCTCGTCGATCCAGTCGCTCATGGCCTCCTCGGAACGCCTCGCGGGCGGATTCTTTCACAGGGGTCCCGGCCGGGCCAATCTGCCGCAGACGCCCCGTTCCGGGTACGCTGGCGCCCGCCGCGTCGTCGCCGAGGCCGCTCCGTGTTCGTGACCCTGGTTCGTCGTCCCTGGCTGGTGCTCGTCGGGCTCGCGCTGCTCGCGGCCGCAGCGCTCGTGGCCTCGGTGTCGATCGGCAGCGCCGGACCCGGCCCCGTCGGGCTGTGGCGCGGGCTCGCAGCCGGGACCGATCCGCTCGCCAGGTCGCTCGTTTTGCAGCTGCGGCTGCCGCGCGCGCTGACTGCCTTCGGCGCCGGTGCTCTGCTCGCGCTCGCAGGCGTGTGCATGCAGGTGCTGCTCAGAAACCCGCTGGCGGATCCTTACGTGCTCGGCGTCTCAGGCGGCGCCGCGGTCGCGGCACTGACGGCGATGCTGCTAGGCGCCGGCACCTTCGGCGTCCAGGGGGCGGCCTTCGGCGGTGCGCTCGCGGCAACGCTGGTGGTGTTCACGCTCGCCAAGGGACCCGGCGGCTGGACCCCGACTCGCCTGCTGTTGACCGGCGTCGTGGTCGCGGCCGGCACCGGTGCGCTCGTGAGTCTGCTGCTGGCGGCCGGAGATCCGACGGTGTTGCGCGGCATGGTGTTCTGGCTGATGGGTGACCTGTCGTGGGCCGGATCGCCGGTGGCTCTGTTGTCACTCGTGGCGATCGCGATGCCGCTCGGCGTGCTCGCGGCGCGACCGCTCAACGTGCTGGCGCGGGGCGACGTGCAGGCGCAGCTGCTCGGCCTCCCGGTCGCGCCGCTCCGCGGTGCGCTGTTCGTCGCCGCCAGCGTACTGACCGCGGCCACGGTGACGAACGTCGGGTCGATCGGGTTCGTCGGGCTCGTGACCCCGCACCTGGTACGGCTGCTGATCGGCTCGGATCACCGGCGCGTCGTGCCGGCCGCGGCGCTGGCGGGCGGCACGCTGGTCGTGATCGCGGACCTCGTGTCGCGCACTGTGCTCGCCCCGCGGCAGCTGCCGGTCGGCGCGCTGACGGCGATCGTCGGCGTGCCACTGTTTCTGGCGCTGATGCGCCGCGCGCAGCCCGCGACCTGATGCCGGCCGCTCAGCCGGCCGCGACGCTGCTCGCCACCCGGTCCCGGCCAGCTGCCTTGGCCGCGTAGAGTGCCGCGTCGGCGTCGGCGAGCAGCCGGTCGGCCAGTGCCTTCAGGTCCCCGTCCGTGCGGCGCGGCGACACCGCCGCGGCACCGATCGACAGCGTCACCGTCCGGGTCTCAGCGCCGCCGACGCCGACCGGTGCCTTCATCGCCGCGCGTATCCGCTCCGCGAGGCGCACGGCGTCCTCGGCCGAGGTCTCCGGCAGCAGCAGCGCGAACTCATCGCCACCGAAACGCGCCGCAGTGTCGCTCGCCCGGATCTGACCTTCGATGCGCGCCGTGACCTCGCGCAGCGCCTCATCGCCCCCCAGGTGGCCGCAGCTGTCATTGAGGACCTTGAAGTGGTCGACGTCGATCATCAAGCACGCGACGATCGTGCCGCCGCGCTGTGCACGGGCGAGTTCCTCTCGCAGGCGCGACTGCAGGTAGCGCCGGTTGTGCCAGCCGGTCAGGTAGTCGGCCAGCCCGCTGCGCAGCACGCGTGCGCGATTGGCAGCATTCTCGAGGCACACGGCCGTGACGCCGGCGAGGTGCAGCAGAAAATGCGCGCCGAGCCGGTGGGTGAAGCGCTCCGGGTCGCGACTGCCGAAGCACAGTACGCCGACCAGCTGCGCCTGGCGCCTGAGCGGCAGCAGTGCGAGTGACTTGAGCTCGCGCTGCCCGGGGAACAGCAGCTCGTGGTCGGCACGGACCCAGGCGCCGAGCCACGGCTGGCGCAGCGCACCGACCTGCGGCGCGAGGCCTGCAAGCGTGTCCACGAAGGTCACGCCTGGGAACTCCTCCGGCCGGTCGCCGCCGCCGAGCAGCAGGTGGCGGATCTCGTGATTGGGGTCCTCGAGCACGAGCTGCACGGCATCGAGCGCGTAGCTCGCGGCCATGCCGCTGGTCAGCGCCCTGAACAGCTCCGGCAGGGTCTCGGCGGCCAAGAGCTCGAGCTCACGCTCGCGCGTGCGTTGCCACTTCTGCTCGTTGGCGGCCGCGGCCTCCCGCTGGCTGCGCAGACGCGCCCGCAGCTCGTCGACCTCAGCGCGCTCGGGGGTGCCCCGCCGCTCTCCGCCCGTCTCGCTCACGCCGGCTCCCGGCCCGGCTGCGGCCGGGTGTGCAGGTAGCTGCGACCGCGCTCCATCATCTGGCGGAACCCGGCGCTGTCCTGCGAGCGCACGGTCGCCCGCAGCCGCTCGACGGCGAACAGCAGGGCCGTCAGCGACTCGGTGCCGTACTCATTGAGGGCCTGGATCTCGAAATACAGTGCCGGCGAGTCCTCGGCCACGCGGCTCGCGACCTCGAGCTGTGCATCGAAGGTCGTGCTCGACATGCGCGCCAGGCGCGGCGCCGCCTCGCCGCTCTCGGCGAGTGCGGTGAAGAACGCAATATTGACCGCGTGCGACAGGCCGAGCACGTAGGCGATCAGCCGGTCGTGTTCGTCGAGGCCCATCACGACCTGCTCCGCCATGGTCGGTGCAAACAGCTCCTGGGCTTCGGCGAGCGCGCCGGCGTCGCCGAGGTTGACGTAGATCACGTGGCGCCCGGACAAGAGGTCGGTGTCCGGCCCGAACATCGGGTGCAGCGAGGTGACGCGCACGCCGGCACGCACCAGGGCGTCGAGGCCCGTGCGCAACGGCGTCTTGACCGAGGCGAGATCGACCACGAGTCCCCGCGGCCGGCGGGCCGCGAGCGCGTGCAGGACGCCGGCCGTGATGCCAAGCGGGGTCGCCACCACGATCAGGTGCTGCTCGAGCGGCGAGTCCTCCCAGCGGGGAATATGCGGATAACCCTCGACCGGCCCCGCCGGATCGGCGATCTCAACGCCAAAGCCCTGCGAGGCGAGGAAGTCGGCGAACCAGCGGCCCATCTTGCCGCGGCCCCCGATCACCAGCGCGCGCCGGCCGCTGCCCTGGCCCGCGGCGGCGACGCGGGCCTGCTCCTGGGTTGCGAGCGAGCTCCTGATCAGCAGCCGCAAGATCTGCTCGGCGATCCCGGGGGACACGCCGTGCCGCTCGGCGTGGGCGCGAACGCCCAGGATCACCTCGCGCTCCCGCCGATAATCCCGTGTTGCGTGGCCGGTGGCGCGTTTGGCGCGCTCGACCTCGCGCGACAGGCGCTGCCGCTCGGCGATCAGCGCGATCAGCTCGCGGTCGATGTCCGTCAGGCGCTCACGCAGCTGCTCCAAGGTCTGTGGCTCCGGCACGTCGTCTCCTCGTTGGCCCCGGTGAGGTCCGGGGCCGGACGAGGATTCTGTCAGCTTCGCGGGCGCCGCGTCAGCGCCCCGTCCGCTGCGCGGCCGTCGGCGGCACGGCCGGACCGCGGACGGAAAGGCCCACCCGCGGGGGCGGCCACGGCGAGGCCGGCGAGGATCGCCAGCCGTCCTGCCAGCACACCCGGCACCCGCACCAGCGGCACGCCGCGCCCGCGGGACCGCCGCGGCCGCCGGGCCAGCCGCCGTCCTCGGCCGGTGTGGCCGGTGCGACCTCGAGCGAGCCGGCCGCGAGGGCCGCAGCCACGAGCGTGCTTCGATAGGCCGTCCGGGGCGAGGCCACCGCACTTCTCCTGCGCCTGCGATGGCTCCATAGTGGATCGGCGAGGCTCGACTGCGGCGGAACCCTGATTACGTGTGGCTCACCGAAGCCTTAACATTGCTTCATGAACCCCGTCCCCTCCCAGTGGCTGCCCGATCCCCTGCCGCCCGACCCGCTGCAGATCGCGGACACCTGGCTGCGCCAGGCGTTTGACGAGCAGGTGCAGCCGAATCCGAATTCGATGGTGCTGTCGACCGTCGCCGCCAATGGCCAGCCGAGTTCGCGAGTCGTGTTGTGTAAGGACATCGTGCTGCCGCAGGGCTACCTGCTGTTTTTTACCAACTACGAATCACGCAAGGGAGCCGAACTCGCCGCCGACCCGCGGGTCGCGGCGCTATTCCACTGGGATGCGCTGCACCGGCAGGTGCGGATCGAGGGCTTTGTGGTCAAGGCTCCGGCGCGAGAGAGCGACGATTATTTTGCGAGCCGGCCGTGGCAAAGCCGGCTGGGCGCCTGGGCCAGCCAGCAGAGCCGGCCGATCGGCACGCGACATCAGCTGATCGAGGCGCTTCGCTCGGCGGCCACGCGCTTCGACACCCCGCCCGTCGGCCCCGACGCCGACGAGGCGAACGACGACCCGCAGGGAGTCGTGGTTCCGCGGCCGCCGCACTGGGGAGGCTACCGGCTGTGGGTCGAATCGGTGGAGCTGTGGGTCGAGGGTGAGTACCGGATCCATGACCGGGCCCTTTGGAACCGCTCGCTCGCTGCCATCGGCGACGGCCATTCGTTCGCGGCGACGCCCTGGCACGTCCAGCGGCTGCAGCCCTGACGAGGGGCTCCAAGAACCGATGCTCGCCGCGGCGGCGCTCGAGGTGTCGGTAACCGGCCGGCGGCTGGTGCAGGGGCTCACCTTTGCGGCGCGTCCGGGCGAGTTCGGCTGCGTACTCGGCGCGAACGGCGCCGGCAAGTCGCTGACGCTCCATACGCTCGCGGGGCTGCGCGCACCGACTTCCGGCACCGTCTCGCTCGGCGGCCGCGCGCTCGCCGAATGGCCGCGCCGCGAGCGGGCGCGGCGCTTGGGGCTGCTGACCCAGGTCACGGAGGACCCGTTTCCCGGCACCGTGCTCGATGCGGTGCTCGTCGGACGCCATCCACACCTCGAGCTGTGGCAGTGGGAGGGAGCACGGGACGTCGCCGTGGCGCGCGAGGCGCTCGCGCAGTGCGACCTCGAGGGCTTCGACGGTCGGGCAATCGACACGCTGTCGGGCGGCGAGCGGCGCCGCGTCGCGCTGGCCGCGGTGTTCGCGCAGGACCCGGACGTGATGCTGCTCGACGAGCCGCAGAATCACCTCGACCCGCACCACCAGCTCGACGTGCTGAAGCTGCTGCGAGCCCGTGCCGACGCCGGACGCGCGGTGCTCGCGACGTTCCATGACCCGGCGCTCGCGGCACGCTTCGCGGACCGGGCGCTGCTGCTGTTCGGCGACGGCCGCTGGGTCCACGGCCCGACCGTCGAGGTCCTGACTGCCGAGTCGCTGTCGGCGATCTACCGGGTCGCGATGCGCGAGATCGTGGTCGAGGGAAGGCGACTGTTCCTGAGCGACTGATGCCGGCCAACCGTGGCTCAGTCGCGGTTCAGATCCGACTGGAACAAGCGCTCGAGCTGGGCCGCCGATTCCTTGGCGGCGGCGATCAGCTTCTCCTGGTCCTCCTCGATCGCCTGCTGCGCGGCGAGCGTGTGCTCGTCGTGCTCGCGGAACAGCTTGACGCTGCGGCGAGCCTCGGCCGGCGGCACGCCGAGCGCCACGAGCGTCTCGTGCGCCACCTCGAGGCTCGAGGCGTAGGTCTCGCGGATGACGGACGCGACCCCCAGATCCATCAGCCGGAACGCGTGCTGCCGGTTGCGGGCGCGCGCCAGGACCTTCAGCGCCGGGAAGTGGCGGCGCACCATCGCGGCGGTCCGCACCGACGCTTCGACGTCGTCGATCGCGATCACCAGCACCTCGGCCTGGCCGGCGCCGGCGGCGTGCAGCAGTTCAAGCCGTGATGCGTCCCCGTAATACAGCTTGTTGCCGAAGCGCCGCACGAAGTCGACCTGCGCCTGACTGACTTCAAGCGCCGTGAAGCGAATGCCCCGGGCGCGCAGCACGCGGCCGACGATCTGCCCGAACCGGCCGAAGCCTGCGATCAGCACGCGCGGCTCCGTTGGCTCCGGGGTATCGAACGGCGCCGGCACCGCCGCCGGCGCGAGCCACGACTCGAGAAACGCGTGGGCGTTGATCAGCAACGGCGTCGCGATCATCGACAGCGCGACGACGATTACGATGAGGTCGCCGGTCTGCGGATCGAGCAGTCGGCTGCGGGCCGCGAGCGCGAGCAGCACGAAGGCGAACTCGCCACCGCCGCACAGTTCGGTCGCGAAGCGCCGTGCGCCCGCGCCCGCGTAGCCGGTGAGCCGCGCGACGACCCACCCGGTCACGGCCTTCAGCGCCAGCAGCAGCGCCAGCAGACCGAGCACCGCCGACGGCCGCTCGAGCAGCGTCGCGATGCTGGCCGACATGCCGGTCGCGATGAAGAACAGGCCGAGCAGCAGACCCTTGAACGGCTCGATGTCCGCCTCGAGCTCGTGCCGGTATTCCGAGTCCGCGAGCAGCACGCCGGCGATGAACGCCCCGAGCGCCATCGACAGGCCGGTCGCCGAAAAAAGCAGCGCCGTGCCGACCACGACCAGCAGCGCGGTCGCCGTGAACGTCTCGCGCATGCGGCTGTCGGCCACGACCCGAAGGAGCGGGCGCAACGCATAGCGGCCACCGGCGATCACGACGATAAGCGCGGCAAGACCCGTCACCCAGCCGCGCGCGCCACCGCCCGGATGCGCGGCCGAGGCGCCAACCAGCGGCAGCACCGTCAGCACGGCCATCGCCGCGATGTCCTGGAACAGCAGTGTGCCGAACGCCGCGCGCGCGTGGTTGGCCTTGAGCTCGGCGCGTTCGGCGAGCACCTGCAGCACGAGTGCGGTCGAGGACAGGGACAGCGCGAAGCCGAGCAGCACTGCGTTGCCCTGGGACGCACCGAAGGCCCATGCCACGACTGCGAGCACTAGCGTCGTCAGCGCTACCTGTAGCGCGCCGACGCCGAACACGGTGCGGCGCATCGCGATCAGGCGCGAGGGCTGGAGCTCGAGGCCGATGACGAACAGCAGCAGTACGACGCCGAACTCGGCCAGCCGGAGAATCGCATCGACGTTGCTGATCAGCCCGAGTCCCGAGGGTCCCACGAGCATGCCGGCGGCGAGATAGCCGAGGACCGCGCCGAGCCGCAGCTTGCGAAACAGCGGCACCGCGACCACGGCGGCGGCGAGCAGCAGCGCGACCTGGGCGGTCAGGCTCATGCCGAGCCGCCGTCAGCCGAGCGCGGCCAGCAGCAGACCGTGCAGGCGCGAGTTGGTCGCGAGCACGGTCGTGGTGCCGAGGCCGACCGGCGTGCCGTCGAGCGCCGTGAAGCGGCCACCCGCCTCCTCGACGACCGTGACGAGCGCCGCGATGTCGAGGATGTTGACATCCGATTCGACGACCGCGTCGATCTTCCCGCCCGCCAGCAGGTGGTAGTGAAGGAAATCGCCGTAGCCGCGGATGCGGTTCACCTGCGCGACCACGGATCCGAACCGGCCCCAGCCGGGACCCGTGGCCAGCGTCCTTAGGTTCCCGGCCGACAGCGAGGCCGCCTCGATCGTTGCCACCTCGCTGACCCGCAGCGGCCGGTCGTTGAGCCATGCCCCGTGGCCACGCTCGGCATAGGCGAGTTCGCCGTAGAGCGGCGCGCTCGAGACGCCGAGTACCAGGGTACCCTCGCGCATCAGTGCGATCTGCGTCGAAAACATCGGATACCCGCGTACAAATGCCTTGGTACCGTCGATCGGATCGACCAGCCACAGGAAATCGCCGGACCCGGTCCGGCCGGTCTCCTCGCCGTAGAAGGCGTGCCCGGGGAAGCGTGATGCAAGCACGCCGCGAATCGCCTCCTCGGCCCTGAGATCGGCCTCGGTGACGGGGGAGCTGTCCTCCTTGAGGCGCACGGCGAGGGTCTTCGCGTACAGCTCGCGGATCACGCGGGCGGCGGCCCCGGCAGCCTCGAGTGCCGCGCGTAGCTCGGCGCTGTGGTTCATGGTCGCCTTTTATCCGAGCCGCGACCCGCGCTGTCAAATGCTTGACACCGCCCGGCGGCATCGCCAGAGTGCGGCCCGTCAGGTGATCCCGGCGACACACGGGTGCAGCCGGGGATGAAACGGGAAGTCGGTGGTACCGGGCCTTCGGGTCCCGGCATTCCGACGCTGCCCCCGCAACGGTAGCCGAGCAGCGAACGCGTCCGCCGCGCACAACGCGGCAGCCACTGCGAGCGCCAGGATCCACTGGAGTTCGTGGGAAGGCGACGGTTCCAGGCCATGCACGTGGCCTACTCGGGAGTCCGGAGACCGGCCTGGCGTTCGTTCCCGCAGCGCGGTGGGCGCTGGCGACGCTGGGTCCTGCCTCGGGGCCTGCGTTCTCCTCCACCGACTGCGGGTGTGCCACCGAACCCTGCGGGCGTGCAGGGGGAGACCGCATGAACCTGCATCATGTGCGCCGCTTATTGACCCTCGTGAGTGTCGTCGGGGCTTGCACCCCGTTCACCACTGCCGCCGACGAGACGGCAGCTGCCCCGGGCAGCATCGAGCACCCGGTCGTCGTCACCGCGAGCCGCGAGCCGGAGGATGCCGCCGAGGCACTGATGCCGGTGATCGTCATCGACCGCGACGCGATCGAGCAGTCGCTGGCCCCGGACATCGCGGACCTGCTGCGATTCCACGCCGGGATCGATATCGCCCGCGCCGGCGGCCCGGGTCAGCAGACTTCACTGTTCATTCGCGGCGCGAACTCCGACCAGACGGTCGTGCTGGTCGACGGCGTGCGCATCAATCCCGGCACGCTCGGGACGCCGGCGATCCAGAACATCGCGCCCGAGCTCGTCGATCACATCGAGGTGGTCAAGGGTCCGATGTCGACCCTGTACGGAACGGATGCCATCGGCGGGGTGATCAACGTGATCACGCGCCGCCCGGACGGCGATGAGCTGCAGGCGCTGGTCGGCTACGGGCGGTACGACACCCGCCAGGCCTTCGCGAGCGGCCAGTACGGTGGCCAGGCCGGGTCGGTCTCCCTCTCGGCCAATTACCTCGACTCGACCGGTTTTCCGACGCTGGTCGGGAGCAATCAGGACCGGGGCTATCGCGACGACTCGGTGAACTTCGCTGCCCGCACGACGCTCGACGGCGTCGACCTTGGCGCCCGCGCCTGGCACGCGAGTGGCACGACACAGTACGCCGAGGACATCCTCACGCCCCTCGACCAGAACTTTGACACCTCCGCGTACGCCGTCGACGCCAGTGGCTTGCTGATGGATCACTGGCGCACGCGGGTGATGGTGTCGCAGGCCGTTGATGATGTCCGACAGGTGCAACTCGACCTCTACGCGACCCCGCCTGCCGACGACTTCGCGATCACCCACCGTGAGACGGTGGACTGGCAGAATGACATCGACCTCGGCGCGCAGCAGCTCACCGTCGGCGGCTTCGCCTGGCAGGAGCACGCACAGACGCTCTCCTTCGGAACCGCGTTCGATGTCAACACCTACTCCGATACCTGGTACGTGCAGGACCGGGCGATGGTCGGCCAGCAACGCGTGCAGGCCGCCGTCGGCTACACGCATAACAGCGTGTTCGGCGACCACCTCACATGGAACGCGGAGTACGGCTACGGACCCCGCGCGGGCACGCTGCTGACGGCCGGCTGGGGCACGGCCTTTCGGGCACCGGACACCACCGACCTGTATGGCTACGGAGGCAATCCGGCGCTGCGCCCGGAGAGCTCGCGAAATCTTGAGCTCGGTCTGCGACAACAGCTCGGAACCCACCAGCTGCTGACGGTCGCGGCATTCGATAATCGGATCGACGATCTGATCGAGTTCGTCGATCTGCCGACGCCGCCGACCTTTGGACAGGAACAGAACGTCGACCGGGCACGGATCCGCGGCGTCGAGGCCAGCTGGGAGTGGGAGTACGACGGGTGGCGGGCGCGCCTGGAGGGCAGCCGTCAGGACCCGCAGGATCTGGTGGACGGGTCGGAGCTGCTGCGGCGCGCGCGCGACAGCGCGACGCTCGCGCTCGCGCGCAAGCTCGGCAGCAGCGAATACTCCGCCAATGTGCTCGCGGTCGGCGAGCGGATGGACATCAACTACCCGTCGGATGTGCGGCTCGGAGGCTATACGCTCGTCGACCTGGCGGCCCGGTTCGCACTCAGCCCTGGCCTCAGCTTGCAGGCACGGCTTGAGAATGCGCTCGATAAGCAGTATTCACTGGTCTACGGTTACAACACGATGCGCCGCAGCCTGATGGTGTCGATGCGGTACCAGTATCACTGACGGCGGCGCGCCGGAGGATCCGATGGGCCATCGACTCAGCAAGATCTACACGCGCACCGGCGATGACGGCACGACCGGACTCGGCGATGGAACGCGCACGGACAAGGAATCGGCACGCGTCGAGGTGTACGGCACCGTCGATGAGGCCAACAGCTGCGTCGGGCTCGTCCTTGCGGTCGCGGGCCTGCCGGCGGCCGTGACCGAGTGCCTGACCGGCGTGCAGCACGACCTGTTCGACCTCGGCGCCGAGCTGTGCATTCCCGGCCATCGGGTCGTGACCGATGCCGACGTCGAGCGGCTCGAGACAACGCTCGACGGGTTCAACGACGCGCTGCCGGCGCTCAAGGAGTTCATCCTGCCGGGCGGCGGGCCCGCCGCAGCGGCCTGCCATCTCGCGCGCACCGTCGTGCGGCGTGCCGAGCGGCGCGCCTGGGCGCTTGCGCGGGCCGAGCCGCTCGCTCCGGAAGTGCTGCGCTACCTCAATCGACTGTCGGATCTGCTGTTCGTCGTGGCACGGGTACTGGCGCGCCACGAGCAGGGTGGCGAGGTGCTGTGGCAGCGCGGCCGTCGCGGTGGCGTCCCGCCCTGAATCAGCTCACGTCGTCGGCTGTCGGAACCATGTCCGTGACGCGCATGCCGACTTCGGTGCCGAGCAGGCTCGGATCGAAGGCCATGTCCTCGCCGAGCTTGAGGTCATCGCCGTGCGCCGGCGTTTCCCGGACCGGCAAGATCAGGTTGTCGTCGCTGTACTCGACCCGCCAATTTTGCACTGCATCAACGCCGGGGACGTGCGTGGCGGACCCGTCGAACCGGTGGAACGCCGGCACCGGCCAGGTGCTGCGCTCGAACCCCGGGTGCACACTCAGAAGCTGCCACTCGCCGAAATTGAGCGCCGTGTCGCGGAACCGGCAGACGAGCGCCGCCTGCTCCGGCCGGCGGGCATTGAGCCAGTCGACGTCGGGGGCGTGGCTGCGGCGCGGTCCGAAAAAGTAGCCCAGCAACACCCCGCCCCGGCGCGGGATGCGCGCCACCAGCCCGACGGCAAACACTCCGCGCTCGATCGGCAGCAGGAAGAACTGGCCTTCGCGGTAGGGAGTCTCCACAGTCGGTCTCCGCCACTAAGCTCTGGAACGGTCGATCGCCAAGCTCGCCACGTCCGCTCGCGGCCCTTGATATTCGCTGCCCACGCCGGCGTGCCTCTCTGGAGCCGCCGCTTATCGTACCGCAATCCCCTCCACGACCCCGCCTATTCCCGAACTCGCCGTCTTGCCGGCCGGCGGATCCCCGGCGCGGCACGGCTCATGCAATCCAGGCCAGCAGCGTCAGCAGCGCGAATGCGGCCAACCAGACATAAAACGCAGCGTCCGTGAGTGCGAGCGCCGCGCGCGCGCGCGCCGCCTCATCGGTCGCGTGCTCCCAGCTGGCCCCGAGCGCGCCGCGGCCTGCATGCACCAGCAGCCGGTCGTTGGCGTCGAAGAAGTGGTCGGACTCCGCTGCCAGGTAGCCGCGCCAGCCGCTGAACGACTCCTCGAAGCTGCCCGCGACGCCGTAACTCAGCGCCAGCAGCCGCGCCGGGACGAATGCGACCACACCGTGCACGCGCTGGCACAGGTGGCCGACGAGCGCCGCATCGGCTGGCGCGTCCGCCCGCTCGGCACCCACAATAGCCTCGCGGCGCATCAGGTCCGTCACGCGAAATGTCAGCGCGCCGAAAGGCCCCGCGATCGCGAACCAGAACAGCACGCCGAACAGTCGGTTGTTCGCCTGCACGAACACCGCCTCGGCCACCGATTCGAGGCCGGGCCCCTGGCGTTGCGCCGCATCGTGCTCGAGAACCACGGCGCCGAGGCGCGCCGCCGCCGCGGCATCGCCGCGCGCAACCGCGGCACGGTACTCGCTCACCTCCTGGTGGAGGTCGCGCGGTCCCAGTGAAAAGAACAGCACGACCGCCGCGAGCAGCACGTACACGAGGCCATGCGCGGCAACCGCGGTCGTGGCCATCAGCGCGGCGACCAGGATGCCCGGGAGCACTGCGCAGAGGATCGCGAGCGGCAGCGCCGTGAAGTCCCGCCATGCGACGGCGCGCAGCGAGGCCCGCACGTAGCCGAGCAGCCAGCCGGGCTCGCGGATCGCGAGCCGCGCGGACAGCAGCCGCTCGATGCCGAGGCCGACCAGGAATGCGATGAAGTTCATGCGGACCTCGCGGCTGCCAGCAGGCGGCGGAAGTGTGGCCAGTCGAAGGCCGTCCCAGGGTCCGTCTTGCGGCCCGGCGCAACGTCGCTGTGCCCGACCACCGCATCCGGCGCGAGCGTGCGGTAGGCGCCGGCGAGTGCCGCGACGGCCGCCGCGAGCTGCTCGTACTGTACCGGCTCGTACGGCACCTCGTCGGCGCCCTCGAGTTCGATGCCGACCGAAAAGTCGTTGCAGGCCTGCCGGTGCCGCCAGCCGGATGCTCCGGCATGCCACGCGCGCGCGTGAAACGGCACGAACTGCACGATCGTCCCGTCGCGGCGAATGAACAGGTGCGCCGAGACCGTCAGACCCTCGAGCGTCTCGAAGAACGGGTGCACGCCGCGCGGCAGGCGGTTCAAGAACAGCTGCTCGACCCACGGGCCGCCGAATTCTCCCGGCGGCAGCCCGATGCCGTGCACGACGACAAGGTCGATCGACGCTCCCGGCGGACGCGCGTCCTGGTTCGGCGACGGCACGAAGCGCGCGCCCTCGATCAGCCCGCGCCCGACGTCGATCGTGACTGCAGGGCTCTTCGCCATGGGCAGAGCTTACGGCACGGCCGGCCGGCACGGAACCGGCGGCGCCGGTACACTGCGCGCGGAAACGGTCCGATGCAGACTTATCCTACCAACGCCGAACTCGCCCGCCGCGACCTGAAGGTCGTCTGGCACCCCTGCTCGCAGATGAAGGACTACGAGCTGCTGCCGCCGCTGCCAATACGCCGCGCGCAGGGTGTGTGGCTCGAGGACCATGACGGCCGGCGCTACCTGGATGCCATCAGCTCCTGGTGGGTCAACCTGTTCGGGCACTGCCACCCGCACATCACGGCCGCGGTGCGGCACCAGGCCGCGACGCTCGAGCACGTGCTGCTGGCAGGCTGCACGCATGAACCGGTCGTCGAGTTGTCGGAGCGTCTGCTGCGGCTCGCGCCCGCCGGGCTCGCGCGCTGTTTCTACGGCGACAGCGGTTCGGCCGCGATCGAGATCGCCCTCAAGATGAGCTTCCATTACTGGCGCAACTGCGGCCGTCCCCGCAAGCAGCGTTTCGTCACGCTGACCAACAGCTACCACGGCGAGACGCTCGGCGCGCTCGCGGTCGGTGGCGTCGACCTGTTCAGGGAGATCTACCGGCCGCTGCTCGTTGAGGTCCACACGGCCCCGTCGCCCGACTGTTACGACCGCGCGCCGGGCGAGAGCTGGGAGGACTGCTCGCGGCGACGATTCGGGGCGATGCAGGCAATCCTCGAGGCACACGCCGACGAGGTCGCCGCGGTCATCGTCGAGCCGCTGGTGCAATGCGCCGGCAACATGCGCATGTACCACCCGGTGTACCTGTCGCTGCTGCGGGAGGCCTGCGACCGGCTCGGCGTGCATCTGATCGCCGATGAGATCGCGGTCGGGCTGGGGCGCACCGGGACGCTGTTCGCCTGCGAGCAGGCGGGCGTGCGACCGGACTTCCTGTGCCTGTCGAAGGGGATCACCGGCGGCTACCTGCCGCTCAGCGTGGTACTGACGACCGCGGAGGTGTACGGCGCGTTCTACGATGACTACGTGAACCGCACGGCGTTCCTGCACTCGCACAGCTACTCGGGCAACCCGCTCGCCGCGGCCGCCGCACTCGCGACGCTGGATCTGCTCGACTCCCCGGCGACGCGCGCCCGCAACGCAGCGCTCGCGACGCACCTCGCCCGCGCCACCGCGCCGCTCGCCGACCATCCGCACGTCGCCGAACTCAGGCAAACGGGGCTGATCGTGGCGGCCGAGTTCGTCGCCTCGCGCGCGACGCGCGAGCCATTTCCGTGGATCGAGCGGCGCGGCCTGCGGGCCTACCGTCATGCACTCGACCGCGGCGTGCTGCTGCGGCCGCTGTCCAATGTGCTCTACCTGATGCCGCCGTACGTAATCGAACCCCACGAACTCGAGCTCCTGGCGGGCGTCATGGGCGAATGCCTGGACGTCGCGTGCGCCTGACCCGCATCCACGTGGCGATCGCGCTCGCAGCGGGAACCAGCGTCGAGCTCGGTCCGCGCGTGGCCGCGCATCTGCTGCGCGTGCTGCGGATGCAGAGCGGCGATGCGCTCAACGTGTTCGATGGCCGCGGCGCCGAACACGCGGCGACGATCGGCACGGTGCGCGGCGAGCGCATCGAGGTGCGGGTCGGCGCGCCGCTGGCGACGACACCCGAATCGCCGCTCGCCATCACGCTGGCGCAGGGCATCTCGCGCGGCGATCGCATGGACTATGCGATCCAGAAGGCCACCGAGCTCGGCGTGCGGCGCATCGCGCCGCTGCTGTGCGAGCGCAGTGTCGTGCGGCTCGATGCGGAGCAGGCGCGAGCCAAGCTCGAGCACTGGCGGGGCGTGGCGATCGCGGCGTGTGAGCAGTGCGGCCGGGCCACGCTGCCCGCGATCGACGCCCCGAGCCGGCTGATCGACCATTTGGCGGCCGCGCGGCGCGACGCCGGCGGCCCGCCCCTGCGCGTCGTGCTCGTGCCCGACGCGAGTGAGGGACTGCGGCAACTGCCCGCGACGCTCACCGACATCGAGCTGCTGATCGGCCCGGAAGGCGGCTTGTGCGAGGAGGAGACGCAGCTCGCCGCGGGCTGCGGCTACCGCGGTCTCAGGCTCGGTCCGCGGGTGTTGCGCAGTGAGACCGCCGCCGCGGCCGCCATTGCCGTGCTGCAGGCGCTGCGCGGCGACCTGCTCTGAGGCACGCGCGTGGCCCGTTCCCATGCCCGCCGGCGACGTATCCTGGTCATCATCGGTGCTGCGTGTGCGCTCGCGGCCGTGGCCGTCGTCGGGTGGGTCATCTACCTCGATCGCCTCGTGACCCGCGAATTCCAGGGGCGGCTCTGGTCGGTACCGGCGCGCGTGTTCGCCGAGCCGCTCGAGCTGTACGCCGGCGCGCCCGTGTCGGCGGACGACCTCGAGCAGGAACTGAAACGCCTCCATTACCGCAGCGGCGACCCAGGCACCGGACCCGGCCTCTACCGCCGGCGGGGCGGGGACTTCGATCTGCACGCGCGGCGAGTACGCTTCGTCGACGAGCTGCGCGAAGCGGAAAGACTGCGCATCCGTGCGGGCAATTCCGCCATCACCGGCCTAGAGCGCGCCGATGGCAGCGAGCTGCCGCTGTTCCGGCTGGATCCGCTGCTGGTCGGCAGCGTGTTCCCGGTACATGGCGAGGACCGCATCGTGCTGTCGCCGGCGGAGGTCCCGCCGCTGCTGCGCGCGGCGGTCAAGACCATCGAGGATCGCCGCTTCGACGAGCACCACGGCATCGACCTGCGCGGCATCGTACGCGCGCTGTGGGCCAACCTGCGTGCCGGTCACGTGACCCAGGGCGGCAGCACCCTGACGCAGCAGCTCGTCAAGAACTACTTTCTGTCGGACGAGCAGAGCCTCGGCCGCAAGGCCACCGAGGCGGTCATGGCCGTGCGGCTCGAGGCGCGGTTCTCGAAGGAAGACATCCTGGTCGCCTACCTCAACGAGGTCTATCTCGGCCAGGACGGCGAGCGCGCCGTGCACGGCTTCGGGCTCGGCAGCGAGTTCTATTTCGCCAAGCCTTTGGACGAACTCGACATCGGCGAGCTTGCGCTGCTCGTCGGCCTCGTCAAGGGCCCGTCCCACTACGATCCGCGCAAGCATCCGGATCGCGCGCTCGCGCGGCGCAGCTTGGTGCTGCAGCAGCTCGCCGAGGAGCACGTGATCGAGGCGGCTGCGGCCGGCCGCGCGGCACAGCGGCCGCTCGGGCTGCGCGCGCCCGGAGGCGCCTACGTTCCCGCCTACCTCGACCTCGTCCGCCGGCACCTCAAGCGCGACTATGCCGAGGCCGATCTCGGCGCGGCGGGGCTGTCGGTGTACACGACCCTCGACCCTCGGGCACAGGCTTCCGCCGAGCGTGCGCTGATCCGCCAGCTGCGCGCCCTCGATCCTCCGGGCCACAGCCGCAACGGCGAGCTCGAGGGCGCGATCATCATCGCCGAGCCCAACAGCGGGGATGTGGTCGCGGTGGTCGGTGGCCGCGAGGTCGGAGCCGACGGATTCAACCGCGCGCTCGATGCGCGCCGCCCGATAGGCTCACTGGTCAAGCCGGCGATCTATCTGGCCGCGCTCGAGACCGGCCGCTACACCGCGGCGAGCATTGTGGAGGACGCACCGCTGACGCTTACGCTCGGTGACGGCAGCACCTGGGCGCCGCAAAACTATACCCGCGAGGTGTATGGGCCGGTACCCGTGGCCCGGGCGCTGGCCGAATCGATGAACCTCGCGACTGTGCGGCTCGGGCTCGATGTCGGCCTGGGCAAGGTCGCGGATGCGCTGCGCGAGCTCGGCCTGCCGCAGCGCCCGGCGCTCAATCCCTCGCTGCTGCTGGGTGCGGTCGAGCTGACTCCGCTCGAAGTAGTGCAGGTCTACACGTCGCTGGCAAATGGCGGCTTCCGGGCCCGGCTGCGCGCCGTGCGCGCGGTGCTCGATGAGCACGGCTCGGCGCTCAAGAGCTTCAACGTGCAGGTTGAAGCGGCCGCGCCGCCGGCGGCCGTGTACCAGCTCGATCGGATGCTGACCCTGGTCACGCAGCGCGGCACCGGTCGCAGCGCCGCCGCGCGGCTGCCGCCCGGGATTGTCGTGGCTGCCAAGACCGGTACCTCCTCCGATACGCGCGACAGCTGGTTCGCCGGCTTCACGGGCAGCTATCTTGCGGTGGCGTGGGTCGGGTACGACGACAATCGCATCACCGGGCTCACCGGCGCGAGCGGCGCGCTGCACGTGTGGGCGGATGCGATCGCGAGCCTCAAGCCCACGTCCTTCGAACCGGTGGCGCCGGAGTCGGTCGAGGACCGCTGGATAGAATATGCGACCGGCCTCGAGACGACGCCGGCCTGCAGCGCCGATGCAGTTGCGGTGGCCGTGCCGAAAGGCACGCTGCTGCCCCGCAAGCCGGGGTGCGTTCCGCCGTTCGAGGCGACGGTCGACAAGCTCAGGACATGGCTCAAGAACACGATCCACTGACGCGCCTCGCGGCCGCGCTCCTCGCCGCGACGCTGCTCGGCGGCTGCTCGCTGTTAGGTCCTCCCCAGCCGCAATCCCCCGCACGGGTCGCGGTGCCGCCGGCCGCACCCGGCGCGAGCGCGCCGCTCGCGATCACGCCAAGTCCCGCGGCCGAAGCCCCGGCCCAGCAGGCGCCCGCGCCGACCCGCCAGTACCTGCTGGGGCCCGCCGTCCGCTCGCTCGTCACCCAGGCCCACGCCCAGGTCGCCCACGGCGACCTGCCTGGGGCGTCCGCCAGCCTCGACCGGGCGCTCAGGATCGAGCCGACCAATCCGCTGCTGTGGATCGAGCTCGGGCGCCTGCGGCTGGCGGAGAACGATGCGCATCAGGCCGAGGGCTGCGGCCGCAAGGCGCTCGCGCTCGCGAGCGGCGACAAAAGCGCGCGCGCGCAGGCTGGCCGGGTGCTGGCCGACGCGCTGCGGGCCCAGCAGCGCAATCAGGAAGCGCACGACCTCGAAAGCCAGCCCTGGATGAACTGACGCAGCCTGGCGCCGGGCGGTACGTTCTTGGATCCGGCACCGCGCGGGCGGGCCTCGCGGCCGCTCAGGCAGCGACCGAGGTCTCGTCAGCGATCAGGCCCTCGAGGTATTCGAGGTCGGGCACGAGCGGTGTTTCGTTCACCATCCGCAGCGCGCACAGAATTGGGCTTCTGTCGGGGAACGAACGGGTCGGATCGGGCTTGACGACGTCGGGGTTCAGGCGCACGAGTTGCGGAAAACCTTGCGTCAGGATGCCGAAGTTGCCCACCTGCAGGCGCGTTCCGAGGCAGTGGAGCACGACGATCCGGGTGCGCCCGCTCGGCTCGGGCATGGTGCGGCCGAGCGTCCCCTCGAAGGAGATCACCGGCACGCTGCGCCCGTTCCATGCGACCGTCCCCGCATACCACGACGGCGCGCCGTCCATCGGGGTCGGCTCCTGCCAGGCGACCACCTCGGCTACGCAGGCGCGCGGCACGATCAGGCGTTCGTCCGCGAGCGGCACCAGCAGCCCGTAGAACTCCGCGCTGTCGGCCTCGCTCATACGGCCTCCTGGCGGCGGTTAACCAGCGGCTCTATCGCATCGAGCAGCTGATTCTCCTGGTACGGTTTGCCGAGATACTCATTGACGCCGAGCTCGATGGCCCGTGCACGGTGCTTCTCGCCGACGCGCGAGGTAATCATCACGATCGGTACGTTCTTGAGCCGCTCGTCGGCGCGCACCTGCGCCGCGACCTCGTAGCCGTCCATCCGCGGCATTTCGATGTCCAGCAAGATCACGTCCGGTACGTGGTCCTGCAGCATCGAGAGTGCGTCGATCCCGTCCTTCGCGGTCATCACGCGCATGCCGTTTCGTTCGAGCAGCCGCTGCGTGACGCGGCGCACAGTGATCGAGTCGTCGACGACGAGTGCGAAGATGCGCCGATCCGTGCGCTCACCCTCGGCGACCGGCCGCGCGCGCCAGTCACCGCGCACCAGGGATCCCATGTCGAGGATGATGACGATCCGTCCGTCACCGAGCATCGTCGCACCCGCGATCCCGCGAATCCCCGATACCTGGGGACCGACGTTCTTGACCACGATCTCGCGGCTGCCCACCAGCTCGTCGGTGACCAGCGCAGTCGAGCTGTCGCCGGCGCGAATCAGCACGACCGGTACCGGCGCGTCGTTGTCCGGCAGCTGCGCCTGCCTGCCACCGATGAAGCTGCCGAGATGCTGGAAGCGGTACCGCTGGCCGCCGTACTCAAATCCCGGCGCGTCCTCCGCCAGGTACCGCTGGACGTCGGCGCGGGGCAGCCGCACGACGCCCTCGACGGTCGGCAGCGGCAAAGCATACAGTTCATCGTCAGTGCGCACGATCAGCGCCTGTGAGATCGCGAGCGTGAACGGCAGCCGGATCGTGAACCGCGTGCCCTTGCCGAGTGCCGTGTCCATCTGCAGCGCCCCGCCCAGACGCTTGATCTCGGTCGAGACCACATCCATGCCGACGCCGCGCCCGGCAGCCTGGGTGACAGTGCTGGCGGTCGAAAAGCCCGGCTCGAGGATCAGCTGCATCGCTTCCTGGTCGGACAACGTCTGGCGCGGCTGTATGTGGCCGAGCGCCAGCGCCTTGTCGCGGATCGCGCGCAGATTCATGCCGCGGCCATCGTCGTTCACGGCGATGACGACCTCGGCGCCTTCACGGCGCAGCGACACCTCGATCCGGCCCGCCTCCGGCTTGCCGAGCGCCGCACGCTCGGCCGGGGCCTCGATGCCGTGCACGACGGCATTCCTCAGCATGTGCTCGAGAGGCGGCAGCATGCGTTCCAGCACCTGGCGATCGAGCTCGCCGGCGGCACCGGTGACGATGAGATCCACCTTGCGGCCGGTCTCGGCGGCTACCTGGCGCACGATTCGTGTCAGACGCGCGACGTGGCGCTGGAACGGCACCATCCGCGTACGCATCAGGCCGTTCTGCAGGTCGGTGACGACGCGCGCCTGCTGCATCAGCAGGTTCTGCGCTTCGCGCGTCTGGCTCTCAAGCAGGCTCTGCACGCTGGCGACGTCGCTGGTCGATTCGGCCAGCGCGCGCGAGAACTGCTGCAGCGAGGAGTAGCGGTCCATCTCGAGCGGATCGAAGTCGTCGCGGCGCCGGCCATCGTCGTGGCGGTGCAGGATCTGTGCCTCGGTCTCGAGTTCGAGGTTGCGCAGCTGCTCCTTGAGCCGCTGCACGACGCGGTTCAGTTCCGCGAGATTGAACTCGACCGACGCGAACTGCTGCTCCAGGCGCGCGCGGTAGATGCTGACTTCACCGGCACTGTTCAACAGGCTGTCGAGCAGCTCTGCGTCGACTCGGGCCAGTTCCGGGCGGTCCTGCGGCCCCGCCGGCTCGCGGCCGGGTGGCAGCGCGATCGAGCGCGATTCCTCGAAGGCGCGCTGCAACGCGAGCGACTCGGAGGTCATCGACATCGACGCCTCCCCGATCATGGTCGCCGCCCGCTCCTCGGCCGGCGGCTCGGCAGGCGGAGTTGGCGGTGCCTCGGGCGCACCCTGGGCGGGAATTTCCGGGACCGCGGCAGCTGCGGTGACGCCGGCTGACGGAGTGTCGGGGATCGCGGCCAGCTCGACGGCGCTGACGGCAGGAACGTCCGGCGTCGCCATCGGCGCCGGGGCTTGTGCCACCGACGGCATCACGAGCGCCTGGACCCGTCCGGTCGCGGCGATGTCCCGTACGACCGGCGGCGGGGCGAACGCGGGCGCCTCCGGGGGCGGCGCGGCCGGCGCCGGCAGCGGCTGTTCCACCGCGCCGCTCTTCAGCACCGGCGGCCCGATCAGGCCGCGCGCCAGGGCGCGAATCCGCGTCACAAGATCGCGCGCGGGCACGACCTGCCGGCCGGTGCTGACCGTGTCGCGCATCCGGCTCAGCTCATCTAAGCTCGCCTGCATCACCTCCACCGTGCGCCGGTCGCCAGCGGCACCGCCCGCTTCGCTCTGCGTCAACAGCGATTCCAGCTCGTGCGCGAGGTCGCCCATGGCCGTGACACCGGCCATCCGGGCACCGCCTTTCAGCGTGTGCAGCACGCGCTTGAGCTCGGTCACCCTGAGCGCATCGCGGGCATCGGCACGAAATGCCGCGAATGCGCGTTCGGCTATCTCCAGCAGTTCGGTCGCTTCCTCGCTGAAGATCACGGCGATCTCGGCATCGAAGTCGTCGGCCGCATGCGCCTCGGCCGGTGGGCGACGCGGCGCCGCCGACGGTGTGTCCGCGGCGTGCCGCGCCATCATCTCGTCCGCTCCGAGCAGATCGCCGCCGGCCGCAGGCGCTGCGCCTGACTCTTTCCCCTCGGCGACATCGGGCAGGCCGCGCGTCGCGATCTCGCGGTCGGCGTCCGCGTCGAGCCAATTGAGCCGCGCCAGCAGGTCAGCGTGAGCCGTGAAGAACTGCGACGCCTCGTCGAAGTGCTCCGCGACGTGTTCCATCTCCGCGACGATGTCGGCAAGCACGCGCCGGCCCGCTTCCGGAAGCCCCATGCCGTGGTCATGGAGCTTGCGGATGTAAAGATTGAGCGGCTCGGCCAGTTTGATGCCCTGGCGGGCCTCCGCCATCTTGGACGCACCGGCCAGCGTATGGCAGGCGCGGTGCAGTGCCTCGGTCACCACGAACGGCGCGAAGCGCCCGGCGCAGGCGTCGAGGAACTGGCGCACGGCGGCGAGGTGGCTGGACACCTCACCGCGATAGATGTCGACGAGCATCGGATCAGCGCTGGCCGCCGCCAGGTCCTGCGGCGTCACCGAGAACTCCGACCCGCTCGGCGGCGGTGGTGGCGGGAGCTGCGCCTCACGCGCTCCCTGCCTCGACGGCTCCTCTTCGGCGCGCACGAATCGCGACGGAACCTCGAGCACCGGGCCGCCGGCGGCCGGCGCGGCCGATGGCGGCGTCGGGGCTGCCGCCCCGAAGCTCACAATCACATCGGTCGCAATCATCGACTTCGCCTTCGGATCGGCGCTGGCCGCCGTCAGGTCGTGCGGCGTCATCGAAAAGTCCGAGGTGCTCGGTGGCGGTGGCGGGACCCGCGCCTCATGCGCCCCCTGCCGCGACGCCTCCGCCTCGACGCGCACGAATCGCGACGGAACCTCGAGCGGCGCACCGCCCGCGACCGGCGCGCCCGCTGGCTGCGCGGGCCCTGTCGCCACGACGCTCATCAGCACGTCGGTCGCAATCATCGACTTGACTTCCGGCCTGTCAGGGCTCGGGGGCGGCGCGAATAACGGTTCCGGTGCGCCGGCGGCAGGTGGCGGTGAGGTTGCCGGGGCGGCCGGTGCCGTCGGCTCGGGCCGGGGTGCCAGCGCCTGCTCGACGTCGCGGCCTTCGGCATAGGCGTGCGCCCGACCGATCAGCAGACCCGCCTCCGCGGGCGGGGCACGACCGGTCTCGAGCTGGTCGACCAGCTGCGGCAGCACGGTCACAGCCTCGCGCAGCATCGCGAGCATGCCCGGCGTGCGCAACAGCGTGCCGTTGATCAGCCGGTTGAGCAGCGTCTCTATCGCCCAGCCAAACTCGCCGATCTGGCGCGCGCCGACCATCCTGCCGCTGCCCTTCAGCGTATGGAACGACCGCCGCACGCGGATCAGCGCATCCTGGTCGAGGGGATTGTCGTCCCAGCGCGGGAACAACTCGTTGATCCTGGCGATCTCCTCGCGCGCCTCCTCGATGAACAGCGTCACGAGCTCCGGATCCGGAGCCGCCGCGGGCAGTGCCGCGACTTCGGTCAGCCGCGGCAGGACCTCGGTCTTTTGCGCCTCGAAGCCGGCGGCCGGCGTTTCATCCACGCGCACCGTGACCGCGTGAGTCTGGCCGACAGCGGGCTCGCCGACATCCTCCGGCAGCGGTCCGAACGCCGCTCCGTCACTGAGTGCCTTGAGGCACGCGTCGGCATTGTCGAGCATGTACCACGGATCGCTGCGCCCGCTCTGCAGCGTCTCCATGTAGTACTCGATCGAGACGATTGCGTCGGCCAGCCGGTCGAGGGGTCCGCGCGCGATTGGACGATTCGGGACCAGCATCTCACTGATGCGATTGCTGATCGCCTCGAAGGTCGCGACCGCCCGCGACCGACCGAGCAGCAGCAGTCCGGCCGTTATGCCGCGCAGCAACTGCGGAACCTGGTCCGCGCCGGACGGCTCGTGCCTGGCGACAACGGCGGCAATCGCTTCCTTGACGCGGGCGAGGTTGACGATGCACTCGCGGAGCACCGCGTGTTGCACCGGCAGAAACTCGGCGTCGCGCTCGTCGGCGCCCTTGGGCATGATCAGGCGCACCAGCTGCGCGTCGAGATTGTCCTCGACGCTGATCAGTGTGGCCGCAATGTCGACCAGCACCGTGTCGTTGGGCGCAGCCCGCTTGCTGACGATGTCCTGCAGCCGCTGAATCTGCGCCTGCACATTGCTGCGCAGTCCCCCGAGTCCGAGAACGCCCAGCGTGTCGCTGATCTTGCGCAGCATCTCGATCTGAACGCCAAGCTCCTCGACCTGTGCTCCGCCCTTGCGTACGAAGATGTCGAGAACGTCCTTGACCCGCGACAGGTCCTCCTTGATCGCCGCCCCGACGGTCTGCATCAGCTTGATGGACGGGGCCGACAGACTCTCGCGCTCCTGCTCGACCTGCTCGGAGACCGGCATCAGGTCGTGCAGCTTGAACGATGCGCGCACCGCGACCGTGCGCGGTCCGGCGCTGGTGGCGCGCGCGAGGTAGTACAACAGGTTGTTCAGCAGGTCGAGCGGCGGGGTCTCGGCATACCGCGGCTCGCCCGTCTCGTAGAGCTTCTTGAGTTCCCGATCGGCCTGGCCGAGCAGGCGCTTGATCGTCGCGGTGCCTTCGAGTCCGCCTTCACGCAGCGCTTCGATGACGGCCGCGACGACCCACCACAGCTGGAACACGGGTTGCCTGGTCGCTACCTGTTCGAGGCGTTCAGCGACTTCGGACAGCATCTCGAGATGCTTGCCCGGGTGCCGGTCGCGGATCCAGCCGAGGAGCCCCGTCTGGAACCGCGGCCGCAGGCGTCGGGCCCACTGTACGACCGTGGCCGGCTCCGCGTCCGGCGGCGCCGGTCGCGGCTGGCGATCGGAGGTCAGGTTCAGCAGCAGCAACGTGCCTTCCGACAGCAGCGCATTGCCGCGCACCGCCCGCAGGTCGTTGAGCAGCGGCAGCAACACGAGGGCGAGATCGCGGCCGCCGCCCAGCACACGTTCCAGGTACGCCGGTAGCTGCACCATCGCGCGCATCAGCGCGTCGAGGCTCTCCGGCTGGTTGCGGTTGTCGCGCGAGCTTTCGATCAGGTAGCGGGCGACCTGTTCCATCTCCTCGGCAAGCATCGCCGCGCCGTAGACTTCGGCCAGCCGCAGCGCGCCGTGAACTTCATGCAGGCTCGCGGCGCACTTGGTGAGCAGTGCCGGATCGCCGTCGCGCTCGCCATATGCCTCGAGCGCGGCGCGCGCCTCGCCGAGGGTCGCCGCGAGTTCGGCGGCGACGATGTGCAGGGTCTGTTCGGCCATCTCCGCCATGTGTCAGGCCTTCGCGCCGCCGGCCTTGCGCGCCTGGGCCAGCTCCGGCGCCTCGGGGAAGGCGGGCTCCTCTGGTGGCAGCCGCTTCGGGAGCTTGAGCTTCTGCGTCGCCACGGCCGCCGCCGCCGGTAGCTCCGGCAGCCGGAACCCGGAGACCGACTTGCGCAGCTGGGCCGAGAGATCAGCGAGCTTGCCGATCGACTGCGACATGCCGGTCGTGCCTTCGGCCGTCTGGGTGCTGATCTCGCGCAGTACCTGCATGCTCCGCGAGATGCTGGCCGACACGGCTGCCTGTTGGCGGGCGCTGGCCGAAATGTTCTGCATCAGGCTCGCGATCTGGTGCGACACCTGCTCGATTTCCTCGAGCGCCGCGCCGGCGTTTTCCGCCAACAACGCGCCGCCCACGACGTCGGTCGTGCTGCGCTCCATCGATACCACCGCCTCGTTGGTGTCTGCCTGGATCGTGCGCACCAGCACCTCGATCTGCTTGGTAGCGTTGGCCGCACGCTCGGCGAGGCGCTGCACCTCATCGGCGACCACGGCAAAGCCCCGGCCGGCCTCGCCGGCCATCGATGCCTGGATCGAGGCGTTGAGGGCAAGAATGTTGGTCTGCTCCGCGATATCGTTGATCAGTTCGACGATGTTGCCGATCTCCTGCGAGCTCTCGCCGAGCCGCTTGATGCGCTTGGAGGTCTCCTGGATCGTCTCGCGGATCGCGTTCATGCCGTCTATTGTGCGGCGGACAGCATCGCCACCCTTGTGAGCGACGTCGACCGAATGGCGCACAACGTCGGCGCAGCGTTCGGCGTTGCCCGAGACTTCTTCGATCGAGGCGGCCATCTCGGCCACCGACTCCGTGGCGGAAGACACCTGCTTCGACTGGCCGGCGCTCGCTTTGGCAAGGTGGGCGGCGGCAGCCTGGGTCGACTTGGCGGCGGCATCGAGCGAGATGGCCGAGGCGTTGATCGTCGTGACCAGCTCGCGCAGCGCCTCGATGGCGTAATTGATCGAGTCGGCGATCGCTCCGGTGATGTCCTCGGTGACCGTTGCCTGCACCGTCAGGTCGCCATCGGCCAGGCTCGACAGTTCGTCGAGCAGGCGCAGGATGGCTTCCTGGTTGCGCTCGCTCTGCACCGCCTGGTGCCGCGCCGTCGCGCGCAGCTTCGTGGCCTTGGTATTGGCCAGCAGCGCGCCGAGTGTCGCCACCACGGCCATGAGTCCGAGCGCGGCCGCGCTCGCGCAGGCGAACACGATCGCCGGGCTGCCGGCGGGCCCGACCAGGCCGCCGAGCCCGACCTCGCCGGCGAATCCGGCGAGACCGAGCGCCGCGAGCAGCATGACCAGCGCCGCGAGCACGGCGGCCGCCAGTGCCAGCACCAGCAGCTTCGGCAGCCGGGCGATCGCCCTGTCGTTTTCGACCATCGAATTCATCGTTCTGTACTCCGGCCCGCCGCGGCGCCGCGGGCGCACACCGCGCTCAGGACGCGGCCTGCAGGAAACTCGGACTCTCAACCAACAGCTTCAGGCTCAGCACCGGCCAGGTCTCGCCGTCGCGGCGAAACGCACCGGCCAGATAGCGTTCGCAGCGCACCAGCGTCGGCGGCGGAGTCGCTTCAAACTCGCCATCCGCGAAGCGCCGGAACCCCAGCACCTCATCGACGAGCAGCCCCGCCGGGATGTCGCGGTGGTTTACCACCAGAACCCTGACGTTGCGTCCCGGACTCGTCGTGCCGCTGCCGAGGTACTGGCGCAGATCGATGACCGGCAGCAGCTGTCCGCGGACGTTTGCGAGCCCGCGGATCCAGGCGCGCGCGCCCGGCACTCGGGTCAGGCTCGAGGGCAACGACATCACCTCGCGAGTTTCCTCCCGAGCGACCAGGAAGCTCTCGGCCCCGAGCCGGAAAGCGACGCCGACCCACTCGCGCCCCTCCGAGTCGTCGCGGCCCCCGGCCGCCGCGCGGCAGCGCCGCTCGAGCTCACGTAGCAGTTCGAAGGGCCGGTCGCGAAGTTCGCGGAGGCTCGGTGACTGCGACATCGCCTGACTCACCCCGCGAGCGCCGCTTGCGCTTTCTCCACCAGCAGCTCCGCCGACACGGGCTTGACCAGATAGTCGACCGCGCCCTGGCGCATGCCCCAGATCCGGTCGGTCTCCTGCGCCTTGCTGGTGACCATGATGACCGGGATACGCTTGGTCTCCGGGTCGTTGGCCAGCGTGCGCGTGGCCTGGAAGCCGTTGACGCCCGGCATCACGACGTCCATGAAGATCAGGTCGGGTTTCATGGTCTTGGCGAGCCGGATGCCCTCGGCGCCATCGGCCGCGGCCGCGGTCTTGTAGCCATGTCTCTCGAGCGCCGTACGGATGACGTGCACTTCCGTCGGCGAGTCATCGACGATCAGGATGAGTGCCATGGTAGCGATCCCGCCCTCAGGAGGCCACCGCTTCACTCGCGGCGACGTGCTGCTCGATGGCCGACAGCAGCTCGTCGCGCGTGAAGGGCTTGGTCAGGTAGTGCTCCGATCCGACGATCCGGCCGCGGGCTCGGTCGAACAGCCCGTCTTTCGAGGACAGCATGATCACCGGGATCGAGCGGAACACTTTGTTGTGCTTGATCAGCGAACACGTCTGATAGCCGTCGAGGCGCGGCATCATGATGTCGACGAACACAATGTCGGGCTGGTGGTCGGCGATCTTCGACAGCGCGTCGAACCCGTCGACGGCGGTGAAGACCTCGCAGCCCTCCTTCGACAACAGAGTCTCCGCCGTGCGGCGAATCGTCTTGCTGTCGTCGATGACCAGGACCTTGAGACCGGAGAGCCGGGATTTCGGGGCGGTCTGAGCTGCATTTTCCATCAGTTGCACCTGGGATCGGGCCTGCCAGCCACGCCACTCGCGGCCCGTGGGGGACCCGCGTCCGGCTGGCCCGAATTGCTAGCCGTTTTTAACATATCAGCCTTGATGTAGCCACGTCGGCGCTCCGACGCAGTTCACAAATCGAGGAGACCTCAGCCGGTCAGCGCGCCGGCCCGCGCCAAGTTGCTCCAGCTCGCAGGTGTACTATGGCGTGGCACCCCGGCATGGGTGATCCGCATCACAGTTACGACGACCGACTGCCCGGCAGCCGGCTTTGCGAGCGCCTGGAGATCTGCGCATGCCCGCTCCCGTACGCCTTGGCATCGTGATGGACCCGATCGCCGCCATCCGGCCCGCCAAGGACTCGTCCCTCGCGATGCTGCTCGCCGCCGCGGCACGGGGCTGGGAACTCAATTACGCCGAGCAGCGGCATATCTGGCTGAGGGACGGCCGGGCTTTCGGCCGGCTCCGGCCGCTGACCGTCAGCAACGATCTCAACAGCTGGTACTCGCTCGGTGAGCCCCGCGTGGAGCCGCTCGGGGACCTCGACGTGATCCTGATGCGCAAGGATCCGCCGTTCGACACTGAGTACATCTACTCGACTTACATCCTCGAGCGTGCCGAGGTCGAAGGCTGCCTCGTCGTCAACCGGCCACAGGGCCTTCGCGACATGAACGAGAAGGTGTACACGGCCTGGTTCCCGGAGTGCTGCGCGCCGACGCTGATCACCCGCGACATGGACGACATGCGGGCGTTCCTCGACGAGCACCAGCGGATCGTCTGCAAGCCGCTGTTCGGCATGGGCGGCCGATCAATCTTTGTGATCGATCGCGGCGACAAGAATGCGACCGTCGTGTTCGAGACTCTGACCGAGTACGGCAGCCGCTACGCCATCGCGCAGCGCTATCTGCCTGAGATCGTCACGACCGGCGATGCGCGCGTAATTCTGGTCGACGGAGAGCCGGTACCGTATGCGCTCGCGCGCATTCCCGCGGCCGCCGACAATCGCGGCAACCTCGCGGCGGGGGCGCGCGGTGTCGGCCGTCCACTCGACGACCGGGACCGCTGGCTCGCCGGCACCATCGGCCCGGCCCTCAGGGACGCCGGCATGCTGTTTGTCGGCCTCGATGTCATCGGCGGCTTCGTCACCGAAATCAATGTGACGAGCCCAACCGGTATCCGCGAACTCGACAAGGAGTGCCACACCGACATCGCTGGCATGCTGATGGAGGCGATCGCGCGCCGGCTCGCCGGCCGCCGGCTGCGCCCGGTGTCGTGACGCCCGAGGCCTTGCGGATCGTCGGCGCGGTTTGGCTCAGCGGTGGCTGCGCGTGCGGATGCGAGAGGAGTATGACGGCGCTGAACCTGCGGCCCCGCTGCCGCCTTTACCACTGGCGCGCGGGACTGTGACCCGCTGCCGCGCAGATCCCGCTGCCCGTCAGCGGCGGCGGCCTGCGGCGTATACTTTTGGGCGTGTCAGACACGATGCTCCTCGATGAGCTTGCGCGGCAGCGCGAGGCAGTTCCGCCGGCCCGCGACCGGCTGATGACGACGCTGTTCCTGGTCGGGGCGTTGCACGCACTGCTGATACTGGGTGTGACGTTCACGCCGCCGCGGGCAACCGGCTCGGGCGGGACTCCGACGCTCGAGGTACTCCTGGTCCACGACCCGGTCGCCGAGCTGCGCATCAACACCGCGGCGGACTATCTCGCGCAGGTCAACCAGCGCGGCGCCGGGACCGACCCGCAGGCACGGCGCGCGGAATCGCCCCATACGCCGGCCATCGATCCGGCGAGCAGCGGCGCCGAGAACGCGACCGGCACGCAGGTCTCGAGCGCGGACAGCGGTGGCGAGGCGGACTTGCTCGCAAGCCGCGCGGAGTCAGGCGACCGGCACTTCTTCTCGCAGCGCGGCCCGTCGGCGCCTGCCGGCACGCCGCTCGCGATGGAGCCGCTGTCCCCGGAGACGGCCGGCGTCGACAGCGGCGAGGTGCTCAGGCTCAAGGGTCACGCCGAACGGGAACTGATGGTCGCGGCTAACACCCGGGAGTCGAGCGTCGCGGTGTACCTCGATGCATGGCGGCGCAAGATTGAGCGTATCGGCACGGCGAACTACCCGCTCGACGCCGCGCGGCGGGCCGGTCTCAGCGGCAGTCCCGTGCTCGAGGTGCAGATCCTCGCCGACGGGCGTCTGGGCGGGGCTGTCGTCCAGCGCTCCAGCGGCCATGCCGAGCTCGATCAGGCGGCCCTCGCGATCCTGAAGCTTGCGGCGCCGTTCGAGCCGTTCCCCAGAGAGCTGGCGGCGCGCCATGATGCGTTGCGGCTCGCGTATGAGTGGCAGTTCCTCGGCGGGGAGCTCAAGGAGTCGACCGTCCGCATGCCGGCAGATACCCGCTGATGGGACGTCTTGTGGGCGCCCCGGACCCGATCAATACTAGCCCCATGCGCAGCGCCTACCTGACGAACCAGCTGCTGGTCGCGACACCTTGGCTCGCCGACCCCAACTTCGCCCAGACGGTGACGCTGATCTGCGAGCACACCGCGAAGGGCGCGCTCGGAATCATTCTGAACCGGCCGCTCAGCATGGCGCTCGGCGAGGTGTTCGCGCAGCTCGCGCTCAGCTCGTCGGACGTGCGGCTGCGGGAACAACCCGTGCTGCGCGGCGGGCCCGTGCAGCAGGACCGCGGTTTCGTGCTGCATCCGCCCGTGCCCGCCGAACGCGAGCCGTGGGATTCGACGCTGAGGGTCTCCGCGACGCTGCACGTGACGACCTCGCGCGACATCCTAGGCTCGATGGCCCGCGGCGAGGGGCCGGCGCAGGCGGTCGTCGCGCTCGGCTATGCCGGCTGGGACGCCGGCCAGCTCGAAGAAGAAATCCGCTCCAATGCCTGGCTCAACGCACCGGTCGACGACGCAATCATCTTCGACACGCCGTTCGAGCAACGCTGGCATGCGGCCGCCCGGCTGCTGGGCATCGACTTCGAGCGGCTCTCGCATCAGGCCGGTCATGCTTGATGGCGAGGCCGGTGCAGACGCCCCCGGCCAGCCGTTACCACTGCTCGCACTGGGCTTCGACTTCGGCGAGCGCCGCATCGGCGTCGCCGCCGGCGATACGCTGACGCGAGGTGCGCGCCCGCTCGGCGTCGTGTCGGCCCGCGGCGGCCGGCCGGACTGGCACGGACTCGACCGATACGTGCGCGAGTGGCAACCACGCGTTCTGGTCGTCGGGGTCCCCTATAATATGGACGGTACGCCCGGGCGCCTGACCGATGCGGCGCTGGGCTTCGCCGCCGAGCTCCACGACCGCTATTCGCTCGAGGTGGCCACGGTCGACGAGCGGCTCTCCTCGCGCGAGGCCGAGGACATCCTGCGGCGCCAGCGCGCGAGTGGCGCGCGCACCCGACGGGTCCAGCCGGGCGACGTCGACTCGGCAGCCGCCTGCGTGGTGCTGAAACAATGGCTGCGCGGCCAGGGCCGTGCGCCGCGCGACGAGTGATCTGCATGCTGCCATTCAGCCAGTTTGACAGCCACGGGCGCCTGCACCACCTGATCACCCTCGAGGGGCTCTCGAGCGATCAGGTACGCGAGCTGCTCGACCGGGCCCAGCGTTTCCTGCGCCGGCCGGGCGAGCTGCCGGCCCGCAGTCATGCGCTGGACGGGATCACCGTCGGCAACATCTTCACGGAACCGAGCACACGCACCCGCTCCTCCTTCGAGCTCGCGGCGCGCCGGCTGGGCGCCGACGTGCTGAACCTCGAAATCATGCTGTCCTCACGAGTCAAGGGCGAGACGGTGCTGGACACGGTTTATACGCTGCAGGCGATGGCGGTCGACGTGTTCGTGATCCGCGACGCCGCGCCGGGCGTCGGCCAGTTCGTCGCCGAGCACGTGCAGGATCACGTCAGCGTGCTCTCGGCAGGCGAGGCACATCTGTCGCATCCGACCCAGGGACTGCTCGATGCGCTGACGATCTTGCAGTTCAAGGGCGGATTTCGTGACCTCGTGGTCGCGGTGGCCGGTGATGTGCGCCACTCGCGCGTGGCCCGCTCCGCCTACCAGGTGTTCACCGCACTTGAGGTGGGCGAGCTGCGGATCGTCGCCCCCGACGCTCTGATGCCGGACCCCGGCGAGATGCCGGGTGCGGTGCGCTTCGACTCGCTCGAGGCCGGCATCGCGCACGCTGACGTCGTGATGATGTTGCGGATTCAGAGCGAACGGATGGCCGAGGCAGCAATTCCCGACCCGCACGACTATTTTGCACGCTGGGGACTGACGAAGGCGCGCCTGCGGCTCGCGCGTCCGGAAGCGATCGTCATGCACCCCGGGCCGATGAACCGGGAGATTGAGATCGCGAGCGAGGTCGCCGATGGCCCGCACTCGGTGATCCGCCAGCAGGTCACAAATGGCGTCGCGGTGCGCATGGCGGTGCTCGAGACGGTGATCGCGAACCGCAATCTCCGGCGGGGTTCCCGATGACGACGGCCCGCGATCACTCGCACCGCGGCAAGATCGTCGTTGAGGATGCGGAGGTGCTCGGACAGCAGGCCTGGCCAGGCGAGCAGTTCGTGCTGCACCTTCGCGCGCCGACGATCGCGCTGCGGGCCGAACCGGGCAGCTTCGTGCACCTGACCTGCGACCCGGACCTGCCGATGCGCCGGCCGCTGTCGATCCAGCGCGCCGACGCCAGCAGCGGGACCATCGAGATCCTCTACAAGATCGTCGGGCCCGGACTGCGCGCACTGTCCGGGGCGCGTCCGGGCATGCGGCTCTCCTGTCTCGGACCGATCGGCCGGGGTTTCGTCCCGCATCCGGAGCGTCCGCGCGCACTGCTGGTCGGCGGCGGCGTCGGCATGCCGCCGATCGTGTTCCTGGCGGAGCGGCTTGCCGCGGCTGGCGCCACAGGTTTTCGGCCGCTCGTCCTGCTCGGCTCCGAGGTCCCGTTCCCGTTCCGCCCGCGGCCGTCGACCCTGCTGGTACCGGGCATCCCGGCTGGCACGATCGCCTCACTCCCGCTGCTCGAGGAGTGGGGCGTGCCGAGCCGACTCGCGACTCTGGCCGGCTTCGCGGGTTGCTATCCGGGATTGGTCACCGAGCTCGCGGCGGCCTGGCTGGGGACCCTTGCGTCGGACAGGCTCGCGCAGGTCGAGATGTACGCCTGCGGACCGACGCCGATGCTCATCGCCGCGGCGCGCCTCGCGCAGCGCTTCGCAGTGCCGTGCCAGGTAGCGCTCGAGGAGTTCATGGCCTGCGCGGTGGGTGGCTGCGCAGGCTGCGCGGTCAGGGTCGAGACTGCCGACGGCCCCGCGATGAAGCGGGTCTGCGTCGACGGGCCGGTGTTCGACGCCTACACCGTGTTCCCGCCGGCCGCGTGAGGGCAAGGCAGGCAGCGTCCATGCAGATACAACTCAGTCCCCTCGAGGGCCGCGTGCTCGGGTGCCTCATCGAGAAGGAGATCACGACTCCGGACCAGTACCCGCTGTCGCTGAATGCGCTGACCAACGCCTGCAACCAGAAGACGAACCGCGATCCGGTGCTGGAGCTCGACGAGCGCATCGTGCAGGAGACGCTCGACGCGCTCTCCAAGCGTCACCTGGTGATGGACCGCAGCGGGTTCGGCAGCCGCGTGGTCAAGTACCGGCACCGCCTGTGCAATGGCGACCACAACCCGCTGCAGTTCTCTGCGAAAGAGCTGGCCATCGTCTGCGAGCTGCTGCTGCGGGGACCGCAGACGCCAGGTGAACTGCGCACGCGCGCCCAGCGGCTCGCACCATTCAACGATCTCGGCGAGGTCGAGTCGACGCTTGAACTGCTCGCGACTCGCGCCGACGGCCCGTTCGTCGCGCGTCTGCCGCGTCAGCCGGGTGCCCGCGAGGCGCGCGTTGCACAGCTGTTCACGGGCACCCCGGACCCGGGCGCTGCAGCCGATGCCCACGCACCCGCCGACCGCGGCACAGCCGCGGCAAGCGTGGGTCTCGCGGCCCGCGTGGCGCAGCTCGAGTCGGTGGTGGAGGACCTTAGGCGAGAGCTCGTCGCGCTGCGCGGCCGTCTGCCGTAGCAGCGTCCGCGGGCCGCCTGTTTAGCCGAAGTTGATCCGGGTCTCGAGGTTGGCGCGCGAGTCGGCGTTCACCAGCGCGTCCTCGAGCGTGATGCGCCCCTGCTTGACCAGCGCGTACAGCGCCGTATCGAAGTCCTGCATGCCGCGCTCGGTCGAGGTCCTGAGCGCCTCCTTGACTGCGACCACATCGCCCTTCTTGATCAGCTCGTGGATGTGCGGCGTGTTCAGCAGCACCTCGACGGCCGCCACGCGGCGGTTGTCCTTGCCGTGCACGAGGCGCTGCGAAAGGATCGCGCGCAGGTACTGCGACAGGTCGAGGTAGATCTGCTCGTGCTGGTCGCGCGGGAACATGTTGATGATGCGGTCGAGCGTCTCGGACGAGTTGTTCGCGTGCAGCGTCGCGATGCACAGGTGCCCGGTGCCGGCGAGCGCCACCGCTGCCTCCATCGACTCGCGGTCGCGGATCTCGCCGATCAGGATCACGTCGGGTGCCGCGCGCATCGCGCCTCTGAGGGCCCGGTGGTAGGACTTGGTGTCGAGGCCCACCTCGCGCTGATTGACGATCGATTTCTTGTTGGCGTGCAGAAACTCGATAGGATCCTCGATCGTGAGGATGTGGTCGGAGGAGTTCTCGTTGCGGTAATTGATCATTGCCGCGAGCGTGGTCGACTTGCCGGCGCCGGCCGCTCCGACCATCAGGATCAGGCCGCGCTTCAGCATCACGAGCTCGCGCAGAATGTCCGGCATCCCGAGCTGCTCAAGGCGCGGCATGTCGGCCGTGATGTGCCGGAGCACGATCGCCGGATAGCCACGCTGGTGGAACACGTTGACACGGAAGCGGCCGAGCCCGGGCTCGGAGATCGCGAAGTCGATCTCGAGTTCCTTCTCGAAGTATTCGGTCTGCTCGGCGTTCATCAGGCCATAGGCGGCCTGCTTGACCATGTCCGGGGACAGGATCTGCTTGTTCACCGGAGAGATCTGGCCCTCGATCTTGATCTTGACGGGCGCGTAGGACGTGAAAAACAGGTCCGAGGCCTTCTTGTCGACCATGAGCTTGAACAGCGGCTTCGTATTGAGGCGCGCCGTGCCGATCTCCGGGGCGATTTCCACCGGTTCCGCTTTCACGGGTTCAGAAACTCTGGCCTTCAGATTCATCGACGATCCTCAGACTATTGGTCAGTTCGTGGCTCAGCTTGTCTTCGCGCCGGCTGTCGAGCTTGATCTTGAGCCGCAGCTCGTTCTTCGAGTCCGCGTTCCTAAGCGCGTCCTCGTAGCTCACCTGATGCGCCTCGTACAGATCAAACAATGCCTGATCGAAGGTCTTCATGCCAAGGCGGTTCGAGCGCGCCATCACTTCCTTGATCTCGACCACGTTGCCCTTGAAGATCAGGTCGGCAATCAGCGGCGAGTGCAGCATGATCTCCATTGCCGCGATGCGCCCGGTGCCCGATTCGCGTGGCAGCAGGCGTTGCGAGATGAGCGCGCGAATGTTGAGCGACAGGTCCATCAGCAGCTGCTCGCGCTTCTCCTCCGGGAAGAAATTGATGACGCGGTCGAGGGCCTGGTTGGCGCTGTTCGCGTGGAGCGTCGCGAGCACCAGATGGCCGGTCTCGGCAAACTGGATGCCATACTCCATCGTGTCGCGGTCACGGATTTCGCCGATCAGGATGACGTCGGGCGCCTGGCGCAAGGTGTTCTTCAGCGCCGCCTGCCAGCTTTCCGTATCGACGCCGACTTCGCGCTGCGTGAGCACGCAGCTCTTGTGCACGTGCACATATTCGATCGGATCCTCGATCGTGACGATATGCCCGTGGGTCCGCTCGTTGCGGTAATCGACCATCGCGGCAAGCGAGGTGGACTTGCCCGAGCCGGTGGCGCCGACGAAGATCACGAGGCCGCGCTTGGTGAGCGCGACGTCCTTCAGTATCGGCGGCAATTCGAGCTCATCGAGCGTCGGGATTTTGGCGTTGATCATCCGCAGCACGCAGCCGGTCAGGCCCTGCTGGACGAAGGCGCTGGCGCGGAAGCGACCGATGCCAGGGGGCGCGATCGCGAACTGGCACTCCTTGGTGGCATCGAAGTCGCGGGTCTGCCGGTCGTTCATGATCGCCCGGGTCAGGGTCGCGGCCTGCTCGGGCGTCAGCGGCTTCTCGGTCTGCGGCTTGATCTCACCGTCGATCTTGATCGCCGGCGGAAAGCCGGCGGTGATGAACAGATCGGACCCTTTGCGGTCGACCATGCGCTGCAGAAGGTCCTGCATCAGCCTGATTGCCTGATCACGTTCCATGGCGGCGCCTCAGTTCCTTGGGTCCGGCAGGTGCATCAGATCGCGTCCTTGTTGGCCGCCCTGAAGCGCGCCTCTTCTTTGCTGACGCTGCCCTTGGTGACGAGTTCCGTGAGGCACTGGTCGAGCGTCTGCATGCCGAGTGCCTGGCCGGTCTGAATCGAGGAGTACATCTGCGCGACCTTGCCCTCGCGGATCAGGTTGCGGATGGCAGGCGTGCCGATCATGATCTCGTGCGCCGCGATCCGGCCGCCGCCGATGCGCTTCAGCAGCGTCTGCGAGATGACGGCGCGCAGGCTCTCCGAGAGCATCGAGCGCACCATCTCCTTCTCCGCCGCCGGAAAGACGTCGACGACTCGGTCGATGGTCTTGGCGGCGGAACTCGTGTGCAGGGTGCCGAATACGAGGTGGCCGGTCTCGGCCGCGGTGAGCGCGAGGCGAATGGTCTCGAGGTCGCGCATTTCGCCGACCAGGATGATGTCCGGGTCCTCGCGCAGCGCCGAGCGCAACGCTTCCGAGAAACCCAGCGTGTCGCGGTGCACCTCGCGCTGGTTGATCAGGCAGCGCTTCGACTCATGCACGAACTCGATCGGATCCTCGATCGTGATGATGTGATCCGGGCGGTTGTCGTTGCAGTGGTTGACCATGGCCGCGAGCGTGGTCGACTTGCCTGAGCCGGTCGGGCCCGTCACGAGCACGAGGCCGCGGGGCAGCATGCACAGGTCCTTGAACACCTTTGGCGCGTGCAGGTCATCTAAGGACAGCACGACCGACGGAATGTTGCGGAACACGGCACCGGCGCCGCGGTTCTGGTTGAAGGCATTGACGCGGAAGCGCGCGAGCTTCGGGATCTCGAACGAAAAGTCGGTCTCGAAGAACTCCTCATAGGCCTTGCGCTGCTTGTCATTCATGATGTCGTACACCATGCTGTGCACTTCCTTGTGCGACATCGATGGCATGTTGATCCGCTTGACGTCGCCGTCAACGCGGATCATCGGCGGCATGCCAGCGGACAGGTGCAGGTCCGACGCGTTGTTCTTGACCGCGAAGGCAAGCAGCTGGGCGATATCAACGGCCATGAACACTCCCGGGGCCGGGGCCGCCGGAGATGAGACGGCGCCAGTATAGCCAATGGACTCGGGCTCGAATATGTTAACGGCTCCGCAGTTTTTGCCCGCAAACCTTTCCGCCATCAGGGAAAAGATCGCGGCGGCAGCGCGCGCTGCCGGACGTGCACCGGAAAGCGTGACCCTCGTCGGTGTTACCAAGACGCAGCCGGCGGCGATGGTGGTCGCCGCGCGCTCGGCCGGCCTGACCGACTTCGGCGAGAACTACGTCCAGGAGGCGCTCGTCAAGATCGCCGCCATACCCCGCACCGGCGTGGCCTGGCACTTCATCGGCCAGCTGCAGACCAACAAGACACGCGCGGTCGCCGAGCACTTCGACTGGGTTCACACCGTCGACCGGCTCAAGCTCGCCGAGCGACTGTCGGCCCAGCGTTCTTTCCATGGCCCGCCGCTGCAGGTGTTCCTGCAGGTCAAGCTGGCCGCGGAGCCGGCCAAGGGCGGGGCGACGCCTGCGGAGCTGCCGGCGCTCGCCCGCGCGGTCGCCATGCTGCCGCGATTGCAGCTCCGCGGCCTGATGTGCGTGCCGCCCGCCAGCAACCACCGGCCGGTGCAGCGCGGCTTTTTTGCCGAGCTGCGGCGGCTGCGCGATGATCTGAACCGTGACGGGCTCGCCCTCGATGCACTGTCGATGGGGATGAGCGCCGATTTCGAGGCCGCCATCCTCGAGGGTGCGACCCACGTGCGGATCGGAACTGCCGTGTTTGGCCCGCGGGACTGACCCAGATGACATCGACACCGGGGACATGGCCGCGCATCGCGGTCATCGGCGGCGGCCAGATGGCGCGCGCCCTGGTTGGCGGCTGGCTGGCCCGCGGTGCCGCGGCGCCATCGATCGCGGTCGCGGATCCCGCGGCGAGCCAGCGCGACTGGCTCGCCGCGACCTTTCCCGGACTGCGTCTCGAGGCCGACAACGCGGCTGCGGCAGCGTTTGGTGAGGTGTGGCTGCTGGCGGTCAAGCCACAGCTGCTTGCCGAGGTCGCGCGGGGGCTTGCGTCCCTCGCCGCGGCCCGGCGCCCGCTCGTCGTGTCGATTGCGGCCGGCGTGCATACCGCGGACATCGCCCGCTGGATCGGCCAGGGCGCGACAGTCGTGAGGGCGATGCCCAACCGTCCGGCTCTGGTCGGAGCCGGAGCCACGGCGCTTTACGCGGCGCCGGCGGTGCCAGAATCGGCGCGGAACACGGCGCACACGCTGCTCGAGGCGGTGGGCAACGTCGTGTGGGTCGGGAGTGAAGCCGAACTCGACGCAGTCGCCGCCGTGTCGGGCAGCGGCCCCGCGTATTTCTTCCTGCTGATGGAGCTCCTCGAGGCCGCCGCAATCGCCGAAGGCCTCGCGCCCGCGGTCGCGCGCCGGCTTGCGCTCGACACGGCGGCGGGCGCCGCGCGCCTAGCGACGACCTCGACCGATGACCCGGCGACGCTGCGCGCACAGGTCACCTCGAAGGGCGGCACGACGGCGGCGGCCGTCGCGGTGCTCGAGGCGGCCGATCTCCGTGGTATCGTCGCCCGCGCGGTCGCGGCGGCGGCCCGGCGCTCGCGGGAGCTGGCGGCCGAGTTCGGGCGGGACCGGGCCTAGGGGCAGGCGGACAGGCGGCGATGCGTGAGCTTTCCTTCCTGATCGACTCGGTGCTGTCGCTGGTTGTTGGCGCCTTCCTGCTGCGGCTGCTGTTTCAGCTGGTGCGCACGGATTTTCGCAATCCTCTGGTCCAGGCCGTTGTCCGGATCACCAACCCGCTGGTGATCCCGCTGCGCAGGGTCCTGCCACCCCTCGGCCGGGTGGACACTGCCTCGCTGGTGGCGCTGTTCCTCGCCCAGCTCGTGCGCACGGCGCTCGTGCTGCTGGTCGACTTCGGTGGGCTGCCGTCGGTCGCGCGGCTCCTCCCGCTCGCGCTGGTCGCGCTGCTCGACACGACGTTGCTCGTGCTGCTGGTCGCGGTCTTCGTGTACGCGATCTTGAGCTGGGTGGCGCCGGACGGCTACAGCCCCGCCGGACGGCTGCTCGCCGACCTCGTCGAACCGCTGCTAGGCCCCTTCCGGCGGGCACTGCCCCTGCTGGGCGGCCTGGATCTGTCGCCACTGGTGGTGATCCTGCTGCTGGTAGTGCTGCGCATGGTGCTGACCGGCCGGATTGCCCCGCTGCTCCTGGGCGGCGGATGACCGAGTGGTATCGGTGGGACGGCGCTGACCTCGTGCTCACGCTGCGCGTCCAGCCGCGCGCCTCGCGCGATCAGCTGCTCATCGACGGGAAGCGCCTGCGCGTGCTGATCACCGCGCCGCCGGTCGACGGCGCCGCCAACGCTCACCTGCTGCGCTTCCTGGCAGCACAGTTCGGCATCGCCGCGTCGCGCACCAGCTTGGTCCGCGGCACCGCTGGTCGCGACAAGGTCGTGCGGGTGGTCGAACCGAAGCGTCTGCCAGCGGCGCTCGGCGCCGCGCTGGCGCGCACTTCGCAGCCCTGAAACATCGGAAAACATAGTGGAATTGTGCGATCGGTGTGGTATTGTCGCGCGCGGTTGAAGCAAACGGCAGGCGTTTTTCTACTGTTTTTTTCGGTCTTCGGGCGCTCCCGGCGACTTCCGGCGGAATGACGCAGGCAACAGGACCCGAAGATTACTCGGAAAAACAACGACCCAGATCGATAACCCAGAGGAGAGATCAATGGCGAAAAAGAACACGGCACCGACCAAGTCCGAAATTCTGTCGACGATCGCGAAAGACACGGAGCTGTCGAAGAAGCACGTCGCAGCGGTCTTCGACTCGCTGCACGGCATCATCAAGAAGAGCCTGCGGGGCTCGGGCCTGTTCACCCTGCCCGGCCTGCTGAAGCTCAAGGTTGTGAAGAAGCCCGCCACCAAGGCGCGCGAGGGCGTGAACCCGTTTACCGGGGAAAAGATGACCTTCAAGGCCAAGGCGGCCTCGAAAAAGGTCCGCGCAGTCGCCCTGAAGGCACTGAAAGGCTTCGTCAACTGATCGACGCGCCTCGGGACCGCCGGTCCCGCCGGTGCCCGAAAGCCGGGGTGGCCTGCCGCCCCGGCTTTTTCGTGTGCGGGCCTCGCGTGATGATCCGCGGGCCGGCCGCCGTCAGCGGCCGAGGTTCGCCTGCACGGCCGTCCGCAGATCGTTGAGCCGTCCGTGGAAGAAGTGCTCGGCCCCCTCGATCACGACGACGGTCGGCGGCGGGACGACGCTGCGCGTCCACTCGAGCACCGCCGCAACGTCCACCAGCTCATCGCGGTCGCCCTGGATGACGACCCACGGCACCGCCGGCACGCGGTGCGTGGCGAAATCGAAGCGCTGGACGGGCGGCGCAATCGTATACAGGCGTTCGACCGGCCGCCGGCTGGCGAGCTGAAAGGCGACAAAGGATCCGAACGAGAACCCCGCGACGCTGAGCCGTGCCGCTGGCCAGCGCCGGATGGCCCAGTCGGCGACCGCGAGCGCGTCCTCGGTCTCGCCGCGGCCATCATCGAAGCTGCCCTCGCTCGCACCGACACCGCGGAAGTTGAAACGCACGGTGGCAATTCCCGCCTCCTGAAGCGCGCGAGCCGTGATCGTCACGACCTTGTTGTCCATCGTGCCGCCATACAGCGGATGGGGATGGCAGATGACCGCGCACTGCGCGCCGCCGAACCCGGCGGGTGTCTCGGCGACCGCCTCGAGCGCCCCGGCCGGGCCCGTGACGATCACGCGCTCCAGTTCCGGGCGGCGGAACGGCCGCGTGGCGCCGGCCGGGTCGGTGCCGGTCACGGCGGGCGCAGGTCCTTGTAGACCTTGCCGTCCTTCATCACGAATTGCACCCGCTCCATCGCGGTGATATCGGCGAGCGGATCGCCCGGCACCGCCACGAGATCCGCGAGCTTGCCAGCCTCGACCGAGCCCAGCCGGTCGGCCATGTCCATGAACCGGGCCGGCACGATCGTCGCAGCCTTGATGGCCTCGAGCGCCGGCATGCCGCCCTCGACCATGTAGCGGAACTCCCGGGCGTTGTCGCCGTGCGCCGAGACGCCGGTGTCCGTGCCGAACATGATCCGGATGCCTGCCTTGTAGGCCTTCGTGAAGGTGCCCTGCAGCTGCGGGCCGATCGAGGCGGCCTTCGGCCGCACCAGCGCCGGGAAGAAGTCCGGATCCTTGGCGTGCTCCGCCACCCAGCGGCCCGCCGACAGCGTGGGCACGTAGTACGTGCCCTTCTCCTTCATCAGCCGCATCGCCTCGTCGTCCATGAACGTGCCGTGCTCGATCGAGTCGACGCCGCCCCGGACCGCCCGCTTGATACCCTCTGCGCCGTGTGCGTGGGCCGCGCCCTTGAAGCCGTAGTCACGGGCGATCGTGACGACTGCGCGGATCTCTTCCTCCGTGAACTGCGGGTTGAGGCCGTTCTTGGCCACCGACAGCACCCCGCCCGTGGCCATGATCTTGATCGTGTCCGCCCCATCCTTGTAACGCTGCCGGACAGCCTCGGCCGCATCGACAGGGCCGTTAATGACGCCCTCGCGCGGACCCGGCTGGCCCATCAGCCGCTGCGCCCAGCCGTTCGTCGGATCCGCATGCCCGCCCGTGGTTGAGATCGCCCTGCCCGCGGCGAAGATGCGCGGCCCCTTGACGAGTCCCTTGTTGATCGCGTTGCGTAGGGCAATCGAGGCGTTGAACATCGAGTTGAGGTCACGGACCGTCTTGAATCCCGCGTTCAGCGTCCGCTCGGCGAACGCGGCGCCCCGCAACGCCACGTCGGCCTCATTGAGCGTGAAACCTTCGAGCTGCGCGTTCTTGCTGTACTCGCTCGTCAGGTGCACGTGCATGTCCCACAGGCCAGGCAGCAGGGTCGCATTCTTAAGCTCGATGACCGTGTCGCCGGCAGCCGGCACGCGGTAGCCCTGCTCGACGGCCTTGATCTCGGTGCCGTCGACGACGACCGTGATCTCGGTCCGGGGTGCATTGCCGATCGCATCGATCAGGCGGCCGGCGTGGATCAGCGTTGCGGCGCCGGCGGCCGCTGGCAGCGCCAGGCCAAGCAAGGCGAGCAACAGCGGCGTCGGTCTCATGATCGGTGCTCCTCGGCCGCGCCTCGCCGGCCGCCCGTTGCCTCCGCGCCGCTCACAACGGCGGCAGGAAATCGATGAGCTCCACCTCGAAGACCAGCGTCGCATTCGGCGGGATCACGGTGCCGGCGCCTCGCGCGCCGTAGCCGAGCGTCGCAGGAATGACGAGCCGGCGCTTGCCGCCAGCCTGCATCCCCGCAACGCCGAGGTCCCAGCCGCGGATGACCCGCTGCTTCCCGAGCTGGAACACGAATGGCTCGTGCCGGTCGACGGAGCTGTCGAATTTTGCGCCCTTGCCCTCGGGCGCAGTGGCATCCAGCAGCCACCCGGTGTAGTGGACCCGCACGAGGGCTCCGACCGTGGCCGGTGCGCCTGTGCCGACCGTGAGGTCGGTGATCTTGAGCCCCTCGGCCTCGGCGGCCTGGCGGGCAGCATCGCCGGATGTGGCGGGAGCGCTGGTCGCTGCCGCTGCCGGCGGGGCTGTGCGGGCAGTTGCCGGCGGGTCGGCGCAGGCGAGGGCTGCGGCACACACGGTGAGCGCGGCGAACGCCCCCTTCGAGATCGAGAAACACGACATGCGATGCCCCTGGCCCGCCTAGGCCTGTGCTGACGAGGCCGCCATTATGAGGGCATCGGACGCCCGGGCGTCACCGCCCCGACCTCACGGGCCCGCGAGCAGCAGCCGGTTCAGCCGTTTGACGAATTCGCCGGGCTCGGCGAGCTGGCCACCCTCCGCCAGCGTCGCCTGATCGAGCAGCAGGCGCGCAAGGTCCCGGAACTGCTCGCCGTCCGGCAGGCCCTCGAGCCGGACCACGAGCGGATGCGCGGGGTTGACCTCGAGCGTGGGTCGCGTGGACGGCAGCTTCTGCCCGGCCGCCTCGAGGAGCTTGCGCATCTGCGCACCGTAGTCGTCCGCGCCGCGCACCAGGCAGGCAGGAGACTCGGCGAGACGCTGGGTGGCGCGCACGCTGTCGACGCGCCCGGACAGTGCCTCCCGCAGCCTGCCGCAGAGCGCGAGCGCCGCCTCAGTGCTCTTGTCCTCGGCCGCCCGTTCCTCGGGGCTCAGCAGCTCGCCGAGATCGAGATCGCCGCGCCCGACGTCGCGGAACGACTTGCCCTCGTACTCGCCGAGGTAGGACATCATCCACTCATCGACGCGGTCCGACAGCAACAGCGCCTCGACGCGCTTCTGGCGCAACCGCTCGAGGTGCGGGCTCTGGCGCGCGGCGTTCCAGGTGTCGGCGACCACATAGTAGATGTGCTTCTGTCCGGGCAGCTGCCGGCCGAGATAGTCGTCGAGCGACTGCTCCTGGGCCTCGCGTTCGCCGTGCGTGGTCGCGAACCGGAGCAGCCGCGCGATGCGCTCGCGATTGGCGGCATCCTCGGCGATGCCCTCCTTGAGGACCGGGCCGAACTGCTTCCAGAAGGCGAGATACTTCGCGGGTTCCTCCTTGGCGAGACGTGCCAGCAGATCGAGCACACGCCGTGCGATTCCCGAGCGCATCGCCTCGATCTCCGGGTCTTCCTGCAGCAGCTCGCGCGAGACGTTGAGCGGCAGGTCGCTCGAGTCGACGACCCCTTTGACGAACCTCAGGTACAGCGGCAGGAACTGCTCGGCATCGTCCAGGATGAACACGCGCTTCACGTACAGCTTCAGGCCCCGCGGCGCGTCCCGACTCCACAGGTCGAGCGGCGCCCGCTCCGGCAGGTACAGCAGCAGCGTGTACTCGCGCTTGCCCTCGACGCGGTTGTGCGCCCAGGCAAGCGGGGCCGAGAAGTCGTGGGCGATGTGCTTGTAGAACTCGATGTAGTCCTCGTCCTTGAGTTCCGTGCGCGGGCGGGTCCACAGGGCCTGGGCGCTGTTGACGACCTCGAAGCGCCCGGCGGCGGGCACCGTCGCCGCGTTGTCCCGACCGCCCGGCTGCTGCGGCATCCGCACCGGAAAGGCGATGTGATCCGAATAGCGCTTGATCAGGCCGCGCAGCCGCCAGGCATCGGCGAAGTCCCGGGCATCCTCTTTCAGGTGCAGCACGACGCGTGTGCCGCGCCGGTCGATGGTCGCGTTCTCGACGGTGAACTCGCCCGAACCGTCCGACTCCCAGCGCACGCCGTCGGCGGCGTCACTGCCGGCCAGGCGCGTGTAGACCTCAACCCGGTCCGCCACGGTGAACGACGAGTAGAAGCCGACGCCGAACTGGCCGATCAGCTGGGCATCCTTCTGCTGGTCACCGGAGAGCTGGGCGAGGAACTCGGCGGTCCCGGACTTCGCAATCGTCCCGAGATGCTCCGTGATCTCCGCGCGGCTCATGCCGATGCCGGAATCGGTGACCGTGATCGTGTGTGCGTTGGCGTCAAAGTCGACGTCGATTGTCAGGTCGGCCGCGCCCTCGAGAAGAGCGGGATCGGCAAGCGAGCGGAACCGCAGCCGGTCACAGGCGTCCGAGGCGTTCGATATCAGCTCGCGCAGGAAGATTTCGCGATTGGAGTACAGCGAGTGGATCACCAGGCGAAGCAGCTGCTTCACCTCGGCCTGGAAACCGCGCGTTTCGCGCTGGGTCGCGCTCGTCATGTCGATCTGCCCCGGGCAAGCGGCTGACTGGGTGCCCGCCTAAGACCGGCAGGCGCGCCCACTGTAGGGGCAGATCGGCTGGAATCAAGAGGCGCCGCGAGGCACCCTGGCCGTCAGCGGTCGCCGAACAGGGTCACCGCCCGCTGCCAGACCATCGCACACAGGTCGTCGATCTCATCGAGCAGTAGCAATACGACTTCCATGCGAGCCTCGCCAAGCACCGGGGGACGCTGACTGTAGGCCCGTCCGGGCGTCGAGACGTTGCGGCGGATCACAGGAATCGTGCCGGATCGCGACCCGTCTGCTTGCGCGCATCGCGCACGCTGCGTAGGCTACTCAGTAACTTAGCAGCTGCCACGCCGCGCTGCGGCGGGCGGGAACAGGTGATGGAGCAGCGCATAGTCGTCCTGAATCCCAAGGGCGGCTCGGGCAAGACCACGGTTGCGATCAACCTGGCGGCGCACTACGCCGCCGCGGGTCTCAGTACGGTGTTGATGGATTACGACCCCCAGGCGTCGAGCACCCGCTGGCTGCGCAAGCGGGGCGCAGACGTCGCCGCCATCCACGGGATCGCCGCCTACGACAAGAACCCGCGGGTGACCCGCAGCTTTCTGCTCAAGCTGCCGACCGGCACCGAGCGGGTGGTCGTCGACACGCCGGCCGCGATCGCCGCCGAGCAGATGCCAGAACTGGTACGGGGCGCCAATGCGATCCTGGTTCCGGTCCTGCCCTCGGATATCGACATCCACGCGTGCTCCAGGTGCATCTCGGACCTGCTGCTGATCGCCAAGGTTCGCCGCAGCGAGGACCGGATCGGCGTGATCGCCAACCGCACGCGCCGCAACACGCTGATGTTCGGCAAGCTGCTGAGGTTCCTCGACACCCTCAATATCCCCGTCGTCACGACGCTGCGCGACTCGCAGAACTACCTGCGCGCGGCCGAGCACGGCCATGGTCTGCACGAGATGAAGAACTACCTGGTACGCGAGGATCTCGACACCTGGCAACCGCTGGTCGAGTGGCTCGATGCGAGGATTCCGGTCAACGGAGCCCAGCCGGTCGGCGGGCTCGAGGCCGCCGTCTGATTCAGACTTCGGGGTCCTGGTCCGGATCCCAGTTGCTGCGGATCTTCTCCGCCCAGCTCTTGTAGTTTGCGTAGTTGCGCAGATTGCGGGTGATCGCCGAATGGCGAGCGACCAGAGGGCCGCGCGGCACCGCCCGGCGCTCGATTCGCCCGCCCGTCACCGGCGCAGCCGGCAGCAAGGCCGCGGGCGGAACCTCGAGCGGCTTGCGGTTTGACAATGTGCGCGGGCTCTTGATATCGCTCATTCCACTCACCTGCAACGGTGATGCGGCCAGTCTCTGCCGCAGCGGATGCCTCTGACAGGAACTGCGTCACACCGACCCCGGACCCCGTTCAAGGAATTCGGAAGGCGGGGGGCCGATCAGGGCATGACGCGGTAGACGGGGCGGTACTGGCCTGAAATCCGCATGCGCCGCTGGGCGATGAACGACCCGAGCAGCGCTTCCAGCGGCTGCATGAGCCGGCGGTCGCCGTGAATCTCGAATGGCCCGTGGGCGGCAATCTGACGCATGCCGTGCTCCTTGACGTTGCCGGCGACGATCGCCGAGAACACGCGCCTCAGGTTCGCCGCCCGCGTGTGCGCAGGCTGGTCCGGGTGGAGCCGCAGCGCCGCGACGCTGTCGTGGGAGACGTCGAACGGCAGCTGGAAATCTGGCGGGATCTTGAGCGTCCAGTTGAAGTTGTACGCGTCCCCCGCGAGTTGCCGGTGGCGCCGCACCGCCTGCATCCCGGCGACCATCGTCCGGGCGACCTCGGCCGGATCGTCGATGATGATCCGGTAGCGCTGCTGCGCGGCCGGGCCGAGCGTCAGCCGGACGAACTCGTGCACCTGCTCGAGCCACTGCGCCGAACCAGCCGGGCCGGTGAGCACCAGCGGCAGCGGCTGATCGGCGTTGTCCGGATCGAGCAGGATCCCGAGCAGGTACAGGATCTCCTCGGCCGTGCCGACGCCGCCCGGGAAGATGACGATGCCATGCGCAAGGCGCGCGAACCCCTCGAGACGTTTCTCGATGTCCGGCATGATCACGAGATTGTTGACGATCGGGTTCGGCGGCTCGGCAGCGACGATGCCGGGCTCGGTGAGCCCGATGTAGCGACCGTCATGGATGCGCTGCTTCGAATGGCCGATCGTCGCGCCCTTCATCGGCCCCTTCATCGCGCCGGGGCCGCAGCCAGTGCAGACGTTGAGCGCTCTGAGGCCGAGCTCGTAGCCGACCTGCTTGGTGTAATCGTATTCTTCGCGGGGAATCGAATGGCCGCCCCAGCAGACGATGAGGTCCGGGCGCCCGCGCGCGTCGAGAACGTGGGCGTTGCGCAGAATGCAGAACACCGCGTTCGAGATGCTGGCCGGCTCCGTCAGGTCGAAGCGGCCGCTTTCGACGATCTCGTTGGCGATGTAGACGATATCCCGAAGGACGGCGAACAGGTGTTCCTTGACGCCGCGGATCATCTGTCCGTCGACGAATGCGACCGCCGGAGCGTTTCTCATCTCGAGATTGACGCCCCATGATTGCTCGACGATCCGGATCTCGAAATCCCTGTATTTGTCGAACAGCTCTGTCGGATCGTCGCTGTGGCTGCCCGCGTTCAGGATCGCGAGCGCACAGCGGCGGAACAGCGGATAGAGGCCGCCCTGGCCGCGGTCCAGAAGCTGGGTCACCTCCGCCTGCGACAGGTTCTCGAGACTGCCGCGCGGAGTGACACGGGCATCGACGAAGTCATTCGGGTCGATGTCCCCGGCACCGGCGCTCACGGACGAATCTCGATCGGCGTGTTATCCCGCGTCAGCAGCCACACCTCGAGCATGTCGTCATTCGTGAGCGCGATGCACCCGTCGGTCCAGTCCGCAGTGCGGTAGTACTCGGCGGACTTGCGCGGCACGTTCGGCGAGCCGTGAATCATGATCGAGCCGCCCGGGCGCCAACGGTTGCGTCGCGCCTGTCTCATGTCGTCCTCGCTCGGGTAACTGAGGTGGATCGACAGGAAGAAGTCGCTCGAGGCGTTGCGCCCATCGAGCAGGTATTTGCCTTCCGGCGTGCGGAAGTCGCCCTCGCGCTCCTTGTGCCCGGCCGGATTGAGGCCGAGCGCGACCCGGTAGCTCTTGAACGGCTGGCCGCCGCGCAGCAGGTACAACCGGTGCTCGCTCTTGACGACCAGCACCGCATCGGCGGCTTGCAGCACCTCGGCCGCCACCTTGACCACCGGCGGCAGCACGATTGCCGTGACGCAGAGCAGGGCAACCGCGACGGCGCGGGCCCGGCGGCGGCGGGGTCCATTCGACATATCTGGATTATACGGAACGGCTCTGGCGCTGCGCCGCGACTCGGGTCACGGCGGCTGCCGGTTGCACGGGGCCTGGACGATCAGCGCTCGTCGAGCCGAACGGCGCCGCAGCGCTGGTTGCCGGGAGCGCTGTCGGCGACCAGCAGGTAGCGCTGGCCCGCCTCAACGTCTGCCTCGATTGCGAAGCGCGTCGTCGTGTGGGCTGCCGCCATCAGGCAGTCGATCAGCAGCACGTGGCTGCCAGGCGTGACGGCGACCCGAGAGTAGCCGAAACGGACCCTGTGCTCGTCGACCTTGCGGATCACGGCGGCCAGCGGCAGTCCGGCATTGATGCTTGGCGCTCCCGCGATCAGCGCGATCTCGGCCGACGGCCGCTCGGGCCCCGGATACACGCGGTCGGTCGCACAGGCACCGAGCACCGCGAGCCCGACCACTGTCGCGAGCCGGCGCATCATTGACCCGCGCCCTGGGGCGCGCTCGGCGTCGGCGCCTCCTTCGCGGCCGGCCGTGGCGGCGTCGGTGCCGCCGCAGGCGCGGCCGACGCAGCCACGCTCTCGACCTTCGGCAGCACGACCATGGTGCCGACCCGCACCGTCGTGAAGTCTGTTTCGGGGTTGTACTGGCGGAGGAGCCACACCGGCACGTTCGTCTTCTGCGTCAGCGTCCACAGCGATTCCCCGGATTTCAGCCGATGCCGCTCGTGTCCAATGATCTTGTAGCGCTGGAAGAAATCATCCTGGAGCTGGCGGTGGAAGCGCATGCGCCGCTCCTCGAACGTCGCCGCATCGACGCGCGACAGGTCGAGCCGAATGCGGCGGCCGAGCGCGAGGACTGAGCCGGCAGGCATGTGGTTCAGTGCCCGCAGGCGGCTCGCACTGACCGACAGCCAGTCCGCGAAATGCCCCAGCGTTTCCGCGCCCTGCACGATCGCCGTGTCACCAGCGACCGAGTAGTCGCTCGGGTCCGCCGACGCGGCGCTCTCGATGCCTGGAACGAGGCCGGGGCCGTACTCGGCGGCCTGCTCGCGCGACACGGGCTGCGGCTTGGAGCGCGCCGATTCGATCTCGACCCGCGCCTCCTCGGCCGGCGCCTCGTCGTGGCTGGCGGGTTCGGCCGGTACGGCAGCGATCACCGGCGATGGCGTCTTTGCGACATTGAGCGTCTGCCCTTCGAACAGGAAGTCGCGATCCGAGATGGCGTTCTGGCTCATCAGCGCCGCCTCGCTGAGCCCGAAGCGCCTCGCGATGTCGGACAGCACGTCACCGCTGCGGACCACGTACACCTCCGGGCTGCTGGCCCCGGCCGCGGCCTGGACCGGCGCCGCCGCAGCGCTGACCGCAGCCGCGGCGCTGATTGGCTGCAGCGGCGGCAACTTCAGCGTCATTCCGGGCTTGATGGACTTGGGGTCAGTGAGGCCGTTGAGCGCGAGGAGCTCGGCCGGGCGCACCGCATAGGCCGTTGCGATCCGCTCGAGGGTCTCGCCGCGCCGGACGCGGTGCGCGGCGTCGCGCTTTTGATCAGCGAAGCGTTCGCCGGCCGCCACGGCGGCGAGCAGCCGGTCCGGCTCCTTGACACCGGCAGCCGGGATCCGTAGCTCAAAGCCGCGCGGCACGAATCGCTGACCGTTCCACACCGGATCCATCAGCGCCAGGTTCAGGCCGCGCAGCGTCTCGCGGTCGGTGCCGAGCGCGCGCTCGAGCGCCGTGACCGGGATGTAGTGCGGCAGGCGCAGCGTCCGGCTGGTATCGGGCGGCAATCGTTCGAGCTGGCCGAAGAAGCGATCGACATCGCGGTCGATCTCGAGCGCGGCCAGGAACGATACGTAGAAATTGCGCGAGGCGAAGCCGAAGCTGCGGCTTTGATAGGAGCGCAAGATCGTGACGATGTCGTCGGTACCCATCAGCTCCTTGGCCCGGCGCATGCCTCCGACCCCGTGGTTGTAGGCCGTGAGCGCCAGCGGCCAGGTCCCGAGAATAGAGTAGTTGATGCCGAGGAACTGCGCCGCGGCAACTGTCGACTTGTACGGGTCGAGTCGTTCGTCGACGACGTTGTCGACGCGCAGCCAGCGGCGGCCGGTCGAGCGCATGAACTGCCACATTCCGGCGGCGCCGACCTTTGAGTAGGCCCGCGGATTGAACGAGGACTCGACGTGCGGCAGCGCCGACAACTCGGGCGGCAGCCCTTGCTTCTGCAGTGTCTCCTCGACGTGGCGCTCCCAGGCGCCGGCGCGCGTCAATCCCTCCTTGAAGCGGTCCGCCTGGCCGAGCTGGAAACGGACGTGGTCCGCCGCCTCCCTGAGCGCTGCGCTGCCGACGTTCGGCGGAAACAGCTTGAGCACCCGCTGTTCGTCATCGGTGAGATGCTCCTGCGGCGAGCTCGCAAGCTTGCGCAGCATGCGCTCGTACTTCGTGCGCGCCGCATCCACGAGGTCGGAGCGCTCGCGCGGCGACAGCCCCGGCGCGAAGGTCAGTTCTTCGTACACGACGTCCAGATACCGATCGTCGTGCAGCAGCCCTGCCTGGGTCGTGACCTTCGTGTAGATCCGCTGCCAGAACTGTACGTCGGGCTCGAGCTGCGGGGGCCGCGGGAAGTCGCTCGCCGCGGCGCGGGTGATGCCCACCGGCAGCATCACGAGGCCCAGCAGGGCGACGACGGCCAGACATCGACGCGAGCGCGGGGCAGCTCGGGGCATTCATCCTCCTCAAGGGGCGGGCCGAGTGTGCAACGTCTTAACAGCTCAGCCGGTGCCGATTGTACAAGTTACTGATTCCATTGGGTGGCACGCAGCTTGCTTGTTTTTAGAGTGGCAGGGCCGGCCCGCGTTCGCGGAGCATGGCGTCGATGGGGGCGGAGCGGAGGTCAGGGCACGTACCGTGGCGCGAGGCTGCGGGCCGCGGTCTGTGACGGCGCGCCCGGGTCAGCGGGTCGGGCATTGACATGGCCGCGGTGCGTGTCACGCCCTGCGGACGCGTGGCTGCCTGTTGCCCGTGCACGGTTCACAAAATTGGCAGTTGGGAATGCCAAGCGTGCAACAAACAATTATCTTGCGCGTTATGGAGGAGTGTGCCTTGGCAATACCGGTAAGCGCCCATGTCGCAACGTGATCGAATCGATAAACCACCTGCGCCAGCGCCAGTTCCACCGGCGCGTACCGGCCGGTCGGGCCAAGTAAAGGCCGACGCATACGGGCGTCCGATCTCGGAATGGGCCGTGCGAACCGGCAGATTCGATCCCGACGTGAGCACCCGGCGCATTCGGGCGCTGACCGAGTCGGTCAAGCTCGAACTCCAGGACACACTCGGCAAGGACGAGTCGCGGGCTTTCAACCCGTACGAGCGCGCACCCGGCAAGGACCAGTCGCGGGCTTGCAACCCGTACGAGCGCGCGCCCGCCAAGGACGACTCGCGGGTCTTCACCCCGTACGCGCGCGCGCCCGCCAAGGCCAAGCCCCGCGCCGACGAGCCAGCCAGCGGTGACCCGTACAGCAGCGGCCCCGCCCGTCGCCCAGAGGACATCAGCTTCAACCCCTACGAACGGCCGCGGGGTCGCAAGCCCTGAGACGGGCGCGCCGCGCCGCCACCCCGGGCGCCGTGCCTCGCTGTCCTGGCGCGTACCACACCGCGCTCTCGCGCCGGATTCGGCTCCCCACCGCCTGGCACAGCGTCGACCTGCGCACTCCGTGACCTCAGCGTGCGCGCCGACGCGCGGCGCCGTCGCGCCGCACGACCTTGGGCTTTGCGTACAATCGGTGCATGGCAGCGCGCATGTCCCCGGGGCTCTTCCGCCACGTGGTCAACGCCTGGCCGCCGTTCCTGGGTGCTGGCATCCGGGTCCGGGAGATCGCCGCCGACTGGAGCTACGTGCGGGTCGAGCTGAGGCACGGCCTGGTGAATCGCAATTTTGTCGGCACGCACTTCGGCGGAAGCCTGTTTGCGATGACCGACCCGTTCCATATGCTGATGCTGTTGCACCTGCTGGGCGAGGAGTACATGGTCTGGGACCAGACCGCGGAAATTGAGTATGTGAAACCCGGTCGCGGCACCGTGAGCGCAGAGTTTCGTGTCGGGGCCGCGCAGATCGCCCGGCTGCGGCGACAGGCTGCCGACGGCTCGAAGCTGCTGCCGGAGTTTTCGGTCGAGATCCGCGACCGCAACGCCGAGCTCGTGGCCCGCGTCCGCAAGCGGCTCTACGTGCGCCGGAAGAGACAGGCGGACGCGGTGCTTGCCGCGCCCGGCTGAGGACGCAACGGTGGCAATCGAAACGGCTCCCGTCGAAGTTGCGAGCATCGCGCACACGATCCAGCTGTCGGTGGCACCGGTGTTCCTGCTGTCCGGCATCGGCGTGCTGCTCGGCGTACTGACGAATCGCCTCGCGAGGGTTGTCGATCGTGCCCGGCCGCTCGAGGCCCGGCACGGCGCGGCCGATGCCGCCGAGGCCGAGGACCTCAAGCGCCAGCTGCAATGGCTCGGCCACCGAGCGCGGCTGATGAACACCGCGATCACGCTCAGCACCTGCTCGGCGCTGCTGGTAGCCATCGTCGTGGCGCTGCTGTTTGCCAGCGCATTCGTGCGCTTCGATCTGGCGGTGACGGTGGCGGGGCTGTTCATCGGGGCGATGGTTGCGCTCGTCGGCGCGCTCGTCGCGTTCCTGATCGAAATCCGCATCGCGACCCGGACGCTGCGCATCGGTGCGCCAGAGACCTGATCCCGGAGGCCAGCGGGGCGCGTCGATGCACGCTCGTCATGCACCTGCAGCGCTGCGATTAACGGTAAAAAAAGGGCCGCCCCCTTTGGGGGGGGCGGCCCAGAACGCACGCGCCTCGTGCCGCTTGCGCGGCGCCGGACCATGGGCCCGGGTCGAGCGCGTGTCGACGGGTCCGTCAGCGCATCAGCCGCACTTCGAGTCGCCGCAATTGAGGCAGGTCATGCAGCCATCCATCATCACGACCGCCGCAGTGCTGCACTTGGAGCACAGCTGTGCGCCCTCCGGGTAGTGCCCGCGAGCGAATGCATCCTGCTGCTTGTTGCGCGCCTCGAACTCCTCACGCTTTTCCTCGATCAGCTTGCGCCGGTGCACGTCCAGCTCCGGCCGCGGCATCAGCCCGATCGTCTGAAGGTGTTTCTCGATCACGTAGCCGAGCTCGGCGATGATCGACGGCATGAACTTCCCGCCCGGCTGCCAGTAGCCGCCGCGCGGGTCGAATACCGCCTTTAGCTCGTCGACCAGGAAGGTCACGTCACCGCCCTTGCGGAACACGGCCGAAATGATCCGGGTCAGAGCCACGATCCACTGGAAGTGATCGAGGTTCTTCGAGTTGATGAACACCTCAAATGGCCGGCGCTGCTCGTGCTCGGTGCCCTCGTTCAATACGATGTCGTTGATCGTGACGTACATCGCGTGGTCCGAGACCGGTGTCTTGATCTTGTAGGTCGAGCCGATCAGGACCTCGGGACGCTCGAGCTTCTCGTGCATCCAGATGACCTTGCCGCCGTCCTTGCGCAGCTCGGCAACGTCGGTCCTGCGCTCTTCCGCGGACCTCGCGGCAGCCGCCTCGGCCGGCTTGTCGACCCGGAACTTGGTGATGCGCTTGTCAATCTTGATCATGTCAGAACTTCCCGTAATAGCCTTCTTTGAGCGCATCGAACAGGTTGGCTGCCGAGTGCTTCTCGCCGTCGTACTCGATCTCCTCGTCGCCGCGCACCTTCACTTCCTTGCCGTCGTCGAGCGTGAACACATAGGTCGTGTTCTTGAGATCCTGCTCCTTGACCAGCACGCCCTGGAACGCCTCCGGGTTGAAGCGGAACGTCGTACAGCCCTTCAGGCCCTGCTCGTAGGCATACAGGTAGATATCCTTGAAGGCGTCGTACTTGAAATCGGTCGGTATGTTGGCGGTCTTCGAGATGCTCGAGTCGACCCACTTCTGGGCGGCGGCCTGGATGTCGACGTGCTGCGCCGGCGTGATGTTGTCGGCGGTCACGAAGTAGTCCGGCAGCTGGTCCTCGGGCTTCGCGGCGCCCGGAATGGCGCGCGCGTTCACGAGCGCTCGGTACGCGAGCAGCTCGTAGGAGTACACATCGATCCGTTCCTTGGTTTTGCGGCCCTCACGTATCACGTTGCGGAAGTAGTGATGCGCAAAGGACGGCTCGATGCCGTTCGAGGCGTTGTTGGCGAGCGAGAGGGAGATCGTGCCGGTCGGGGCGATCGAGGTATGGTGCGTGAACCGGGCGCCGGTCGTCGCGAGCTGGTCGACGAGCGCCGGCGCGACGGTCGCGAGCCGTTGCATGTAGCGGCTATAGCGCGCGTGCAGGATCCGGCCCGGGATCTTCTGGCCAATCTTCCAGCCGTCGCGCAGCATCTCTGGCCGCAGCCGCAGCATCCTCGCCGTGACCACGAACTCGTCGTTCATGATCGGCGCGGGGCCCTTTTCACGCGCGAGCTCGAGCCCCGCCTCCCAGCCGGCGATCGCCATTTCGCGCGACACAGCCTCGGTGAACTGCACCGACTCCTTGGAGCCGTACCTCATGCCGAGCATCGTGATCGCCGAGCCGAGGCCGAGGAACCCCATGCCGTGGCGGCGCTTGCGCGTGATCTCGTCGCGCTGTCGCTCGAGCGGCAGGCCGTTCACTTCGACGACGTTGTCGAGCATGCGCGTGAAGACCTTGACGACCTCCCGGTACTCGTCCCAGTCGAAGGCCGCATCGGCGGTGAACGGCCGCAGCACGAAGCGCGTCAGGTTCACCGAGCCCAGCAGGCATGAGCCGTAGGCAGGAAGCGGCTGCTCCCCGCACGGATTGGTGGCGCGGATGTTCTCGCACCACCAGTTGTTGTTCATCTCATTGACGCGGTCGATCAGCACGAAGCCGGGCTCGGCAAAGTCGTACGTGGAGGTCATGATGACGTCCCACATGCGTCGCGCCGGCAGCGTCTTGTAGACCTTGCAGCAGATGAGCCCATCCTCGCGCGTCACGTAGCCGTTGGTCGTCGGCCACTCACGCCAGATGAACCGCGCCTCGTCCGACAGATCGGGGTGCTCGGACTCGAACTCCCTGACCGACAGCGGGAATGCGAGCTTCCACTCCCGGTCGGCCTTGACCGCCTCGACAAAGTCGTCGGTCACGAGCAGCGACAGGTTGAACTGCCGGAGGCGCCCGTTCTCGCGCTTGGCGCGAACGAACTCCATCGCGTCCGGGTGACCGATGTCGAAGGTGCCCATCTGCGCGCCGCGGCGGCCGCCGGCGGAGGACACCGTGAAGCACATCTTGTCGTATATATCCATGAACGACAGCGGCCCCGAGGTGTAGGCGCCGGCGCCCGACACGTATGCGCCGCGGGGCCGCAGCGTCGAGAATTCGTAACCGATGCCGCATCCGGCCTTCAGCGTCAGACCGGCCTCGTGGACCTTGTTCAGGATGTCGTCCATCGAATCGATGATCGTGCCCGACACCGTGCAGTTGATCGTCGAGGTCGCCGGCTTGTGACCGAGCGCACCGGCGTTGGAGGTGATGCGCCCGGCGGGAATCGCGCCCTTGCGCAGCGCCCACAGGAAACGCTGGCCCCATTCCTCGCGCAGAGCGGGCTGCTCGACATCAGCGAGCGCAGTCGCGATTCGCTTGTAGGTGTCGTCCATCGAGCCGTCGACCGGCGAGCCGTCCTTGGCTGTCAGTCGGTACTTTTTGTCCCAGATGTCGAGGGACGCTTCTTGATATGGAATTGCCACGACTTCGGGCTCGATCTTGTAGGCCGTGCTCATCTTGAGAAATCGCTCCGTTGAGCCGAATGCGTCGTTGTTTCGAGGAAGTGCACAGCCCCGGCGCCTTGCGTCGCCGCCCTGCTCGCCTCCCCCCAAATGTGGTCCCGGTCAGCCCTCGACCCGGCACAAGATCTTGTGTCGGGGTAGCTAAGTTATTTTTCGCTGGCCCCTGAGTCAAGACTTTCTTTTGACAAGGAAGCCACCAATTTTTAGCCTTTTTAAACAGATACTTACAAATTCAACCTCAGCGGATTTCCGGCCCGCCAACGCCGAAGGCTTGTCAACCCTTTTTAGACCCCCACCACAACATCTTGTGTGCACGGTCCCCGCACGCGGCATCCACCGCCAGCCCACAGCTTGTCCACCGCCGCGCGGTCGGTGAGAGACCGCACCCGCCGAACGATCACGGGCGCGCACGCTTGAAAATGCCGCGCGAGTCCCTACGTCGGGTTCCTGGACATTCTCACCAGATGGAGATATCGCCATGACCATGATCCGCTACGAACCCTGGTTGCTGATGAACCGGCTGCACCACGACCTCGACCGGCTGTTCAACCTCCCGGCTGGTAACGACGAATCGCCGCAGACCGTCGTCGACTGGGTCCCGGCCGTCGACATCCGCGAGGAGGACAAGCAGTTCATCCTGCACAGCGATCTGCCGGGTGTCGATCCGAAAAACATCGACATCACGCTAGAAAAGGGCGTGCTGACCATTCGCGGCCGCCGCGAGCTTGAATCGCGCGAAGACAAGGACGGCTACCGGCGCGTCGAGCGCGTCAGCGGCGAGTTCTATCGCCGCTTCAGCCTGCCCGACACGGCCGACTCGCAGTCCGTCAAGGCGCGCTTCACCAACGGCGTGCTCGAGGTGGCGATCCCGAAGCAGGCCCAGGTCCTGCCGCGCCGGATCAACGTCGAGGCTGCCTGACGAGACGCCTGCAGCGCCCGGCCGGCGGGGATCGATGCCCCCCTGCCGGGCGCGGAACTTTCGGGCCCTGTGGCGGTCACGTCCGTCGTGTCGGCGGCCCGACGCGGTAGCATTGCTGCCCGGCCGATCGCCGCTATCCTCGCAGTCTGGAACAAGGGCTTTTCATGCACATCGCCTCTCGGCTCCGTCGCGCGACCACGGGCCGCGCCATCGCGGCCATCGCACTCGCACTGTCGTTCGCCGCCTCCACGCCCGCGGCCGTCGCCCAAGCGCACCTGCCGGCTGACGTCAACGGCGCACCGCTCCCCTCGCTTGCCCCGATCGTCAAGCGTGCCTCGCCCTCGGTCGTCAATGTCGCGACCCGCGGCACCGTCACCGAGCGCGGCCAGCGTAATCCGCTGCTAGAAGACCCGTTTTTCCGGCGGTTCTTCGACGTGCCGGACCAGGGGCCGCGCCAGCGGCAGTTCCAGAGCGCCGGGTCGGGCGTCGTGGTCGACGCCAAGCAGGGGCTCATCGTGACGAACGCCCACGTCGTCGAGAACGCCACCGAAATCACCGTCACGACGATCGACGGCCGCGATTACAAGGCCACCGTCGTCGGATCCGACTCCGCCTCGGACGTGGCGGTCGTCAAGGTCAAGGACGCGAAGCTCGCCGAGATCCCGCTCGGCGACTCGAGCAAGGCGGAGGTCGGCGATTTCGTGCTCGCGATCGGCAATCCGTTCGGCCTGCAGCACACCGTGACCTACGGCATCGTCAGCGCCCTCGGCCGGTCCGGGATCAACCCCGACGGCTACGAGGACTTCATCCAGACGGACGCCTCGATCAATCCGGGGAACTCCGGCGGGGCGCTGATCAACCTCAAGGGCGAGCTCATTGGCATCAACTCCGCGATCCTGTCGCGTTCGGGCGGCAACATCGGCATCGGCTTTGCGATCCCGTCGAACATGGTGCGCTCGGTGATGGACCAGCTCGTCAAGTACGGCGAGGTCAAGCGCGGCATCCTCGGCGTCAACATCGTGACGTTGACCCCGGACATCGCCGACAGCATGGGCTCGAAAGACGCGCAGGGGGCGCTCGTCTCGCAGGTGGTCGAAGGGTCGGCGGCCGAGAAGGCCGGGATCAAGGCGGGCGACATCATCACCGCGGTCAACGGCCAGCCGGTCAAGTCGGCGGCGGAGCTCAGAAACCACATCGGGCTGATGCGGGTCGGCGAGAGCGTCGACCTCGCGGTGCTCAGAGACGGCCAGGCGAAGCGCGTCGCCGCAGTGGTCCAGGCCCGCAGCGGCGATGCCGACGAGGGCGCAGGCGCGGCCGATATCCATCGCGCCTTCGAAGGCGCGGACCTCGCCGATGCACCGGGCGGCGGTGTGCTGGTGCGGTCGATCGAGTCTGGCAGCCCGGCAAGCCAGACGCAGCTGCGCGCCAACGACGTGATCACCAACGTCAATCGCCAGCGGGTCAACAACCTGAAGGAACTGCGGGCGGCGGCGAAGAATCAGACCACGCTGCTGGTGACGGTCCGCCGCGGCACCGCAACGGCATTGATTCCGATTCGCTGAAGCGCCGCACCGCCTGCGGGCACGGTGCGCCCGGAACTGTGCGACGACTCCGGGCCGTTATACTGACGGCTCGGAGCGATCAGCGGGACGGGCATGCGGTCACTGTCGATCTCAGTACTGGGCGGGACCGGATTCGTCGGTTCCCGTCTCGTCAGCCGGCTGATTCGCGACGGGCACCGGGTGCGCGTGCTGACCCGCAATCGCGACCGTCATCGCGAACTGCTGGTGCTGCCGGGGCTCGAGCTCATCAACGCCGATGTCCATCACCCGAGCGTGCTCGTCGAAGCCGTGCGCGGCTGCGATGTGGTGATCAACCTGGTCGGGATCCTGAACGAGCGGGGCCGTAGCGGCGCGGGCTTCACCCGCGCGCACGCCGATCTTGCCCGCAAAGTGGTTGCTGCCTGTCGCTCGGGCGGCGTGGGCCGCTTGCTGCAGATGAGTTCGCTGCGCGCCGGGGAGAATGCGCCAAGCCATTACTTGCGCAGCAAAGGCGTCGCGGAACGCGTGGTCCGCGAGGAGTCCGGACCGGTCGTCTGGACGCTGTTCGAACCGTCGGTGATCTTTGGACCGGGCGACGGATTCATGAACCTGTTCGCCACGCTGCTGCGGCTGTTCCCGATCGTGCCGCTGGCGCGCTCCGGGACGCGCTTCGCGCCGGTATTCGTCGGCGACGTCGTCGAAGCAATGGCGCGCTCGCTCGAGGACCACAGCACGCACCGCGCGACGCTGCAGCTGTGTGGACCGGAGGTCCTGACGCTCGCCGAGGTCGTCCGCTACGTCGCGGCGGTGCTCGGCCGCAGGCGCGTGATCGTTGGTCTGCCGGACGCGCTCGGCTGGCTGCAGGCGCTGGTGCTCGACTTCGTGCCGGGCAAGCCCATGTCGCTCGATAATTTTCGGTCGCTCGAGCTCGACAGCGTCTGCAGCGAAGACGGACTTGCCAGGCTCGGCATTGTGCCGACCTCGCTCCGGGCCGTCGTGCCCGGGTATCTCGGCGCGCGCCAGCGCGAGGCACGCCTCGCCACATACCGGCGCGCGGCGGGCACGCGCGTCGGCTGGCCGTGACCGGCAGCACGCTTGCCGCCGGGCCCGCCGCGCGGGGCATCGACCCCGCCGCGGCCGGCCCCGGATCCGACCGCCGCTAAGTGGCGGTGGCGGTGGGGCCGCCGCCGGACGCCTGGACGCATACCGCCGCTCGGCGGTCCGAAGCGCTCAGCTTTGCAAGCGCGCGGGCGGCGGCGTAGAACTGCGGCAGGTCGTGGCCGGCCTGTTCGAGGCGCGCCTCGAGTCCGGGCACACAGTCCTGATACGTCGCGACCGACGCGAGCAGCGCATTGTTGAGGTTGGCCCCGAACAGCCACTCGTAGCCCGGGCCGAGCTGCGCACGCCGGGCGGCATAGTCGGCCTTCAGGCGCGCAAGCTCCTCGGCCTTGAGCGCGCGCATCTGGGCGGGCGGCAGGCGGCGTGCATAGAGGAGCTTGAGCCGCGCGCGCGCCTCTGCCACCAGTGCGGCGACCTCGGCGTAGCGGGCCGCGCGCTCCTGAAACTCCCGCAGCGCGCTGCCGTTACCGGTTGCGGCCAGCCACCGGCGTACACCTTCATTCTCGACGACCGTCGCGAAGGCCTCGTTGAAGGCGGTGTCGTTCTTGACGTAGAGCAGCTGGTGGCCGAGTTCGTGGAACACGAGCGCGGCGAGCTCGGACTCGTCCCAGCCGAGCATCGTGTTGAGAACCGGGTCGGCAAAATGTCCGAGCGTCGAGTACGCGGGCACTCCGCCAACGGCGACGTCATAGCCGCGCGATTCGAGGCCGAGGGCGAAACGACGTGCTCGGGCCTCGGCGAAGTAACCGCGGTAGGCGACGCATCCGGCGACCGGGAAACACCAGGTCTTCGGGTCGACCGAGAACTCCGGCGCCGCCACGACGTTCCATACAACATACGGCCGGCCGACGTCGGCATACGCGCGGTAGCTGCTGTTGTCGGGCAGGCCGAGCTCGCGTGAAGCGAAGTCCCTGAGGCGGGTCGCGAGCTCGAGCCGAGCTTTGAGGGGCGCGGGCGTGCCGGGTTCGGCCAGCAACGTCGCGATCGGCACGCGACGCTCGTTGAGCTCGAACTGGCCGCGGGTCGTCTCGAGCAGGTAACAGCCGGCCAGCGGCCCGAGCGCCAGCAGAACGACGAGGGTGCGAACAGGCATGCAATGGCTCGCCGCGCCGGCGGGGTGCATCCCAGTGTAGCGCGCCGCGCGAGCCAGCCGCCGCACCGCTAGAATCGACCCATGCAGATCTATCTCGTCGGCGGCGCCGTGCGCGATGCGCTGCTTGGCCTGCCGGTCACGGAGCGCGACTGGGTCGTGGTCGGCGCCGTGCCGGAGGACCTGACGCGCCTCGGTTACCGGCACGTCGGGCGGGATTTCCCTGTTTTTCTGCACCCGGACACGCACGAGGAATACGCCCTCGCGCGCGTCGAGCGCAAGACGGCGCCCGGCTACCACGGCTTCGAGACCCGCTTCTCGCCCGATGTGACGCTGGAGGAGGATCTCAGGCGGCGCGACCTGACGATCAATGCGATGGCGCGCGACGCCGCTGGAGCACTGATCGACCCCTACGGCGGGCGCGCCGACCTCGAGCGGCGGATCCTGCGCCACGTCTCCGAGGCCTTTGCCGAGGATCCGGTGCGCATCCTGCGCGTGGCGCGCTTCGCCGCGCGCTACGCGCCGCTCGGCTTCAGCGTCGCGCCGGAAACGCTGGCGCTGATGCGGCAGATGGTCAGCAACGGGGAAGCCCGGGCGCTCGTGCCCGAACGCGTCTGGGCTGAGACCGCGAAGGCGCTCGCCGAGCCTGCGCCGCAGGCGTTCGTCTCTGCACTGCGGGCCGCCGGCGCGCTCGCCGTCGTGTTTCCGGAGCTGGAGCGCCTGTGGGGCGTGCCGCAGCCGGCGCGCTGGCACCCGGAAATCGATACCGGCGTTCATCTGCTGCTCGTGCTCGAGGCCGCGGCGGCCTTAAGTCCGCTCGCCCGGGTGCGCTTCGCGGCGCTGACGCACGATCTCGGCAAGGGCCAGACTCCGCCCGCCGAATGGCCGAAGCACGTTGGCCACGAGGCGCGTAGCGTCGCGCTCGTCCATGCGCTCGCTGACCGGCTGCGCGTGCCGAACGACTTCCGCGAACTCGCCGTCCTGGTCGCGCGCCACCACGGGGTCTGCCACCGCGCGCTCGAGCTGCGCGCGGCAACCGTGCTCGAGCTCCTCGAGAATTGCGATGCGCTGCGGCGCCCGGAGCGGTTCGATGAGTTCCTGCTCGCGTGCGAGGCTGACATGCGCGGTCGGACCGGCTTCGCCAATCTCCCCTATCCGGAGGGCGCATTCCTGCGGGATGCCCAGGCGGTGGTGCGGGCGACGACGGTCACGGAAACCGGCCGCGCAGGGCTGAGCGGTGCAGCGGTCGGCGCACGGCTGCGCGCGGCACGCATTGCGGCGCTGGAACCGCTGTGTGCCTCTCGGACGCCTACAGTGAAGCCGTGAAGTCGCGGAGCGAGAAGCCGCTGAGCGGCTGGTCATAGCTGCGCGCAAGCGCGATGCACTTGAAGGTCTCGCCCATCGCGCTCGGCAGCACGAGGCGCGCCGCGGTCCGGGCGCACAGCGACTCGCGCGACGGCTCGGTCGCGGCACGCACCGCGGCGAGGTGCCGCGCGAATCCCGTGCCTAGCAGGAAGTGAGCCTGCGTGGTGTAACCGGCGACCCTGAGCCCGTGGGCGAGGCCAGCCGTGGCGACCCGCGTGAAGTCGACCGACGCGCTCAGGTCCTGCAGCCCCACGTTGATGAAGACGTCGTCGTGACGACGCTGCCGGTGATGGCAGGCGAGCGTGCCGCCGTCGCGCTCTGGCGCGTAGTACGCGCCGCGGGGCAGTCCGTAGTCGATCAGCAGGGCGATCCCCGAGCGCAAAGGCTCGGTCACCGCCGCAAGCCACGGATCCATGGAGACGCACGCCTCGCTCACGAAGCCTGCCGGGAGCGGCGTCGCCAGATCCGCCGTCAGCGAGCTCAAGTCCGCCGCGAGGGCCGCGGTGGCGGGCGCCGCCCGCCAGGCGAACCGTTCGCCCTCGACGGCGACGCCCAGAGCCTCGAACCCCGCCGCACCGACCCTGAAGCGCTCGACCGGCAGCGCATCGAGCACCTCGTTCGCGAGCACGATGCCCTGGAAGCTCGCCGTCGGCACGCCCTCGAGCCACGCGACGCGCCGGCGGATGTCACCGGGCAGGTCGCCAAGCCGCCGCGCTTGTCGCTCCCGCAGCTCAGGGCTCGGCTCGAGGATGCGGTAGGCCGCGGGCAGCGCGCCGCGCAGCGCAAGTTCTGCCAGCAGGTCAGCGGCTAGCGCCCCGCTGCCGGCCCCGAGCTCGACGATCTCCCCGCCGCCGAGCCTCTCCAGCACTTCGGCGCACTGGGTCGCCACGCAGCGGCCGAACACCGGCGTCAGTTCAGGGGCAGTGACGTAATCGCCGCCGGCGCCGAGCTTGTGGGCGCCGGCCGCGTAATAGCCGAGCCCGGGCGCGTAGAGGGCGAGCTCCATGTAGCGTGAGAACGGCAGCCAGCCGCCTGCGGCCTCGATGGCCGCACGGATCGTCGCGACGACGCGCGCCTCGTGTGCGCGCTCGTCCGCGGACAGCGGCGCGAGCTCGAGCTCGCTCATGAGGCTGGCGCACGCGCGCGGCCGGCGGGTATCCTCGTCGCATGCCTGCCGGAACAGCATTGCCGCTCGCCGGTCAGTCGGTGCTGATCACCGGCGGTGGGCGCCGCCTCGGTGCCGTGATCGCGCGCCGGCTGCATTCGCAGGGCGCCAATATCCTGATCCATTACCGCACATCGGCCAGGGAGGCCGCGGCGCTCGCCGCCGAGCTCGATGCGGTGCGCCCGCAATCCGTCGCGCTGCACGCCGCCGACCTCCTCGACGTGGCAGCGCTCCCCGGCGTGATCGCCGCGGCCATTCATGCGTTCGGCCGGCTCGACGTACTGGTGAACAACGCCTCGACGTTCTACGCGACGCCGGTTGGAGACATCACCGCGGCCGCCTGGGAGGACCTCGTCGGCACCAACCTGCGCGCGCCGCTGTTTTTGTCGCAGGCTGCGGCCGCCGAGCTGCGCCGCAGCCGCGGTCTGGTGCTCAATATGGTCGATATCCACGCGTTGCGGCCGCTGAAGCGCCATCCGGTGTACTGCGCAGCGAAGGCAGGACTCGTGATGCTAACGCAGTCGCTGGCCCGCGAGCTCGCGCCGCACGTGCGGGTCAACGCGATCGCCCCGGGGCCGGTGCTCTGGCCGGAGGGCGAGATCGACCGCGAGCTCAAGGCCCGCATCCTCGACCGCACGGCGCTCAAGCGCATGGGCGCACCCGACGACGTCGCGAAGGCGGCGCTCTACCTCGTCAGGGACGCGCCTTACGTGACCGGCCAGGTGCTGGCCATCGACGGTGGCCGGACCATCGGCGGGCTGTAGTGCAAATGGGCCGCCTCACTGGCGGGACGCGTCGGACGGCAGGCTGACGCGGCGCAGCGGGTGCGCCTGCTGATCGAAAGCGGCCCACAGCTCGCCGATGGACCTGTTGCGCGTCGGATGCACGACGTGCGGGGCGATCGCGGCCATGGGTCCCAGCATGTAGGCCCGCGTGAGGAGGTCGGGCCGCGGCAGCTTCGCGCCCGGGAAGTCGCCGACCAGCTCGCCGTAGAGCAGCACATCCAGATCCATGCGCCGCGGCGCCCATTTGGCGTCTGCCCGCCCGCGACCGCAGAGCGCCTCCACCGCCTGCAGCTCGGCGAGCACCGCCCCGAGTGGCAGTGCGGTCCTGAAACCGACCACGAGGTTGATGAAATCCGCGCCCTTGAAACCCGCCGCAGGGTTTGCGTAGGCCGGCGACACGACCAGATCGGGAAACCGTTGGCGCAGCGCACCGATTGCCTTTACTACGCTCTCGACCGGGGACACGTTGGAGCCGGCCGCGACGTACACGGCGACTCCCGCTCCTGCCGGATCGTTGGAGTGTTCGACCACGGCGACCGGTCAGATCCCGTAATCGGCGCGCGTGCGCTCGATCATCACACCGACGTCGCGGCTGCCGCGCAGGGCGCCGGGCTTGTTGAGCGTGATCTTGACCCATTCGACCGCGAATTCCCGCAGGATCAGCTGTGCGACCTGTTCGGCCAGCGTCTCCACCAGGTGGTACTCGCTCGCCTCGACGAACGCCAGCACGCGCTTGGCCACGGACTTGTAGTTCAGCGTGTCCTCGATCCGGTCGGTTTTCGCGGCACGGCGGATGTCGCCCGGGAATTCCAGGTCGAAACTGATCGTCTGCCGGACCTTCCGCTCCCAGTCGAAGATGCCGATGATGGTCTCGGTCCGCAGGTCCCGCACGAAGATCCGATCGCCCATCGGTGTGTACTCCCGCACGACGCAGCGTGCGCCGCGCACCCTACCAGCGCCAGCGCAGGTGCGCACCGGCGTCTAGCCGGGGGCCCTGAGTTCCTCGAGCGGCCAGCGGGCGCGTGCCACGGCCGGGAGCCCGCCGCGCTCGCCGGCCTGCAGCCGGGCGTGGCCGGCGAAGGCGATCATGGCGGCATTGTCGGTGCAGAACTCGGCGCGCGGATACGCCGTGCGGACGCCCTCGGCCGCGGCGACCTCGGCGAGGCGCGCCCGGAGCCGCCGATTCGCCCCGACACCCCCCGCAACGACCAGCACTCGGCGACCAGTGGCCGCGAGCGCGCGCCGGGCCTTGGCCGCGAGGGTGTCAACGATCGCCTCCTCGAAGCCGCGCGCGAGATCCGCCTTGGCCACCGGGTCGCTCTCGTGCCCCCTGAGCGCGAGGAGCGCGGCCGTCTTGAGGCCGCTGAAACTAAAATCGAGGCCCGGCCGGTCGAGCATCGGCCGCGGAAACTCGAACACGCCCGGCCGGCCGGACTCGGCTAGGGCCGCGAGTCGGGCGCCTCCCGGATAGGGGAGCCCGAGGAGTTTGGCGGTCTTGTCGAAGGCCTCCCCGGCGGCATCGTCGAGCGACTCCCCGAGCACCCGGTAGCGTCCGACGCCGGCGACGTCGACCAGCATCGTGTGGCCGCCCGAGACCAGGAGCGCAAGATACGGAAAGCCCGGCGGGTCGGGCTCGAGCTGCGGGGCCAGCAGGTGGCCCTCCAGGTGGTGGATCCCCACAACCGGCACGTTCCAGGCATAGGCGAGGCTGGTCGCGACACCTGCCCCGACCAGCAGCGCACCGATGAGTCCTGGGCCGGCGGTGTAGGCGACGCCGCCGACCGGTGGTCGCCCGCCGAGGCCTGCCTCCTCGAGGGTGCGCACGATCATGGGTGCGAGCCGCCGCACGTGGTCCCGCGAGGCGAGTTCCGGTACGACGCCGCCCCAGATTTCGTGAAGATCGGTCTGGGTGTACACGCGGTGCGCCACGAGCCCGTCGCGGTCGTTAAAAACCGCGACGGCAGTCTCGTCGCAGGAGGACTCGAGTGCCAGGACGTTCAAGACCTGTGCCGTCACCGTGCCGCCGGTCCGCGAGCGTGCCGGCTGCGGGAGTGTGCACGACGCCAGCTTTTGATTTTCAGGGAAGACATCCGTAGACTTATCGGTTCTGCGCCAGACCTTTGGTCGGGCACCATCCGAGGAAGGCCGATCTCAATGCCGAGCGTACGTATCCGCGAGAATGAGTACTTCGACGCCGCCCTACGGCGCTTCAAGCGCGCCTGCGAGAAGGCCGGCGTCCTCACGGAACTACGGCGCCGGGAATTCTACGAGAAGCCGACCCAGGAGCGTAAGCGCAAGAAGGCGGCGGCGGTCAAGCGCCACCTGAAGCGCATCTCGCGCGAGGGCATGCGGGCCCCGCGCTGATTCCCGTAAGGCTCGCCAATTGACCCTGCGCGAACGCATCACCGAGGACATGAAGGCAGCCATGCGCTCGGGCGACAAGGATCGCCTGGGGCTGATCCGCATGCTGCAGGCGGGAATCAAGCAGCGCGAAGTCGATGAGCGCATCACGCTCGACGATGCGCAGACGCTGTCGGTCATCGAGAAAATGATCAAGCAGCGCAAGGAGTCCGTTGTCCATTTCGAGGCCGGTGCCCGTGCCGACCTCGTTGCCAAGGAAACCGCCGAGATTGCCGCGCTCAACGCCTACCTCCCTGCACAGCTGTCGGCGACAGAGCTCGATACGCTGATCAAGGAAGCGATCGCCACGACCGGCGCCGCATCCGTCAAGGACATGGGCAAGGTCATGGCCATCATCAAGGGCAAGGCCGCGGGCCGCGCCGACATGGGCGCCATCGGCGCGCGCACCAAGGCATTGCTCGGCGGCTGACAGGCGCCCGGAGGCCGCCCATGGCTGGCCGCATACCTCGCGCATTCATCGACGAACTGCTTGCCCGCACCGACATCGTCGAGGTGATCGGTAGCCGCGTGCAGCTCAAGAAGGCCGGTCGCGAATGGAAGGCCAACTGCCCGTTCCATGGCGAGAAGACGCCTTCGTTCACGGTCTCGCAGCAGAAACAGTTCTATCACTGCTTCGGTTGCGGCGCGCACGGCACGGCCCTGTCGTTCCTGATGGAGCACGATCGGCTCGGATTCCCGGAAGCAGTCGAGGAGCTCGCGAGCCGCGCGGGACTCGAGGTGCCGCGCGAAGGGGGTGGCGCCGCCGACCCGCGCGACCGCATGCAGGACGACCTCTTCGCGCTGACCGGGAACGTGGATCAGCACTTTCGCGACGCGTTGCGCGATTCCGAGCGCGCCAAGGACTACCTGAAGGGCCGCGGCCTGGTCGGCGAGACGGCAGTCCGCTATCACCTCGGCTATGCCCCGCCCGGGTGGGACGGGCTGCTCAAGACCTTCGGCGCGACCGAGGCCGGCCGGCAGGCGCTGCTGACCGCGGGCCTGATCATCGAGCGCAGTCCTGACCAGCAGAAATCCGCGGGTCCCGGCTATTACGACCGCTTCCGCGACCGGATCATGTTCCCGATCCGCGACTCGCGGGGCCGCGTCGTCGGTTTCGGTGGCCGGGTCATCGATGCGGGCGAGCCCAAGTACCTGAACTCCCCCGAGACACCGCTGTTTCACAAGGGCCGCGAGCTCTACGGTCTTTACGAGGCCCGCCAACAGCTGAGGACGATCAAGCAGCTGCTGGTCGTCGAGGGATACATGGATGTCGCGCGACTCGCGCAGGCGGGGATCTACTACGCGGTCGCCACGCTCGGGACCGCGACCACCCCGGAGCACCTGAACCGGATGTTCCGCGTCACCAGCGACGTCGTGTTCTGCTTCGACGGCGACCGCGCTGGGCGCGAAGCGGCGTGGCGCGCAGTCGAGACGTGCCTGCCCCACGCGAAGGAAGGCCGGCAGATCAAGTTCCTGTTCCTGCCCGATGGCCACGACCCGGACACGCTGGTGGCGGCGGAGGGACGCGAGGCATTCGAGGCCCGGCTCGAGGGCGCGCTGCCGCTGTCCGAGTACCTCGTGAGCCACCTTGCCGCGGACGTCGATCTGGCGAGCGTGGACGGCCGGGCGCGGCTCGCCGAACTCGCCCGGCCGCTCGTGGCCCGGGTGCCCGACGGGATCTACCGGGAGCTGCTGATCGAGCGGCTCGCCCGCGAGGTGCGGATGCCGGCGCCGCGGCTCGCCCAGCACCTCGCGCTCGGCGACCGGGCCCACACAGCGTTGGGCGCCTCGCCGTTCGCGCCCGCATCCCGGTCGCGGGGCACCGCGCGCGCTGCGGCCGCCGGGCGGGGTTCGCTCGTCAGCCAGGCGATCGCCCGGGTCGTGCAGTATCCCGGCGCAGCCCAGGCGATCCGCGATCCGCAAACGCTCCGGAACAGCGGCGATCGCGGCCTCGAGGTACTGGCAGAGCTCATTGAAACTGCGCAGTCCGAGCCTCATTTAACTGCAGCACAGCTGGTGGAACGCTGGCGCGAGCGGCCTGAGCATGCGCGGCTCGCGGAGCTGGCCGCGTGGCCACTGCCGGAACTCGATGAGCAGGCGATCGGCCGGGAACTCGCGGGTGCGGTCGCGAAGCTCATCGCCGAGGCGGGTCCCGAGAAGCGCGTCGACGAGCTGATCGCGCGGGCAGAATCGAGCAGCCTTGGCGAGGACGAGAAACGCGAGCTGACGGCCCTGCAGCGCCGTCGCCGCCCGCCCCCGCGCACGCCGGGCTGAGCGGGGGGCCGATCGGGGCCCTCGAGTGGAACTTCTGGGCTCCGGTGGCGCCGCCGGCACGATTCTTGACACGGGAGCAGTTTTTTGCTCCGAACCTTGGGTTGCAGCGGGTGTCTGTGTAAAATTCCCGGCTCTTTTGTGTCAGGACGAGGGTATTCACCTTGAGCGACAAGAAAACCTCGACCCTGCCGATCGGCGTCGTTGCCGACGAGCGTCAATCCCAGCTCAAGCGGCTGATCGCGAAGGGCAAGGAACAGGGCTTCCTGACCTACGGCGAGGTCAACGACCACCTGCCGAGCGAGATCGTCGATCCGGAGCAGATCGAAGACATCGTCAACATGATCAATGACATGGGCATTCCGGTGTACGAGAAGGCACCGGACGCCGAGTCCTTGATTCTGGCGGATGGCCCGGTCGCCACGGATGATGAGGCCGTCGAGGAAGCGGCCGCGGCGCTTGCGACCGTCGACGCCGAGTTCGGCCGCACGACCGATCCGGTGCGCATGTACATGCGCGAGATGGGGACCGTCGAGTTGCTGACCCGCGAGGGCGAGATCCGCATCGCCAAGCGCATCGAGGAAGGCCTTGATGCGGTCCGCTCCGCGCTCGCCAATTTCCCAGCGACCTACGAGTACCTGCTGCGGGCCTACGAGCCCGTCAAGGCCGGCCAGGGACGCCTGATCGACATCATTGTCGGCTACGTTGACCCGAACGCCCCGGACGAGATCGCCCAGCCGCAGAACCCGAAGCTCATGGCCCTCGAGAAGGCGGAGAGCGAAACCGATGACGACACCGACACCGAGGAAGAGGAGGCCCTCGAAACGGGGCCGGATCCCGAGGAAGCGGCGCGCCGGTTCGCGGCGATCGGCAAGCTCCAGGCGCAGGTCGTCAAGGCACTCGACGGCCCGGGCGCCAAGGACGTCAAGACCCAGAGAGTCCGCAAGCGGATCGCGGCACAGTTCATGGAGCTCAAGCTCGCGCCGAAGATGTTCGATGCGCTGATCGTCAATCTCCGGGACCACGTCGCGACGATCCGCGGCCTCGAGAAGGAGATCATGCAGCTGTGCATCAAGCAGGCTGGCATGCCGCGCAAGGACTTCATCGCGATCTTTCCGAAGAACGAGACCAAGCCTGGCTGGATCGACAAGCAGATCAAGCTCAAACGCAAGCATTCGGCCTCGCTCGGGCGGCTCAAGCCCGACATCCTGGCCCGCCAGCAGACGATCAAGGATCTCGAGAAGGCGATGCACCTCTCGATACACGAGATCAAGGAGATCAATCGCGAGGTCGCCGTCGGCGAGGCCCAGGCCCGCCGTGCGAAGAAGGAGATGGTCGAGGCCAATCTGCGGCTCGTCATCTCGATCGCCAAGAAGTACACCAACCGCGGCCTGCAGTTCCTGGATCTGATCCAGGAAGGCAACATCGGCCTGATGAAGGCGGTCGACAAATTCGAATACCGCCGCGGCTACAAGTTCTCGACCTACGCGACCTGGTGGATCCGCCAGGCGATCACCCGCTCGATCGCCGACCAGGCCCGGACGATCCGCATCCCGGTGCACATGATCGAGACGATCAACAAGCTGAATCGGATCTCGCGGCAGATGCTGCAGGAGATGGGCCGCGAGCCGACTCCCGAGGAACTCGCGGTGCGGATGGAGATGCCCGAGGACAAGGTGCGCAAGGTCCTGAAGATCGCGAAGGAGCCGATCTCGATGGAGACGCCGATCGGCGATGACGAGGATTCGCACCTTGGTGATTTCATCGAAGACACCTCCGTGCAGTCGCCACTCGACTCGGCGACGATGGAGAGCCTGCGCGAGACGACGCACTCGGTGCTGGCGCAACTGACACCGCGCGAGGCAAAGGTCCTGCGCATGCGTTTCGGCATCGACCTGAACACGGATCACACACTCGAGGAAGTCGGCAAGCAGTTTGACGTCACGCGCGAGCGCATCCGGCAGATCGAGGCCAAGGCGCTGCGAAAGCTCAGGCACCCGAGCCGTTCGGAGCAGCTGCGCAGCTTCCTGATGGAAGACTGATCAGGCGTACAGGCGCAGCAGCGTCAGCGCGGCCATGCCGCCGGCGATCGTCCATAGCATGCTGCGCGTGCGCCACATGAGCAGACCGCCCAGCAGGGCCGCAATCAGACGGTGATTGCCGACCGACAGGTCGGCGTGCCCGCCCTGCAGCAGCAGCGCCGGCGCGACGATTGCCCCGAGCACGGCCGCCGGCGCGAATCTGAGGGCCTGCTCGACCAGCGGCGGCAATGCAAGCCGCGCGCCGAACACTACGAAACTACCGCGGGTCGCGATAGCGGTCAGCGCGATGCCCACGATCGCGATCCAGGTGGCGAGTTCGTCGCTCATCGCCGCCTCCGCCCGAGCTGGTCGACGAGCAGCGCGACCGCGATACCGCCGAGCGTTGCGAGGACGAGTCCGGTGCGCGCCGGCAGCGCGTCGAGCGCGAGGCTGAGGAGCCCCGCGACCATGGCGCCGGCGAGCCCCGGCCGGCTGACGAGCATCGGCACCAGCAACGCGATCAGCGCCAGCATTCCGGCGAAGTCCAGGCCCCACTCCGAGGGAATCCGGCCGGCCGCCAGCAGGCCTGCGAACGACCCGAAGTGCCACGGCAGGAAGTTGGCCACGGCAACGCCGAAGAAATACGCCGGGCGCGTCGCCGCCTCGTAGCGATGGCCCGAGCGCATGAAGATCACGAAGGTCATATCGCCGATCAGGTAGGCGAGCCCGCAGCGGCGGGCAAGCGGCACGCGTGCGAGAGAGGTCTTGAGCGCCGCGCTGTAGATCACGAAACGCAGGTTGACCATCAGCGCGGTCAGCACCGTCACCCAGACCGGCGCATGACTGACGAGCAGCGGCAGGGCCGCGAGTTGCGCGGAGCCCGCGAACGCAATCGTCGACAGGACGTAGGCCTTGGGGAGGCCGAGACCCGACTGCGCCATCGCGACGCCAGTCACGAGTCCCCAGGCGATCGTCGCCGGGAACGTCGGCACCATGTCCGCGAAGCCTTTGCGGGCGGCAGTGCGGGCAGCGGTCAGCTGCTGTCCGTCGGCACTGTTCACGCGATCTGCAAGGCGTTCACGATCCCCTCGCCCGCTGCGGCCGGCGCCGGCACCGCCTCCATACTGCGCAGCGCCAGCGCGCCCGATACGGATCCGTGCCTGATCCGGCTCTCCCCCGCAACTGGGACCGTGCTCGCTGTGGCCATCGGGCGTCGTCCTCCGTGCGGCGATCCGTGCGCGCCGAACGATACCTGTGACCGCTCACGGCCGCGAGTCTCGATGCCGGACCGGCCGGCCGGACACACGGGCGCGGGACCGTCCGCCGCGACGGACGTCAAGGGGCCCCGGGATCGGTCGCTGTTCGGCGACGGCGGCGCGCCGGCCAGCCTGCGGCCGACGGTTCTTTGCATGGACCACACAGAGACTTGCGGTCAATCCGATGGAACAAATGCGCTTGCGGCGTATCCTAGACTCGCGACGGCGTTGGTTTTCGATGCGTGGGCCAGAGGACTTCTGAACGACACGCGATTCGGCACTGGGGCGGTGCGTCATGAGGCGATCAATGAGACTGCTCGGGCACGATCGTCGATGGTTGCGCAATGCGTCTTGGCGCGCGCTACGGGTCGTCGCGCTCTGCGTGGTGGCCGGGTGCACCACTCAAACGGACGTCGCAGCCACCGGCGGCGCCGCGGGCCCGGTCTCCCATCTGTATGTGACGGTCGAGGGCGTCTGGTTCGCAACTGCCGCGGACACGCCCCCCGAGTCCACGAGCGGCTGGCTGCAGACCACGCTTCCCTCGCCGGTCACGATCGATCTCGCCACGCTGACACCCGGCACGCTCGCGGCGCTCGCGACCGCGGTGTCGACACCCGCAGGCACCTACCAGCAGGTCCATCTGGTTACGGCCGACTCGGCCGACGCGATAGTCAGCTCCGCCTCGGACGCGGGGCTGACATACAACTCGCAGATCTCTATCAGTAACGCGAGCGGCACAGTCACGACAGCCGCGCTCGAATCCCCGGTACCGGAGTTCGGGATCACGATCCCGACCAACATCACGCTCAAGGGAACACTCGACTTCGGACAGTCGTCGACGAGCTCCACGACCTCCTCGACGTCGACAACGTCCACGTCCACGAGCTCGACCACTTCGACGAACACGGCCGGAAGCACCAGTAGCACGGCCAGCACCTCGACCCTCGCGGTCACGCTGGATGGAGCACGCGACGTCCTCAGTTACACCTATGGCACAACGACGGGCTACATCCTGAGCCCGGTCACGAGCGTCGCCGACGAGAGCCTCGCCGGTGGCATCAGCGGTACCATCGATCCCTCAGCCCTCGCGGCCGGCTACGGACCGGTGAACGTCAGTGCCGAGATCCCCGATCCGAGCAACACGCGCCACGTGGTCGTGCAGCGCCGCGTGGTTGGCGTGGACGGAACATTCACGCTGTACCCGCTGCCGGCTCCGTCGTCCGGCACGACCAATTATGACCTCGTGATCTCCTGTTCCGGCGCCGAGACAGTGCTGCTCCGTGGCATTCCGGTCAGTTCGAACGCCGTCACGAGTGCCACGGTTGCCCAGTCGACACCGATCGTGCTGACGTCGGCCTCGACCGTCTACGCTGACGTGTCGACGGCAGAAACCCCACTGCTGCCGGGCGGTGCTCGCGTGATGTTCTACGAGACGGTATCGGGGAGCGGCGAGATTCCGTACGCTATCGATGGCACGGCGGTCGATCCGGTCACGCACCGGCTGCCGGGGGACGCGTTCGCCCTCAGCATGGGGCCGCTGATGGTCGGCGAGTACGCGAGCGGCGGCTCGGTCTCGTTCTCCACCGTGGCGCCTCTCGAGGGCACCGGCGGATATGTCGTCGGGACCGAAGGGCTATATCGGGCCGATACGCTCGCAACGAGCCCGACCGTCGTTACCGGCACGAGCGTAGCACCAACGCCGTTCGTGGCACCCTATCCGCGGCTGCCGGCCGGCGCGGTCGCGGGCACGATCAGTTTGGGGTTGACGGTACCTTCTGGCGAGTACGACTCGGGATTTGTCGTCATCAGCGCCGGTAACCGCGTGGTCGAGACCGCCAACATCGGGGCGCTGCTCTATGCTGGCGGCGGCACCGTGACCATCACCAACGTGCCCGGAGGCAGCGCGCTCGCCTCGTCCGGCGGGGTGCCGTATCAAATTGCCGTGCGCGCCTGGCTTTCAACCAATGCCGCGACGAGCTTCGTGCGGGTAGCCAGTAGCTCGAGCGTCGTACTCGGCAACGCCGGGATCGGAAGCCTGTCGCTGCAGGTACCCTGAACGCCCGAGCTGGCGAGTGCGTCCGGGATCATCACCGAGGCTTCGCTTGGTCAGGCGTGGTGGGGCGAGCGCAGCCGGCCGCGCCGGCCTCGCGAGCGCGAATCAGCGCGGTCCGGGCGACGGCGGCCCGTCAGGCGGGGGCGCGGCCAGTTCGGCGGCCGAGGCCCGGCGGTAGACGGTCTGGATCTTCACGGTCTTGATGCGTTGCGCCTTGAACTCAAGATTTGATACCAGCCGGTCGTTCGCCAGTTGCCGGTAACGCTCGACGATCTTGAGGCGAGAGCCGTCCGTGCTCTCAATCACGAACGCCGCTCCATCCCAGCCCGCCTGGACGCTGCGCGACCCGAATCGGTCGTTGACGCTGACCGGCTCCTCATCCCCCGGCTGGAATGCCCGTCGACGATCGCCCTGCGTGATGACAACGAGTGCCGGCTGCTCGGCGATGTCCAGCCGCGCAGCTGGCAGCGCGAAGGCTCGGACGAACTCGCCCGGGCCGAGCTTTCCCCACGCCGGTGGAGTCGGCTGCGGCGCAGCGCCGGATCCGCTGTTTTGCCCCGTGCCTGACGCCCCGCCTCGGCCGCCGCGATGACCGCCGCCGCTGCGGTCAGGTTGGTTGCCGGTCGTCGTGTCCAATGGTGGCAAATCGTCAGTGGGTCGCTTCGTCGGTTTCGGTAGCGCCGCGTTCACGATGCTGGCCGCATCGTCGCTGGCAGCGGGGTCGAGCACCCAGTGCCCGGCGAGGTCAACTGCCGGGCGGGGTTCACGCCCAAGGTGCGGCCCGCCGCAGCCGGCGGCGACAAGCGCCAGCATACCGAGCGTGCCGCCGAGCGCCGCCCGCAGCCTTCGCGCCCCCCGTTGCTGACCGGTCACTTGACGCTGTAGCCGCGGCCTTCCAGGCACGCCGCCATGGCGCGCTGGTACTCGCCACGCTTGCCGTGCGCTTCGTCTCCAGGGACCCCGCCCGACGGGTGCGTCGGGTCGAAGCCGGTCTGGTCCGCAGCCCAGCGATGGCACTCGTAGCGGTCGCGCGCCTGTTGCTCCGCTCCCTGCCCGTTACGCGGGTACAGGAAGATATCCTCGGTCGCCGGCCCCTCGGTGCTGGCGATCGCCCCGGGCGGAGGATCGACGACCTCGTAGCCGCGCCCAGTGTCCTGCCAAACGTAGTACGAATCGTTGGCGTAGTAGTAGGGAATCCCACCGAACCACACGGTCGTATAAAACGGCGGAAGGAACGGCACGAATACACCGATCGGCGGCGCGATGACAACCCATCGCGGGCCGTAGGGCGCGTACCAGACGCCGCCCGCATACCAGTAACGGTGATCGAAGTGGTTGACGGACACTCCGCCGCCGGGCAGTTCGCGGGTGACGAACCCCCGCTGCGGATAGGCCCGGTTATGCTGGTAGCGGCCGTCGAAGTGCGCCTCGCGCCCAGCGCCGCCCTCCTCGCGCGCCTGTGCCGGAACCGCAAACGCCATTGCGCACAGGAGCGCCGCGGCGCAAGCGAGAACTCTGCTGCGTGTCATTAACATGCTCCTGCCTCAACGCACCGTGTAGCCCCGGCCCGTCAGGCACGCGCTGATCGCGCGGCGGTAGGCGCTGGCTTTCTGCTCCTGGCCGGCGACCTGCGCCGCCTGCCGCGCCTGGTCGTTCTGCTCGACCTGGCGGGTCGCATCAGCGCGCGAAGACTCGGCGATTGCACCGATGGTCGCGCCGGCCACGGCGCCGATGAGCGCGCCCTCCCCGGCCTGCCACGGTCTGGAGACGGCGGCACCGATGACTGCGCCGGTCACTGCACCGCCGGCAACTGCCGCGCCCGGCGGCGGGCCCTGCACGACGCGCACTTGCTGGTGCGGCGGCACGCCCGGGACGCTCGGATCGAAACCCGTCTGTTTGACGGCCCACACGTGGCACTCGTAGCGATCGCGGTCGAGCTGCTGCTCGGACTGCCCCTGAGCAGGATACGCAACGACCTCGGCGATCTGCTCCGGAGGGGGTGCGGTCGGCATGGCTTCTCGGTACATCGGTCTCGGCGGAGGCGCCACGCAGCCGGCGAGAACGGTGGCGGTCGCCACCAGAAAGATGGGAACGAGCTTACGCATGGAACAGTCTCCGAAAAGGACTTACCTGACTACAACGCACCGGGGCCGAAAGCGCTGACCTACCAGGACGAAGGCCGTCAGTTATCCCAGATTCCGCGTCCCGGCGCGTCCGTTTAGATCGCCCGCCCGCGTTGCAGTTCAATCCCAAGAGCCTCAGCCGTTGCTCGGCGGCAGCCCAAGGCCGCCGCGGCGCGGAATTGTGCCGCGCGCACCGATGGGGACAGCTATCTTATCGCAAGCTTTGCACAACTTGACCTCGAACGCCGCGGGCCCCTGATGCGCCGACGGGGACAGCGGTATCAATCCGGCTGCTCGAACCCGCGCTCCGCGCGGCTGCACGCCCGATACGGTAATTTAAGAACCAACCGAGGCTGACATCAAGAGCGCCTGCCGCAATTCGAGGGACACCCGGCCGGCTGTCCTGCAGATTCCTAGACCGATGCGCGGGACAGTCGATCGCACGAACTGATTGGATCCGGGCACCGAACCGGTCGCGAGGCTCAGCAAGCGGGTACCTCGCCCGTATCAGCGGCCGGGGCCGGCGCCGCGATGGCGGCGTCGGCAGCGCCGCGTCCAGCTACACTAGGGCGCCCGCTGATCCGAGGCGCGTGATGCCCGAGCATTCCGTGGACACACTGCTGATCGTGCGCGATGGCCGTCCGCTCGTGACGACGGCGCCCGTGGGCCGGGGGACGATCGTGCTCGAGCGAATCGCGCGCCTGCGGCCGCGCGCGCCATCTCCCGACCGGGCGTGAATCCGCGTGGCTGATGCTCCCACCGACCGTCCGAAGGCCCGGTCGCTAAGACCGCTTGCGACGCTGCTACCGTTCGTCCGCCCGTACCGCGGCCGCATGATCGTCGCTCTGGTCGCGCTGGTGGTCGCCGCCGGTGCGATGCTGGCCCTGCCGGTCGCGCTTCGGCAGCTGATCGACCACGGGCTCGCGGCCCAGAGCGCGGCCACGATCAACCGCTACTTCGTTGGCTTCCTCGCGGCGGCGGTGGTGTTCGGCGGATTCGCCGCGGTGCGCTTCTATTACGTGACCTGGATTGGCGAACGCGTCGTCGCCGACATACGCGATGCCGTGTACCGGCGCGTGATCCGGATGGACCCGACGTTCTTCGAGGTGACGCGCACCGGCGAGGTCCTGTCGCGCCTCACGACCGATACGACTCTGGTGCAGACGATCGCCGGTTCTTCGCTGTCGATCGCGCTTCGCTCGACGCTCAACCTCGTCGGTGCGCTCCTCATGCTGACGCTGACGAGCGGCAAGCTGATGGCCGCACTGGTCGTGCTGTTGCCACTCGTGATCGTCCCGCTGATCGCCGTCGGCCGCCGCGTGCGGACGCTGTCGCGCGTATCGCAGGACCGTATCGCCGACTCGAGCGGGCTCGCCGGCGAGACGCTGAACGCAATCCAGACCGTTCAGGCGTATACGCTCGAGGAGCTGCAGAGCCGGCGCTTCGGCGTGGCCGTCGAGGCGAGCTTCGAGACCGGCATCCAGCGCACGCGGGTGCGGGCGCTGCTCACGGCGATCGGCGTGACGCTGGTGTTCGGGGCGATTACCGTGGTGCTCTGGCTCGGCTCGCACGAAGTACTCGCCGGGCGCATGACCGGCGGCCAGCTCGGGCAGTTCCTGCTGTATGCAGTGTTCGTCGGCGCGGCGGCGGCCGCGCTCAGCGAGACCTGGGGCGAAGTGCAGCGTGGCGCCGGCGCGATGGAGCGCCTGTCCGAGTTGCTGGCAGCTCAGCCGGCGATCGCTGCGCCTGCAATTCCGGCGCACCTGCCGCGCCGCGCGACCGGCCGGATCCGTTTCGAGCACGTTACTTTTCGCTATCCGTCGCGGCCCGAGATCGCCGCACTCAACGATTACACACTCGAGATCGCCCCGGGCGAGACCGTCGCGTTCGTCGGCCCGTCCGGCGCCGGCAAAAGCACCGCTTTCCAGCTGCTGCTGCGGTTCTACGACCCGCAGTTGGGGCGGATTACGCTCGATGGTGTCAACCTCGCCGAGCTGGCGCCGGAGGAACTGCGCGCCCAAATCGGGCTCGTGCCGCAGGACACGGTGCTGTTCGGTGCGAGCGCCCGTGAGAACATCGGCTACGGGCGGGCAGGCGCGAGCGATGCTGAGATCGTCGCGGCCGCCCAAGCTGCCGCGGCGGACGGCTTCTTGCGCGCGATGCCAGAGGGCTACGACACATTCCTCGGCGAGCGGGGCTTGCGACTCTCCGGCGGGCAGAGGCAGCGGCTCGCAATCGCCCGCGCCATCCTCAAAAATCCGCCGGTACTGCTGCTCGACGAGGCGACCAACGCGCTCGACGCCGAGAGCGAGCGGCTCGTGCAGCAGGCCCTCGAACGGCTGACCCAGGGACGGACGACGATCGTGATCGCGCACCGGCTCGCGACCGTGCTCAAGGCCGACCGCATCGTCGTCATGGATCACGGGCGGATCGTCGGCACGGGCACGCACGCCGAGCTCGCGGCCGGCAACCAGCTCTATGCGCGCCTCGCGGCGCTGCAGTTCACCACGCCCGAGCTTGCCTGAGCGGGCTACCGCAGAACTGGCCGGCGCAGCAACTGACGCACAGCGGAACTGGCGCCCGCCAGAATGGACGGAGTCCGGGATGTCCGATCGCGGCGGTTTCCACGGACGGTCCCGTGGCACTTCCGCAATGTCTACAGGGCGAGCGACAGCCCGGCGAAAAAGCCGCGGCGCGGCCCGTACTGCGGCGCCCCGACCCCGACGCCGGTGCCGTTGCGGATCTGGTAGTCCTTGTCAAACATGTTGATCACGTCGAACCGCGCGGTCAAAGGTCCCGTACTCGCAGGATGGAACACGTGGGTCAGCCCCAGATTCGCCTGCGTATAGGTCGGCAGGCTGACGCCGTTCGGGATACTCGCGCCGCCGTACGGCGTCGTTTCGCCCGCCGGCAGCGGGAGACTGGCACGCAGGCCGGAGCCGTACAGAAGGTCGGCACTGATCCGCGTGCCCTGCCAGAGGTACGACACCCCGCCCGAGGCGGTCCGTTGCTGCTCGTGATCCAGATGGATGTAGTTATTCTGGATCCACGCGAGGTCCGGTGTCGCGAAATTGAACTGCGCCGAGTCGATCTCCTTGCCCTTGGCGCTCTGGGCCGCGAGATTGAGATAAGCCACGAAATTCGGCGTCGTGTAGTTGAGCGTCCCCTCGATGCCGTACTGCTTGCCGTACCGGTAGTTGAACGGCGTCAGGATGATCGGCGCCCCGAACTGGCCCTCATCGATCAGGTTCACCGACTGCTTCGCGTAGGTGTCAAGTCCCAGGGTCAGCTCGCGGCCGACCTTCTGCTGCATACCGATGTCGTAGTAGTTCGCGCGCTCCGCGAGCGGCGAGGTGGCTCCGGGTGACAGCGGCGGATTGGTCGTATTCTGGAACAGGGCGATGTCTTTGCCACCGACCAGTTCGAACGGCGGCGGCGACAGATAGCGGGCATATCCCGCGTGCACTGTCGTGTCCGGCAGAACCTGCCAGACCGCGTTCAGCCGCGGGCTCGCCTGCCCGGCGCTGGTGTACGCCGTGAAACGATCGAGTCGCAGGCCATAGTTGAATGTGACCGTCGGCTGCACCTTCCACTCGTCCTGCAGATAGGCACTGTAGATATATTCGGTCTTCGCGCCGTTATCCACGATAGAGGTCGGAATATCGCTGAGCGGAACGCCCGCGCTGTTCGTCAGCAGCACCTGTGAGGTCGTCTGGCTGATCGAATGATCCGTCTGCAGGAATGCGCCCGCCCGGAGCGTGTGACTGTCGCTGAGCTGGTACGAGCCGTCAGTCTGCCCCGCATACGCGACATTCTGTTTGAATGCGGCCTGCGCCACGCCGGTGAACAGCAGATCACCGAGCGGATCGGGCACGAACGTCAGGCTCGAATATCGGGCGACGAAGGAGCTCTGTACGTTCAATGCGCCCACCGAATGCTGCCAGCTGACGACGCCGAACTGGGTGATCTCGCGCTGGTTTTCGTTGAGATCCTGGCTCGGATACATCGTCTGGCCATTGACCGTCAAGCCGAGCGACGGCTGCTCGCCGTTGAGGTCCGGAATCTGGAATTTGCCCACCGAGCTGCCGATCATCAGCGCCACGCGGTTATGCTCGTCGAGGATGTCCTCGAAGTAGCCAAAGACATGGGATTGCGTCGTGTGGTCGTGGATCGGATTGGTGCTGCCATCGGGGGACTCTATCCCGAGGTCATTGCGCAGAAAATCACCGGAAATAAAGTAGCTGAAGCTGCCCGAGCCGCCTCCATAGTTGAAACTGGGCTCGACCTGCGAGTGACTGCCCCCGTAGAGCGAGACCGCCCCGCCCGGCTCCATCAGACCGCTCTTGGTGGAAATGTCGATGATGCCCGCGGTGCGCAGGCCATATTCGGCCGGCAACGCTCCCGTGATCAGGCTCATCGACGAAATGAGGCGCGGATCGAGGGACTGCCCGAAGACGCTGATGCCTTCCGGCAGAATCAGGCCGTTGATCCGGTACTGCAGGCCGTTGTGCTCGCCGCGAACGTGAAATTGACCGAACGAGTCCTGCGCCACCTCGGGCGCCTGCATGATGACCTGGTTTAGGAGCGTGTTGTCTCCGCCAGGGGTGGCTGCCACTGCAGCGGCGTTGATCGTGTAGGTGGACGCACCGGTCTGTGTCTCGATGGTGCTGCGGGCTTCATTCAGGCGATTAGCGACAACCTGAATCTCGGTGAGCGTTCCGACCGCGATCGGTGTATCAGTGGGATCGGCGACTGCAATGTCGATACAGGCGGACCATGCGATTGTGATCGCGAGGGCCGCCACCGAGGCGGAAGAGTGGGACATGAGGAACTCCGAACGAAGGCGAGAACGAACGAGGCCGCGGTCACACCGCAGGCCGGTCAGTCGCGATCAGATCGGAGAATTGGGCGGAGCCCTGGAGCGATAGGCGTGGGCGGGTGGCCTCGGGGGGACGCGCACCAGTGCAGTGTTGGCAGTCTCATCAAGTGGCGATGCGACTGCGGCGGCCGGCTGCGCCAGAATCGGTGCCGCGCCTGCCTGGCCGAACGCCGCACATTCGCCGCAAACAGCGCCGTGAGAGACAAGGCCTTGGGCGGTAGCGCCTGCCGAGTCACCTAGGTGGCCGATGCCGTGAACAGTGCCTTGCACCTGCGCAATCCAAAAGATCGCGGCAAGCAAGACAGGAGCGAGCTGAGCTAGTCGGCGCATCAAGACCTATAGATGATATGTCGCGTCGGCAGCCGTTGGCTCCGACCGGCTGCCAACTCTAACTGACTTCATGCCGTGGCAACAACAAGACCGGCTCGATCGCCGGGCATATCGGCCTCAATTGCTTTCACCGACCACCGCCCTCGCCGGCCCGCACCTCTGCCGGAGCCGGCCGGTTGATTACCTCGATGGTCAGATGCGACAGGCCGGAAAATCCCTGGAGTGCGGGGCGGTAGAAGCTGGTGTCCCGCGCTTGCGCGGTCACGATCGAGACAATCGCGCCGAGGTGACCCGGCCCCAGTCGCCACAGATGCAGATCGACGACCCGGTCGCCGTCCGCCTCAACCCGACGACGAATGCGTGTCGCCAGCGCCGTGTCTGGCGTCATGTCCAGGAGTATTCCGCCGGTGTCCCGAACCAGCGCGTAGGCCCATAACGCGATGACCAGCATGCCGACGATGCCCATCATCGGATCCATCCAGACCCAACCCAGGTATCGAGCGGCCGACAGTCCGAGAATGGCTAGAACGGAGACTGCCGCGTCAGCTGCCACGTGAATAAAGGCGGCTCGCAGGTTGTGGTCCCGGTGCGCGCGCTGATCGGCGTGGTCATGCGGCTCCTCGAAATTCATCCGGTACGTTCCGGAGTCCATGTCGGACCCGAGCGTCAGGTGCGCCACGAACTCGTGCGGTTCCGCAATGACCTCGCCCGACTCGAAGTAGTCACCGCACCATTGCAGCGAGAATAGCGTCCGCAGGCCTCCCGGGCGGTCCGTCTCGATCGACGCCGCGAGTGCACGAGCGGCCTGCTCGGTCAGTCCAGGAACCCGCAGCCGAAAACGGGCGGGCCCCTCAGCCTCGAAGATCTCCACCGTCGCCGGCCCAAACCGCGTCTCGAGCTTCTGGCCACTTTGCGCGTGGGCGGCGTCGGCGGCGCCGTGGTCGTGACCATGCCCGTGATGGTGGTCGTCTCCGCCGCTCAACAGCCAGGCGCTCACGATGTTCACCAACAAGCCGAGAAACGCGATCGGAATCGCCTCGCCAAAGTCGATATGCACCGGCGTCAGAAAACGTGTAACCGCTTCGTAGCCGATCAGAAGTGCGATCAGAGCCAGCACGATCGCGCTCGTGAAGCCGGCGAGATCGCCGAGTTTGCCGGTGCCGAAGCTGAACCTTGCGTCGGAAGCGTGCTTGCGCGCAAAGGTGTAAGCCATGGCTGCGATCAGCATGGCAATTGCATGGGTCGACATGTGCAGACCGTCGGCGATAAGCGCGAGGGAGCCGAAGGCAATCCCGCCGACTATCTCGATCAGCATCATCGCCGAGCAGAGCACAATGACCGCCCATGCCTTGCGCTCGTTCCTAGAATGTCCTGCGCCGAGGAAGATATGCGGGTGCTCGCCCCGAGATCCCACGCCGGAATCCGTTGTCACGGTCCCGTCCTCACTTGAAATAGCTGTGCACGACTTCGATGAGATCGTCCGCGGCTTGGGCGCGAGCTCCAGCCGCGCGAGATCCGGGTGCAACAAGATGCTCGCGCACGTGGTCTTCGACGACCTCAGCCAAAAGGCTGTTTGCGGCCCCCTTGCACGCCGCAAGCAGACGCATGATCTCGGCGCAATCCGCTTCGCGAGACAGTGCCCGCTCGACAGACTCAACCTGGCCTTTGAGGCGTCGCACCCGGTTCAGAAGCTTGGTCTTTTGGCGAGAAAGATGGCTCATATCTGCTGCTATACCCTATCCGGATATGATATTCGAGCCGTTCACCGGCCGTTCGTCAACTCTGACGGTGGCGTGGCTCCCGCGAAGCGTCCGATCCTTCGCAGTTGGGCGGTTCGGGGCCGTGAGCGCGTGGCCTTCACGGGCTGCGGCACCTCGATCCGGGCGTGCGATTGGATCCTGCCTGTATCGGCCGCCTTGGCGCCTGGGTGCAAGCGGTCGTGACGGCCGCATGGACAGCAGATATGCTCCCAAACGGCGATCTGATCCCGTTCCGGCAGGAGCGCGTCGACGGGCGCCTCGGAACGACATTGCATTGTGAGCGTCATGCCAACCTCGAACCGTCACGTGCTCGACCCTGCCGACTGGTGCGGAGCCCCGATTGCTGCGGTCGCTGCGCCGGCCATCGTCGACGCCTCACCCTCAATCGCCGGCCATCGCATCCGTAGCCTGCCGGGCGCGGCGCAGCACGGGGTCGGCTGAGAAACATGGCGCAGCGCGATCCGTCGTGGGATCCGGCGTTCGGCGGGCCGGGTATCGGGCTACCGCGGGTCGCGTGGGGCCGGGGCTCGTACGTCTACGACACGACCGGCAAGCGCTATCTCGATGGCTCCGGCGGCCCGGCGGTGTTCTGCCTCGGGCACGGGCATCCGGAGGTCACCGAGGCCATCGAGCGCCAGCTGCGACGCATCGCGCATGGCTATCGGTACACCTTCACCAGTGAACCGCTCGAGGAGCTGCAGGCGCTCGTCGCGGCCGCCTGCGGTCCCGACCTCGGCGCGATGGTGTTCGTGTCGGGCGGTTCGGAGGCGGTGGAGTCGGCGCTCAAGATTGCGCTGCAGTACCACAGCGCGCGCGGCGAGCAGTCGCGGCGGCGTTTCATATCCCGGCGCCGTTCGTGGCACGGCAATACGCTCGGCGCGCTGTCGGTATCGGACTTTCACACCCGGCGCGCGCCGTTCGAGGGCGCGCTGATCGAGGCGTCGTTCCTCTCGGCCGTGAACGCGTACCGTCCGCCGCCCGGCGTTGCGCCCGATGCGGTGGCAGCGGTGTGCGCCGCCGAGCTTGAGACCGAGGTCGAGCGCCTGGGCGCCGAGCGCGTCGCCGGCTTCATATTCGAGCCGGTGGTCGGTGCCGCGGGAGGGGTCGTGCCCGCACCGCCCGGCTACGCAGCACAGGTCCGGCAAATCTGCGACCGCTACGGCGTCCTGTTGATCGCCGACGAAGTGATGTGTGGATCGGGTCGCACCGGAACGTGGCGCGCCCTGGAGCACGATGGCGTCGTGCCCGACATCATGACGGTGGCCAAGGGTCTCGGCGGCGGCTACGCCCCGCTCGGGGCAACGATTTATCACCGCCGCATCGCGGAGGTGCTGCAACGGACGGACGGCGGACCGCTGACCGGCCATACATTCACCGGCCACACGGCGGCCTGTGCGGCGGGCGTGGCAGTACAGACGATCGTCCGGCGCGAGCGGCTGGTCGAGCGCGTCGCAGCGGACGGGCCAGTGTTCCAAGCGGCGCTCGCGGCCGAACTCGCCGATGTTGAGGCGGTCGGCGACGTTCGCGGACGGGGGTTCTTCGTCGGCGTCGAGCTCGTCGCGGACCGGGCGACCCGTGAGCCGTTTCCACCGACACTTGGGCTCAGCGCGCGGATCGGCCGGGCAGCCAGCGCGGACGGACTGATCTGCTACCCGGTATCCGGCAACGTCGATGGCGCTCGCGGCGATGCGGTGATCCTCGCCCCGCCTTTCAACGCGAGCGCGACAGAGCTTGAGGAGCTGCGCTGGCTATTCGGCCGGGCGCTCCGGCGGGCCGTGGCGAGTCTCGCCGCGCACGGATAGCGGCAACCGATCCGGGCTCGGGACGCCGGGTCGACCGGACCCGCTTCATTTGGCTGCAGATTACAAGCCTGAGCGGTGCCGGGCGGTCACCTCGACCCTAGCGCGGGCCGTCCGGTGGCTGCTGGGTCTGCGGCCGATCGTCCGAGCCCGCAGCGGTTGGCGCTTCTGGATGAACATGGAGTGTGTCAAACACCGGCCCACCCAGGTACGTAAATACCATCTTGCGCTCGGCGCCATAGATCAGCACTCGATGTGCGAGAAAGAAATCGGCGCCAATCAGCATCGGCGACGCTTCAACGGAAACTGGAATCCGCGATTGCAAAGCCTTCACTTCGTCGCTCTTGGTCCTGTCCTGGATCACCAGTTTCGCGTTCCGAATCGTCTCGTCGCCGATTGTGAAACTGTCGAAGGTTCCGATCCAGCTATCGACCACGTTGCGACCCACACCATGCCACCTTCCAGCGGGCTTGACCCCCGGGCTGTCCGGCGTCACACCCGCCGTCGCGGCAGCAGTCAATGAAACAATAGAAAACATGGCTCCGGTATCGAGAACCGCGCGCAGGGCCTTGCCGTTCAGCAACACAGTGGTCTCGATACGATTGGAATCGACTGGGGAGGCAATGAGGTCCGCCAGTTGATAGGCCGTCGACCAGTAACTTAACTGCTCAGCATGACAGCCTTTAGGATCGAACAAACGTATCGCGCTGTGCGCAAGATCAAACTCGACGGTCGAATGTGAGAAGAAATTCTCGCCCAGAATCATGTCAAAGGCCGGGCCTGCGTCAACCGCAATGACAGGGAGCGTCAAATTGCGGACCGAGTACTTGTCGAGCGTCAGCTGCTTGACGGATGTGCTGTATACGTAAGTCTCGCCGCCGATACCGCGCGCGCTTCCGGAAGTGCTCAGTTGCATTAGCGAGAGGCGTTTTGCCGTCGCTCGAGTGATGACGCTCAGCTGGGCACCGGTATCCACCAGAATCCTGACCGGCTGGCCGTTAATGGCCCCAGGGACGACCGGACGGTTTTGGCTCGCGTTGACGGGGAGCTCCGCGAATTGGACGAGTCGGCACTCCGCGGACGCCGGCAGCGATGCACAGAGACCGACAACGAGGGCCGCGGTGGCGCGTTCGGCTGGTGTCGTCGCCGCCAGCCAGATTGAAGGATTCATAGTTGGCAACTCCCCGTCACTTGCCGCCGCTTGCCCATCGTTGTCGAGGAGGAATCGTGTTTTGCACGGGACGCTACCAACCTGAGCTCAGTTCACGGACTGCGATGCGAGCGTCAGTGTTGTGCAACGTCCGCGCGTGTGAGGACGATCGTTCACACGTGAACGCCGGCTCTCAGGCGGGTATTCTAACTCCCCGGATCAATCTTTCTGGCCGCCTCGTTGGCCGGCGATCGGTGAGTCAGGGCGTGAGAAACCACTGCACTCCGAACCGACGCAATCGCTCCTTGTGGCCAAACCGCCTTAGAATGATGGGCGTAGCGCTCGCGCGCGAGCGCGGAACAGACGAACGAGACGAATCCTGATCATTGCCGACGTATCCCGCGATGCACCAGATGCACCACAAGCCGCGTGGAGATAACTGAAGGACATGGACGGACGCCAAGTCTCGGGCACGCTCGACCTCGAAGCTGCGCTGGCCGAGGTGGAGGCTCGTTACCGCGCCCGCCGCCCCATCAGCGCTCAACGTCGCCTGGCTGCCGCGGAGCACATGCCGGGCGGCAACACGCGCACCGTACTGCACTTCAGCCCGTTCCCGATCGTCTTCGCACGGGGTCAGGGTAACCGCCTGACTGACGTCGACGGAATTGAGTATCTGGACTTGCTAGGCGAGTACTCGGCCGGCCTGTACGGGCACTCGAACCCGGTCATCCAGGCGGCGATCAAACAAGCGGTCGACGATGGCACGGTCCTCGGCGGTCCGAACCAGTACGAGACCGGACTCGCCCAGGCGATCCGCGCTCGGTTCCCGTCCGTTGATCTCTTGCGGTTCACGAATTCCGGGACCGAGGCCAATCTGATAGCCCTCGCAACCGTGCGCGCGCTCAGGCCCGGCCGCCTGCGCATCATGGTGTTCGACGGCGGTTATCACGGCGGCGTGTTCAATTTCCGCGGCCGCAGCGCCCCGCTCAACGCCCCCTTCGACTGGCTGATCGCAACCTACAACGACGTTGAGGGCGTTCGCGCAGCGCTGCATGCGCACGGTGATGCGATTGCCGCGGTGCTGGTCGAACCAATGCTCGGCGGCGGCTGCATTCCGGGCAAGCCGAGTTTCCTCGCAATGCTGCGCGAGGAGTGCACGGCACGCGGCATCGTGCTGGTCTTCGATGAGGTGATGACGTCACGACTGTCGCCGTCCGGGCTGCAGGGTCTATTGGGCATACGGCCCGACATGACGACATTCGGCAAGTACCTGGGTGCTGGAAGCAGCTTCGGTGCGTTCGGCGGGCAGCGCGAGTTGATGGAGCGTTTTGATCCCAACCGTCCGGACGCTCTCGATCACGCCGGCACGTTCAATAACAACGTGCTGTCGATGGCGGGTGGACTCGCCGGCCTGACGCGGGTTTTCACACCCGCCGAGGCTGTGCGGATTAATGCGCTGGGGGACCGGTTGCGCGAGCGGCTGAACGCGCTGGCGCGCGCACGTTCCGCGCGGTTCCAAGCGACTGGCGTCGGCTCCCTGATCGGGCTGCATTTCAGCACGCATCTGCTTTTTAGACCGGAGGACGCCGACCACGCGGGCACAGCCGCAAATTCCGCCAAGCGCCTGCTGGACACGCTGTTTCACCTGGAGATGGTCGACCGAGGGTACTATTTCGGCCGGCGCGGCTACGTATCGTTGTCGTTGCCAACGACCGCTGCGGATTGTGAGAATTTCGCCATGGCAATCGACGACTTTCTCGCGCGGCGAGGACCACTGATCGCATCGGCTCTTTCGTAGCCTGCGTCGGCGTGCGGTAGAGTCGGGCGCGATCCAGGTTGCGCCGGCAGTTTCCTGTGGTTGTGGAATCCGCACCCTGACTGGCGCACGGCCGGCAGCCGCGTGACAAATCGCAACAAGATCACCGCGACGCGGCGCTCCGCATCATTGAGCCGCAAAGAAGGACCTCACGGCCGCGAGGCAGAAGGGAGGCACCAGCGGCGCGTGATACGCCTCGTCGACCGCGGCTGCACCCCCGTCGGTCGCTCCTTGCGCGACAGCCGTTGCAGCGATGAGTTCTTTCGCGAGCGCAAAGTCTCTCTTCAGATCAGCGTAGGTGTCACCCGGCGATGCAGGAGAATCAAGGTCAAGCACGCTGATCGGAGTCGACACCGGCGCGTGCGACGCCCAATAGCCCTGCATCAACTGCGTGTTGAGCCAGAAGACGGTTGGGTCGGCGTCGCCGCCGCACAGGAGGATTGGGGCCGTTGGCGTCCAGTTACGCAGATCATTCAACTGCAGCGCCTGGCGCAGAGGAAGACCGGGCGTCGCAGCTGCCATGCCGGTGGTTGTCGTCGGCCAGCCACCATCCGGATTGGCCTGCGCGTCCAGCAGATAGCTGAAGCGATAGCTGTTCAGCACCAGGTTACCGGTGCCAAAGCCGATCGCGAACACGGGAGCCAGATCAGCCGGCGTTGTCGCGGGTGTGATATCAGCGAATTCCGGAGCCGGCGGCGTCGCGCTGAACAGCGCATACATGGGCAGTTTCCCCTGCACATACAGCTCGCTACGCGTCATCGTGCTCGGCAGCAGGGACTCTATGCCGCTCGCGTATTGCGCTTCGAACACATCAGTGGCACTGGCATAGATGTTGCCGTATGACTCCTGGTATGCGCTGACGAGCAACACCGATGACACCGGTGCACTGCCGTTGACCCGGCCGAAAAATACGGCATCGACGAATGCCGCAAGCGCGTAGGGCCCCGACATCGGCGCCGACGCGGTGACGGTCATGCCGGCCGACTGCATCGCACGATGCGTCGCCATCGCCACGTATCCGCCCTGCGAGTAGCCGGTAATGAACAGCCGGCCGCTGTCGGTGGTCAAAGGCGCAGCCGCGGTCGGCAAGGCGCTGCGCGCCGCCGTCAGTGCATCGATCATATCCTTCGACTGCTGTTCGGCGACCAGGTACGGATGGTAAGACAACGTTGAGGTGTCGTAGCCAGCGTAATTCGGAGCGACGACGATGTAGCCTTGCGAGGCGAAGAAGGCCATGAAGTAGCTTTCGGCATTCTTCTGCACCTGCAGATCCGCGAGATTGAAGTCGCGGTCCGTTGTCGTGCCATGCGCATACAACATCATCGGATGTGCACCGTGGCAGCTCGAGTCGATGCCGGTCGGTACCATCATCGCTCCGGAGGCGGTGGTTGCCTCGTTTGCGCCGCCGACAGTTGTGTACTCCAGGTGGTAAACGGCGACGTCACACAGGAGCGTCCCGCCAAGTGTGAGCACTTCCGTATTGGTTAGTGTGCTCAGCTCAACCAGCACGTCTGGTGTGGTAATGGTGGACAGTAGTACCGGCGGGTTCTGCACCAACGTGCCGCGGGGCGGGCTCACGGCGACGGCGGAGGTCCCGCCAGTGGCCGAGCCCGAATTGCCTCCGCCACACGCGGTGAGCGCGAGTGCTGTGAAAATGCAGACTACGCGCGCATTGATCCGGTTCATATTGCTGCCACCTGATGAGTCATACTGATACGGTCGGCTTTGACGGCGGGGAGCATGAGTTCCCGGCGTGGCACGCGGTGCCATTGCGTGGTCGCGTTCGCCATTCGAAGCGCGCGGACGAATGTAAATCGCACCACGCTGACCGGCGCCGATCGCGCTACCCGCTCGAGATCGCAACGACCGAATAAACCGGACGCGGATGCGCGCGCCCGGCGGGCCACGGCGCGCGAGACAGCGGACGTCTTGCCTGCCTAGCCGTCCCGAGCGCCGTCGAGCCGGCGCGTCGCAGCCTCAGCGCCTGCGCCGTAGCGACCGAGTCTACGCCTGTAACGGAGCAAGACCATGACTCCATCCGGCGACACGCAAGCCCGGCTTCCCGGCCGGGTCTAGGGGTTCCCGCCGATCGTCAGAATGCCAGCGGGAGAAAAGAATTAGCCGAGGATGACTCGTCACGTCGCGCCGTGTTCGAGGCGGGCCTTGGGGCGGGAGCCGCGCCAGTAAATGGCCGCCCCGATCAGATTGATACCCAGGGCGGCAGAGCCGACTTCGAGTGCGAATACCCACGGGCGCGCAACGTCCACGATCGGGATGAGGTTGAAGATCATTGAGAGCAGCGTTACCGAGGCCCCGCACACACAAGCGGCACGGACGAGCCCCGGGGGCCGAAGGTCCGGTCGCAGGCTGAGGCGTGTGCCGACCAGCAGTGGGACCGCGAACATCAACAGATAATTGATGCCATAGCAGACGAATCCGCTCGTGACGAGTAGCTGAAACGCCTCACCCGCGCCCGCATTCGACGACGCGAGAAAGCTAAAAAGGACGGCTACCACCACGATCACTGCCAACGAGCCCGTTGGCGTGCCATAGCGCGGGTGCAGACGCGTGAACCAGGCCGGGATCAGATGGTCCCACGCGGCGACCATCGGCAGACGGCTGGTCTCGGCAATATAGACGGCGAATTGCGCAATGGAGGCCACGACCAGCGCGAGGATCGTCGCGCGGCTGAGAAACGCGCCCCAATTCATAACGACGCCGGCCGAACCGCCGGCGCCGAACGCGGTCGCGATGATTTGGGCGATGGGGTTGACGAGGTCGACCTGGTCGGCGCGTGTATACGTCAGAATGGAACCAGTCATCAGGATGTAAATCAGCGCAATCACCGGCGCGGCGATCCACGCCGAGCGAAGTATCGAACGCGCCGCGTTGCGCGTCTCGCCGGCGAATACGGCAACTTGCTCCAAAGCGGTGTACCCGTTGAAAGCGATTTTGCTGAACAGATTGAGACTGACCAGCGTGAGTACCGGGAATTTCAGCGAGAAGGGTGGTTGCGGAGACACGTGCGGATGGATCGGAGTGGCGTGAGGGTGGGCGAACAGCAGGACAATCAGCAGACCGGCGACGAACAGGGTGGCAGCTGTTCCAAAATGGGACACCCACCGTCCAATTCGTAGACCCGGGACGTTCACCAGGAAAATTAAACCGAACAGGCTCGCGTCGAGGCTCAATATGACCGCGCGGCTTTCCGCCATCCACGCAGCGTGGGGCCCGAGCGCATAACTGAGGCCGCTCGCCGCAAAGACGCCAAGGCTCGAGACGATTAACAGGACCCAGGCCCCCAGGTTCCAGGCGCTCAAGAAGCCGGCGAAAGGCCCGAAAGCGTGTTTGGTCCACTGATAAACGCCGCCTTCGTACGGCCAGATCTGAACGCAATACTGGACGGCCGCGGCGACAGGCAGGAATAGCAACAGAGCGCCAATCAGCCAGAAGCTGACTTGACTACCGGCTTGATGCGCGGCGGTGCCCGGCCACGAAGGTCCGAAAACAATCAATATCTGCATCGGGATCAGGTCGCGAAGACCGAGCACCCGGCGCAGCGGGTGGCTCGCAGCCTCGTCGGTGGTCGGCGAGCCGGTGGTCGGCTTCATGTCGCCCCACTGTTGGACTGGCGTCGGATGCGAAATGATCGGTGCATCTTGACACACAGGCCCGGTGGCTTGGCTCCCCCACTTCAGAGTGATCGGTGTGGGCTCATCGCTGGAGCTCGGGGAGATGCGAGGCTGGCAGTGAACGGTGGTCGGCCTAGTTCACCGAAGTCGAGAGGCCAGCAGCGCCCTTGAGGAGCAGCAGACCAAGTTGAGGGCCAGCGGCTCGACACTCTCGCTTCGCCCACACGCGCTGGTGGCCGGCCAGCGAAGCCCGACTCTGGCGCATCGGGCCGCAGTCAATCACTGGCGCGAACGGGACGCGCCGAACGCGCCCAAAACCCATTCGCCGCGAAGGTGTTACCTAGGTCTCCGGAATAATCTGTTACCCATGTGCCCGGTAAGGACCCGAGCAGAGGTGGTGGGCCCGCTGTCCACCGCAAAGTCTACCTAACCAGTTGTTATATAAGCCTATCAATCGGCTTCGTGCGCGCAGGTACCCCCAGAGTTACCCCCAGCGCTCGCCGGTAGCCCCTGCCGGTCGACGCACGCCATCGCGCCTACTTCTCGTCGCAAATCTCAACGAGTCCCGGACTAATTCCTAAATGCGGACGCGCTCGGCCGCGAGACAATTGCGCCA
>DATNIE010000020.1:0-135015 GCA_035604595.1 Steroidobacteraceae bacterium | reverse complement strand
CCGCTCGTCCGTATTGCCTTCGAGCCGCACTTTGACCATGTGGTCGCTCGCGAGCTTCCTGCCGTGCGCTGCGATCGTCGCGGCGAACTCCGGGCGGATCTCCGAACTGTCGAAATCGAAATAGATCGCCGTCTTCGCGAGCGCCGCGGCCTCGGCCGAGCCGCTGCCGGCCATCGCCTCGGCGGCACCGGTCTGGGCACCTGCGGCACCCGCCGTCGTGCCGACGGAACTGGAGACACTCTCGCCAGGACTCGCAGGTGGTTTGACCGCCGCTTTCTTGCCTCCGCAGCCGGCGAGGACGAGGGACAGGGACAGCAGCACCGTAACACAAAGGGTGCGATTCATTCGCTAACTCCTTGATAGAAAGACATTTAGGCTGACATCCTCGTGCGCGCGTCGAGCGATGATTTTGCCACAGCCCCGGGCCTGCCGTGAGGTTGTCACGGGGATCCGATCCGCGGCGACCAGGCAGGCTCGCGGACATCGCCGTCCGCCGCGCTGATTCGGCTGGTGACGCTGCCATCGACCGCGACCGTCGCGAGTACGCCGCGGCCGGCCTCGCGCGCTGCGTAAAGCACGATCTGGCCGTTCGGCGCGAAGCTCGGTCCTTCATCCAGGTGACCATTGGAGAGCACGCGCGAGCGGCCAGTCGCGAGATCGACGGCCGCGATCCGGTACGCGCCCTGGTCGAGCGTCACGACAGCAATCTGCGTGCCGTCCGGCGAAACGCGCGGCCGGGCGTTGTAGGAGCCTTCGAACGTGACGCGCTTCGGCCGCTCGCCGGGTGCGAGCGTGATGCGGTAAACCTGCGGTCGCCCGGCGCGGTCCGAGGTAAAGAAGAGGCTCAACCCGTCGGGCGCCCAATTGGGCTCGGTGTCGATCGCCGGATCATCCGTGATGCGCAGCATGCTGTGAGTTGCGAGGTCGAGCACGAACACGTCGACGTTGCCGTCAGCCTGCGACAACGCGAGAGCCAGCCGGCGCCCGTCCGGCGAGAACGCGGGCGCGCCGTTGATTCCGGCGCGGGCCGAGACCCGCTCGCGCGCGCCGGTGGCCAGCGTCTGCACGTAGATCGCGGACATCTGCCCCTCGAATGACACGTAGGCAAGCCGTGCGCCGTCGGGAGACCAGGCCGGCGACATGATCGGCTGCCGGGACTCGAGCACGACCTGAGCGTTCTCGCCGTCGGCGTCGGCGATCACGAGGCGCCAGCGCCGCGCGCCGATCGGTCCCTGCACGTTGACGTAGGCAATACGGGTCGCGAACGCTCCGGGGACGCCGAGGATCTTCTCGTAGATCAGGTCGGCTGCGCGGTGCGCCGCGAGCCTCAGGCCGTCGGCCGCAGCCGGCACGCCGTAGCCGAGCAGCCGTTCGCCGGTGACGACGTTGTAGAGCTCGAACTCGACCCGATAGCTGCCGCTGGCCGGCGCGACCCGCCCGATCACGATGAAATCGGTCTTCAGCAGCCGCCACTGCGCGAGGTCGAGCCCGATGGCACTCGTCGGGTGTTGCAGCATGCTGGTCCGCGGCAGGCCTTGGAAACGCCCGCTGCGGGCAAGGTCGGCATCGATCACCGCGGCGACATCGACTGGCACCAGGTTCTCGGCGCCGAACGGCACGATGGCGACGGGAATCGGCGTGGTGACGCCGCGCGTGATTTGCACCGTGAGCTGCGCGCTCGCCGGCGCTGCGCACGGGCCGAGGCCGGCGAGCAGCCCCAGCAAGGCAAGAAATCGGCGTGGATCAGTCATTGGGCTCAAACACCAGGTTCAGGTTACGTTCGAACAGGCTCGGATCGGGAGGCGCCGGCAGCGGCGAAGCCCGGTATACGGCGAGCGTGAGCGATTGCTGGACGGCGGCATCGCCGTTGCAGTCGCCGAGGCGCACGTTGGTGACGGTGCCGCCGGGCACCTGGGTTACGTACACCGTGCATTTGAGGCCGTGGCGCGCAGTCGGCGGCCGGTTCCACGCGCGCTCGACGCGCGCCTCGATGTCGCTGATATAGCGCGCGAGCAGTCCGGAGTTCTCCGCGCCGATCCGGTGCTCCTCGGCCGCAAGCCGCTTGGCAAGATCCGACTCCTGCGCGGCACGCTGCGCGGCTTCGGCGTCCGCCTTGCGTTTCGCCTCCTCCGCCTGGCGACGCGCCACTGCAGCCGCAGCCTCGCGCCGCTGCGCCTCGACTGCCGCCGCCGCCTCCGCCGCGCGTCGCTCGGCGTCGGCCTTGGCCTTCAGCGCCGCCTCGGCGGCGCGTGCTGCGGCAAGTCGCAACTCTTCATCGTGATGCGCGCGCGCGGCGGCCTCCGCCGCTTCCCGCTCCCTGTCCGCCGCCAGATTCGGGGCAGGCGCCGGCTCGGTCACGGGTGCCGTCGGCGGCGCCGGCACGACGGTCGGCGCCGGAACCGGTTGCGGCGCGGCCCGTGGGGCGGGGAGCTTCGCGACGTAGGCATCAATCGCGGCCGGCGGGCTCACGCGCGGCGTCACCGTCCACAGCGCCACCGCCACCACCGCCACCGCGAGCGCCAGATGGAGAGTGGCCGACCTCAGCAGCGGACCGGCGTGCTCTTTGAGGAACGGGTTCATTGGCCCCGGCCTCAGGGGCTGACCGTCGTCGGGGCCGGTGGCAGCGGGTCGGTCAGAAAACCGACGCGCGGCGCGCCCGCTTGCTGCAGCAACACCATCGCCCGGATCACGCGGCCGTACGGCACGCTCTGATCGGCCTTGAGCAGTACCGGCGTGTCGGCCGCGCGGCCGAGCACAGTACGCACCGAGGTAGCCAGCGTCTGCTCGTCCACCGGGCGCTGCTTGGCCTCGCCGACGTTGACGTACAGCCGGCCGTGACGGTCGATGCTGACGACGAGCGGCGCGTGGGTCTGCTCGGTCAGCGGCGTCGCCGCAGCTTTCGGCAGGTCGACCTGGACGCCCTGCGTCAGCAACGGTGCGGTCACCATGAAGATGATCAGCAGCACCAGCATCACGTCGATGTACGGCACGACGTTGATCTCGCCCATCAGGCGTCGCCCGCGCTTGCCGGTGGCGGGCATGTCAGCCGCCGCGGGGCGCCGTCGCGTGGCGCTGCAGGATCGTCGAGAACTCTTCCATGAACGTGTCGAACCGCAGTTCGAGCCGGTTCACCTGGTCGGAGAAGCGGTTGAACGCGACCACCGCCGGAATGGCGGCGAACAGCCCGATGGCGGTGGCGATCAGGGCCTCGGCGATGCCCGGCGCGACCATCTGCAGCGTCGCCTGCTGCACGTTCGCGAGCCCGCGAAACGCGTGCATGATGCCCCACACGGTGCCGAACAGGCCGACGTACGGGCTGATCGAGCCGATCGTGGCCAGCATCTCGAGGTTGCTCTCAAGTCGGTCGATTTCGCGCAACTGCGCCACCTTCATCGCGCGCCGTGCCCCTTCCATCAGCTGCGACGCATCGATCGAACCTTGCTTGCGCAGGCGCGTGAACTCGCGGAACCCGAATTCGAAGATGCTCTCCATGCCCGACGCCGGCCCTTGGCGGCCCTCGATCGAGCGGTACAGCGCGCCCAGGTCGCCGCCGGACCAGAACGCGGTCTCGAAGGATTCAGCAGCGGCCCGGGTCGCCGCCAGCGCGCGGCGTTTGCGCAGGATGACCGCCCACGACACGACCGAGGCGCCGAGCAGTACGGCGAGCACGATCTGCACGACCAGGCTCGCCTCGACGATCAGACGAACGAAGGACTGGTCGATGATCGTCGAGTTCATTCGAAGGAGTTCAGCAATTCCAAGGGCAGACGGCGCGGCCGCAGGCTCTCGGCGTCGATGGCGGCGACCCTGACGGTCGCCGACAGCAGCAGCTCAGCCCCGCGCAGCACAGTCTGCGCAAACTTAAGCGTCGCGCGGCCGCGCTCGGCCATCTGCGCGGTCACGGTCAGAAGATCGTCGTAGCGCGCCGCCCGCCGCCACTCGATCTGCATATCGACCACCGCAAACTGCAATCGTTCCGTGGCCCGCAGCGCCCGCTGGTCGATGCCGAGGGCGCGCAGCCACTCGGTGCGGGCCCGCTCGAGGAATTCGAGGTAGGAGGCGTGATAGACGATGCCACCGGCGTCGGTGTCTTCCCAGTACACGCGCACCGGCCATTCGAAGCGCGCCGCCACCTCAGCCGTCCTCGCGGAACAGCGGCAGCGATGATGGCTGTGCAACCGGCGGCGCCAGCCCGAAATGCAGGTATGCCGACGGCGTCGCGATGCGCCCGCGGGCGGTGCGCATCAGGAACCCCTGCTGGATCAGGAACGGCTCGAGCACGTCCTCGATCGTGTCGCGCTCCTCGCCAATGGCCGCCGCGAGGTTGTCGATGCCGACCGGGCCGCCGGCGAACTTCTCGATGATCGTCAGCAGCAGCCGCCGGTCCATCACGTCAAAGCCCTGGCGGTCGACGTCGAGCATGTCGAGCGCCGCGCCCGCCACCTGGTCGGTGATCCGCCCGTCGGCGCGCACCTCGGCGTAGTCGCGCGCGCGCCGCAGCAGCCGGTTGGCGATGCGCGGCGTGCCCCGCGAGCGTTCGGCGATGCGCGCCGCGCCGGCGGCGTCCAGCTCGAGGCCGAGGATCGCGGCCGAGCGCGTCACGATCCGTGTCAGCTCCTCGCCCGAGTAGAACTCGAGACGCTGCACGATGCCGAAGCGGTCCCGCAGCGGCGAGGTCATCAGCCCGGCGCGCGTCGTGGCGCCGACCAGCGTGAACGGCGGCAGCTCGAGCTTGATCGAGCGCGCCGCGGGGCCCTCGCCGATCATGATGTCGAGCTGGAAGTCTTCCATCGCCGGATAGAGGATCTCCTCGACGATCGGGCTCAGCCGGTGGATTTCATCGACGAACAGCACGTCGCGCGGCTGCAGGTTCGTCAGGATCGCGGCCAGGTCACCCGGGCGCTCGAGCACCGGGCCTGACGTCTGCTTGAGCCCGACTCCCAGCTCGTTGGCGACGATGTGGGCGAGCGTCGTCTTGCCGAGGCCCGGCGGGCCGAAGATCAGCAGGTGATCGAGTGCCTCGGCGCGACGGCGGGCGGCCTCGATGAACACCTGCATCTGGCTCTTGACCGCGGGCTGACCGATGTAGTCGGCGAGCACCTTCGGGCGCACCGCGCGGTCGAGGGATTCGTCCTCGCGCCCGCCACCCGCCGCGACCACGCGATCCGGTTCGATCATTGTGCCTCGCTCCCAGTGCGCATCAGCCAGCCGCCGCCTTCAGCGCCCGTCGGATCAGCTCCTCGGTGCTCGCCTCCTCGTCCGCAACGACCCGCAGCAGTCGGGTAATCTCGACCGGACGGTAGCCGAGCGCGACCAGTGCGCTGTAGGCCTCGTGCTGCGCGGCGGCGGCCCGCCCGACCGCCGGCGGCAGCGCTGCCCGCGCTCCGGCGAGTTCCTTGACCCGGTCGCGCATCTCGATCAGCAGCCGCTCGGCGGTTTTGCGCCCGACGCCAGGAACCCGGACCAGCGGGTCCGGATCCTGCGACTCGATGCATACCATGAACGCATCGACGCTGATGCCGGACAGTATTCCGAGCGCGATCTTCGGGCCGATGCCGCCAACCTTCAGCAGGCTGCGGAACAGCCGCCGCTCCTCGTCTGTCCCGAACGCATACAGCGAATGAGCGTCCTCGCGGACCACGAGGTGCGTACGCAGCGTCACGTCGGCGCCGGTCTCCGGCAATGCGTAGAACGTCGACATTGGCGCCTCGCACTCATAGCCGACACCGTTGACGTCGACCACCAGCACCGGTGGGTGCTTGGCGGCCAGCCGTCCGCGCAGCCAGCCGATCACGCGGCGCCGTCCGCGGCGGCCGCCAGCGCGAGCCGCATCGACCGGCCGTGTGCGTGGCACAGCGCGATCGCGAGTGCATCGGCCGCATCGGGTGCGAGCCGGCCGTCGAGTCCGAGCAACGCCGTCACCATCCGCTGCACCTGTTCCTTGTCGGCGGCGCCGGTGCCGACGACGCCGAGCTTGACCTCGCGTGGCGTGTACTCGAACAGCGGCGCGTCGTGGCCGAAGGTTGCGCTCAATGCCGCGCCGCGCGCCTGCCCGAGCTTGAGGGCGCTGTCCGGATTGCGGTGAATGAACACGCGCTCGATTGCGATCTCTGCGGGCCGGTACTCGGCGACCACAGCCGCGACCCCGGCGTAGATGTCCTGCAGCCGGCGGGTGAAATCCCCGGTGCCAGCGCGGATCGCACCGCTCGCGACGTACGTCGGCCCCGACGCGCCGATGTCGACGATGCCAAAGCCCGTGATCCGCGAGCCGGGATCGAGACCGAGGACCCGCACGGCGGGCAGCGCGGCCGCCTGGCGCGGCGCGCTGGCCGGCGCACCGGGCCTATGGCTGCGCCAGGAAGTGAAGCGGCGCATGCGTCTCTGGATCGAATGGGGTCATCGCCGCGTATGATACCGGGATCGCCGCTCGAGGACATCGCCGCCGGGCGCGTTTCCACAGTGGAAACAACCACTTTCGACAATGACCAGCTGGCCGCCGCGGCCGCCAGGGCGGCCGGCGAGCGGCTGGCAGCGCTGTTGCCCGCGCCGGCATCCGCCGCACTCGAGCGGGCCGTCGGCGTTGCCCGCATTGTCGCGCACTTCGATCCGGAGCCAGCGGCGATCGAAGGCACGGCGCTCGCGAGCCTCGTTGCGAGCGGCGCACTCGATCCGGACAGCGTAGGGGCGAAGGTCGCGCCTGACGCGCTCGCCTTTGCACGCGCGCTCGGGCGGCTCGGACGCCTCGACCCCGCCGCAGCGGCCGCCGGGCCCCTGCCGCCCGCACAGGCCGAGACGCTGCGCAAGATGCTGCTGGCGGTGGTCGCGGATCCCCGATTGGTCCTTGCCCGGGTGGCCGAGCAACTGTGGCTGCTGCGCGCGGCGCGCCAGGCGGACGCGGCCGAGTGCCGTCGCCTCGCCGCGCAGACGCGCGACATTTACGCCCCGCTCGCCAACCGGCTCGGCCTTGCGGTGCTGAAGTGGGAGCTCGAGGACTACTCCTTTCGCTACCTCGAGCCCGATGCCTATCGCCAGATCGCCGCCTCGCTCAACGAGCGCCGCAGCGACCGCGAGCGCTACATCGCGGAGTTTCGCGCGCTACTCGGCGGCGCGCTCGCCGCCGCTGGTGTCAAGACCCAGATCGAGGGGCGGCCGAAGCACATCTTCAGCATCTGGCGGAAGATGCGCCGCAAAGGGCTCGCCTTCGAGCAGGTATTCGACGTGCGGGCCGTGCGAATTCTCGTTGGCTCGGTCGCCGACTGCTACGCGGCACTCGGCGTCGTGCATTCGCTGTGGGACTACGTGCCGGCGGAGTTCGACGACTACATTGCGACCCCGAAGTCCAACGGCTACCGCTCGATCCACACCGCAGTTCTGGGGCCCGGCGGCAAGGCGGTCGAGGTGCAGATCCGCACTCAGGAGATGCACGACCGCGCCGAGCTCGGCGTCGCGGCCCACTGGCGCTACAAGGAAGGCGGTCGGCGCGACCTCGGCTTCGAGGCGAAGGTCGAGCAGCTGCGCGCGCTGCTCGCGCCGGGCGCGGCTGCCGAGGACGACCCGCTCGGCCAGGTTGGCGCGGCGCTGTTCGCGGACCACGTCTACGTGCTGAGTCCGAAGGGTGATGTGGTCGAGCTGCCGGCGGGTGCGACGCCGCTCGACTTCGCCTACCACGTCCACACGAGCCTGGGTCACCGCTGTCGCGGGGCGCGCGTCGACGGCCGGATGGTACCGCTCGATCACCGGCTGGAGAACGGCGCGACGATCGAGATCATCACAGCCAAGGATCCGCAGCCAAGTCGCGACTGGCTGGTCGAGAGCTTGGGGTTCCTGGCGAGCAAGTCAGCGCGCGCCAAAGTGCGCGCCTGGTTCCGCCATGTCGATGAGGCGGAGCACGCGCGCGCGGGCCGCGCGGTCCTGGAGCGGGAGCTCGGCCGGCGCGGCGTCGCACCAGCGGTGGCGGAGATCGCCGCCGAACTTGGGTTCGCGAGCGCCGCACAGCTGTACGTGGCCCTCGGGGCGGGGGATGTGTCGGCCGCGCAGCTCGCCGCGGCCCTGCAGCGGCGCGACCGCGCGGTCGAGCCCGGATTGCCGGCCGCGGCGGCCGGCCCGGCCGGCGCGGATGTCGGACCCGTCGCGGCACACGGGATTCGCGTGATGGGCGTTGGCGATCTGCTGTCGCATTTTGCACGCTGCTGCCGGCCGGTCCCGCCGGAGCCGATCGTCGGCTATGTGACACTCGGCCGCGGCGTCACGATCCACCGGGCCACCTGCGGCAACCTCGCGCGCATGCAGACGAGGCAGCCAGACCGCGTGCTGCCAGTCGACTGGGGTGGCGACCGCGACCGGCTCTATCCAGTCGAGTTCTCGGTGCTGGCGTTTGACCGACGCGGCCTGGTGCGCGACGTCAGCGGGATCGTCGCCGACGCCCGCCTCAGCATCGACCGGATGACGACTGCGACCAACCAGGCGGACAAAACGGCCGACATGACGCTGGCCGTGAAGGTTCACGACCTTGGTGAGCTCGAGGCCGTGGCCGCGCGGATCGCCGGCCTGCCGGACGTGATCCGCGTGCATCGTCGCTAGCGGTTGGGGATGTCGATCGCCTTGCGGTCGGCGGCGAGCGCGGCTTCGTGCAGCGCCTCCGACAGCGTCGGATGGGCGTGTATCGTCCGCTGCAGATCCTCGGTGCTCGCCGAGTACTCCATCGCCAGCACGGCTTCCGCGATCAGTTCTCCGGCCAGCGGACCGATGATGTGGACGCCGAGAATCTCGTCGTCATCGCTCGCGGCGATGACTTTGGCGAAGCCCTGCGTCGACTCCATCGCCCGGGCGCGGCCGCTCGCCAGGAACGGGAACACGCCGGTCTTGTATGGCCGGCCGCTGACCTTGACCTGCTCCTCGGTTTGCCCCACCCAGGCGATCTCCGGGGCGGTGTAGATGACCGACGGAATCGTCTTGTAGTTGACCTCGGCGTGCTGGCCGGCGATCCGGTCCGCGACCATGACGCCCTCTTCCTTGCCTTTGTGCGCGAGCATCGGGCCGCGCACGCAGTCCCCGACCGCCCAGACGTTCTCGGCGCCGGTGCGGCACTCGTCGTCGACCCGGATGAAGCCCCGCTCGTCGAGCGTGACGCCGGTGCCGTCGGCCAGCAACCCCGCGGTCTGCGGCCGCCGGCCGATCGCGACCACGAGCCTGTCGACTGTCAGCGACTGCGTACCCTTGCCATCGATGAAACTGACGTCGACCGTCCCGTCCTTGACGACCGCGCCCGTGACCTTGGCGCCGAGCCGGATGTCGAGGCCCTGCTTTTTCAGGTTCCGCAGCGCTTCTCTGGCCAGCTGCTGGTCCGTCATCGGCAGGAACGCCTCGAGCGCCTCGAGCATGACGACCTCGGCGCCGAGCCGGCGCCAGACGGAGCCGAGCTCGAGGCCGATGACTCCGGCGCCGATGACCCCGAGGCGCCTGGGCACCGCTGAGAACTCGAGCGCGCCCCAGCTGTCGACGATCTGCTGGCCATCGAATGGCGCGCCGTTGAGCGCCATCGGCGTCGAGCCGCTCGCCAGGACCACGTGCTTCGCCTGCAGCACCGTCTTGGTACCATCGGGCGCGCTGTGCTCGACCTGCCTGCCCGGCAGCAGCCGGCCGTGGCCCGGCAGGCCAGTGACCTTCGCTGCCTTGAAGAGCGTCAGGATGCCCTGCGAGGATGTCTTGACGATGCCGGCCTTGCGCTTTTGCATCTGCGCGACATCGATCTCGACGCCCGCCAGTCTGATGCCGTGCGTGGCGAACTCCGCGCGCGCGCGGTGCACGAGCTCCGAGGATTCGAGTAGTGCCTTCGACGGAATGCAGCCGGCGTTGAGACAGGTGCCGCCAAAGGCGTGGCTGCCGTCTAGGTTCTGCCACTCGTCGAGACACGCGACGGTGAGGCCGTGCTGGCCGGCCCGGATGGCGGCCGGATAGCCGGCGGGGCCTCCGCCAATGACGATGACGTCGTAGCTGTCGCTCATGAACTCACCCTCGGGGCTTCAGACCTGCAGCAGCAGGCGCGCGGGATCCTCGAGGCAGTCCTTGATCGTGACGAGGAACTGCACCGCCTCGCGGCCGTCGACGATCCGGTGGTCGTAGGTCAGCGCGAGGTACATCATCGGTCGGACGACGACGGCGCCGTCGACCACGACCGGACGGTCCTGCACCTTGTGCATGCCGAGGATCGCACTCTGCGGCGAATTGACGATCGGCGTCGATAACAACGAACCGAACACGCCGCCGTTGGTAATCGAGAACGTGCCGCCAGTCAGCTCCTCGATCGTGATCGAGCCGTCGCGCGCCTTGCCGGCGTAGGAGGCGACGGCGCGCTCGATGTCCGCGTAGCTCATGAGGTCCGCATTGCGGAGGATCGGCACGATCAGGCCGCGGTCGGTCGAGACGGCGACCCCGATGTCGCAGTAGTCATGGTAGACGATGTCGGTGCCGTCGACGTAGGCGTTGACGACCGGGAATCTCCGGAGCGCCTCGACCGCCGCCTTGACGAAGAACGACATGAAGCCGAGCCGCACGCCGTGCGCCTTCTCGAAGCGCTCCTTGTGGCGTGCTCGGGCGTCGTTGAGAGCCTTCATGTCCACCTCGTTGAAGGTGGTCAGCAGCGCCTGAGTCGTCTGTGCCTCCACGAGGCGCGCGGCGATCCGCGCCCTGAGCCGGGTCATCGGCACGCGCTGCTCGGTCCGCCCGCTGCGCGCGACCGCGGGCGCCTTCGAAGGTGCCGGCGCCGCGGGTTTGGCCTCGAGCGAGCGGACCACGTCCTGCTTGGTTACCCGACCGTCACGGCCGGAGCCGGCGATCTGGGTGGCGTCGAGCCGCTTCTCCTCGACCAGCCGGCGGGCCGCCGGCGCGAGCTTGCCCTGCTCCCGGGTGGCATCCGCAGTCGCCGGCTGCGGGGCCTCGGCCGGAGGAGTCGCTGCCACAGCGCCTTCCGCAATCAGCGCAAGGAGCGCCCCGCTGGTGACGGTCGCGCCGGCCGCAACCTTAAGTGCCGTCACGACCCCCGCCACCGGCGCCGGCACCTCGAGCACCACCTTGTCCGTTTCGAGGTCGGCCAGGTTCTCATCGCGAGCCACGGGTTCGCCTGGCTGCTTGTGCCAGCCGACTAGCGTCGCGTCGGCCACCGACTCCGGCAACTGCGGGACACGCACTTCGATCGTCATGAGGACTTCCTGAGAGCTTGCTTGCCGGCGAGCGTGCCGGACGGGGCCGTGATGCGCACGGTCTCATGCGCCGTATCGGCCGCCGCTGCCGCGTGCAGCGCGGCATTGACAAGGGTGTGCTGCTGCTCGACGTGCACCTGGTAGATGCCGACCGCGGGCGCCGCCGCGCTCGCGCGGCCGGCGTACAGCAGCACGTCGGCAGGGGACAGGCGCTCCTGCAGCCGGTGACGGATCTGGTACCAGGCGCCCTGGTTCTGTGGCTCCTCCTGGCACCAGACGATTTCGCGGGCGTTCGGGTAGCGGTCGAGCACCGCCTCGTATTCATCGGCGGGGAACGGGTAGAGCTGCTCGAGTCGCACGACCGCGACGTCGTCGATAGCGTCGGCCCGGCGTTGCTCGAGCAGGTCGAAGTAGACCTTGCCGCTGCAGAGGATCACGCGTCGCACGCGTTGGTCGTCGAGCGGGTCAACCTCGTCGATGACGTTGCGGAACGTGCCGCGGGCGAACTCGCTGAGCTCCGACACGGCGAGCTTGTGGCGCAGCAGGCTCTTCGGGGTCATCACGATGAGGGGCTTTCTGAGCGGGCGCACGACCTGGCGGCGCAGCATGTGGAACATCTGCGCCGGCGTCGACGGTACGCAGACCTGCATGTTCCACTCGGCGCAGAGCTGCAGATAGCGCTCGAGCCGCGCGGAGGAGTGTTCCGGACCCTGTCCCTCGTAGCCGTGCGGCAGAAAGAGCGTGATTCCCGACACCCTGCCCCACTTCGCCTCGCCCGAGCTGATGAACTGATCGATGACGACCTGGGCGCCGTTGGCGAAGTCACCGAACTGGCCTTCCCAGATCACGAGCGTGTCCGGCGAGGTTGTCGAGAACCCGTACTCGAAGCCCAGCACCGCCTCCTCGGACAGCACCGAATCCGTGATCCGAAAGCGCTGCTCGCCGGCCAGCATTGCGAGCGGCGTGTGGACGCGGTCGGTCGCCTGATCGTGCAGCACTGCGTGGCGGTGGAAGAACGTACCGCGGGCGCTGTCCTGGCCCGTGAACCGCACGCCGTAGCCCTGGTCGACGAGCGTCGCGTAGGCCAGCGTCTCGGCGGCGCCCCAGTCGAGCGGCACCTCGCCCGCCAGCATCCGGGCGCGCTCCTCGTAAATCTTGGCGACGCGCGGGTGCAGAGTGAATCCTTGCGGCACCTCGACGAGGCGCGCACCGAGAGATTTGAGGCGCCCGATGTCGACGCCGGTGCTCACCGACTCGAGCGGGTCGGCCGCGAGATACAAGGACCAGTCGACCGTGTACTTGTTGCCGATCAGCCCGAGCGCGGCACGCGCCTGCGGCTTGCCCTGGTCGAGACCGGCGCGATAGTCCTCGACCATCCGTGCAGCGTCTGCCGCACTCAGCACGCCGTCTGTCGCCAGATGATCGGCATAGATTTGACGCGTGCTCGGGTGCTTGCGGATCTGCTGGTACATGACGGGCTGGGTCGCCGCCGGCTCGTCCGCTTCGTTGTGGCCGTGGCGTCGATAGCAGACGAGGTCGATGACCACGTCCTTGTGGAATTTCCGGCGGTAATCGAACGCGAGGCGCGTCACGAACACGCATGCTTCGGGATCGTCGCCGTTGACGTGGAGAATCGGCGCCTCGACGATCTTCGCCACATCCGAGCAGTAGAGTGTCGAGCGCGCATCGCGCGCATCGGAGGTCGTGAACCCGACCTGGTTGTTGATCACGAGGTGGATCGTGCCGCCGGTGTAGAAGCCGCGGGCCTGCGACAGCTGCAGCGTCTCCATCACGACGCCCTGCCCGGCGAAGCTGGCGTCGCCGTGCACCAGCACCGGCAGCACGCTGTCGCCGAGCGCATCACCGCGGCGCTCCTGCCGGGCCCGTACCGAGCCTTCGACGACCGGGTCCACGACCTCGAGGTGCGAGGGGTTGAAAGCGAGCGCCACGTGCACGTTGCCGTCCGGTGTGCGCAGGTCCGCGGAGTAGCCCTTGTGATACTTGACGTCGCCGGAACCACTCGTATGGGTCAGGTCGTACGCGCCCTCGAACTCCGAGAACAGCGCCGACGGCGCCTTGCCGAGCAGGTTGACCAGCACATTGAGGCGCCCGCGGTGGGCCATGCCGATGATGCATTCCTCGACGGCATGTCCCCCTCCGTACTGGACGAGGTCATCGAGCATCGGAATCAGCGAGTCGGCGCCCTCGAGCGAGAAGCGCTTCTGCCCGACGTACCTGGTGTGCAGGTAGCGTTCGAGGCCCTCGGCCGCGGTCACCTGCCAGAGGATGTTGCGGCGTTCATCGGCGGTGAACCGGAGCCGCAGGCGGCGGTCCTGGAAGACTTGCTGCAGCCACAGCCGCTCCTCGCTCGAGGACACGTGGGCGAATTCCGCGCCGATGGTGTCGCAGTAGATGAAGCGGAGTTGCGCGATCATGTCGCGCAGCGTCATGCGGGCCGGGATCGCCTCGCTGGTCGTGCCGGTGAAGAACTGCGTGTCAAGATCGGCATCTGACAGCCCGAAGTAGCTGAGCTCGAGGACGCGTGGTGTCGGTCGCTGCATGAGCCCCAGCGGATCAATGCGCGCGATGAGGTGCCCGCGGTTCGCGTACACCTGCGCCATCCGTGACACCACGCCCTGTTTGGCGGCCTGCTCGCTGCCGACCGGATCCGGCGCAGCCCCGCGGCTTTGGCGCGGCCGACGGGCGCGCTCCGCAAACGCCTCGCGGACTGGGCCGTGCGGAACGTCGGCCGCCGCTCCGCCGCCGAAGCTGCGGAACAGTGCGCGCCACGCTGGCAACACCGACTCCGGGTCGGCCAGAAACCGCTCGTACAGTTCCTCGACGAAGGTGCCGTTGCCACCGGACAGCGCGCTCATCGCCAGCTGCTCGCTGAGGGAAGAGCTCATGCGCGGAGCCCGCATCGCGCTCGATTTTCCGCGGTTGACATGGCTCGAAAGTCTAACGGATGCAGGTGCCCGAACCAAAGCTCGTTCGACCGCCTGAACGAATTGCAGTTCCGTTGCGCGAAGGCCGGCGGGAGCGATGCCGTGCGCAGCCCCCGGACGACACCGGCGGCGCGCGGCGAACGTGAGTCAGGTGCACGCGCTGTCGTCGACGAAACTTGCAGAATGCCCGCGCGGGACCGGTGTAGTCGCGGCTTGACGCCGACCGCTCGCTGCGTGCTGCGCGACACCGACCGGGGGGTCGGCGGTGGGCGTGTCGCTGACGATGGCGGGCGGGGCGCCAGCGATGTCGGCCGCGAGCAAATGAAAGCCCCGGCGCAAGGCCGGGGCAGTGCGCGGGCAACCGCCGTTATCGCCCACCGACCGCGGTGTGGCGACGCGACAGCTGCTATCTCTCGGTCGCCGCCGCGCTGACCTACTTGGCGGCTGGCTTCTTCGTCTTGAATTCCACCTGAATCGCTTCCATTGCCTTATCACCGACGTTCTCCGGCAGATGGGTGGTCGGCTCCGTCCACTGGACCGACCCGGCCTTGCCCACTACGTCCTGGGTCTTGCCGCCGGGCAACGTGAATTTCACGTGCGCGTCGGTCAGGTACACGACCACGCCTGCCGGGTGCGAGTGCATCGCGGATTTCTCATGCGGCCCGTACGTGATTCGAAGGACCCGGACTTGATCATTTTCGAACTCGACCTTGTAGTGTTTAGGGTCGACCTTCGCGGCGTCCTGCGCGCGTGCAGCCCCCGCTGCCAGCAGACCGCTCGTCCCGAGAATCGCAAGCCCCGCCACGACCGCAAGGCGGCGAATCGTCCAAGTCTTGGTATTGGTGTCAGCGACTGAAATGCTCATCGATGGATCCCCCTCTCCCTGTTTGATAAAACGTTCCCAGGCTTCCGGCTGAACGGGCCACTCATGACCGCCGTGCCGTCGTTGTATTCTTGGCACCGTGGGCTGCGTCATCGGCCGGGTGATCGACCTCGACCGACTTCCAGGCAGGCGGCCCCTCGACAATGAGACACCACGCCGCCGTCGGTGTCTACCAGGCGCGGCGCCGCTCCGACAGATGTGCTGCCGGCGCGGACTTTAAGTCCCGCAGAGGCAGTGTGCGGGGGAGCGAATCCCGCGTGCAGGGTGCTTACTTCGCGGTGGCGTCGGCGTCGAGGGTATTCCCGCGTCAGCGACACGACGCCGGCAACCACTGCGCCTTCGTGATCGTCGTCGTATTTGCAGCTGGCGCGACGGCTACGGTGGCGGGAACCGCGGCGTTACCGCACACCCAGATTCTGGCGCCCCGGACAGGAGTTGCCACATAGCGGCAGTCGTGATACCGCTCGACGCAGGCAGGTCGCGTCCAGGAACCCAACGGCCGTATAGTCCGCTGCTCAAACCGGTCGTTCGGGGGGGGGGGATCCGCAGATGAACAACACTGTTGCCAGTGCTGTGCTCTTCGTGTCGCTGACGGGCATTGGGGCGCCGCCCGCTGTGGCTCAGGCTAGCCAATCGGCAACCGACGTGGAGATACGTCGCCTCAACGCCGAGGAAGTCGAGGCCTTCGTTCACAACGATCCGACCACTCTGTCGCGGTTATGGTCTGACGATTTCGTCGTCACAAATCCCTTGAACCGGTTCTTGAACAAGCAGCAAGTTCTAGGAATGGTCCAGTCTGGGGTCCTGGTGATCAGCCCCCTACGACCGGCAGATCGAATATCTGCGGGTCTACGGAGATATCGTTCTGGTGGCCGGCAGCGAGACCGTGACGTGGGGCCCGAAGATGCCCAATGCAGGGAAAACCGAGCACCTGCGCTTCACCGGTGTGTGGATGAAACGCCGTGGGCGCTGGCAAGAAGTGGCGCGCCACGCGAATATCGTGCCGCCTGCGTAGTCGGCCTGCCGACGCCGATGGAGGCAGCGCGTCGCATCGACGCGGGTCCCCGGGGGCTGTCACGGCCCTCAGCGAGGCTCCGGCGTGGCGACGTTCGGCCAGCCCGGATGCACTCGAGTCTCGCGAACAAGAGGTGCGCCCCGGACAGGAGTTGAACCTGTGACCTCGCCCTTAGGAGGGGCGCGCTCTATCCAACTGAGCTACCGGGGCGGGAATAAAATTGGTGGAGCGGAAGGGGATCGAACCCTCGACCTTCGCATTGCGAACGCGACGCTCTCCCAGCTGAGCTACCGCCCCACGTGAGGGCGCGAATGATAGCACCGCGAACTCGCGGCGCAACCGCGCGCGTGGCGGGGCGTATCATGCTTCGAGCCCAGGCGGAGATCCTTGCCATGACAGTTTCGATCCGCGCCGCGCGCAGCACTGATCTCGAGTTTCTGGTCGATGGCAATGCGCGAATGGCCGCCGAGACAGAGCAACGCGACCTCGATCGCGAGCTGCTGGCCGAAGGCGTCGCTGCAGTGTTCGCCGACGACAGCAAGGGTCGGTATTACGTCGCCGACGACGGCGAGGGCCCGATCGGCCAGCTGCTCGTGACTCGCGAGTGGAGCGACTGGCGCTGTGGCTGGTTCTGGTGGATCCAGTCCGTGTACGTGGTGCCGGAGGCCCGGCGGCGCGGCGTATTCTCGCGCCTCTATGCCCACCTGCTCGGCGAAGCACGCCGTGATCCCGAGGTCTGCGGACTGCGGCTGTACGTCGAGGCGCGCAACGAGCGGGCGGCGACCGTTTACCGGAGCAACGGCATGCGCCTCGCGGGCTACCGGATCTACGAGGTCGATTTCCGCCTCGCCACCGCCTGAGCCCCCTCCGTCTCAGGGCAGCGACAGACGCAGCACCGTCGGGCGGCTCCAGCGTGGAATGGCGACGACGTAGGTCGTGCCGTATTCATTGGCTGCAAGCGGCGGCACCTCCGCGCCCTGCCCCAGCAGGCTGACCAGTGCCGGGACGGTGTCGTTGTGGGCGATGACCAGCACACGCTGGCCGCGGTAATCATCCTTGATCCGGCGCTCCAGCGCCGCGAGGTTGTCGGCCGGCACCGTGATCACGGGGACGCCGAGCTGCAGCGCGAGCGGACGTGCGGTCGCAGCAGTCCGGCGCCACTGGGTGACGAAAATGGCGTCGATGCCGAGCCCTCGCCCGCCACTGCCGAAGATGCCTGCCAGCCGCGCGGCCCGCTCGAGCCCCGCGGCGCTCAGCGGCGGATCGGCTGTGCCATCCGCCTCCTTCTCGGCGTGCCGCGTGACGACCACCACCGTCGTGCTCGCCGCGGACACTGCCCAGGCAGCCAGCGCAAGGCCCACCGCCGCCCAGAACGTAAAGATCCAGACAGGCGCAAGAAACGGCCGGCGCCTCAGGCTCGCGTATTCTTTGCGCATGGCCCCGATCATAGCCGATCGCCGCGCTGCCACTTGCGCGGTCATCATCCTCGCTGCGGGCGGCAGCCGGCGTCTCGGCCGGCCCAAGCAGCTCGTGCACCGCGGGGCGCACTCGCTCGTCGTGCGCGCTGTCGACGCGGCGCTCGGCCTTGCGCCGCTCTGGGTCGGTGTGGTCGTCGGCGCATCCGCCTCGCGCGTTGCGGCGGAACTGCGCGGGCGTCCGGTGCAGATTGTCCAGGCCCGCCGCTGGCGGGACGGGCTGTCGATGTCGCTGCGCGCGGGGCTTGCGCGAGTGCCGCGGAGCGCGACCCACGTGCTCGTGATGACCATCGACCAGTGGGCGATCCGTGGCGAGGACCTCAGACGACTTCTAGCCTCGCGCGGGCGTGTTCCGCTCGCAGCCGGCTACGCCGGGCGCGCCGGAGTTCCCGCCGTGTTTCCGAAACGCTGGTGGCGCGCGCTTGCCGCGCTCCAAGGCGACCGCGGAGCACGGCAGCTGCTCGACGACCCACGCGTGCGGCGCGTACCCCTACCCGCCGCTGAGGCCGATCTCGACACGCTCGAGGAGCTGCGCTTTCTCAAAACCGTCGGCCATCGACCGCTGCCGGTTCGGTCGGACTCCATGTGATGTTGTTTCGTGAATAACATTATAATTATTTGTTTATACACAATATTACGTCGCTAACCCGTCAGACGCCGCGCGCGCGCCGGCCGGCGATGCGTCGGGCTATCATGCGCCCGGCGCAGCACAGCGCTGCCGCGACCGAGCCGCCGGGCACCGCTCCGGTAGCGGCAGTGCGCCTGGGGGAAGCGATGCATGTCCCGATCCGCAACGTCCTCGTCCTGGGACTTTGCGCCCTCGCCGGCCTGACTGCCTGCGCGCGAAGAGAAGCATCACGCGCCGCGGCGCAACCGCCGCCCGCCTCCGGCGCCGCGATGACCGGCATGGCACACGCGCCCGCGACGCTCGCGGACTGGGCCCGCGGCGCCCAGCTGTTCGACGGTCTCGGCTCCTTTCACCGCGCGATCAACACGCGCTCGCCCGAGGCACAGCGGTACTTCGACCAGGGCATGCGGCTGCTGTGGGCATTCAATCACGACGAATCGACGCGTTCGTTTGCGCGAGCGGCCGAGCTCGATCCGGACTGCGCGATCTGCCTGTGGGGCGTGGCGCTGACCGCGGGCCCGAACTACAACCTGCCGATGATGGCCGAGGCGCGCGCCAAGATCGCCTATGACAGCGTCACGCGCGCGAGCGCGCTCGTATCGCACGCGAGCCCGGTCGAAGCGGCGCTGATCAAGGCGCTCGCGGCGCGCTACCCGACGCCGCAAGCGCTCGACCCCGGCACCGCTGGACCCGTGCTGAAGGCGTACGCGGACGCGATGCGAATGGTTGCGCAGCAGTATCCGGCGGATCTTGACGTGCAGACGATGTACGCCGAAGCCCTGATGACGACCAACGCCTGGAACCTGTGGTCGCTCGACGGCCAGCCGGCGCCCGGCACGACCGAGATCGTCGCGGTGCTCGAATCGGTGCTGGCCCGCGACCCACAGCACCCGGGAGCCAACCACTACTACATCCATGCGCTCGAGGCCTCGCCGCACCCCGAGAGGGCCGTCGCCGCGGCCGAGCGTCTGCACGGCATGATGCCGGCGGCCGGCCATCTCGAGCACATGCCCGCCCATATCATGCAGCGCGTCGGTCGCTACGCGGACGCCGCCGAGGCCAATCGGCTCGGGGCGGCCGCGGACCGGGCCTACCTCGCCCGGACGCAACCACCCGACTACTACCCGATGTACGTCGCGCACAACTTCCAGTTTCTCGCCTACTCGACTGCGATGCAGGGCCGCAAGGCAGAGACGCTTGCGGCAGTGAAGGCCGCGCGGCAAGCGGTGCCGGAGAGCATGCTGCTCGCGATGCCCGGCAGTGACTGGAGCGCGGCCGAGTACTATCTGGCGCTGGTCCGCTTCGGCGCGTGGGACGAGCTGCTGACCGAGCCGCGCCCGAACCCCGAGCTGAAGGCCCTGACTGGTGGCTACCTGTTCGCGACTGCGGTTGCGCTCGTCGAGCGTCACCGGATGGCCGAGGCCGAAGCGCGTGTTGCGGAACTCGACCTCCTGCGCGCTGGCATTCCGCCGGACTTGCCGGCCGGATATAACCTCGCGCCCGACGTGCTCGCGCTCGCATCGACGCTGGCGAAGGCGAAGTTGGCCTGCGCAGGACCCGACCGTTCTGGCTGCAGACGCCTGCTCGAGGACGCAACTGCCAAGGAAGACAAGCTCGCCTACAGCGAGCCAGCCGATTGGTTCTTCCCGGTGCGGCACATTCTGGGTGCGGAGCTGTTGAAGGACGGACAAGGCGCTGCCGCGGAGCTTGTCTACCGGGAGGACCTGCGCCGCAATCCGCACAACGGCTGGTCGCTCTATGGTCTCGCACAGGCGCTGCGCGTGCAGCACAAGAGCGGGCCGGCACGTGCGATTGATGCGCAGTTCGAGGAGGCGTGGCGGCAGGCGGACGTGCCACTCACCGCCTCCGTGCTGTGACCCGGAACGCAGGCTCCTGACAGGCCTACCGGGCGCGAGAAAGCCTGCCCCGCATCTTGGCCCGGCGCGCCCGGGCGCGTTCAGCGGGTGCTGGACACCAGTACGGCCCGTTGCACGAGGTCGCGGTGCTCTTTGCAGTGGCGACGTCCGGTCAGCGAAAATCCGACGTCCGAGTCGCAGATGCTCGCGACGAACACATCGCGCTCGGCAAACCGCACCGCGATCCGCTCGCCCCGGTGCAGCGACGACCCAGCGGCGTGGGCGTCGAGCTGCCTCCCGGGATCCTCGCAGCTGATGGTCCACCCCGCGCCAAGCGCGGCCGAGCGTACCGACTCGAAGTTGGCGAGCGCGTCCGACGAGGTGATCACTCGCAGGTAGCGCAGATCGCGACGCTGCGCCCGCCAGAAGAGCAACCCCAGCCCGCTGGACAGCAGCAGTCCAAACACCCCGGCCGCGGTCACCGCGGCGGCATCCTGCATGCTCACGAGAAACAACGAGTTGACGATCAGCGCCACGCACAGCGCCGCGAGGTAGCCGCAGATCGCCGTCGGCGCGAAGTACCGAGTGCGCTCCGAGCCCTTGAGCTCCAGTCTCTCTTGGATCACCGCCGCACTCTACGCGACGACTCCCGCCCACGACGCGCCAGGGAGGCCGGGGCAGTCGCAGTTGCTCGGTGTGCCACTCTTTTGTCACGCATGGATCATAGCCTTGCGGAGATCCGGCGGCCGCCATCGAGAATTCCAAAGGGTCTCCCGTGTTCTCAAGCCTTGGCATCGACCTGCCGACCGCAATCCCGCTGTCTCTCGCCGTGCTGGCGGCTGTCTTGCGCCCGGTTGACCCGCTGATGCTTTCAATCGCGTGACCGGAGCGCAGCGGCAGGTCACGGCACGGTCGCCGTCGCGACGCCCAGATGCTCGGCGAGAAAAGCCTCGACCTCCCGCAGCATGGTCACGCGATCTGACTGCTTGCTCAGTTGGTGATCGGCATCTTGGATCGTGACGAAGCGATGCGGCTTGCCAGCGCGTGTCAGAGCGATGTCCATCAACTTTGATTGCTCGTACGGCGCCTGGGCATCGAGATCGCCGTGCAGCATGAGCACCGGCACGTTGACCTCCGCCGCATGCAGCCTGGGAGAGTCGCGCTTGAGCTTGTCCGGATCGGTGCCAACCTGCTTCTTGACGACCGAGCCGCTCAGCCAGTGGTGCCCCTCGTCGATCAGCAGACCCAGATCGCTGATACCGGCGATGCTGACGGCGCAGCGGAACAGCTCAGGATTGCGCTGCGCGCCGACGAGCGCGAGATATCCGCCAAAGCTCCAGCCAACGATGCAAACCCGCCCGGGATCCGCGATTCCCTGCTGAATCGCCCAGTGCCCACCGTCGATGACATCGTCGTACGTCAAGCCTCCCCAATCCTGGTGCGCGGCGAAGAACCAGTCGCTGCCGTAGCCGCTTGAGCCGCGGAAGTTCATCTGTAGGACTGCATACCCGCGACTGGCCAGGAACTCGCGGAGAAACGAGTACTGCCAGGTATCGCGCGCGATCGGGCCACCGTGCGGCATCACGATGAGCGGCAGATGCGTTGTCGGGCCTGCGGCCGGTAATGACAGGTAGCCCGGAATGGGCGTGCCGTCGCGCGCCGGAAAAGTGATCGGCTGCATAGCTGCAAGCGTCGACGCATCGAGGTCCGGGAACGGAGCGCCGAGTCGGGTCAGGATCCGTGTACCGGTGTCAAACACACTGTAGGTCGGAGCATCCCGATCGCTGCGCGATCGGATTACGTAGACCTGCTCGTCACGGGTGGCCTCGGTTACGACGTTGAACTGACCGGGATTGACCTTGTCGACGGCCGCGATCACCGAACGAATACGCTCGTTCGTGAAGTACATCGACGGATGGTCGGTCTCGTAATGCACACCAAGCAGCGTGCCTTTGCTCGACAGAATCGGATCCGTGACATCAACGACCGGATGTGCGAACACGAGTGTCGGATCCTGTTTGTCGGTGAGATCGATCAGCCACACCGCCTGGCGACCGTTTGCAGGTGCAAACGCATAGGCCTTGTTGGAGTCGTCATGGCTGATGGCGATCGGCCGAAAGTGGTTGTCGCGGCTGAACACCTCGAATTTGGTCAGGCGCCGCCAGTCCGACTCCCCGTCGAGGCGCGCGTAGTAGGACAGCGTGGTTCCCGAGAGACCGAAGCCGAGTCGGACGCGCCCGGTTTGGTCCGTGACCCAATGGCGGATAGGCGCGCGGGCGTGCTCGCGCTGCCGCAGCCGGCCCGTGACGACGTTGAGTTCAAACACCCCGGGAAGGGCGTGCGTGCCGACATTGCCATAGACCTCAACCCCGCCGCCCATCTCACTCGGGCTCAGCCCTTCGTCGACTTCGATGAGCACCGTGTCTGGCTGGCCCGGATCCCAGTTGATGATCCGGTCCTGAAACTGCCCCTGCACTTCCTCGGAGTTCTGCAGCAGGACCTGCATGTGGCCGCCGTCGGCGTCGACCGCAACGAGTCGAGTGACGCCGTAGACGAATCCGCGCCCCTGCGTCATACCGCCGAAGCCACACAGCAGGCGGGTGTTGGTGGCCCACCGACACCACGAGAAATGGAAACGGTCGGGCTCTCCCATCACGACCTTCCCGGCCTCAGGTCGGTGCTCGTGCCGGTCGAGAACAACAGCGGCCGCCCTGCCGGTGCGGGTCTCAATCAAGGCGACGTAATGGCCGTCCGGGGAGATCGACACGTCCTCGATCCGGGGCCGGGCCGCGAACGCCTCGACGGAGGGCGGGCTCGCTGCCTGGCCGTCCGCGCTGCCAATCGCGGCTAGGACAACCGCCCACATCCACAGTTGCTTCAAGGCAAGTCTCCCGGCACCATCGCGGCCCAGTCGACCGTCGTCAACCGCAGCCGGTGCCCGTTATGACCTCCAGCCCGCCGGCGCCGGGTCTCGCGGGGGCACCCTGACCGGCAGCCCCCGGTCTCAACATGTCTTGGCCGAGCGCGTGGGATTCGAACCGACGAGTCCCGTGACGGACCGCCGATCTTCAGGCCCATCGACCCCCGCACGGACGCGCATCCGTTGCCAGCGCAGCCCTATCGGTTGCGCCCGGGCAGGAAACCTGCACAGCCTGCGTTCCCTGGTCAAAGTAGTGTGAGTGCAACCTGAACGCAACCTAGCAGGCATGTGTGGCGGCCTGAGGTACTGGGCAGCCTCTTGGATTGGGCCAGTGCAGCCGGCGTTGCGGCAACGCATTGCATCGCCGGCGGTGTTTGGTGCCTCACGCAACGCGCGCCTCAGCAAGCATCGTCATTTCGACACGGGACGTTCACGACGCTGCAAACCCGGCCCGGCACAGTAGCGTTCTCGGACGGCGGGGAGCGTCGCCGAGACCCCTTAACTCACCGGAGTCGCACACTTATGCAGCCATCTATTGTGAAGGCGGGGACGGCCTTGGTAACCACGGCTGCGACCGCACTCAACCTCATCGGCGTCACACCGGCACTGGCGGCCAATCCGGCGGCGCCCGAGCCGCCGCTAACACTTGCGACATCGCGTCAAACAGCCGGCGCTGAGGCGGCGCGCGACCCGTCGTGGCAGCGCCCGCTCCAACTGCGCGAGAAGATTGAGCTGTTGCGGCACAGGGTGAAGTACGTCTTCGTGCTGTTCCAGGAGAATCGGTCGTTCGACCACTACTTCGGCACCTATCCGGGGGCCAACGGGCTGTTTGCGACCTATCCCGGCGCGAATCCGTCCGATCCCTACTCGCAGCCGGCGACGAGCTTCGGCAGCTTCCACTCCGTGATCCGCGACACCGACGGCAGCTACACGACGATCAGCCCGTTCCTGATTCCACGCATGATCCTCAACGTCAACGGCCTCGCGGTCCAGTTGTACCCGGAGGACACGTACTCGGTCGACCACAGCCACGCCGGTTACATCCACGACATGCACGCCGACCAGGCGACGAAGTCGATTCCGCAGAACGACGGCTACGCTCTCAACCAGGAGGGTCTGCATTACGCGACCGACTCCTCCGGCGTCGCGGCGACGATCGTCAACGCGAGTGGTGTCGCGCCAACCGCAAATCCGACGCTTCAGACCAAGCAGAAGGGCGAGGTCGTGATGTCGCACATCGATTGCGACACGATCCCGTTCCTGTGGCAGTACGCCGACCGCTTCGTCCTTTTCGACAATTTCCACCAGACCGCAACCGGCCCGTCCACGCCGAATGCGATTGCCATGATCGCGGGCCAGGTCGGAGACACACAGTGGGCGACTCACCCAGCCGAGGCTGATGCCACAGGCCTCACGCTGCCGAACCTCACGGACAGCGCTCCGTTTGCGGGGAGCGTGGAGGACACGGCCGCGGTGCAGCCGCCGTACGGACCGGACGAGGCGACCAACGGGACCAGCCAGACGGGTCCGTTCACGTCCTTCGCACCGCAGATCAACCTGACCTTCGCGACGTTACCGCTGTCCTTCATGGGTAATCAGATCGAGACCATCATCGCCAAGGACCAGCATCCAGCGTCCGATCTCGCCGACGTGCAGCTCGACATCCTCGCCATCGCGGTCAGGAAACAGTCGGTGCACTGGGGCTGGTACCAGCAGGGCTACGGGCCGGAGCCATTCGACGGCACCTCGATCTCGGAGAATGGCGCACCGTTCAGTAGCAGCCCCTTCAAGTACGCGGCCGCGCCCGAGCACGCCTCCTACGTCGTGCACCACAATGGGCCGCAGTACTTCGGCTACATCGGTGATAACACACAAGAGCAGACGTACCTGCACGGGCTGCAGCAGTTTTATACGGATGTCGCCACTGAGTCGTTGCCCGAATACGGCGGCGTGTTCTACGTCCGCGGCGGCTACTACAACAACGACGGCCTGCTGCCGATCGATCCCAACCCGAATGTGCAGCTGTCGACGCCCGGCAACGACGATCATCCGAACTACTCGGACGCGCAGATCTCCGAGGCGATGATTGCGGATTCTGTCAACGCGATTGCCGGAAGTCGCTACTGGCACGAGAGCGCGATCATCATCGCCTATGACGAGTCGGACGGCCTCTATGACCACCAGTCGGAGAGCTTCCGGACCTACGGCCCGGACGGACAGCCGGAAACCGGCGGACCGCGCATTCCGGCGATCGTGATCTCGCCGTACGCGGCGGCCCACACGGTGAGCCACGTTTACAGCGAGCACAGCTCGGTTATCAAGTTCATCGACGATGTGTTCGGCCTGACACCGCTCGCGGACCTGCCCGACGAGGCGGCGGCGATGGCCGCTGGCGCCCGCAATCCGGCACTCAACGGGCCGAACGGTCCGCAGGCCGACCTAGGTCCGGCCGACGCGCTCGCCGGCATGGGGGATTTGCTCGAGGCCTTCGACAACGACCGGCTGACTGACAGGGCCGCGCCGCTTCCCCGGCAGTACGCGATGCTTGACACGCGAACGGTCAAGTCGTTGCCGCACTACGGCGGCTACGGGTGCAAGGCGCTGAATATCACGCCGACCGATTACCGTGATGGCTCGGTGGTCGACCCGCCGCCGCAGGACTTCAATCCTCGACCGGTGCAGAGCGCGGGTAATCCGTACCTCAACACCAACAACAATACCGGCGGTCCGTCGACGGGCGTCTGGCCGAACTGACGGGCATGCTTCGCACTCCGGAGGTACCGGGCGCATTGGGCGCACGTGCTTCCGGAGGCGGTACCACAACACGAGGCGGCCGATGCGTCGATCGGTAATCCTTGTTTGCGGGTTCCTGTGCAGTGCACCGACGTTTGGTGCACCGACGGCCGATCGCATTCGCGCTGCTGGCAGCCTGCGCTGCGGCGTAGTCGCGACACCCGAGGATTGGAACAAGACCGACCTGCACGGGCCGCTGGCGTCTCTCGATATTCAGATCTGCAAGGCCGTCGCGGTCGCCGTCGCCGGTCTCAAGGCATCGGTGAACATTGCACCGTTCGCGTCCGAGCTCGATGCCGAGGAAGGCCTCAGCAAAGCCACCGTCGACCTAGTCGTCGGCGTCACGCCCGATGCGACCTCGATGTGGCACTGGAACATCGGCTTCGGGCCGCCCGTGTTCTACGACGGCCAGGGGTTTCTGGTTCGGGGTGATGCTGACGCTGTTTCGATCGCCGACTTGGCCGGCCGCAAGGTCTGCGTTGTCGAAGGAACCGACAACGAGAAGGTGCTACTCGCGCGTACTGTGGCGCGCGGCATTGCAATTGTCCCGCTACCGTTCCAGGAAGAAGGCGAGATGGACGATGGACTCGCCGTACGCCATTGCGATGCGATCAGCGCCTACGTGTCACGGCTCGCCCAGATCAAGAGCGCGTACCCCAAACAGCTGGCTCGCGACTGGATCCTCCCCGAGCTTCTGACGCTGTCTCCTGTCGCACCCGCCTACCGGCGCGACGATCCGACGTGGGCGATGATCGTCGACTTCACGATTCATGCGCTCGTGCAAGCCGAGGTGAGCGGCGTCACGCAGGCCAACGTCGCGGCCCAGCGCGGGAGCGATGATCCGGTCGTGCAACGGCTGCTCGGCGTCGACTGGGCGACGAGCCGGGCACTCGGCCTGCCGGCCAAGGACTGGGCGGCCCAAGTCATCGCAGCAGTCGGCAACTACGGCGAAATCTACGACCGCACAGTGGGGATCAACAGTCCGCTGCAGCTGCCGCGGGGTCTCAATGCATTGTGGGTGAACGGCGGGCTGATGCGACCGTTGCCGCTGCAGTAGTCGAGCCCTCGCGGCCAAGTCCAATGCAATGATTTGCCGCGCGCCGGGCGATCGGCGTCTGCGCCGACGCGAGATCGGCCGCACAGCGCCGCGTGCGACCGCGCCCCATGCCGACGGCTGGTGACATTGCACTCACCGCGACTGCTGGCTAGTATGTGGAGTGTAATCCACATTAGACTCCACAGTCATGAAGACCATTCAGATGACCATTGATCCCCGGCTGCTGAAGGCCGTGGACAGACTGACACGCGCGCGCAAGACGACGCGCTCCGGCCTGATTCGCACGGCGCTCGAGGCAGAGCTTCGGCGTGAACGTATCCGGACACTCGAGGCGAAACACGTCGCCGGCTACCGGCGCAACCCAGTCGCGCCTGGCGAATTTGATGCGTGGCTCGGTGATCAGGATTGGGGTGCCGCGTGAAACGCGGCGATGTTTGCTGGTACACAGTCCGGCAATCCGACAAAAGACGGCCAGTATTGATTTTGACGCGCGATTCCGCCATTGGCGTACTCAACAGCCTCACCGTCGCGCCCATTACTTCGACGATCCGGAGCATACCGACGGAAGTAGTCCTTACGGAGGCCGACGGCTTTCCGGACACGTGCGCTGCCAATTTCGACAATATGCAGACAGTTCCGAAAGCGAACATCGGCGCGCCGATCGCCCGCTTGTCGACGGCAAATATGAAAGCGGCGGCGGCAGCGATCGCATTCGCCCTCGGGTTCATCGAAGCTTAAACACTGCGCGACGTAAGGGCAGTGCCCTTCGTGACTGAAGGGTACCCATGTGCCCGGAACGGACCCTGGTGTTATTGGCGGAGAGGGTGGGATTCGAACCCACGATCGGGTTGCCCCGACTCCGGTTTTCAAGACCGGTGCAATCAACCGCTCTGCCACCTCTCCATTCGCGGCCCGCTGAGCGGGGTGAACTTTACCCGAGCGGCGCTGTCGTCGTGAGGACAATAGACGGGCAACGGAGGGTTGCGGCCGGTTCGCCGGCGCAACCGTGGATTGGCCTATAATGGCGCGCCTAGTGCCGATTCGAGGAGTGCACGCGATGGATCGTCTTCCCGTCAGTTCAGCGCCAGCGGACAGCCGTGTGGTCGTGCTCCCGGCCGCGGTGGCCACGAGCGCCCAGCGCGTCCTGCGCAATACCTATCTGCTGCTGTCGACGACGCTGCTGTTCAGCGCCGCATGCGCCGGCGTGTCGATGCAGCTGAAGCTTCCGTACCCCGGCATCCTGCTGACCCTGGTCGGCTACTACGGGCTGTTCTTCGCGATCATGAAGCTGCGCGGGAGCGCCTGGAGCGTCGCGCTCGTGTTCGCGCTGACGGGCTTCATGGGGTACACGCTCGGCCCGATCCTGAACCTCTACATGAAGGCGATCCCGAACGGCGGCTCGGTGATCATGAGCGCGGTCGGGATCACTGGGCTGACCTTCCTCGGGCTGTCGGCCTACGCCGTGACGACCCGCAAGAGCTTCCGGTTCATGACCAGCTTCCTGTTCATCGGGGTGCTGACGGCCTTCCTGCTCGGCCTTGCGGCGGTGCTGTTCCACCTGCCGGGCCTGTCGCTGGCTGTCGCCGGTCTTTTCGTGCTGCTGTCCAGCGGCCTCATCCTCTGGCAGACCAGCGAGATCGTGAACGGCGGTGAGACGAACTACGTGCTCGCGACCGTGGGACTTTACGTGCAGATCTTCAATCTCTTCACCAGCCTGCTGCAGCTGCTGGGATACTCATCGCGCAACTGATCGCACGCCCCGCACATGCCAAACGCCCGGGCCGGTCCCGGGCGTTTTCGTTTGACAGTTCGCCAGGCGCTCAGGCGGGCGCGGCCGGGATCACGTCGATGCCGCCCATATACGGCCGTAGTGCCGCGGGCACCGTGACGCTGCCGTCTGCCCGCTGGTAGTTCTCGAGCACCGCGACGAGCGCTCTTCCGACCGCGACGCCGGAGCCGTTCAGGGTGTGGACGAGCTCTGGCTTGCCGGTCGTCGGGTTCCGCCACCGAGCCTGCATGCGTCGCGCCTGAAAGCTCTCGCAGTTCGATATCGACGAGATCTCGCGGTACTTGCCCTGCCCGGGCAGCCACACCTCCAAATCGTACGTTTTGGCGCTGGCGAAACCGACGTCGCCGGCGCACAGCGCGACCACCCGGTATGGAACCCCGAGGTGCTCGAGGACGCGGCCGGCGTGGCGCGCCATCTCCTCGAGCGCTGCATAGGAGTCCTCCGGCCGGACGATCTGCACCATCTCGACCTTGTCGAACTGGTGCTGGCGGATCATGCCGCGCGTGTCCTTGCCGTAGGACCCCGCCTCGGAGCGGAAGCACGGCGTATGGGCGACGAACTTGAGCGGCAGGTCAGTCGCGGCCAGGATCGCATCGCGCGCGAGATTCGTGACCGGCACCTCGGCGGTCGGGATCAGGAAGTATTCGTTCTCCCCGCGCACGGCAAACAGGTCCTGCTCGAACTTCGGCAGCTGGCCGGTGCCGGTCAGGGTCTGGCGCGACACCAGGTACGGCACGTACAGCTCCCGGTAGCCGTGCTCGCGCGTGTGCAGGTCGAGCATGAACTGCGCGAGTGCGCGGTGCAGCCGCGCGACGCCATCCTTGAGCACCACGAAGCGGGCGCCCGCGATTCGCCCGGCCGCCTCGAAGTCGAGGCCGCCGTCGAGCTCACCGAGTGCGACGTGGTCGCGTGGTTCGAAGTCGAATGCGGGGGGCTCCCGGTGCCGTGACAGCTCGACATTGGCCGCATCGTCGATTCCGTCCGGCACCGACTCGTGCAGCAGGTTCGGCAGCCCGAGCGCCAGGCGCTCGACCTCGGCCTGGACGGCCGCAAACTCGGCCTCGGCCGCCTCGAGCTCGCTGCCGAGCGACTCGACTTCCTTGAGCAGCGGGCCGACATCGGCACCCTGCCCCTTCGCCTTCCCGATGGCCCGGGAGCGGGTATTGCGCTCGTTGCGGAGCGCATCCGCACGGATCTGCGCCGCCTTGCGTCGCTCCTCGAGCGCGACCAATGCCGCGACGTCCAGCGTGAAGCCGCGCCGGGCGAGGTTTGTCGCCACGCGTCCCGGTTCGGTTCTCAGCAGCTTCGGATCGAGCACCGTGTGTCCCCAGACTGCAGGCGAGGCGCGGCGTCAGCCGCCGCCGCGCCGGCGCGCCAGCGCATCGCGGATCTTGATCTCGAGACCGCGGGGCACCGGATCATAATAGGTCCGTGCCGGCAGGTCGTCCGGGAAATACCGCTGGCCGGTGGCCAGCGCATCGGGCTCATCGTGGTCGTAGCGGTAGCCCTTGCCCCAGCCCATGTCCTTCATCATCCGCGTCGGCGCGTTGCGGATGTGGAGCGGAACCTCGAGCGAACCGGACGCCTGCGCGTCGGCCTGCGCCGCGCTGAAGGCCGTGTACACCGCATTGCTCTTCGGCGCGACCGCCAGGTACACAATTGCCTGCGCGATCGCGAGCTCGCCCTCCGGGCTCCCCAGCCGGTCGTAGGTCTCCCAGGCCTGCAGCGCCAGCGTCAGGGCCCGCGGGTCGGCATTGCCGATGTCCTCGCTCGCCATCCGCAGCGCCCGGCGTGCGACGTAGAGCGGATCGCAGCCGCCATCCAGCATCCGGCACAGCCAGTAGAGCGCCGCGTCGGGATCGCTGCCCCGCACCGCCTTGTGCAGCGCCGAAATCTGGTCGTAGAACTGCTCGCCGCGCTTGTCGAACCGGCGATGGCCGCCGGCGGCGACCTCGACGGCGATCGCCTCGGTGATGGTGTTGCGGCTCCCCACCGGTACCGCGAGGTCAGCGGCGACCTCGAGCATGTTGAGGCCGCGACGCGCATCGCCATCGGCGGCGCGGCCGAGCAATTCGAGGGCGGCCGGCTCGATCGCGAGCCCTGCGGCGCCGAGGCCGCGTCCGGTGTCGGCGAGCGCTCGCGACAGCAGCGCCTCGATCTCCGCAGCCGCGAGCGGCTTCAGCAGGTAGATCCGGGCGCGCGACAGCAGCGCACCGTTGACCTCGAACGACGGGTTCTCGGTGGTCGCGCCGATGAACACCAGCGTGCCGTTCTCGACGAACGGCAGGAACGTGTCCTGCTGCGTGCGGTTGAAGCGATGCACCTCGTCCAGGAACAGCACGGTCGGGGCGCCGCTCGAGCTGCGGGCGGCTCGCGCCCGCTCCACGATCTCGCGGATGTCCTTGACCCCGGCGAACACGGCCGACAGCGCATGGAACTCGGCCCGGCAGGAGCCGGCGAAGAGCCGTGCGAGCGTTGTCTTGCCGGTCCCCGGCGGACCCCACAGGATCATCGAGTGCAGCGTCGCACCCTCGACGAGCCGCGTCAGGGGCTTGCCGGGGCCGAGCAGATGCGCCTGCCCGACGAACTCCTCGAGCGAGCGCGGGCGCATGCGGTCGGCCAGCGGTCGGTAGGGTTCCTGGGTCATCCGCGCATTGTACGTTCCGCGGCGCGACTGCCGCTCGGCTGTCACCGCGGCGCGACCCCGAGCAGCTTTTCCACGGGCGCGGCCCAGCCGCCGAGGCCGGCGTAGGCGAACGCGAGCGCGGCGAGGATGCCGACGGCGTTCGTCAGCGCATCCTGGAGCTGCGGGTGGCGGGTCGGGCTCAGGATCTGCAACAGCTCCATCGAGCAACCGAACAGAAAACAACCCAGCCCGACGTCCGGGTAGCGCGCGCTCGGGTAGATGCCGGCGAACCACGCCGTCAGGATGAAATAGCCGGCGAGGTGCTGGGCCGTGCCGCCGAGCGGAACCGGCATCATCGCGCGCGGCAGCATGCTGAGCACGATGCCGAGGCCGACGCCGGACCACCCGACCGCTGCCCAGAACCATCCGAAGCGCAGCGGCAGCACCTCACCGTCCCGCGGGGCCAATCACGTCGACTCCGGGCGGTGCCACGAAGTGGAACAGCGACTCGGGAACCTGCGCATTGCGCTCGATCTTGGTGAGCTCGACCCGGGTGAGTTCGTTCAGCTTGTCCGCGAACTCCATCCGCTTCAGGACCGCGCCCGCAAAGCCGAGCTTCAGTTCCTTGAAGTCGCTGTCGTTCTGGCGCGGTACCAGACGTACCCAGTCGAGGCCGTCGGCGCGACCGGCGGCAGTCACGACATAGCCCTCGCTGACCCGCGCCTCGCCCGACAGCAGCATGGCCGGCGTCTGCGACAGGGTGTCACGCACCTTGCGGACGGTCGCCTGCTCGAGCTCCGGATCGTAGAGCCACAGCCACTCCCCGTCCGACACGATCAGCTGCCGGGGCTCGGTATAGTCCCAGCGGAATCGGCCGGGCTTCTTGAGGTAGAGCGTGCCGACGGCGCGCTGGCCGGGCGAGCCGTCGCGGCCAACGAGCTGCTGCACGAACTCCGCGCGCACTGAGTCGAGAGCGGCGAGCGCGTGCTCCACCGTCGCAAGCGCTGCGGCATCGGCCGGGGCGTCGGCGGCGGCGTGCCCCGCGGCGAGCGGCACAGACAGCGCAACCGCCATTGCAGCGCGCCGCAGCGACTGCAGGCCCACGGCCTCAGGCCTCGGGCAGCGGCGGCGCCAGCACTTCGCGTGATCCATTCGGCTGCAGCGGCCCCACCAGGCCCGCGGCTTCCATCGTTTCCACGAGCCGGGCGGCGCGGTTGTAGCCGATCTTCAGCCGGCGCTGGATGCCGGACACCGAGGCCTTGCGGGTTTCGCAGACGATCCTGACAGCCTCGTCGTAGAGCGCATCCTGCTCGCCGTCCACGACCAGCCCCGGCTCGGCCTCCTCCATCGCCCAGCTGGGCAGCGCGCCGCGCGTGCCGTCGAGAATCTCGTCGAGGTAGTCCGGCGCCGCGCCCCGGAGCGCGCTCACCACCCGGTGCACCTCCTGGTCGGAGACGAACGCGCCGTGCACGCGGGTCGGAACGGACGTGCCGGGCGGCAGGTACAGCATGTCTCCGTGCCCCAGCAGCGACTCCGCCCCGCCCTGGTCGAGGATCGTCCGCGAGTCGACCTTCGCCGATACCTGAAACGCGATCCGCGTCGGGATGTTGGCCTTGATGAGTCCCGTGATCACGTCGACCGATGGCCGCTGGGTCGCGAGCACCAGGTGAATCCCCGAGGCTCGCGCCTTCTGCGCGAGGCGCGCGATCAGCTCCTCGACCTTCTTGCCGACAATCATCATCAGATCCGCGAGCTCGTCGATCACGACCACGATGTATGGCAGCGGTTCGCAGGTCGGCAGGTTGCCGCTCGCATCGAGCAGGCCCTGCTCGCCGGCCTGCACGCGCTGCTGCAGGATCGGATTCGGGATCGGCCTGCCGGCGTCGATCGCCTCCTTGATCTTGCGGTTGTAGCCGCCGATGTTGCGCACGCCGAGCGCGGCCATCAGCTGGTAGCGCTGTTCCATCTCCGCGACGCACCACCGCAGAGCGTTCGCCGCCTGCTTCATGTCGGTGACGACCGGTGCGAGCAGGTGCGGGATGCCCTCGTAGACCGACAGCTCCAGCATCTTGGGGTCGATCATGATCAGCCGGACGTGCTCCGCTGTCGCCTTGTAGAGCAGCGACAGCACCATCGCGTTGATGCCGACGCTCTTGCCGGAACCGGTCGTGCCCGCGATCAGCAGATGCGGCATCCGCTGCAGGTCCGCGACCACCGGGTGCCCGCCGATGTCCTTGCCGAGCGCGAGTGCGAGCGGCGAGGCCATGTCGTCGTACGCTTTCGACTTGAGGATCTCTCCCAGCGTCACGAGCTCGCGCTTCTCGTTCGGGATCTCGAGCCCGACGACGCTCTTGCCCGGAATGACCTCGACGACGCGCACGCTGATCGCCGACAGCGCGCGGGCGATGTCCTTCGCGAGTCCCGAGATCTGGCTCACCTTGACGCCGGGTGCGGGCCGCAGCTCGAAACGCGTGACCACCGGCCCGGGGTGCACGGCCACGACCTCGACCTCGACGCCGAAGTCGCGCAGCTTGAGCTCGACGAGCCGCGACATCGCCTCGAGCGTCTCGGCCGAATAGCCGGCCTCGCGCGGCGGCGCATCGTCCAAGAGCTGCAGCGGGGGCAGCTCTTTGGAGGCCGGCTTGTCGAACAGCGGTACCTGCTTTTCCTTCTCGACCCGCTCGCTCTTCTCGATGACCGGGACCGCGGCCTCGATACGCGGCGGTGGCCGGAACTCGGCCTTTTTCCTCTCTTCCCGCGCGGCTTCGTGGCGCGCCGCCCGGCTCTCGCGGCCGGCTTCCCGCTCGCGTCGCGAGGCGAACATGGCCTTGACCGAGGCGTGCGCGGCGAGCAGCGCGCGCCCGAGCAGGTCCATGACCCTGAGCCAGGAAACGCCGATGAACAGCGAGACGCCGGCAAACCACACGCCGAGCAGCAGCAAGGTCGCGCCGAGGAAGCTGAAGCCGTGGGCGAGGCTGTGGCCGACGAGGTCGCCAAGAATGCCGCCCGCGGTCTGCGGGTAGCGCGCGGAGGAGAAGTGCAGCGTCGCTATCCCTGCGCTGGTCGCGAGCGTCAGCACGAAGCCGGCCAGCCGGAATGCGAGGCTGGCGCGCGAGGGCGCCTCGCCCGCGGGCCGGCGGAACAGCAGCCAGCCGGTCACGCCGAGCATCACCGGAAACAGGAACGCCGGCGCACCGAACAGCAGCAGGAAGACATCCGACAGCCACGCCCCGATGGGTCCTATCAGGTTCGCGACGCGCCCCGGCTCGCCGGTGAAGGAGAAACCCGGGTCCGCCGGGTCGTAGCTCAGGAGTGCGAGCAGCAGCACGAGCGCGAGCGCGCCGAACACGAACAAGGCGCCTTCGCGCAACGCGCGCGTCACGACCGCGGCGAGCTTCAGGCCGGCGCCGCCCTTCGCCGGTGCAGCGGCCTCAGCCATTGTTCAGTCTCAGATGAGAAAGCATGCTTAAATCCATGATACTACTCAGGTAGCCCTTGTGCCAGCCGCGCTTGAGCGAATCCACCCGGGCGTCGCATTTTTTCCTACCATTGGCGTCTCCTTCGACCCACCGGAACCGGCATGACTGCACCGCTCCACGCCCGACTTGTGATCCTCGGCTCGGGCCCTGCCGGCTACAGCGCCGCCGTCTACGCCGCCCGCGCGAATCGCGAGCCGCTCCTCATCACCGGCATCGAGGCCGGCGGCCAGCTGATGACCACGACCGAGGTCGACAACTGGCCGGGCGACGTCGAGGGCCTGCTCGGCCCCGCGCTGATGGAGCGGATGCGCAAGCACGCCGAGCGCTTCCACACCCGGATCGTGCACGACCACGTCAGCCGCGTCGACCTGTCCGCGCGACCGATGCGCCTGACGGGCGACGGCGGTGAGTACAGCTGCGATGCGCTGATCATCGCAACCGGCGCGTCGGCGCGCTACCTCGGGCTCCCCTCGGAGCAGACCTTTCGCGGCAAGGGCGTGTCGGCCTGTGCCACCTGCGACGGGTTCTTCTACCGCAACCAGGACGTGGCCGTGGTCGGCGGCGGCAACACGGCCGTCGAGGAGGCGCTGTACCTCACCAACATCGCGCGCCACGTGACCCTCGTGCACCGCCGCGACCAGCTGCGCGCGGAGAAGATCCTGCAGGACCGGCTCGCCGAGCGCGCGCGCGCGGGCAAGGTGTCCTTCGCCTGGAACCACGAGGTGGCAGAGGTGCTGGGCGATGCGACGGGCGTGACGGGCCTGAGGATCCGCGCGGCGACCGGCGGTGCGGCGCGGGACCTCAAGCTGAGCGGGGTGTTCATCGCCGTCGGCCACACACCGAACACGCAGCTATTCGAGGGCCAGCTCGGGATGAAGGGCGGCTACATCCTCGTGCGGGGCGGGCTCGAGGGCGATGCCACGGCGACCAGCGTTCCGGGCGTGTTCGCCGCCGGCGATGTCGCCGACCACGTGTACCGCCAGGCCGTGACCTCGGCCGGGACCGGCTGCATGGCGGCGCTCGACGCCGACCGCTACCTCGAGCGCGTCGACGCCGGGCACTGACGCTCCGGGGCACCATGGACGCCGCGACCCTGCTCGCCACGACCCACGCCTCGATCGATGCGATCGACTGCGAGGCGTGGAACGCGCTCGACCTGGGCGGCGTGCCGTTTCTCCGCCACGAATTTCTGGCCGCGCTCGAGCACTCGGGCGCGGTCGGACCGGGCACCGGCTGGCAGCCGTGCCACGTCGCAGTGCACTGCGGGGCGACGCTCGTCGGGGCGCTGCCGCTCTACCTGAAGACCCATTCGTGGGGCGAGTTCGTCTTCGACTTCAGCTGGGCGCAGGCCTACAACCGGCACGGCGCGCGCTACTACCCGAAGCTCGTGGCCGCGACCCCGTTCACGCCAGCGGCCGGCCCGCGGCTGCTGGTCCGGCCAGGCGCCGATGCGGTGCGCGTGCGCCGCGCGCTGCTCGCGGCCGCGCTCGAATCAGCCCCGGACGCCTCCTCGCTCCACGTGCAGTTCGCGGCCAGCGAGGAGGCGGACTGGCTCGCGCGCGAGGGACTGCTCGCGCGCCTCGATTGCCAGTTCCACTGGCACAACCGCGGCTTCGCCGACTTCGAGGGCTTTCTCGCGACCTTCACGGCCGAGAAGCGCAAGAAAGCCAGGCGCGAGCGGCGCCGGGTGCTCGAGGCTGGGGTGCGCTTCGACATGCGCGCCGGCGCCGACCTGAGCCCGGCCGAGTGGCAGCGCGTTCACGCGCTGCATGCCGACACGTTTCGCAGGCACGGCCACGACCCGTACCTCAACCCGGCGTTCTTCGCCGAGGTCAGCGCGCGCCTGCCCGGCCAGCCGCAGGTGCTGCTCGCCCATCACCACGGCGAGATCATCGCGACCGCGATCTTCTTTCGCGGCCGCGACACGCTGTATGGACGCTACTGGGGCGCCGCGGGCGATTACCACAGCCTGCACTTCGAGAGCTGCTACCACCAGGGCATCGAGTACTGCATCCGCCAGGGCCTGCAGCGCTTCGAGCCGGGCACCCAGGGCGAGCACAAGCTGGCGCGCGGCTTCACGCCCGCGCTGACGCACTCGGCCCACCTGATCCGCGATCCGCGCTTCGCCGGCGCGATCGGCCGCTTCCTCATCGAGGAGCAGGCAGCGGTCCGCGCCTATGCACAGGATGCCGCCGCCCACGTCCCGTACCGCGCCGGGGCGGTGCCACTGGACGTGCCGCCGCTCGCCCCATGACTGCCTCGGCGATTCCCTGGCTCGCGGCGGGGAGCCCGCCTGCGGCGCTGCCCGATCCTCGCTCGGCACTGCGCGAGCCGAACGGCCTGATCGCCGCGGGAGGTGCACTGAGCCCGGACTGGCTGCTCGCCGCCTACCGGCGCGGAATCTTCCCGTGGTACAGCGCCGGCCAGCCAATCCTGTGGTGGTCGCCCGATCCGCGCAGCGTGATCGATCCGGCGAGGTTCACGCCGCACCGCAGCCTCAGGCAGTCGATCCGCAACCGAGGCTACGAGACGCGGCTTGATACCGACTTCGAGGCGGTGGTGGCCGGCTGCGCGAGCCCGCGCGCGACGGCAGCCGGCACGTGGATCACGCCTGGCATGCACGCTGCGTACCTCGCGCTCCACAAGCTCGGGCACGCGCACTCGGTCGAGACCTGGCACGACGGACGGCTGGTCGGCGGCCTCTACGGGCTGCGTCTCGGGGCGCTGTTCTGCGGGGAATCGATGTTTTCGCGCGCGCGCGATGCCTCGAAGGTGGCGCTCGCGCGGCTCATCGAGCATGCGCGGGAGTCCGGCATCCTGCTCATCGACTGCCAGCTGCCGACCCCGCACCTCGCGAGTCTCGGCGCCGTCACGCTGCCACGCGAGCGGTTCCTCGAGCGGATCGCGGGCCTCGTCGGGCCGTGAAGGCGCTGGCGCGAGCGTCGCGCGAGGCGACAGTCGCATTGCGTGGACTGCGCCCTTTCGGCACAATGCGCCGCCTCGGAGCCAACCGGACAGTGCATGTCGAAAGAGGAAGCGATCCAGATGGAAGGCGAGGTCGTCGAGACCCTGCCCAACACCACATTCCGGGTCAAGCTGAAGAATGGCCACGTCGTGACCGCGCACATCTCCGGGAAGATGCGCAAGAACTACATCCGCATCCTGACGGGCGACCTCGTGACGGTCGAGATGACGCCCTACGACCTCACCAAGGGCCGCATCGTCTATCGCGGGCGCTGACCCGCGCCGCGCGCGTTATTTGAGCAGCGCCGGCTCCTCGAGCGCGCGCGACTCGAGCGTCAGCCCGTCGCCGTCCTTGGCGAGCGACACCCGCACGGTGCCGCCCCCGGCGAGCCTGCCGAACAGCAGCTCCTCGGCCAGCGGTCGCTTGATTCGCTCCTGGATGACCCGCGCCATCGGCCGGGCCCCCATCTTCGGGTCGTAGCCTTTCTGCGCGATCCAATGGCGGGCGTCGTCGTCGATCGACAGCTGCACGCCCTTCTGCTCGAGCTGCGCCTCGACTTCGACGATCAGCTTGTCGACCACGCGCTCGATCGTGCTCGCCGCGAGCGGCGCGAACTGCACGACCGCATCGAGGCGGTTGCGGAACTCCGGCGAGAACATCCTGCGGATGGCTTCCATGCTGTCCGGCGCGGTGTCGCTCTGCGTGAAGCCGATCGTCGCGCGCGCCATGTCGATGGCCCCGGCGTTGGTCGTCATCACGATGATCACGTGGCGGAAGTCGGCCTTGCGGCCGTTGTTGTCGGTCAGCGTGCCGTGGTCCATGACCTGCAGCAGCAGGTTGAACACGTCCGGATGAGCCTTCTCGATCTCATCGAGCAGCAGCACCGCGTGCGGGTGCTTGGTGATCGCCTCGGTCAGCAGTCCGCCCTGGTCGAAGCCCACATAGCCCGGCGGCGCGCCGATCAGCCGGGAGACGGTGTGCCGCTCCATGTACTCGGACATGTCGAAGCGCACGAGCTCGACGCCGAGCACGAGCGCGAGCTGGCGCGTCACTTCGGTCTTGCCGACGCCGGTCGGGCCGGCGAACAGGAACGAGCCGACCGGCTTTTGCTGGTCGCCGAGTCCGGAGCGGGCCATCTTGATCGCGGCGGACAGCGACTCGATCGCCGGATCCTGGCCGAAGATCACGAGCTTTAGGTTGCGTTCGAGGTTCTTGAGCACCTCCCGGTCCGAGGTCGAGACCTGCTTCGGCGGGACCCGTGCCATCCGCGCCACGACCGCCTCGACGTGCTCGACCGTGACACGCGTCGCGCGCGTGCCGACCGGCTTCAGGCGCAGGTTGGCGCCCGCCTCGTCGACGACGTCGATCGCCTTGTCCGGCAGGTGCCGGTCATTGATGTAGCGCGCGGCGAGCTCGGCCGCGGCCGCAAGCGCCTCGTCGTCGTAGCGGATGCCGTGGTGCTCCTCGAAGCGGCTCTTCAGCCCCTTCAGGATCTCGAACGTCTCGGCGATCGTCGGCTCGACCACGTCGATCTTCTGGAAGCGGCGCGCGAGCGCGTGATCCTTCTCGAAGATGCCGCGGTACTCGTTGTAGGTCGTCGAGCCGATGCACCTGAGCTCGCCATTGGCGAGCACCGGCTTGATCAGGTTTGAGGCGTCCATGACCCCGCCGGAGGCGGCGCCGGCGCCGATCACCGTGTGGATCTCGTCGATGAACAGCACCGCGCCCGGGATCTTGCGCAACTCGGTCAGCACGCCCTTGAGGCGCTTCTCGAAGTCGCCGCGGTACTTGGTGCCCGCGATCAGCGATCCCATGTCGAGGCAGTAGATCGTGCAGTCGGTCAGCACGTCCGGCACCTTGCTCTCGACGATCATCCGGGCGAGGCCCTCGGCGATGGCGGTCTTGCCGACACCGGCCTCGCCGACGTACAGCGGGTTGTTCTTGCGTCGCCGGCACAGGATCTCGATCGTCCGCTCGACCTCGAGCCGCCGCCCGATCAGCGGATCGATGCGCCCTTCGGTCGCCAGGCGATTGAGGTTGGTGCAGTACTTGTCGAGCGCCCCTCCCTGACCGTCGCCCTCGCCCCGCTCGCCCGTCTCGGTGCCCGACGCCTCCTCCTTGTCGGCACCCTCGTCCTTGACCTTCGACAGGCCGTGCGACATGTAGTTGACGACATCGAGCCGCGCGACGTCCTGCATGCCGAGCAGGTACGCGGCATGCGACTGTTTCTCGCTGAAGATCGCCACCAGCACGTTGGCGACCGTCACTTCCTTCTTGCCGCTCGACTGGACGTGGAACACCGCGCGCTGCAGGACGCGCTGGAAGCCCAGCGTCGGCTGCACCTCGCGGTCGTCGTCCGGCGCCAGCTTCGGCGTCGTGTCCGCGACGAACGCCTCGAGGTCGCGGCGCAGCTTGATGAGGTCCGCACCGCAGGCCCGCAGGATCTCCCGCACGCGCGGCGTGTCGAGGATCGCAAGCAGCAGGTGCTCGACCGTCATGTACTCGTGGCGCGCCTCGCGCGCGCCCTGGAAGGCATTGTTGAGGCAGAACTCAAGTTCGCTGGACAACACGGCTCGGGATCCTCTCGTTAGCAGGCTTCTTCCATCGTGCACAGCAGCGGGTGCTGGTGCTGGCGGGCGTAGGCCATCACCTGCGCCACCTTGGTCTCGGCGATCTCGAAGGTGAATACGCCGCACACGCCCTTGCCCTTGGTGTGGACCTCGAGCATCACCCGGGTCGCCTTCATCCGGTCCATGCCGAACACCTTCTCCAGCACGTCGACGACGAACTCCATGGGCGTGTAGTCGTCATTGAGCAGCAGCACCTGATACAGCGGCGGCCGCTTCAGGCGCGGGGCAGCCTCCTCGACCACCAGGCTGTGACCGGGCTCGTGCCTCACATTTGGGTTCTGCGGCTGGTCAGGATCCATCGGTGTATGTCGGGTCAGCTGGCGGCACCTCCGGGGGCACGGCGCACCGCCCGACCTTTATAGGGTCGCGCGAGGGCCATGACAAGTCACGGCGGCCCGATTTGCCAACGCCGACACGCCGGCGCGCCGGCGGACGCGGCTTGTGACGATCAGGCGGCTGCCCGTATCATCGGCGGATGCCTGCAGCGCGATCTGAACGGCGATGCGTGCCGGCCGCCTCGCGCGCGCGCGGCGGTATGGGTGCGAAGCCCGGGCGCGGGACATGAACCGGCCACTCGCCCTGCCGGCGCGGCTCAGGCGTCTCGTCGCACCCGGGGCCGGCGCCGTGGCGGGCGCCGGCGCGCTCGGGCCGCAGCTGCTGGCCGTGATCGCGGCGGCGCTGCTCGCCGCGCAGCTCGCGCTCTTGGTCTGGAATCTCGTGCCGGGCGCCGCGCGCAAGCCCCCGCCGATCCGCCTGCCCTCGGTCGGGGCTGGCGCCGATGTGTCGCAGCTGATCCGCGCGCCGCTGTTCGGTGCGCCGCCCGCGAGCGTCGCCGACGGCTCGAACGCACCGCGCACGCGGGTCGCGCTGGTGCTGACCGGCACGCTCGCCGTCAGCGATCCGAAGCAGGGGCTCGCGATCATCGGCGAGAGCGCCCAGACGGGGCGCGTGTATGCGGTGGGCGGGGCGTTGCCTGGCGGGGTGCGGCTGCACGAGGTGTACCAGGACCGGGTCGTGCTCGACCGCGACGGAACGCTCGAAACCCTGCCGCTGCCGCGCCAGACGCTGGCGGGGACCACGGCGCGACCGGCCCTGTCGCCGAATGGCAACGGCGCGGAACCACCGCTCGCCGAGACCGTCCAACAGCTGATTGCCCAGGGACCGGAGGTGATCGGGCAGATACTGCGCCCCATGCCGACCTACGCGAACGGGCAGCTCAAGGGATTTCGTGTCTATGCAGGGCGCGACCGGCAGAAGTTCGCCAAGCTCGGCCTGCAGGCCGGGGACCTGGTCACGCAGATCAACGGCGTGCCATTGAGCGACCCGCAACGCGGCATGGAGATCCTCAAGTCCCTGGGCACTGCCGGCAGCGCCCAGGTGACCATCGAGCGCGGCGGCGCGACCCAGCAGCTCTCCGTCGATGCGACCCAGGTCGCCGGACTCGGCACGCAGGGCGGGGAGCCCGCGGCGACGACCACGACGCCGGCACCGGCGCCGGCGCCGCCCGATCAAAGCCAGCCCAATTCCGAGTGACAGCGCCATTACTGTTGAGGCCGGCCCCGCGGCCGTGCCGAGCATGCGAATGAATACCACACCGGTTGCCCCGCCCCGCTCTTACCGCCTCGGCCCGATGGCCGCGGCGCTGCTCCTCGCCGCGGCGGCGCTCGCCGAGCCGCACCCGCAGGCGATGATCACGCCGAACTACAAGGATGCGGATCTCGGCCAGATCGTCGAGGCCGTGAGCCAGGTGACCGGCAAGAACTTCATCATCGACCCGCGCGTCAAGGCGCAGGTGACGATGCTGTCATCGACACCCATGACCCCGGCGGCGTTCTACGAGGCGTTCCTCGCGATCCTGCAGGTGCATGGCTTCGTCGCGGTGCAGTCCGGCGCCGTGTACAAGATCATCCCCGATGCCAACGCCCGGCAGGTGCCGGCCAACGACCTGCCGGACCGGGTGAGTTCGACCTCCGATGAGATCGTCACCCAGGTCGTGGCGCTCAGGAATGTCAGCGCCGCCCAGCTTGTGCCGATCCTGCGGCCGTTGATCCCGCAGTACGGGCACCTCGCGGCCTATCCGGCGGCCAACGTGCTGATCATCTCGGACCGGGCCAACAACGTGAACCGGGTGCTCCGAATCATAGAGCGCATCGACCTCGGGAGCGATGAGGACATCGAGGTGATCCGGCTCGAGCACGCCTCGGCCGCCGAGGTGGTCCGGGTCGTGAACGCACTGAACCAGGCGGGCGCCGCCGAGGCGGCGGGCACGACGGTCAAGCTGATCGCCGATGAGCGCACCAACAGCGTGCTGCTGAGTGGCGAGAAGAACCAGCGGCTGCGACTGCGGGCGCTGGTCGCCCACCTCGACACGCCGCTCGAGACGGGCGGCGGCACGGTGGTCCGCTACCTCAAGTACGCTGATGCCGAGAAGCTCGCGACCAAGCTCAAGGAGCAGGTGCAGGCCACCACCGCCGCCAGTGGCGCGGCCGGTGCGGCTGCGGCGGGCGCCCAGGCGGCGCAGGAGCGCACCACGACCATCTGGGCCGAGCCGACCACCAACTCGCTCGTCATCACGGCCCCGCCCAAGCTGCTGCGCCAGCTGATGGGCGTGATCGACAAGCTCGACATCCGCCGCGCGCAGGTGCTCGTCGAGGCGATCATCGTCGAGGTCTCGGGCAGCAAGGAAGCGGATCTCGGCGTCAACTGGCTGCTGGAAAACCCCACCTCCGGCGCGGGCGCGTTCGTGGAGCCGATCGCCGGCACCGGCATCGCCGACATCGCCGTGGCCGCGGCCAATCCGGCGACGCTGACCGCCGCCTCGATCCCGACCGGCGCGACGTTCGCGATCGGCAAGCTGACCGGCACCACGAACTTCGCTGCGATCCTGCGTGCCGTCAACAACGATTCGAACACCAACATCATCTCGACGCCGAGCCTGACGACGCTCGACAACCAGGAAGCGACGATCAAGGTCGTGTCGGAGGTGCCGTTCCTGACCGGCCAGTACGCCAACACCACGGCCTCGACCACGACGCCGGGCGTCGTGACCCCCTTCCAGACGATCACCCGCGAGGACGTCGGCACGATCCTGAAGATCACGCCGCAGATCACCGACGATGCGACGATCCTGCTCAAGATCGATCAGGAGGTCTCGAGCCTCGCGCAAGGCGTGACCGGCGCAGTCGACCTGATCACCAACAAGCGCACGATCTCAACGCGCGTGCTCGCCGACGACGGCGAGATCATCGTGCTCGGCGGCCTGATCGAGGACGACCTGCTCGAGGGTGAGCAGAGCGTGCCGTGGCTGTCGAGGATACCGCTGCTTGGCGAGCTGTTCCGGGTGCGCAACGCGACCAAGACCAAGACCAACCTGCTGGTGTTCATCCGCGCCAAGATCCTGGTCGACCCCGCGCAGGTCGCGACCGAGACCCAGGCCAAGTACAACTACCTGCGGGACATTGAGCGCAATCGCCTCAAGGGCAAGGCGCAGCTGTTGCAGGGCGAGAAGCAGCCGACGCTGCCGGACATGCAGCTGCTCGAGCCGACTGCCCCGCCACCGGTGATGCCGAAGTCGGGCGCCGGGCGGGCCGCGGCCGGTGCGCCGCTCGCGCCGGAGGCACTGCCGCCGGAGCCCGTTCCGGGATCGGTGACCGACCCGAGTACCGGGCTGGTGCCCGGCTCGCTGGTGCCGGCGGCGACCCGGCCTGCAGCGCACACCGCGCCGGCGCCGGGCGCCGCACCGACGCCGGGCGCAGCCGGTGCGGCGCCACCACCACCGGTGCCGGGATCCGTGACCGACCCGAGCACCGGGCTCGTGCCGGGCTCGGTGGTGCCGCCGCCGACGCGCTCGGTGTTGCGCACGACGCCACCGCCGACGACGCCCGAGCAGCCACCCGGGCCACCGCCCGCGACTCCGCCGCAGGGCGGGGCGATCCCGTGAACCGGGCGGCCGACGAGCTGGCGCCGGGGCCGGAGCGGCGGCTGAGCTACGCATTCGCGCGGCGCCATGGAGTGCTGTGCCGCGGCGTCGACGACGGCCGCGCCGAGGTGATCGTGCGCGCCAGCGCCGACCCGCACGGGGTCGCCGAGCTCAGGCGCTATCTCGGCGTCCCGCTTGCCCTCGAGCGGGTGGCGGACGAGCGCTTCGAGGAGCTGCTGCAGCAAAGCTACGAGGGTGGCAACAACGCCGCCGCCGCGGCGGCCGAGGGGCTCGAGGGCGATACCGACCTCGCGCACATCGCCGAGGAGCTGCCCGAGCCGTCGGACCTGCTCGAGAGCGAGGACGATGCGCCGATCATCAAGCTGATCAACGCGGTCCTCACGCAGGCGGTCCGCGAGAATGCCTCCGACATCCACATCGAGCCCTTCGAGAACCGGCTTGTCATCCGCTTCAGGGTCGACGGAGTGCTGCGCGAGGTGCTGCAGTCGCGCCGGGCGCTGGCGCCGATCGTGGTGTCGCGCGTCAAGGTCATGTCGAAGCTCGACATCGCCGAGAAACGTCTGCCGCAGGACGGGCGCATGTCGCTGAAGGTCGCGGGCCGGCCGGTCGATGTGCGCGTGTCGACGATCCCGGCCGGGCACGGGGAGCGCGTCGTGCTGCGCCTCCTCGACAAGCAGGCCGGGAGGCTCGACCTCGGCTCGCTCGGCATGGATCCGACCACGCAGCGCTCGATGGACGAGCTGATCCACAAACCCTATGGAATTCTGCTGGTCACCGGGCCGACGGGCTCCGGCAAGACGACGACGCTCTATGCCGCGCTCGAGCGCTTGAACGACGACACCCGCAACATCATGACGGTCGAGGACCCGATCGAGTACTACATCGACGGCATCGGCCAGATGCAGGTCAACACCAAGGTCGAGATGACCTTTGCGCGCGGCCTGCGGGCGATCCTCCGCCAGGACCCCGACGTCGTGATGGTCGGCGAGATCCGGGATATAGAGACCGCGCAGATCGCGGTGCAGGCCTCGCTGACCGGGCACCTCGTGATGTCGACGCTGCATACCAACACCGCCGTCGGCGCCATCACGCGGCTCAGGGACATGGGCGTCGAGCCGTTCCTGCTGTCCTCGACGCTGCTCGGGGTCCTGGCGCAGCGCCTGGTGCGGGTGCTGGACCCCGCGACGCGCGTGCCCTATCCGGTCGCCGACTACGAGCGCCGGTTCCTGAACCTCCCGGCCGGCGAGACGGCAACGGTGTATCGCGCCGCGAGCGATGCCGGGAGTGGCTACAAGGGCCGCACCGGCATCTACGAGCTCGTGATCGTCGACGAGGCCATGCGGACTCTGATCCACGACGGCGCCGGCGAGCAGGAACTCGAGCGCCACGCCCGGCTCGCGACGCCGAGCATCCGCGACGACGGCCGGCACAAGATCCTCTCCGGCGTCACGACGCTCGAGGAAGTGCTGCGCGTCACGCGCGAGGACTGACGCTCCCCGTCCCCACCCGATGCCCGCCTTCGAATACACCGCGCTCGACCCTGCCGGCCGCGAGCGCCGCGGGGTTCTCGAGGGCGATACCGCCCGGCAGGTGCGCCAGCTCCTGCGTGAGCAGCAGCTGCTGCCGGTGTCGGTGGCGGAGGTGGCGCAGACCGAGGCGACGCGCAGCCGCGGGCGCCTGTCGCTGCGCCGCGGCATTTCGGCGGGCGACCTCGCGCTCCTGACCCGGCAACTCGCCACCCTCGGCCGCGCGGGCCTCCCGCTCGAGGAGGCGCTGCTCGCGGTGTCGCAGCAGACCGAGAAACCGCGGGTGCAGGCGATCGTGTCGGGCGTGCGCGCCCGGGTGATGGAGGGCCGCAGCCTCGCCGACGGCCTCGCGGCATTTCCGCAGGCGTTCCCCGAGATCTACCGCGCCACGGTCTCGGCCGGCGAGCAGTCGGGGCGCCTCGACGGGGTGCTCGAGCGGCTCGCCGACTACACCGAGAACCGCCAGGTCCTGCAGAGCAGGATCCGCAACGCCCTCGTCTACCCGGTGCTGCTGACGGTCGTGTGCGTCGTGATCGTCTCGCTGCTGCTCGGCTACGTCGTGCCCGAGGTCGTCAATGTGTTCCGCACCGGCAAGCAGCAGCTGCCGATCCTGACCCGCGGCCTGATTGCGATCAGCGACGGCTTCCGGCACTGGTGGTGGCTGATCTTCGGGCTCGTCGCGGCGTGCTTCTACGGATTTCGGCGCTGGCTGCAGGATCCGGCGGCCCGCCGCCGCTGGCACCTGCTGGTGTTGTCGGTGCCGCTGCTCGGGCGGGTGGTGCGCGGGGTAAACGCCGCGCGCTTCGCGCGCACGCTCTCGATCCTGACCGCGAGCGCGGTGCCAGTGCTCGAGGCGCTCAGGATCTCGGGCGAGGTCGTCGGGAACCTCCCGATGCGCGATGCAGTCGCGGAGGCGGCCGCCAAGGTGCGCGAGGGGGCACCGATCGCGCGCTCGCTGGGCGCGAGCAAGCTCTACCCGCCGATGCTGATCCACCTGGTTGCGAGCGGCGAGACGAGCGGCGAGCTCGAGGCCATGCTCGAGCGCGCGGCGACCAACCAGGAGCGCGAGATGGACGGGATCGTGAACACCGCGGTCAACATCCTGGGCCCGGCGATGATCCTGGTGATGGGCGGCTTCGTGCTGCTGATCGTGCTCGCCCTGCTGCTGCCGATTTTCGAGCTCAACCAGCTGGTGCGCTGAGCTCCAGGGCCACGCGCCGGCCGCAATCGTTGCATTCTGCCAACGGGTTCACGCAAAGTTCACCTGCCAGCCCCTTGCGAGCGCGCCGCGCACTGGCTTATAAGGGCGCCGCTCGAACGCGCTTTTGCGTGGCCCCCCCAGCGATGAGCGAGAAGCCCGAGTCAGAAGAGTTCGATGAAGATGATGCCGACGAGGCCGTCGACAGCGACGACCCGCAGCTCGAGCATCTGATCAAGGACCTTGAGTCGCAGAAACGGCGCGGCGGCCCGAAGGCCGGCGAGCCCGCCTGGCGACGGCTCGAGAAGTACATGGAGAACAAGCGCACCGCCGAGCTGCTCTCCGACTTCGACGACTACGACATCGGCGACAGCGCCGGCCGCGCCGCGCAGGCCGAGGAGCGCGCGTCCGGCAAATCGAGGGCGCGCAAAGCCCGGCGCTGAAAGGGGCGCCCGACCGGGCGCCGCGCGGTCAGTCGCGCTCCCCGCGCACCCCCGCCGCCGCCACCGCCGCCCGCTCATCCGCGTGCCGGAGCGCATCGAGCGCGGCATAGAGCGCACCGCGCTCGCTCGCCGCGCGCGCGGCGATCGGCGCGATCCGCGCTTTGTCGAGCCGCCGGTTCACCGCCGGAAGGTCGGTCCTGGCGAGCTCGGCGGCGCCCGTTTCGACCTCGGCGAGCTCCCGTTCGAGCACCGCCACCCGCTCGACTTGGTACTCGCCCGGCCGGCCCTCGTAGGACAAGAGCGCCCCGTAGGCCTCATCGAGGAACTCACGCAGCCGCTGCTCGCCGGTGATCGCCCCGCCCTCCTTGGTCGCGACCACCTTCTGGCGAAGCTCCTCGACCTTGGCGATGAAATGCTCGAGCGCCTCGCGAGTGGCGCGATCGGCGTGGGGATCATCCCTCCTGTGTTGCGCCAGCAGCCGGTAGCCGTTCAGCCGGTCGACGAGGTCTGTCATCCGGCCGAACAGCGCGTGGGCGCGCATCGCCGCGCCGAACTCGGCCTTGCGGTCCTCGACCGAGTAGGTCGCGCGCGCATCGAGGCCCACCTCGAGCCGCTGCTCGTAGACCTGTCCGCCCTTCGTGAGGCGCACCGTATAGGTACCGGGCACGACCCGCGGCCCGCTCGTCGCGGACTCTGCGGCCTGGGCCGCAGTCGGGACGCGCGGCGCCGCCACCTGCATCGACCAGACCACCCGGTTGATCCCCTTGCGGGTCGTCGCCGGCAGCGTGTCGACGAGCGTCCCGGCGCTGTCGAACACCTCGAGCTTCAGGCGTCCGAACACGTGGCGGGTGCGCTGGTAGTAGTTGATGACGGCGCCATCGGGCGGGTTCTGGCCGCGGAACTTCGCATCGCCGTCGGCCCACCCCCCGTTGCCCTCGATCCGCTGCTGGATCGGCCGGCCCGGGAGGAAGGCGACCTCGCGCGCGAGGTCGGTGCTGGCGAGGGCCCGCAGCGGGGTCAGGTCATCGATGATCCAGATGCCGCGGCCGTGCGTTGCAATCACGAGGTCGCGCTCGCGCGGCTGCACCGCGAGGTCGCGGACCGCGACCGACGGGAAATTGCCACCCTTGAACTCTGCCCAGTGACCGCCGCGGTCGATCGAGATGTACAGCCCGAACTCCGTTCCCAGGTACAGCAGCTGCGGGTCGGCCGGATCCTCCTTGATCACGTGCGCGTATCCCCGCACGCCGGAATCGGGTCCGACGATCCGCGTCCAGCTGGCGCCGAAGTCGGCGCTTCGGTACACCCACGGTGACAGGTCACCGAACGTGTGGCGATCGAAGGCCGCGTAGACGACCCCGTCCGCGTGCCGGCCCGCCTCGATCCACGACACCCAGCTCGCGGCCGGCAGTCCCTTGATGTTGGAGACGAGGTTGGCCCAGTGCTTGCCGCCGTCGCGCGTCAGCTGCACGTTGCCGTCGTCGGTTCCGACCCAGATGAGGTTGCGGTCGCGCGGGCTCTCGGCGATCGAGTAGATCGTGGTGTGCATCTCGGCGGCGGAGTTGTCGACGGTAATGCCGCCCGACTCCTCCTGCTTCTGCTTGGCCGGGTCGTTGGTCGTCAGGTCCGGCGAGATCCGCGTCCAGCTCTGGCCGTGGTCGCGCGTGACGAACAGGAACTGCGCGCCCATGTACAGCGTCTGCGGGTCGCTCGGGGAGAGGGCGAGCGGCGTGTTCCAGTTGTAGCGCAGCTTCTCCTTGAACCCGGCGCGCGGCTGGATGTCGCGCTGGTTGAGGGTGCGCCGGTCGATGTGCGCGAGGTGCCCGCCCTGGTACTCGGCATAGGCGAAGTTCCGGTCGGTCGGATCGGGGAACGCCCAGAACCCGTCGCCGCCGTACAGGTTCTCCCAGCGGCTGTTGCTGATGCCGCCCGGGTAGGCGGAGTCGCCGACCCACGAGCTGTTGTCCTGGAGCCCGCCGTACACCTGGTACGGGTCTCGCTGGTCGACCGACACGTGATAGAACTGGGACACCGGCAGGTTGTCGGCCTTCCACCATTTGTTGCCGCCGTCGTGGCTGATCCAGAGCCCGCCATCGTCGCCCGTGACGACTTCGCGCGGGTTCTTCGGATTGATCCACAGGTCGTGATGATCGCCGTGAGTGCCGCCCGAGACGTCGGCGAAGCTCTTGCCACCGTCCTCCGAGGCAATGAGCCTGAGGTTCGGCTTGTAGAGCCGGTCCGGGTTGGTCGGGTCTATCACGAGGCGCGAGAAGTAGAACGGCCGCCAGACCATGCTGTTGCTGCGATCGCCCTCCGCCCAGGTCTTGCCGCCGTCGTCCGAGCGGAACAGCGCCGAGCGCACGCCCTCGATGACGGCGTAGACGACGTCGGGCTTCGATGGGGCGATTGCGACGTCGAGCCGGCCCCACGGGGCCGGCGGCAGACCCTTCGCCGTCGTCGCATCGAGCCTGTGCCAGCTCGCGCCGCCGTCCTCGGTCAGGAACAGCCCGGAGCCAGAGGCGGCCTTGGGCCCGTCCCCGCCGGAGCGGAATGACCAGCCCTTGCGCCGGAAATCCCACAGGCCCGCGAACAGGCGGGCGGGGTTGCGTGGATCCATCGCGAGTCCCGAGCAGCCGGTCGACAGGTTCGGGCCCCTGAGCACGAGCGCCCAGCTCTTGCCGCCGTCCGTCGTCTTGTACAGGCCGCGCTCCGCCGAGTCCGACCAGAGCTTGCCCGGCACGCAGGCATAGACCGTGTCGGAGCGGGTCGGATCGACCACGATCCGGTCGATGCGCTCGGACTCGGCGAGCCCGAGGTGCTCCCAGGTGTCGCCGCCGTCGGTCGAGCGGTATATCCCGTTGCCCACCGACACGGAGTTCCGGGTCCACACCTCGCCGGTCCCGACCCAGACGACCTTGCGGTTCGAGGGATCCAGTGCGATCGCGCCGATCGACTGCACGGGCTGCTTGTCGAACAGCGCCTTGAACGTCGTACCGTCGTCAAGCGAGCGCCACACGCCGCCCGAGGCGCTGCCGACGTACAAGGTCACCTTGCCGTCGTCCTCGACGCGCCCTGTGATGGCGGCAATCCGCCCGCTCATCGCAGCCGAGCCGATATTCCGTGCACCGAGGCCGGACAGCACCGCCGAATCCGCGACCGGCGCCGCGGCGGGCGCCTGCGCGGCGATCGCAGGGACCGCGACCAGCGCCGTTCCGAGCACGAGTGCGGAGGGGCGGACGAGGGCGGTCATGGCTGCACCTGCGCGCCGGCGCGTGGTTGGGATCCGGGGAATGCGAACTCCGACGGCGACACGGCGAGGTTGGCCTCGGCCTTGTCGTACACGACCTTCTGCCGGTGGGCGGAGTCGGCGTCCTTCGGGCCCTGCTCCTCGGTCATCGGAATGTAGACGCCCGCGACCTTCTCGTACTCGCCGTAGTCGGTCTGGGTGAGCTCGTCGGCACCGCGGATCGTCTGGCGGTCGAGCTCGCGGATCACCATCCAGGTGTCGGGGTCGATCCAGAACGTTGCCTCATCGCCCCACTGCAGACGCACCCGCAGTTTGTACGAAGGCGTGCCGTCGATGTCCTCGAGCCCGAGGTACTCGACCGCGTGCCCCTTGCGCCGGTAGTCGACGAACGGCAGATCGATGTCGGATGACAGCGCGAGCCCTTTGGCCTCGTCGGCCGACATCAACGACGGATCCTTGCGGCCCTGGAACGGCTGCACCGTCCAGGCCTGCTTGCCGTCGTAGGCCTGGATCTGCGTCAGGCCCTGCAGCGTCAGGTCCGAGCGGTACTCGCCGGCGCGCGTCTTGAGCTCCCGCACCCTGACGTCGACGTTGGCGCCCGGAATGATCAGCCGGCCGCTGCGCCTGAGGGTCTTGATGGCCGCGAGCGCGGCCGCTCCGCCGCGCGCCTCGACCGAGTGGGCGATGATCTCGTCGGCGGTGAGCGGGGCGGCCGCGAGCGCGACGGCGAGCAGGCATCCGCCGACTCCCGCGACGGCGGGGATGAAACGTGGCATGGGGCGACCTGTGGAGGTAGTTGGACTGACAGGGGGCGCAAGGTTCCACGACGGATGCGCCGGCGTCAATCGGCGCGTCAGTGGAAGTCCCGGGACGGCGCAGTCAGCGCGCCGAGCAGTGCCGATCTGTCGACGAGCCGTTCGACGATAAGGTGCAGCACCTCGCCCTCGCGCTGCACGGTTCCCGCCGCCTCGAGGAGGCGCGACTCGAGCAGCGCCCGCCGCCAGCGCTCGGCGATGTTCTTCCAGACGACGAGGTTCACGATCCCGGTCTCGTCCTCGAGCGTGACGAAGGTGACGCCGGAGGCCGATCCCGGGCGCTGTCGCACCAGCACGAGGCCGGCGCTGCGGGTCCGGGCGCCGTGCGGCAGCAGCTTCAGCTCGGCCGCGGTCAGGAGCCCGGCGGCCGCGAGCCGCTCGCGTATCAAGGCGAGCGGATGCCGCCCGAGCGTCAGGCCGAGCGAGCGGTAGTCGGCCACGATCTCCTTGCCCTCGGTGGGCGCGCGCAGCAGCGGGGTCGCCTCGGCGATGCGGGTGACCTGGAACAGCGGCGTGGGCCTTGCAACGCCACTGACGGCCCAGGCGGCGCGGTGGCGGTGGCCGGCGAGCGCCGAGAGCGCACCGCTCGCGGCGAGCGCGCCCAGGTCGCGCCGGTCGAGGCCCGCCCGCTCGGCCAGGTCCTGGACGGACTCGAACGGACGCTCGCCCCGCGCCGCGAGCAGCCGTTCTGCAGCGGGGCGCGCGAGGCCCCGCACCTGCCTGAGCCCCAGCCTCAGGGACGCAAGGTCCCGCCCCTCGAGCGCTGCGTCCCAGCCACTGACGCGCACGTCGACGCCAAGGACCTCGACGCCGTGCTCGCGGGCATCGCGCACCAGCTGGGCGGGCGCATAAAAACCCATCGGCTGGCTGTTGAGCAGCGCCGCCGTGAACGCCGCGGGCTCGTGGCGCTTGAGCCACGCAGACACGTACACCAGCAGCGCGAAGCTCGCGGCATGGGAATTGTGGACCACGAGGTGATTGGCCAGGAAATTGTGATCGCCCTCGATCGACAGGTCGTAGGTCGGCTCGCTCCCCTGCGCCTCGATCGCGACGACCTTGTTCCAGTAGATGCCCGGGTCCGCACCATTCCCGACATCGCCCGGGCCGATGGCAAGCGGGCGGGCCGCTGCCACGTAGTCCCCCGCCCCGAGCGCGCCGAGCGCGCGCCAGCCGTCGATGGTCAGGAACGGATGCCCGGCGGTCGCAACGATCGAATGGCCGAGCGCGGTATGGAGCCGGAGCACCGGTTTCACGCCGCTCGGCCTGATGGCGAGCACCGTGCGCTTGCGAAGCCGCAGGCGCTCGTCACAGGCGAGGGTGCGCCTGAGGCGCGCGCGCCCGGCAATGATCTCATCGATGCTGAGCCAGCGTCCGCTGTCGGCATCCACCACGCGGGTCGCGCCCGCGACGCATTCCGGGAAGCCGTATTCGCCAAAGCCGAGGATCTGGTTGAAGATTGCGCGCGCGAACTCCTGCGCATAGCCGCGCGCGCGCATTCCGTCGATGAGCCGCGCCTCGAAGGCCCCGAGCCCGCCGCGACGTTTCCAGGCCGCCATCGCGCGCCTCAGGCGGTCGGCCTCGCCGGCCGTGAAGCCGGCGGCCACGACCGCGAGCTGCATGACCTGCTCCTGGAAGATCGGCACGCCGAGCGTGCGCTCGAGGACGCCCCTGACCTCCTCGCTCGGGTAGCTGACCGGCTCGACGCCGCTGCGGCGCCTGAGGTACGGGTGCACCATGTCGCCCTGGATCGGGCCGGGGCGGATGATCGCGACCTCGATCACGAGGTCGTAATAATTCCGGGGCCGCAGCCGCGGCAGCATCGCCATCTGCGCGCGCGACTCGATCTGGAACACGCCGACCGTGTCGGCGTGCGAGATCATCGCGTAGCTGGCCGGGTCCTCGGCCGGCACGTCGCGCATCCGGAACGGCCGGCCGCGCCGCTGACCGACGAAGTCGAGCGCGCGGCGGATCGCCGTCAGCATGCCGAGCCCGAGCACGTCGACCTTGAGGAGCCCGAGGTCATCGAGGTCGTCCTTGTCCCACTGGATCACGGTGCGCTCGGGCATCGCGGCGTTCTCGACCGGCACGAGCTCCCCAAGCGAGTGGCGCGCGATCACGAACCCGCCGACGTGCTGCGACAGGTGCCGCGGGAACCCGAGCAGCTCGCGGGCGAGCGTGACGGCTCTGAGCAACGTCGGGTTCGCGGGATCCAGGCCCGCCTCGCGGATGTGCACGTCCTCGATGCCATTTCCGTCCCACCACTGCATCGCACGCGCGAGGCGTACGACCGTGGCCCCGGCGAGGCCCAGCGCCTTGCTGACGTCGCGCAGCGCGCTGCGCGGCCGGTAGCTGATCACGACTGCAGTCAGCGCGGCGCGGTGCCGGCCGTATTTCGCGTACAGGTACTGGATCACCTCTTCGCGCCGCTCGTGCTCGAAGTCGACGTCGATGTCCGGCGGCTCGTTGCGCTCCTTCGACACGAAGCGCTCGAACAGCAGCGACATCCTCGCCGGGTCGACCTCGGTGATGCCGAGGCAGTAGCAGACGGCGGAGTTCGCGGCCGAGCCGCGCCCCTGGCAGAGGATGCCGCGGCGCCGCGCGAAGGCCACCAGGTCCTCGACCGTCAGGAAATACGGCTCATAGCCGAGCTCGGCGATGAGCGCGAGCTCGTGCTCGACGAGCGCGCGCACCGGCGGCGGCGCGCCGTCCGGCCAGCGCTCGCGCAGCCCCTTGTCGGTGAGGCAGCGCAGCCAGCTCGCGGGCGTATGCCCCTCCGGCACGAGCTCGGCCGGATACTGGTAGCGGAGCTCATCGAGCGAGAACGTGCAGCGCGCGGCGATCTTTAGCGTCGCCTCGAGCAGCGGTGCCGGGTAGCGCCGCGCGAGCGCGGCGCGGTCCTTGAGATGGCGCTCGCCGTTCGCATGCAGCGAGAACCCGGCCGCATCGACGGTGGTGCCTAAGCGCACCGCGGTCAGCACGTCCTGCAGCCGCTGGCGCTCGCGCCGGTGCAGGTGCACATCGCCGCTCGCCACGCACGCGAGGCCCTGCCGCCGGCCGAGCGCGGTGAGCTCGGCGAGCCGCGCGCGGTCGCGACCGTCTGCCACGAGCTCGACCGCGAGCCAGGCATCGGCACCGAAGCGCTCGCGCAGCCACGCGCCCTCGGTCGCGAGCGGCTCGGGGCCCGGCAGCCACAGCGCGATGACGCCCGCGAGCGACTCGGCCTCGAGGTCCGGGCGCGTGAGGTGGTAGCTGCCTTTCGGGGCGGCGCGCCGGCCGCGGGTCAGCAGCCGGCACAGCGCGCCGTAGGCCTCGCGGTCGGTGGCGAGCAGCACGCACCTGAGACCGTCCGCGAGCGTGAGCTCGCTGCCGGTGATCAGCCGGCAGCGCTGGCTGCGAGCGGCGACGTGGGCGCGCACGAGGCCCGCGAACGAGCACTCATCAGTGAGTGCGAGCGCCGCGTAGCCGAGCTCCTCGGCCCGGCCGAGGAGCTCCTCGGGGTGCGAGGCGCCGCGCAGGAAGCTGAAGTTCGAGAGCGCATGGAGCTCGGCGTAGGCCGGCAGCGAGACGGCGCCCGCCGCTGCGGCCGGGCCGGCCATCAGCCGAACACGCCGTGCAGGAACCAGCGCCGCGCGCCGCGCTCACGGAAGATCCACAGCCGCGCGCCGCCGCGCGTGATGGCGATGTAGTAGTCGCGTGCCACGCCCCTGCCATCCCACCAGCCGCTCTCGATGCGCTCGGGCCCCGACTCGAGCACCAGCCGTCCGTCCCGGCAGGGTTGCCCGTCCCGCACGACGAGCGGCTCCGGGGCGGCGAGCAGCCACAGCGGGCGCGGCGCGCGCGGCAGCGCGGTGCCGGTGCGCATGCGTCCCGATGGCGGCGCGATCTCTAGCCGCACGGCCCGCCAGGCCGCCTCCGGGCGGTGCTCCGGCACGAGGCAGACGCCGCTGACGGCCGTCTCGCCGAGCCGGGCCCGCAGCCGGTCGAGGAGCGCGGCGGCCTCGGCCATCGCCTCGCGGCTGCCGATACCCGGCAGCGCCGCACTCGTGCCGGGCAGCGGGACGGCGGCGCCGGTCCTGAGCGTGAGCGTGAGCACCGGTGCGGGCAGCGTCACGCGCATCAGCCGCTCGCGCAGCAGCCCCTGCCAGTCGGCCACGCAAGCCGCCGGAGCGGCGCGGCCGAGCACCACGCAACTGGGCTTCAGATCGCGGTGCGCGAACAGGAAGGCGAGCCGGGTGATGCCGGCGGCGCGTGCGCGCAGGAAATGCCCCATGCGCTCGAGCAGTCGCTCGCAGTAGGGAGTCAGCTGCGCCACGTCCGCGAACTCGACCGGGAGCTCCGCGCGCTCGTGGAAGCGCTCCGGGACGAGGTAGCGCCGGCGCGGCGCGGGCTTGAGGCCGAAGGCCTCGTCGAGCTCGGCGAGCACGAACGGCTCGAAGCGGCGCGCGAGCCCGTCGCGCGGCAGGCGTTTCAGTTCCCCGAGCGTGTCGAGGCCGAGCCGCGCGCAGTCCTCGAGGATGCGCGTCGGCCAGGCCGTCGCCCCGAGCGGCAGGCGCGCGAGATGGCCGGCGAGCGTCGCGGGTGAGTCGATCGAGGTGCCAGGCGCGGCGCGCGCCAGCCAGGTTGCGGCGCGGGAGGTGGGCGCGAGTGCGAGCGTCACTGCATGGCCCTGCGCCTCGAGCTCTGCCCCGACCCGCCCGAGCAGCGCCGGCGCACCGCCAAAGAGCCTCAGGCTTCCCTGCACCTCGAGCAGCAGCTGGTCGGGCACCTCGAGGCTGACCCACGGCGTGAAACCCGTGGCCCAGCGCGCTAAGCGCTGCAACTCGCGCGCTTCCTCGACCGGCTCGCGTTCCGCGACCTCGAGCCGGGGAGCGAGCGCATGCGCGGCATTGAGCCCGAGGCCCGGGTATATCCCGGCGCGTGCGGCGGCCGCGTTGACGGCGCTGACCGCGCGGCGCGCGCCCTCGCCCGCCACGACCACGAGCGGATCGGTGGGGACGCTGCCGCGCAGCCGGGTGGCCGCGACGAGCGGCAGCATCGTGAACCTGAGCGCGAGCCACAGCTGGCGCAGCGCCGGCCGCGCCGGTGGCATGGCCGCCAGATCCGGCGCGGCAGGCGCAGCACGTGGCCGGGCCGCCAGCCCCGCGGACGCTGCGGCTGGCGGGCCGAACAGATCGCCCGTGGCACTATGGTCCGGCCGCAGTCTTTTGGCGCTTCTGCTCGCACCACGCATGGTCATTCGCTGTGGCCTCAGGCCGTCAGCGCATCGCGCACCCGAACGGGTCCCCGGCCGCGGCTCTTGAGCACCCACAGGTCGAGCCCGGCCGGCGTCGCCTCGAGGGCGAGGCGCAGCATCGCCGGGGATGCCTCGGCACGGCGTCCGAGTGGCCGGAACAGCACCGCGAGCGTGTGGCCCGACTCGGCGGCGAGCTTCAAGCGCCGCAGCCAGCGATTGTCGACCGCATCGAGCCAAACCAGCACCGCAGCGCAGCTGCCGGAGCGCAGCGCCTGCTCCGCGGCCCACAGCCGCTCCGGCGTCTTGTCGGTGGCCACGAGCAGGAGTTTTTCGGGAGGGATGCCGCCTTGCGCAAGCGCCGGCGGATACGGCGCATGGGGTGGTGCAATCCACGCGAGCCAGCGCCGCTCGAGGCCCGGGGTGGGAGACTCAACGAGCGTCGAGAGCGCCGGCAGCAGCAGCCTCAGCTCACCGATTCCGGCTCGCGGCAGCAGCAGTTCGATCAGCGTGCCGAGTGGCCAGCCGCCGCCCGGCAGGCAGGCATCGAGCCGCGGCCAGCCGCTCTCAACGATGCTCCGGGCCGCGGGGCCGGCCGCGTCCGGGAGCGCGCCCCGGGCCCGCCAGATCGCGGCGCTCTGCAGCAGCGCATCGAGTGACGCATTCATGGCGTGCCTTACCCGTCGGCATCGCGTGCGGCTCGGACTGCCGCCGCTTATTGCAGGAAATCGCCCTTGCTGCCGCGGCGCAGGACGCCGACGACGACCCCTTCGATCAGCACGGACTGCTCCTTGAGATCGACGCGGATCGGCTCGAAGTCGGCATTCTCCGGCAGCAGCCAGACGACCGAGCCTTCCTGGCGGTAGCGTTTCACGGTGACCTCATTGTCGAGGCGTGCCACGACGATCTGGCGGTTGCGCACCTCGGGGGTGCGGTGCACGGCGACCAGATCGCCATCCAGGATGCCGATGCCCTTCATCGACATGCCCTGCACCTTGAGCAGATAGTGCGGGCGCGGACTGAAGAGCTTCGGGTCGACCTGGAAGCGGCCCTCGATGTGTTCCTCGGCCAGGATCGGCCGGCCGGCGGCCACCCGGCCGATCAGCGGGAGCCCCAGCTGGTCGCGCATCGTGTCCTTGAGCTGGATGCCGCGCGAGGCGCCCGGCACGAGGTCGATGACGCCCTTGCGCTTGAGCGCCCGCAAGTGCTCTTCGGCGGCATTCGCCGACTTAAAGCCGAGTGCGCTCGCGATTTCCGCCCGGGTCGGGGGCATCCCGGAGTCCTGGAGCTGTTCACGGATAAAGTCGAGGATCTGGCGCTGGCGGGTGGTCAGATCGGTCATGGGGTCACCTGTATAGGCATACAGCCTGCTGTGATTATATCCAGCTCCGGGGTCCTGGCAAGTCGCCCAGGCCGCCTCCCCGGTCCCGGGTCCCCCTGCTCCCAGCGACCGCCCCCGACAACCCCCCGCGCTCGCCTTCCCGGCGGGTGGCCCCCTCCACCTGATCCCCCCCTTCCTCTGCACCCCAATCCCAGACCCTCGTGCAACATGCCACCCGACGCACGCGAGAGCCGCCCGCCAGCGCGCGCACCGCGCACGCGCGTGCCTCGCCGCTCGCGAGGCGCTGCGTTTCCCGCGCAGTTGTCTCGCGCGCGGCTGCGCACTCCTGCATGCATTCGACGCACGAACTGTCTGTGCGCTGCGACACCTAGAAATCAAGGTGGCTCAACTGCGGCCAATAAGGTAAATTTCCGCCCCGACGTGATGCGCGATGCGCGTACCCGCCCGGTCGATTGACCGGCCCGGCGTGTTCCAGGTGTCTGTATTCAAGAAGATAGGGAGTTACTCATGACTAAGATGCTCACGGTTGGCGCAGCTGCGCTGTGCGTGATGTTCATGGCCGGTTGCACCGACCTCAAGCCGATCCAGGCGCAGATTGACGATTTGAAGTCGCAGGTCAGCAAGCTGGCCTCGCAGCAGGATGGCGTCAAAGCAGCCGCTGACAGCGCCGCGCGCGCTGCCCAGGCCGCCGCGACCGCGGCTCAGCAGGCGCAGAGCAAGGCCGACGCGGCCGCCTCGGCGGCGCAAGCCAGCCAGCAGTGCTGCGATGCGACCAACGAGAAGATCGACCGCCTGTTCAAGAAGGCTGTGTCGAAGTAAGCCACCGGCCGCCGTCACGGCGGCGCGATGTGCACACGACGCCGCGGTTCGCCGCGGCGTTGTCGTTTTGAAGGGTCTTTAATGACGGTCGATCGCTCGTCCCGTCACTCGCGCGGGATATGATCGGCGCGTGCGCAGAAGACAGCTGCTGAAGGGCGCGCTGGCGCTGTCGATTTTGCCGGCGATCTACGCGCTGCCGGCTCGCGCCGGCAGCGATGCGTTCCGGCGGGTACGCCCCGGCGACCCGCGTTGGCCTGCCCCGGCGGAGTGGGACGCACTCAGACAACACGTGGAGGGTCACCTGCTCGTGCCGCCGCCGCTGCTCGCAGAGTGCGAGCGAGCGCCCGACGCTGCTGTGTGCCAGGCGACCCTTCGCCATTTGCGAAATCCCTATTACCTAGGTGACCAGCCGTCGGGCACTCAGGTGTCCGGCTGGTTCGGTGCCTGGACGCCGGCGGCGAGTGCCTACGCCGTCACGTGCCATTCCTCCTCCGATGTGGTCGCCGCCGTCAATTTCGCGCGCGAGCACCGGCTGCGCCTCGTCATCAAAGGCGGCGGGCACAGTTACCAGGGCACGTCCAACGCAGCCGATTCGCTGCTGGTCTTCACTCGCCCGATGCGTCGGATCGCACTCCACGAGCGTTTCGTCGGCACCGGCTGTGACGGGATCGTGCGGCCGTGCCCGGCCGTGACCGTCGAAGCGGGAGCCATGTGGATGGACGTGTACGACGCGGTGACCACGCAGGCCGGCCGTTACGTCCAGGGAGGTGGCTGCGCCACGGTCGGCGTTGCGGGCCTTGTCCAGAGCGGTGGTTTCGGCTCGTTCTCGAAAAGGTATGGCACTGCAGCCGGCGGGCTGCTCGAGGCAGAGGTCGTGACCGCCGACGGAGTGCTTCGAACCGTCAACGCCCGCACGGATCCAGACCTCTACTGGGCGCTGAAAGGCGGCGGCGGCGGAAGCTTCGGAGCCGTCACCAAGCTCACGCTTCGGACCCACGGATTGCCTGCGTTCTTCGGCAGCGCCGAGTGCACGATCAAGGCTGCCACGGACGGCGCGTTCCGGCGGCTGGTCGATCGCTTCGTCGACTTCTACGCTGAGAGCCTGTGCAACCCGCATTGGGGCGAAAGCGTCTCGATCCGAGGCGACAACTCCCTGAAAGTTGGGATGGTGTCGCAGGGCCTCAGTTCTGCCGAGGCGATGCAGGTCTGGCAGCCTTTCTTCGACTGGCTGGCCGACGACCCGCAGGAATTCGTCCTCAGCGAGGATAAGAGCATCGGCAGCCGGCCGGCGCGCGAGTGGTGGGACGCGCAAGGCCGACGGCAGCGAGGCTCGACGTCGGTCACGTTCGATGACCGGCCGGATGCGTCGCCGACGCACGCCTGGTGGAGCGGTGACCAGGAGCAGGTCGGCGCGTTCCTGCATGGTTATGACTCCCTGTGGTTACCGGCATCGCTGCTCAAACGGCCGCAGCGCGCGCGCCTGGCCGATGCGTTGGTGGCCGCGAGCCGGCACGCGGACGTCGGGCTGCATTTCAACAAGGGTTTGGCCGGCGCCCCGGCCGAGGCGATCGCCGCGGCTCGAGACACGGCGATGAATGCCTCCGCTCTGAGCTCCTTCGCCTTGGCGATCGTCGCGACGGGCGAGGCGCCGCGCTACCCCGGGTTGCCGGGCCTCGCGCCAACCGACGCACTCGCACGGCGCAACGCGCAAGCCGTCGAGCAGGCCACCGAGGAGCTGCGCGCGGTCGCGCCGGCCGCGGGCTCGTACGTCTCGGAGAGCAATTTCTTCAATCGCACGTGGCAGCGCGCGTTCTGGGGCAGTCATTACGCGAGGCTGCTCGCCGTCAAGAAGCGATATGACCCTGAGGGCCTGTTCTTCGTCCATCACGGCGTCGGCAGCGAAGACTGGAGCGCCGATGGCTTCGCGCGTGATGGCAAGGCGTGACGGCAGCTGACGTGCCGGCCGGCTGGCGCGCCGCTCGCGCGAGTCGGCGTCTCGAAGCTCTCCGCCGAGACTCCCGACCGGTCGCTAGTGCGCGCCCGCGAGGCTGACCTTCGCCGCGGAGCTCGGCTCGGTCACGGTCACCGGAATTCCCCGCGCCTCCTCGAATGCCGTTTCGGCGCGCGACCACACGACGCCGCCGGCGCCCGACCGGCCGCGCACGGCGTTGGCGATCAGGCGCGCGAGCGCGGTGCGATCGGGCTCGAACACTCCGCTGTCGGTGACCTCGAGCGGCGGGTGCACCTCGACGAAGAGTTGCCCGTCGGCCCAGCCGACCTTGTGCGGCTGGTTGACAATCCGCACGGGCGTGTCGACGGCGACGCGCTTGAACAGCTCCTCGATGTCCTCCGGATACAGGCGCATGCAGCCGTGCGTGACCTCCATGCCCACTCCCGCGGGCTTGTTGGTCCCGTGGATCAGGTAGCCGCCGCCCGGGATCGCGAGGCGCATCGCGAACTGGCCGAGCGGATTGTCGGGCCCGGCCGGGACCATCTTCGGCAGGATGTCGCCGCGCTGGGCGTGCTCGGCACGCACCGACTCGGGCGGATACCACGGCGGGTCCTTGATCTTGGTAGCGATGTGCGTGAGCCCGAGCGGCGTCGCCCAGTCCATCTTGCCGACGCTGACCGGGTAGGTCACGACGCTGCGCGCCTCACCGGGCTTCGCGGCCGGAAAGTAGTAGAGGCGGTGTTCCGGGAGGTTGATGACGATCCCCTCGCGCGGCGCATCCGGAAGCACCCGCCGCAGTGGCAGACGCACGATGGTCCCGGCGCCGGGCAGCCACGGATCGATCCCCGGGTTCGCGTTGACGACCTCCTCATAGCCAAGGCCGTAGCGGCGCGCGATGTCGATCAGCGTGTCGTCATGCGCCGCAGCAACCTCGGCCGCCGCGCCGATCAGATCACCGCTCGCCGGCAGCGGCAGCACCGCGGCCCCACCCGCGGCCGGTGCGAGGAGCACCACGAGGCCCGTGAGGGCGAGGCATTTGTATCGACGCAACAAGGGTCTAGAGAACATTCGTAAAACCGCTCACACCTCGAACCGCGCGGAGTATATGCTCCGCTCATTAGAACGATAAGGACGGGATGGTTCACGATGGATCGCCTCAACGCCCGCGGCGTACCGTTCGCCATGGCACCGGAGTCGCCGGCGCCGGGCTGGGACGCGCACGCGGTGTGGCGCGAGCGGGTGGAGGGGCCGCGACGGCTGGGGCTCACGGGCGAGGCGCCCGCGATCACCGTGTCCGACACCTCCGCCGGCTGGGATCCGCTCGAGACCTGGCGGCTGCGCGTGAGGCGCCCGCGCCGCAACGCCACGTAGCGCCGGTCGGCGACGCCGGCCGCGCCAGGCGAAGCTCAAAACCGGATCAGCGCCGACCCCCACGTAAAGCCGCCCCCGAAAGTCTCGAGCAGCAGCAGCTGCCCGCGCTGTATGCGTCCGTCGCGGACCGCCGTATCGAGCGCCAGCGGAATCGAGGCGGCGGAGGTGTTGCCCTGGTCCGTGACCGTGACGACCACGCGCTCCATCGGCATCTCGAGCTTGCGGGCGGCTGCCTTGATGATTCGCAGGTTCGCCTGGTGCGGAATCAGCCAATCGATGTCCGCCTTGTCGACGCCACCCTTGATCAGCGTCTGGTCGACGAGCTTCGAGAGCGTGTTGACCGCCACCTTGAAGACCTCATTGCCCTTCATCGTGATGAACGCAGGTGCCCCCGCGCGCAGCTGCTCCCACCCGCAGGACACCCCGTAGGGATAGTAGAGCAGGTCCCGGTACCGGCCGTCGGCCGACACCAGCGTCGTCACGATCCCGGGCTCGGCGGCGGGCGTGAGGATCACCGCGCCCGCACCGTCGCCGAACAGCACGCAGGTGGCGCGGTCGGTCCAGTCGACCACGCGCGTCAGGCACTCCGCGCCAATCACCAGCGCGCACTTCGACTCGCCGAGGCGCACGAATTTGTCGGCCATCGAGAGCGCGTAGACGAACCCGCTGCAGGCGGTTTCGATGCTGAACGCCGGCGTGTCATGGATGCCGAGATTGTGTTGCACGAGCGTGCCGACGTTCGGGAACACGTAGTCCGGAGTGGTCGTGCCGACGGCGATGAAGTCGATGTCGGCGGGCCCGACCCCGGCCATCTGCATCGCGCGCCTGGCCGCCTCGGTCGACAGCGTCGAGGTGGTCTCGTTCGCGGCCGCGATGTGCCGCCGCTCAATTCCGGTGCGCGAGCGGATCCACTCGTCGGTGGTGTCGACCATCTTCTCGAGGTCGGCGTTGGTCAGAACCTTCGCCGGCAGGTAGCTGCCGGTGCCGGCGATGCGTGAGTACATGTCAGGCAGCCTGTGCGTGTAGTTGTGCGCCGATCTGCGAGGGCACGCCGTTGCGGGCCTCGACGACGCCGAGCCGCACCGCATGGGCGAAGGCGGTCGCGTCGGCACCGCCGTGGCTCTTGATGACGACCCCTGCGAGCCCGACCATGCTGGCGCCATTGTAGCGTCGCGGATCGAGGCGTTCCCGCAGTCCCTCGAGCGCCGGGCGCGCCGCGAGCGCGCCGAGGCTGCGCAGCGGACTGGCCGTGAATTCCTCGCGAATCGCCCCGGCGATCATCCGCGCGAGCCCTTCCATCGTCTTCAGCGCGACATTGCCCGTGAAGCCGTCGGTCACGACGACGTCGACCGCGCCGGTGAAGATGTCGTTGCCCTCGACGTAGCCGACGTACTCGAGCCGCGAGGCCTGCAGCCGCTGGTGTGCGGCCTTGACGATCTCGTGGCCCTTGATGTCCTCGCTGCCGATGTTCAGGAGTCCGACCCTCGGCCGCGGCCGCGCGAGCAATTCCCCGGCCACCACCGAGCCCATGACGGCGAACTGGAACAGCTGCTCGGCCGTGGCCGTGAGATTCGCGCCGAGATCGAGCATGCAGGTGTGCCCGCCGGTCGCCGGGATCGCCGAGATGATGGCCGGCCGGTCGATTCCCTCGATCATGCCGAGCACGAAATGCGCCGTCGCCATCAGCGCGCCGGTGTTGCCGCTGCTGACGCAGGCCGCCGCCTCGCCGGACGCCACCAGGTCGAGCGCGCGCCGCAGCGATGAATCCTTCTTGCGGCGAATGACCTCGCGTGGCTGCTCGTCCATGCCGACCACCTGGGAGGCCGCGGCGATCCGCACGCGCGCACGCTCGGCGGGGTTTAACGCGGCGAGTTCAGGCTCGAGCGCCGCGGGCTCGCCGACCAGCACGAGCTCGAGCGAGGGCTCCTCGCGCAGCACGGCGAGCGCGCCGGGCACGCACGCTCGCGGCCCGTGGTCGCCGCTCATCGCGTCGATGGCAATGGTGAGGCGGGACTGCAACGCAGGGGGCCGGCAGCGGGACGTGCCGGTGGGGCGCTCTATTCCTCGGCCGATTCGACCGGGGTCTCGATCACTTTCTTGCCGCGGTAGTAGCCGTCGCGGCTGACCCGGTGGCGCAGGTGCGTCTCCCCGGAGGTGGGGTCGATCGACAGCGCCGGCGCGCTCAGGTGATCGTGCGACCGGTGCATGCCGCGCTTGGACGGCGTCTTCCTGCTTTTCTGAACGGCCATGACTTGCTCCTAAGACTCAACGCTTCAGCAGATCCCTGAGCTCGGCGAACGGACGCTGCGTCGGCCGGGCGGCCGGTGGCGCATCGGCCTCGCCATCGGCGGTGGCCGTTGCGAGCTCGAGCGCGCACTCCGCGGGCGAGGCGTGCATCGGCACCAGCGGCAACGCCAGCAGCAACTCCTCCTCGACGAACTCCTCGAGCGCCAGGCGCCCGCCCGGCGCGATCACCGCATCATAGGCATCCGGCACGCGTCCGGCCTCGGCATCGCGGGCGACGAACGCGACGCGCACCGGGGACTCGAGCGCGGCCTGGAACTCCTTGAGGCAGCGCTGGCACACGAGCCAGGCCCGAACCCGCACCGCCCCCTCGAGCGCCGGGTACGCGCCCGCGGCGTGGAACCGAAACTCCACCGCCGCCTGCCCGTCCGGTCGCGCGAGGCTGTCGCGCAGCCGCACGAATCCGCCGAGCGGAAAATCGCGTTCGAGCCGGATACGCTGGGCCGCGAGCTGCCCCACGTCCAGCGGGTCCTGGAGGGGCCTCGCCATAGGGCCGCGTATCATAGTGACGCCGCCCAGCGGTGTCAAAGCGATCCCATCTGCAACGCCTTGATTTGCAAGCGCCGACGCCGACGCCAGGAAGCCGCGATGTCTGCCCGCCCGCCCCGCCTGGTTCTCGCCTCGACATCGCCCTACCGGCGTGCGCTGCTCGAGCGTCTGGGCCTGCGCTTTGAGGTCCTCAATCCCGCCGTCGAGGAGGCCCCGCTCGCCGGTGAGAGCCCGGAACGGCTCGCGCTCAGGCTCGCCTGCGCCAAGGCCGAGGGCGTCGCCTTGGCAGACCGGGAGACGCTGGTGATCGGCTCCGACCAGGTTGCTGCCCTCGGTGGGACCGTGCTCGGCAAGCCCGGGACCGTTGCGGGCGCGCGCGCGCAGCTCGCGGCCGCGAGCGGCCGGTCGGTCGTGTTCTACACCGCGGTCGCGCTCGCCCGACCCGGGCGCTCGCTCGCGAGCCACACCGACCGCACCGACGTGCGGTTCCGCACGCTCTCGGCGGCGGAGATTGAGCGGTACGTCGCCCGCGACCAGCCGCTCGATTGCGCCGCAAGCTTTCGCTCGGAAGGCCTCGGGATCGCGCTCCTCGAGTCGATCGAGACGGGCGATCCGACCGCGCTCGTGGGTCTGCCGCTGATCTGGCTCGCGGCGGCGCTGAAGGACGCCGGGCTCGATCCGCTCCTCGCTTAAGCTCGCCGACCGAATCCGTCGCCGGGGCTTGGGATCATCGCCGGTGGCGCCCGGCGCGCCGCGATCGCGCCTCGCCGAGGCGCTCGAGGACGGCGGCGAGCTCTGGCGGGAGCGGTGCGCTCACCGAGAACGTCTTGCCCGACCCCGGCCACTCGAAACTCAGCAGCTGGGCATGCAGGAACATCCGCGTGAGCCCGAGCGCGCGCATCGCCGTGTTGAATTCCCGGTCGCCGTACTTGTCGTCGCCCGCAACCGGATGACCGGCGTGCGCCGCGTGCACCCGGATCTGGTGCGTGCGGCCGGTGCCGATGCTCACCTCGAGCAGCGTCGCCGTCGGCCCGAAGAAGTCGACCGGTGTGAACGTCGACGCCGACGCCTTGCCCGTCGCGTGCACCCGGACGACCCGCTCCCCTCCCTGGCGCGCGCGCGTCGCGAGCGGCACCTCGATCGTTTTCTTGCCGAGGTTCCACGGACCCTTGACGAGCGCGAGATAGCGTTTCTCGACCTGCCCCTCGCGCAGCAGGGCATGCAGAGTCCTGAGCGCCTGGCGATTGCGCGCCACGAGCAGGAGCCCGCTCGTGTCCCGGTCTAGCCGGTGCACGAGCTCGAGGGTCTCCGAAGGACGCGAGGCCCTGAGTGATTCGATCACACCGAACGACAGCCCGCTGCCGCCGTGCACCGCGAGCCCGGCGGGCTTGGCGAGCACCAGCAGGTCCTGATCCTCGCGGACGACGCTGGCCTCGACGGATGCGATCAGGCTGTCCGGCACGCGCCGGGGCCCGAGTTCCTCGGCCGTGCGGATCGGGGGCAGGCGCACCGTGTCGCCCTCGGCGATGCGGGCGTCGGGCTTGGCGCGCTTGCCGTTGACCCGCACCTCGCCCTTGCGCAGGATCCGGTAGATCCGCGAGCGGGGCACGCCCTTCAGGCGCCTGAGCAGCCAGTTGTCGATCCGCTGGCCTGCCTCGTCCGCCGCCACGGTGACATGGCTGACACGACTTGCCCGCGTGTGGGCGCTGTCTGGGATCGACTCGTAAGACATTGATTTACCGACAATGCTCTGGTATGTTGCCGTTCCATCAGGCGTGTGGCGCACGGCAATGCGAAGCGTTCCGTGGCTCGCGCCTCAGCGCGGTTCTCGCATCTCGAATCGTCCACCCCAGGGACCCACGGCGGATCTGGTCGGCGGAGTGCGTTGCGGCGACCGCATATTAGTTGGTCCGGGGTCGCCCGTCTTGGGTGATCGGATCATCGTTCGGCCGATGACTTGGATGCGCGGCGATACGCCGCCCGCGAATCGCCCACCACAGCGGGGCGCTTCGTGTCGACCGATCAACGGGCTCAAGAAGGCATGCAGGCCGGGCGCGTTCCCACGGGTCTGACGACCGGGAAGGCGCCCGCGATCTCGAAGATGGCTCACGACGACACATCGTTTCGCAGCCCTCGCCTCGCATCGTTCGCGACGCTCCGCCGCGCCCAGCGCGCATCCAGTGCATCGGCCCCCGCTCACACCCAAGTAGGGGCCCATGAAAAGAATGCTGATCAACGCGACGCAGCAGGAAGAGCTGCGCGTCGCCCTCGTTGACGGTCAGAAGCTCTACGACCTGTCGATCGAGATCGCCTCCAAGGAACAGAAGAAAGGCAACGTCTACAAGGGCCGGATCACCCGGATCGAACCCAGCCTCGAGGCCGCCTTCGTCGACTACGGCGCGCAGCGCCACGGCTTCCTGCCGCTCAAGGAAGTCGCCAAGGAATACTTCCGCACCCAGCCGCAGGGCGGACGGATGAACATCCGCGAGCTCCTCGCCGAAGGCCAGGACCTCGTCGTCCAGGTCGAGAAGGAAGAGCGCGGCAACAAGGGCGCGGCGCTGACGACCTTCGTCAGCCTCGCCGGCCGCTTCCTAGTCCTGATGCCCAACAATCCGCGCGCCGGCGGCGTCTCGCGCCGCATCGAGGGCGAGGAGCGCGACGCCACGCGCGAGGCAATGGAGGGGCTCGAGATCCCCGAGGGCATGGGCGCGATCGTCCGCACCGCCGGTGTCGGGCGGACGACGGAGGAGCTGAAGTGGGACCTCGATAATCTGCGCACCAACTGGGAGGCGATCGCCCTCGCCGCGGCCGACCGCCCGGCGCCGTTCCTGGTCTACCAGGAGAGCGATTCGGTGGCCCGCAGCCTCAGGGACTACCTCTCCGACGACATCGGCGAGGCGCTGTGCGACGACCCGGGCGCCTACCAGCGCGGCCAGGAGTACATGCAGCGGTTCATGCCGCCCGAGGCGCAGCGCAAGCTCAAGCTCTATACGGACGACGTGCCGCTGTTCACGCGCTTTCAGATCGAGAGCCAGATCGAGTCGGCCTACTCCCACAAGGTGACGCTGCCCTCGGGCGGCAGCCTCGTGATCGACCACACCGAGGCGCTCGTCTCGATCGACATCAACTCGGCGCGCGCGACGCGCGGCGGGGACATCGAGACCACGGCGACCAATACCAACCTCGAGGCTGCCGACGAGATCGCCCGGCAGCTCAGGATTCGCGACCTTGGGGGGCTGATCGTCATCGACTTCATCGACATGGAGTCGACCAAGAACCAGCGTGCGGTTGAGGACCGGCTGCGCGATGCAGTCAGGATGGACCGCGCGCGGATCCAGATCGGGCGCATCTCGCGCTTCGGGCTGCTCGAGATGTCTCGGCAGCGCCTGCGGCCCTCGCTCGGCGAGTCCACGCACATGACCTGCCCGCGCTGCGTTGGCCTCGGCACGATCCGCAGCGTCGAATCCCTCGCGCTCGCCATTCTGCGGCTGATCGGCGAGGAGGCCCGCAAGGACCGTTCCTCGAAGGTCATCGCGCAGCTGCCGGTCGAGGTCGCGACGTTCCTGATCAACGAGAAGCGAGAGTGGCTGCGGACCGTCGAGGAACGCAACCGCGTCGAAGTCGTGCTGGTGCCGAACCCGCACATGCAGACGCCGAATTACGCGCTCAGGCGCGTGCGCGACGACGAGACGGCACTGCCCGAGAACTCGATGACCAGCTACCAGATGGCCGAGCAACCGGCCGCGGAGATTTTGATTGCGAGCGCGGAACCCAAGAAGCCGGCCGAGGCGCCCGCGGTGCAGCCGATCATGCCCTCGACAGCCGCACCGGTGCAGGCGAACGTGTGGACGCCAACGCCGGAACCGGCAGCGGTCGTGGCGGCTGCGCCGACTCACGCGACGGCCGCGTACCGCCCGAGTGCTCTGAAACGCCTGTGGGTGTGGCTCGCGGGCTCGGGGCATGCACCGGCCCCGGCCGAGGCCGAGCGCCGCAGCCACGAGGAGCGGCACGACCGGCCGCCTGCGCGCCGCGACGATCGCGGCGGACGTGGCCACGAGCGGCACGAGCACCGCAGCCGCTACGGCGGCCGCGACCGCGGGCGGGACGACCGCCCTCGGGGCGACCGCGGCGACCGTCACGACCCGCGACGCGCGGACGCCGATCGCAACGGTCCGCGGCCCGAGGCGCGCGACGGGCAGCGGCGCGATGTCCGCCCACGGCAGGAGCCGCGCGGGGAGCGGCCGCGTGACGGCGACCGCCCGCGCGACTTCGACCATCCGCGCGAGGGCGAGCGCCACGAGCCACGGCGCAACGATGTCGCGCCGCGGGCCGAACAGCGCCCGGCACCGCCGCGGAGCGATGCATTCGAGGAGCGCGGGCCCGAGAGCGCACCCGCCCGCCCGGCGGGAGCTGCGACGGATGCGCCGAGCGAAGACCGGGGGGAGCCACGACGTGGTCGCCGGCGGGGTCGCCGTCGGGGCCGCGGTGGTGGCGGTGGCGGAAATGGGCCCACGGCCCCGGGCACGAGCCAGGAATTGTTCCAGGATCGGTTGCCGGACATCGGCGAGTCGGGCCGTTTCCCTGCCCTCAACGTCGCGGACTACGAACGGACCGCCGGCACTGCCTCCGAGCACGCGCCACCGCGGCCGGCGCCGCAAGAACCGCCGGCCTTCGACCTCACGCGCACCGAGGGGTATCGGCCCAGCGCGGCGCCGGTCGAGCAGCCGCCCATGCCGGACCGACCACCCTACGAGCCACCACCGGCGTTCACGGGCGCTCCCGGGCCCTCTGCGAGCCCGGCGCCGCCGGTACCAACCCCGGCAGCGGCGCCAGTGCACGGCGTCGACACGGCTCCGGCGAGCGATCGGACGCCGCAGGGCGGCTGAGCGCCGTCGCCGGCGCGGGCGTCAGAGAGAGCTCCTGGGAGCGCGGAGCTCGCTGAGCAGGCCGCGCGCCGCGGCCTCGAGGAGGTCGAGCACCTCCTCGAAGCCGGCTGCGCCGCCGTAGTAAGGATCCGGGACTTCGCGCTGCTCGAGCTCGGGGGCGTAGTCGAGGAGCAGGCCGAGCCGCGCCCGGAACCGCTGCGGAGCGAGCGCGCGCGCGTCCTCGAGGTTGCGCTCGTCCATGACGAGCAGGTAGTCGAACGCATCGAAGTCCGCCGCGGCGAGCTGTCGGGCCCGCAGCCGGCTCATGTCGATCCCACGGCGCCGCGCCGCCGCCTGCGCGCGCGGATCGGGCGGATCACCGACGTGGTAGTCGTGCGTGCCGGCCGAGGCGACCTCGATACGAAGCTCCGCCGCCTCCTCGGCCGCGATCCGGCGCAACACGGCCTCCGCGGTCGGGGAACGGCAGATGTTACCCATGCACACAAATAAAATCCGTATCTGCTTGTTTGTGCTCATGTTCTCCCGGGATTGTAGCGAGCCCGCGCGGGCCGTGTCACGCGCGTCGCCTGGCGCACGGTGGTCGTGACGATGCACTCGGGCGAGTGCGCGCTGGGCCCTGCATGTCAATCGCCGCGCGGGTCAGACCGGCGCGTCAGCCGCGGCGAGCGGCCAGGATCAGCCGCTCGACCGCGGCCAGGTCGGCTTCCGTGTCGACGCCGGGCCCCGGGATTGCGAGCGCTGCGGCAACGGCGATCGGCAGACCATGCTCGAGCGCACGCAGCTGCTCGAGTCGCTCTGCGCGCTCGAGCGGCGTCGGCGCGAGCGAGCCGAGGCGCCTCAACGCCGACACCCGGTAGGCGTAGAGCCCGATGTGGCGCCACGCGCCGGCGATGCGCGCGATCGGGTCTGCGGCTGCGGCCGCGTCGCGCTGCCAGGGAATCGGCGCACGGCTGAAGTAGAGCGCTCGTCCGGCGCGGTCCATCACGAGCTTAACGAGGTTGGGATCTTCGAGCTCGGCAAGCGCAGTGATCGGGGTCGCGAGCGTCGCAAGCGCGGCCGCGGGCTCATCGGCCAGCAGCGCCGCCACCTGCGCGACATTGGCCGGCGCGAGCAGCGGCTCGTCTCCCTGAACGTTGACGACGATCGCATCCGCCGGCCAGCCGCGCGTCGTCGCGACCTCGGCGAGCCGATCGGTGCCCGACGGGTGACCGGGGTCGGTGAGCGCGACGTCGGCGCCGAAGCCGCGGCACGCGGCCGCGACCCGCTCATCGTCGGTGGCGACGATGACGTCCGTGGCGCCTGCGAGCATGGCGCGCGCATGCACGTGCTCGATCATTGGTCGCCCGGCGAGCAACCGGAGCGGCTTCCCGGGAAGGCGCACCGAGGCGTAGCGCGCCGGGATGACGATGCGGAACATCAGGCCGTCAGCACCGCGTCGTCGCTCGCGAGTCGTCGTGCCTCTTCCTCGAGCATGACCGGGATGTCATCGCGCACCGGAAATGCCAGCCGGTCGGCCCGGCAGACGAGCTCCTGCGTCTCCCGGCTCCACCTGAGCGGCCCCTTGCAGACCGGGCAGGCGAGAATGTCGAGCAGTTTCGTGTCCATTGTCGATCCTTACGACGGTCTCACCAGCGCCGCGAGCCGTGCGAGCAATCGTTCGGCGCCTGCGGGCTCGATATCGGCCGACACCTCGAGCCAGTAACGCCCGCGGTCCGGGAACCCGGCGCATTTTACGGCATCCTTCTCGGTCATCAGCACCGGGAGTGCGTCGCCGAACTCGAGATCCGGCGGGGCGAGCGGCGCGTGATCGGCGAGCGCATGCTCGATGGGGTTCAGGCCCGCCGCGCGCAGCGTCGCGAAGAACCGCGCCGGATGACCGATCCCGGCGAGCGCGTGCACCTGCCGGCCGGCGAAGTCCGCGACCGCACGCCGCGCGCCGGAGCCGAGCGCCACCAGATCGCCCGGCCGCAGCGACATCGCGATCTCCCCGTCCAGCGCCGTACCGCCGTTGACGATGACGAAATCGGCGTCGGCGGCGCGCGCGGGGCTCTCGCGCAGGGGTCCGGCGGGCAGCAGCCGGCCATTGCCGAAGCGCCGCACGCCGTCGACGACCACGATCTCGAGGTCACGCGCCAGCCGGTAGTGCTGCAGGCCGTCGTCGGCGATCACGAGGTCGACCTCATCGGCGAGCAGCCGCGCGGCCGCGACCCGGTCGCGGCCAACGACGACCGGAGCCCCGGTGCGCCGCGCGAGCAGCACGGCCTCATCGCCCGCGAGCGTCGGGTCCGTGCCAGGCTCGACGCGCAGCGGGCCGCGGCTTGTGCCGCCATATCCCCGGATGACGATGCCGACCTTGAGCCCGCGCGCCTTGAGCTGCGTTGCGAGCCACACGGTGAGCGGGGTCTTGCCGCTGCCGCCGACCGTGAGGTTGCCGATCACCACGACCGGCCGGCCGATGCGCACCCGCGGCAGCCAGCCGGCGCGGTAGGCATGGCGCCTGAGCGTGCTCGCGGCGCCGAACAGCAGCGCCAGCGGCACCAGCCAACCGCCGCCCCGCGCGCCGCCAAACCACACCCGCTCGAGCCAGCCGCGCATGCATCACGCGTTGAACTGCGTCCGGTAGAGCGCTGCGTACGCCCCGCCGCGCGCCATCAGCTGCGCATGGGTGCCGCTCTCGGTCAACACGCCCTGCTCGAGCACCACGATCCGGTCGGCGTTCTCGACCGTCGACAGTCGGTGGGCTATCACCAGCGTCGTGCGATTCGTCATCAGCTTCTCGAGCGCCTCCCGGATGATCCGCTCCGACTCGTTGTCAAGCGCGCTGGTCGCCTCGTCGAGGATCAGGATCGGCGCGTCCTTGAGGAGCGCGCGGGCGATTGCGATGCGTTGGCGCTGCCCGCCCGAGAGCAGCACGCCGCGGTCGCCGACGTCGGTGTCGAGCCCTTGCGGCAGGGAGTCGGTGAACTCGAGCACGTGCGCCGCGCGCGCCGCGCGCTCGATCGCCGCCGCGTCCGCCGCATCGGTCGCAAACGCAATGTTCTCGCGCACGCTGCCATTCATCAGCACGACGTCCTGGCTGACGAGGCTGACGTTGTCCCTGAGCGCGCGCAGCCGGTACTCGCGCACGTCGACTCCGTCGATCAGCACCTGCCCGGAGCGCGGGTCGTAAAAGCGCGGCACCAGGCTCACCAGCGTCGACTTGCCGCTGCCCGAGCGGCCGACGATCGCGACCCGCTCGCCGGCGCCGACCCGGAAGGAGACGTCCCGGAGCGCCGGCTCCTTGCCCGGATAGGCAAAAGTTACGCCGGCGAACTCGAGCTCGCCGCGCGCGGCGAGTGGCCGGTCACCGCCGGCGTGTTCGACCGGGCGGTCGAGCACTTCGAACACGCTCTGGCCGGCGGCAATCCCCTGCTGCAGGGGCCCAAACACCTGCACCAGGCGCCGCAGCGGCGCGGTGAGCAGCAACAGCGCCGTCAGGAACGACACGAACTCGCCGGGTGTCATGCCGTCATGCTGGATGCTGCGGGTCGCGGCGTACAGCACGCCGGCAAGCGCGAAGGCCGCGATCTGCTGCACGACGGGGTTACTGATCCCCCGCGCGCGCAGCAGCTTCATGTTCTGGAAGCGGTTGGCCTCGATCACCCCGTGAAACATCTTCGACTGGTGGTCCTGGGCGTTGAACACCTTGATCAGCCGGTGCCCCTCGATCGCTTCCTTGGCGACCCGTGTCACATCGCCCATCGAGTTCTGGATCCGGGTCGCGTAGCGGCGGAACGCGCGATTGATGGTCTGGATCAACAGCACGATCAACGGTGCCACGATCAGCGCCAAAGCCGTCAGGCGCCAGTTACTGTAGAAGAGCCAGCCCAGCAGACCCACGATCGTCAGCGTGTCGCGGATCAGCACCGTGACCGAGTTGGTCGCCGCTTCCGACACGAGCTCGGTGTTGTAGGTCAGGCGGGATAGCAGCTGCGCCGACACGTTCTGGTCGTAGAACGCGGTCGGGAGGTCCAGGTAATGGCGAAACAGCTGCGCCCGCAGCTGTTTGACGATCTGGCGGCCGACGTAGCCGGGTGCGTACACCGACAGGAAATCGCCGATGCCGCGGGCCGCGAACAGCACAATGACCCCGGCCGGCATGACCACCAGCATGCGCGGATCGCGCGCGACGAAGGCGCCGTCGACGAAACGCTTGACGAGCCAGGCGATTCCCGTATCGACCGAGGCGAACAGCGCCATGCCGAAGACCCCGAGCAGGAACATCGGCCAGTGGGGTCTGGCGTATCCAAGCAGCCGCCAGTAGATCGCGAGCGGCGCGTCCTTGCGCGCAGCGGCGCTGACGGCGGGGTCAGCCACCGGGCTGCTGGTTGACGGTGGCGATGTTGACCTGCGCGAAGCCGACCCGCCCGGCGACGTCCATCGCGGTCACGACCGCCTGGTGGGTCGCGCGCGCATCGGCGCGAATCGTCAGTGCCCGGCCCGTGGCGCCCGGCGCCAGCTTCTCGAGCGCGGCGCGCAGCGTTTCGGGGCTGCGGTTGACGAGTGCGCGGTCATTGACCCGGTAGGAGCCGTCGACCGCCACGATGATCGTCACCGGATCCGGCGCGCGCTCCTCCGGCTTCGCGCTCGACTCAGGCAAGCGCACCTTGAGCCGCCCGTCCTGGACGAACGACGTCGAGACCATGAAGAACATCACGAGCAAGAGCACCACGTCGATCAACGAGGTGACGTTGATTTCGGGCTCGAGCTGGCTGCGCCGGCCGAAGTTCATGCGGCGGACGCCGAGCCGGACGCGCGCAGGCGGTCGCGCTCGCGCTCGAGCACCGAGTGCACGTCGCGCTGCTCATCGAGCGCCTGCACCAGCGTCAGCGCCTCCTTCTCCATCTGGATCACGAGCTGGTCGACCCGGCCGCGCAGGTACCGATAGCCCATCAGCGAGGGGATTGCGACGATGAGTCCGGCAGCCGTACAGATCAGCGCCTGGCCGATCCCGCCGGACAGCACCTTCGGATCGCCGACGCCCTGATGGGTGATCCCGTTGAAGGCGACGATGATCCCGATCACCGTGCCGAGCAGCCCCAGCAGCGGGGAGACGGCCGCGATGGTTCCCAGCATGTTGAGGAAGCGCTCGAGCTCGTGCACCACGTGCCGCCCGGTATCCTCGATCGCTTCCTTGATGTACTCGCGCGGCCGGTGGCGGTTGGCAAGACCCGCAGCCAGGATCTGGCCGAGGCAGGAGTTCTGCGCCAGCGCCGCGATGTGCCGGTCGGTCAGCTTGCCGCTCTCGACGAGCTTCCAGATCTTGCCGGTCAGCTCGCGCGGGATGATGCGCCGCTCCTGCAGCGTCCACAGCCGCTCGAGCAGGATCGCCGCCGCGACGATCGACAAGCAGATGATCGGCCACATGACGGGACCGCCGGCCTTGATGATCTCCCACATCGCGTGTTCCGATCCCGTTGCCCCGTAAGCGGCTGATGATACTAGAGCTTGCCCCGCTCCGGCAGTGCCTCAGGTGCGTCGCTCGGCGAGCAGACCGTCGCTGAGCACCAAGATCCGATCGAGTCGTGCGGCCAGCCGCTCATCGTGCGTGACGATCACGAGGCTGACGCCGAACTCGCGGTTGAGCTCGAGCATCAGGCCGAACACCTGCTCGGCGTTCGCCCCATCGAGGTTGCCGGTCGGCTCGTCCGCGAGCACGACCGCCGGGCGGGTCACGAGCGCGCGGGCGACCGCCGCGCGCTGGCGTTCACCACCCGACAGCTGTGCCGGCCGGTGACTCAGGCGCTCGCCGAGGCCGACCCGGCCGAGCACTGTCCTGGCGCTCGCGAACGCCGCGGCGGTCGGCATGCGCCGGACCAGCAGCGGCATCGCGACGTTCTCGAGCGCCGTGAACTCCGGCAGCAGGTGATGGAACTGGTAGACGAAGCCGACCGCGCGGTTGCGCAGGTGCCCGCGGGCCGCATCGCTCAGCCGTGACATGGCCTCCCCGTCGATCTCGACCTCACCGGCGGTCGGCAGGTCGAGACCGCCGAGCAGCTGCAGCAGCGTCGTCTTGCCGGACCCGGAACTGCCGACGATCGCGATGCGCTCGCCGCGCCCGACCGCGAGATCGACGCCGGCGAGCACGCGCAGCAGCGCCGGTCCCTGACGGAACTCCTTGACGAGCCCGCGGGCCCGCAGGACCGGGCCCGTCGCAGCAGCCGCGGTCAGCGTCGCCTCACTCATGGCGCAGCGCCTCCGCCGGCTGAGTCCGCGCCGCGCGCCACGCCGGGTACAGCGTCGACAGGCAGCTGAGGATGAAGGCGGTCGCGGCGATCCTGATCACATCGGCGTGGCTGACGACCGACGGCAGCTGCTCGATGTAGTACACGCGCGGATCGAAGAGCGTCACGCGTAGCACCGACTCGAGGGCATGGACCGCCGCCGTCAGGTGGTCGGCGAGCATGATCCCGAGCACGACGCCCGACAGCGTGCCGAGCGCTCCGATCACCGTCCCCTGGATCACGAATACGCCGACCAGGCTCGCGGGCGCGAGGCCGAGCGTGCGCAGAATGGCAATGTCGCCCTGCTTCTCGCGGACCAGCATCACCAGCGTCGCGACGATGTTGAACGCGGCGACCGCGATCACGAGCAAGAGCAGCACGAACATGATCGACTTGGTGGTGGCGATCGAGCGGAAGAAGTTGGCATGCTGACGGGTCCAGTCACTGATGTAGAAGCCTCCGCCGAGATCCACCGCCACCGTCCGCACGATCCGGCCTGCCGCATACGGGTCGTCGACCTTGAGCCTGAGGCCCGTGACCGCGGTTCCCAGCCGGAACAGCCGCGCCGCGTCCTCGAGGCTCATCACAGCGACATTGCGGTCGAACTCGTAGAGCCCGGACTCGATGATGCCCGTGACCCGCAGCCGGCGCACGCGCGGCACGACCCCGGCGGGCGTCGCGGTACCCCGCGGGGCGGCGAGCACGACGCTGTCACCGGGTCCCACGCCAAGCTCCTCGGCGAGACCCTTGCCGAGCAGCACCGCGTAGCTCAAGGGTGTGAGGCTTGCGAGCGTGCCGCCGTGCACGTGCTCGGCAAGGCTCCCAACGCCGAGCTCCGCGGCCGGAACGACGCCGTGCACCAGCACGCCGCTGACCCGCCCGCCGTGCGCCAGCAGGCCGCGCTCCTCGACGTACGGTGCCGCCGCCAGCACGTGCGGCTCCTTGACGACGCGGGCCTCGACCTCCCGCCAGTCGCCGAGCGGCCCGTCGACACCGCTCAGCGTCGCGTGCGCGGCGATCGACAGGATCCGCTCCTTAAGCTCGACCTCGAAGCCGTTCATGACCGACAGCACGACGATGAGTACCGTCACGCCGATCGCGATGCCGAGCGCGCCGACGATGGTGCTGAAGGACAGGAAGCGGTTCTCCGTGCGCGCCCGCAGATAGCGCACCGCAATCCGCGACTCCAGTGCCGGCCAGGTGCTCATTCGTAGCGCAGCGCCTCGGCCGGCTCCGTGCGCGCGGCGCGAAGTGCCGGATAGATGGTAGACAGCAGCGTGAGCGCGAGCGCGGTCGCCGTCACGACCGCGACGTCCGCGGGCTCGACGAGCGACGGGATCCGCGTCAGGTAATAGACATCGGCATCGAAGATCTGAAAGCCGAACGCCCGCTCGAGGAACGCCGCGACCTGCTCGACGTTGGAGGCGAGCGCGAGACCGAGCACGACGCCGAGCGCCGTACCGAGCCAGCCGATCAGCGCGCCCTGCGCGATAAACACGCCGACGATGCCGCGCGGCTCGAGGCCGAGGGTTCGCAAGATTGCGATGTCGGTGCGCTTGGCGCGCACCACCATGACCAGTGTCGCGACGATGTTGAAGGCGGCGACCGCGACGACCAGCAGCAGGATCAGCGTCATCATCGTCTTCTCGATGCGGATCGCGCGGAAATAGCTCGCGTTCTCGACCGTCCAGTCGCGCGCCCTCAGTCCCCCGCCGAGCGCGGCCGCGACCACCGGCGCGCGGCGTGGCGCCGCGAACACGTCGTCGAACTTGAGCCGCAGCCCGGTCGGCCCGCTGACTCCGCGCAGCGCCGCCACGTCGTCGAGCTGCGCGAGCGCGAGCACGCTGTCGTGGTCCTGCAGTCCCACCTCGAACAGTCCCGCGACCGTGAACATCCGGATCCGCGGCGTGATGTCGCCGTCCGGCGCGCCGGCCGGCACCATGACCGTGACCTCATCGCCGACCGCCGCGCCGAGCTCGAACGCCAGCACCCGGCCGAGCAGCAGCCGGTTGCCGCCGGGCACGAGGTCGGCGAGGCGCCCGGACAGCAGCGCCTGGTCGATCGTCGACACCGACGGCTCGCGTGTCGGATCGATGCCGCGCAGCGTCGCCGCGCTCATCTCCTCGCCGTGCGTGATCAGCGCCTGCTGCTCGACGAAGGGCGCCGCGCCCGTGACCCCGGGCAGCGCCAGCGCGCGGGCCGCGAGCGCCGCGCCATCGAGCGGCGCGCCGTCGGCGCGGGTCAGCGTCGCGTGCGCCGACAGACTCAGCAGCCGCTCGCGCAGCTCCGCCTCGAAACCGTTCATGATCGACAGGATCGTGATCAGCGCCGCGACGCCGAGCGCGACGCCACCCAGCGACACCCAGGTGATGAACGACACGAAATATCCCGCCTCGCGCGAGCGCGCATAGCGCAGCGCGACGAACAGCTCGAGGGGCCGGATCATCCCCTGATTAGACCATGGGTACTCAGAACTGCGAACCGCGTCATGGTCCTGGTGCCTCGCGCGGCGGTGCGACGGCTCGCGCCGGTGGTGGCGGTGCTATATTTAACATCTGGAGGTGTTGCCATGGCCTCGACAGCTTCGAATCCGGTCCGGCTCTTGGGTGTGGCGCTGATACTCGGCTCCGTGCTCGCGGCGGCGTCCGTCCGTGCCGCGGAAGCGCCTCCCGGCGACCGGCCGGCGAATGGCACGCGCATGAGCGCAATCGAGCAGCACTATGGCGCGCCGATCTCGCGCTACCCGGCAGTCGGGCAGCCGCCGATCACCCGCTGGGACTACCCCACGATGGTCGTCTACTTCGAGCACGACCGCCTGATCCATGCGGTGCTGATCTCCCCGAGCGGCTGATCGCCCGCTGACCGGCCGGAGCCGGCCTTTTCGGGTCGGCCCGTCGCCACACGTTACGGGCGGCCCCGCGCCCGGTATCCTCGCGCCCCACGAGGTCTCCGACGCCGCTGGCGCCGGCAGGCCGCCCATTGCCGTCGGCGTACGTGTACCCGGTGATCCCCGCCCTCGATCCATTGCTGCCAGGTCCGCGGGACCCAGTCGTTCGCTGGGGTCAGCTGTACGGCGCGGCGCTCGCCCTCGCCTGCGTCGAGGCGGCCGGCGCGCGGCACGGCCCGGTGCTCGCGATCAGTGCGAACTCGCGCGACGCCGAGCGCCTGGCCGGCGAGCTCGCGTTCTTTGCGGGGCCCTCGCTCCCGGTGGTGTCGCTGCCGGACTACGAGACGCTGCCGTACGACGTGTTCTCGCCGCATCCGGACATCACCTCGCAGCGGCTCGCTACGCTCGCCGCGCTGGCCTCACTCAAGCGCGGCATCGTGGTCGTGGCCGTCGATGCGCTCTTCCAGCGCCTGCCGCCGCCCGCGTTCGTGGTCTCGCACACGCTCATCCTCACTGCCGGCACGCGGCTAGACCTCGCGGGGTTCCGCAGGCGCCTCGCAGCCGCCGGCTACGCGAGCGTGACGCAGGTGGTCGCCCCGGGCGAGTACGCGGTGCGTGGCTCGCTGATCGACCTGTATCCGATGGGCGCCCCAACCCCCTATCGCATCGACCTGTTCGACACCGATATCGACAGCATTCGCGTGTTCGATCCGGATACGCAGCGCTCGGGCGAGCGGTTGCCCGCGATCCGGCTGCTGCCGGCGCGGGAGTTCACGCTGACGCCGGAGGCGATCCGGGAGTTCCGGCGCCGCTACCGGCAACGGTTCGAGGGCGACGTGACCCGCTCGCAGGTCTACCGCAGCGTCAGCGACGGGTTGCCGGTCGGCGGCATCGAGTACTACCTGCCGCTGTTCTTCGAGCGCCTCGCCAGCCTCGCCGACTACCTGCCGGCGCAGGTGCTGACCATCGACACCTGCGGGGCCGGCGTGGTCGCGGCCGCGCTGTGGGACGAGATCACCGCGCGCCACGAGCAGCGCCGCCACGACCTCGAGCGCCCGCTGCTGGATCCCGCCGAGGTTTTTCTGCCACCGGCCGAGCTCGAGCAGCTGTTAGCCGCCTATCCGCGGGTGTCTGCCGCCGCGGTCAAGGTCGAGCCGGTCGGTGCGACCGACAGCGGCACGCCGTTTCGAAACTACCCGACGCTCGCGCCGCCGCCGCTCAGGATCGATCCGCGCGCCGAGCCAGCCGCCGGCGCGCTGCTTGCCTTCCTCGACGGCTTCGCCGGGCGGATCCTGCTCGTGGCCGAGTCGGCCGGGCGGCGCGAGGCGCTGCTCGAGCTGCTGCACGCCCACGAGCGCTTCCCGCAGGCCGTGGCCGACTGGTCGGCGTTCCTCGCGAACGACGCCTCGCTCGCGATCACCGTCTCGGCCGCGGTCGCGGGCCTCGTGCTGCCGGCCGCCGGCCTCGCGCTGGTCACCGAGGAGCAGCTGCACGGCGAGCGCGCGCGGCAGGAACGCCGCCGACGCCGCGCCGAGCGCGACCCCGAGCAGATCCTAAAGGACCTGCGCGACCTGACCATCGGCGCGCCCGTGGTCCACGAGGACCACGGGGTCGGCCGCTACCAGGGCCTGAAGACGCTCGACGTCGACGGCCAGCCCCACGAGTTCCTGGTCATCGAGTACGCCGACGGGGACAAGCTGTACGTGCCGGTGACGGCGCTCGCGCGCGTGACCCGCTACACCGGTGCGCCATCCGAGAGCGCACCGCTCCACAAGCTCGGCGGCAGCGAATGGCCCAAGGCCAGGAAGCGCGCCGCCGCGAGGATCCGCGACGTCGCGGCAGAGCTCCTCGACCTGTATGCGCGGCGGGCGGCGCGGCTGGGCACCGCGATGGCGCCGGCGGCGCGCGACTACGCGACGTTCGCGGCGGCGTTCCCGTTCGAGGAGACGCACGACCAGGCCGAGACGATCCGCGCCGTGCTCGCCGACCTTGCCACGGCCAAGCCCATGGACCGCGTCGTCTGCGGGGACGTCGGCTTCGGCAAGACCGAAGTGGCGCTCAGGGCCGCATTCGCGGCCGTTCAGGCCGGCCGGCAGGTCGCGGTGCTGGTGCCGACGACGCTGCTGGCGCAGCAGCACCAGCAGACGTTCACGGACCGCTTCGCGGACTGGCCGGTGCGCATCGAGAACCTGTCCCGGTTTCGCACCGGCAAAGAGGCGCGCGTCGTGCTCGCCGGGCTCGCCGACGGCACGATCGACATCGTGGTCGCGACCCACCGGCTGCTGCAGGCCGGAGTCAAGTTCAAAAACCTCGGGCTCGTGATCGTCGATGAGGAGCACCGCTTCGGGGTGCGCGACAAGGAGCGGCTGAAGGCGCTGCGCGCCGACGTCGACGTGCTGACGCTGACCGCAACCCCGATCCCGCGCACGCTCAACATGGCGCTCGGCGGCCTTAAGGATCTGTCGCTGATCACGACGCCACCGGCCGAGCGCCTCGCGGTGCAGACCTTCGTGCTCGAATGGAATGCGGCGACGGTGCGCGAGGCGATCATCCGCGAGATCCGCCGCGGCGGGCAGGTGTACTACGTGCACAACGCGGTCGAGTCCATCGAGCGGCGCGCCGCGGAGATCCGCGCGCTCGTGCCGGAGGCGGACGTCCGCGTCGGCCATGGCCAGATGCGCGAGCGCGACCTTGAGCGTCTGATGCTCGATTTCTACCACCGCCGCTTCAACGTGCTCGTCTGCAGCACGATCATCGAGAGCGGCATCGACGTGCCGACCGCCAACACCATCGTCATCGACCGCGCCGATCGCTTCGGGCTCGCGCAGCTGCATCAGCTGCGCGGCCGCGTCGGCCGCTCCCACCACAGGGCCTTCGCGTACCTGATCGCGCCGCCCAGGGCCGCGCTGACCGGCGATGCCGCCAAGCGCCTGGAGGCGATCGAGTCGCTCGAGGACCTCGGCGCCGGCTTTGCCCTCGCCACCCACGACCTCGAGATCCGTGGCGCCGGCGAGCTGCTGGGCGCCGAGCAGAGCGGGGAGATCACGGAGATCGGCTTCAGCCTGTACCTCGACCTGCTCGAGCGCGCGGTCAAGGCGCTGAAGGCGGGTCAGGAGCCGGATCTGGACAGGCCGCTGTACGCGGGCCCCGAGCTCGACCTGCACATCCCCGCGCTGATCCCGTCGGATTACATGCCCGACGTGCATCTGCGGCTCGTGCTGTACAAGCGCATCGCGGCCGCGCCCGACGACCAGGCGCTCGGCGACCTCGAGGCCGAGATGATCGACCGCTTCGGGCTCCTCCCGGTGCCGATCCAGAACCTGATGCGGATCACGCGCCTCAAGCTTCGGGCGGCCTCGCTCGGGCTCACGCGTCTCGACGTCGGCCCGCTCGGCGGGCTCGTCGACTTCGGCAGCGAGCACCGGGTCGAGCCGGCGACGGTGCTCAAGCTCGTGCAGAAAGAGCCGCGGATCTACCGGCTCGAGGGCCCGGCGCGCCTGCGTTTCACGCGCCGCGGCTCGAGCGATGCGGAGCGGCTCGCAACCGCCGGCGCGGTCCTCGCGGCGCTCGGCGCAACCTGATGCGTTACACTGCCAGCCATGCCCGTTGAGCGTGTCTCCCGCCGGCAGGTGGTGCTGGGCCTTGCGGCGCTGTCGGCCGTGCCGACGGCACTCGCCGATACCCCGCCCCCTGCGGGCAGCGCCCGCTACCACGTCGAGATCATCGTGTTTCGCCAGCCCGGCCCGTCTCCGACCGCCGTGCCGGCGGGGCCCCTGCCCGTGACCGCGACCATCCCCGGCCGGGTCACGCTGCTCCCGGATGCCGACTGGCAGCTGGCGAGCCTCGCCGAGGCGCTCGCGCGCCGCGCCGGCTACACGCTGCTCGCGCACGCGGCCTGGGAAGCGATCGTGCCGCCGAACGGCCGGACCACGGCGCGGCTCGAAGACCTGCTGGCGGACAACTCGCAGCTTGCCGGCGCCATCGCCGTGCAACGCGGCCAGCACCTGTTCCTCGGCGTCGACATCGACTACCGGCCGCCGAGCGGGGCGGTGCCCGAGGGCGCGACGTACTCACTGCGCGAGAGACGCCGAATCAAGTTCGGCGAACGGCACTACTTCGACCATCCGGCCTTCGGCGTCATCATCGAGGTCGCCGCTCCGCGCGGTGCTGTCGAGTCCGGCTGAGCGCCGCCGCTAGCCGGCAGGCTCGGTGGCCGCGACCCGGTTGCGGCCGGCGGCACGCGCCGCATCGAGCGCGCGGTAGCCCGCCTTCAGCAGCTGCTCCGGCGTCGACTGCGGTGAAGGCTGCAGGTGCGTCACGCCGACGCTGACCGTCACGACCCGCGCCACGGGGGAATGCGGGTGATGCATGTGCAGCTCGCGGACCCGCCCGGCAAGCGTCTCGCCGTGGCGCACGGCCTGGGCGAGGTCCATTCCGGTCGACAGCCCGACGAAGCGGCCGCCCTCGATCCGCGCCACCAGATCGCTCGCGCGCCGCATGCTCCCGAGCAGCGTGCGCCCGACGCGCCGTATCACTGAATCGCCAGCCCCGCGTCCGAAGGTGTCGTTGTAGCGGCCCAGAGCGTCGATGTCGACCACGAACACCGTGAGCGCCCGCCCCTCGCGCTGGGCGATCGCGAAGTCGCGCCGCAGGAGCTCGTGGAAGAACTCCGAATGCCGCAGGCCCGTCAGGCGATCGTCCCGCGGCAACGGCGAGCGCACGATCGGCGCAGGCTCCACCCCCGGCGGCTCGGCGACCGGTTGGTGGAAGCTCACGTAGTGGGACACGACGCCGGCTGCATCGCGCAGCGGCTCGAAGCGCACGTCGATGCTCCCCGAACCCTGGGCGGCACCTTGGTAGGTCATCCGGACCGTGACCGACTCGCCGCGCGCGATGTGGCCCTCGAGCTCCGCCATTCGGGCTGCGCCGCCGGCCTCGCCGAGCAGGCCCGCGAGACCAAGGGCGCACAGCTCCTCGCGCCCCCGGCCGCGCAGCTGCTGGAGTGCGCCGTTGGCGAGCACCACCGGCAAGCCCGCCTGGCGCACGTCGATGACCGCGATCGCCTCCGGCAGCCGGTCGAGCAGCGCCAGCGGCACGTCGGGCGGCACGGCGCTCACGACGCCTCCCCGTCGAGCATCAGTTCCGGGCGGGCCTCGCGGCAGCGCTCGAGCGCCGCATGCGCTGCTTTCCAGGGCTCCGAGGCCAGCAGTGCCGCGCGCGTCGCGAGTCCCGGCGGCGGCCCGTGGCCGTGCAGGCGCGCGATGCGCAGCGCCGACACCGGCCGCGGCGCCGGATCGAGCGTGCCCAGCAGCTCGAGCACGGCTGGCCGCGAATTGCACACGAGCAGCATGTCGCAGCCGGCCGCGAGGGCGAGTTCGGCGCGCGCGCTCACCCCGCCGAACGCCGCGGCCCCCGCCATGCTGAGGTCGTCGGTGAACACCGCGCCCTTGAAATCGAGCTCGCCGCGCAGGATGTCGCTGACCCAGCGCCGCGACAGGCTCGCCGGCAGCGAGTCGACCGCCGGGAACACGACGTGCGCCGTCATCACGGAGGCGAGGCCGTTCGCGATCAGCAGCCGGTACGGCGTGAGCTCGGGACCTAAGTCCACGAACTCGCGCCGGTCGACCGGCAGCGCCACGTGCGAGTCGGCGACGACCGCGCCGTGCCCCGGGAAGTGCTTGGCGGTCGCGCTCATGCCGGCCTCGCGCATGCCGGCCATCACGGCCCCCGCGAGCAGCGCGACGACCGCGGCGTCCGAATGGAAGGCGCGATCGCCGATCGCCTCGCTCACCCCATAGTCGAGATCGACGACCGGCGCGAACGCGAGGTCGAGCCCGACCGCACGCAGCTCGCTGCCGATCAGCCACCCCGCCTGGCGCGCAAGCTCGCGGCCACGCGCCGGATCCATGTCGTATTCGCGGCCCAAGCGGTGCATCGGCGGCAGCAGCGTGAAATCCGACCGAAAACGCTGTACGCGGCCGCCCTCGTGGTCGGCCGCGACCAGCAGGGGCGGGCGGCGGATGGCGTGGATCTCGGCGACCAGCGCCGCGAGCTGGGAGATGTCCGCGAAGTTCCGGCTGAACAGGATCACGCCGCCGACCAGCGGGTGCTCGAGGAGGTCGCGGTCCTCCGGCAGCAGCGAGCGCCCGGGCACGTCCACCATGAGGCAGCCGAGCGTCATCTGCGAGGCTCGAGGACCGCGATCGATTCGGCGTGCGCGGTGTGCGGGAACATGTCCATGACTCCGGCCGCCACCAGTCGGAACCGGTGTTTTTGGACGAGGATCCCGGCATTGCGCGCAAGGCTCCCCGGATACGAGGAAATATACACGACGGGCCGGGGCCTGCCCCGGAACGCGTGCTCAGAACCGGCGCGCCGGGCGGGTTCCCCGGGCGGCACTGGCACTCACCCCGGCCGTTGCGCTGAACCCCGGGGCCATCAGGGCTGTGCGCCTGAGGTGGCGGCCGACTCGAGCACCGCGACCGCCAGCACCATGCCGGCCTCGTCCGACAGCGTCACGTGGCCGGGACCGGCGCCGAGCGAGGTGCGCAGCGCCCGCCCGCGCTGCGACCAGACGACCTCCGGCCGGCCCCAGGCGTTCGGCGCGATGCCGCAGTCGCGCACCCACAGGCCGTGCGCGAAGCCGGTGCCCAGTGCCTTGACGATCGCTTCCTTCGCGGCAAAACGCTGCGCCAGGAACCGGACCGCGCGGGCCTCGGTGCTCCCGAGGCGCCCGAAGCCCTGCAGCTCCACCGGCATCAGCAAGCGCTCGACGAAATGCCGCCCGAACCGCCGGTAGGTGGCCGTGATCCGCGCAATCTCGACCAGGTCCGCCCCGATCCCGAAGATCATCCGCTCCTGGCCTCGAGCATGAGGCGCTTCATCTCGCTCACCGCCGCCGCAAGCCCCGTGAACAGCGCCCGCCCGACGATCGCGTAGCCGATGTTGAGCTCGACGACCTCGGGCAGCGCCGCCACCGGGCCGACGTTGCCATAGTCGAGTCCGTGGCCGGCGTTGACGGCGAGCCCGACCGCCGCGGCGCTGCGGGCGGCGCTCGCAAGCCGGTGCAGCTCGTGGGCGCGGCGCTCGCCGGCCGCCTCGGCATAGCTACCGGTGTGCAGCTCGATCGCCGGCGCACCGACCGCGACCGCCGCCTCGATCTGCTCGGGATCCGGATCGATGAACAGCGACACGCGGATGCCGGCGGCGCTGAGCGATGCGACCGCCTTGGTCAGCGCGGCGCGCTGCGTGATGACATCGAGCCCGCCTTCGGTCGTGAGCTCGGAGCGTCGCTCGGGCACGAGGCAGGCGTCGGCGGGCTTCAGGCGCGTCGCGATCGCGATCATCTCCGGGGTCGCGGCCATCTCGAGGTTCATGTGCGTCTGCAGCGAGGCGGCGAGGCGCTCGACGTCGTGGTCCTGGATGTGGCGGCGGTCCTCCCTCAGGTGCAGCGTGATGCTGTCGGCACCGGCCTGCTCGGCGAGCAGCGCCGCGAGCAGCGGGTCCGGGTAGCGGCCCTTGCGCGCCTGGCGCAGCGTCGCGATGTGGTCGATGTTGACGCCGAGCGCGATATCCCGCGCGCTGTTCGCATACTGAGTCATCGTGACGCACCCTCTTTGCCGGCCCGCCCGGCCATGCCTGCGGACTCGGTCGCACCGGCCGGCCCTGCCTGACCCTTCCTGACGGCGCGCGCAACCGCCCGGGTCGTCAGCTCGCGGCCGTCGAGCGGCCCGGCCAGCGCCTCGCGCAGCAGCCGCTTGGCGGCGGCGAGGCTCGCGGCGTCGGCGAGCTCCTCGGCCGCGAGCGACAACAGGTCGCGACCGCGGTAATCCGCCGCCGGATCCGGCTCGGCCGCGACCCGCACGACCCCGCGCTCAGGTCTTACATGATAGTACGCGTCGGGCCTGACCGGCTCACCGCTCCCGGCCTCGCGCGCGTAGTCGAGTCCGAGGCCCAGCGCATCGAGCAGCTGCTTCTCGAAGAGCCTCAGCGCGCGACTCTCACCGCCCTGCGCCACGAGCGCGGTGAGCGCGAGCGAGTAGGCTTCATAGATCTCGGGGTGAGGGTCCTCGCGTGCGAGGAGCTTCAAGATGAGCTCGTTCAGGTAAAAGCCGCTCATCAGCGCCTGCGGGGGCAGCGCGAGCGGCGCAGCCATGAGTTCCGCCGCCGTCAGCGTCCCGCCATCGCCCGGCCCGGACCACGACAGCAGCAGCGGGACGAACGGCTGCAGCAGCGCCGACAGCGAGCTGCCCGAGCGGCGCACGCCCTTGGCGAACAGGCACACGCGCCCGCGGTCGCGCGCGAAGCACTCGACGATCCGGCTCGAGTCGCGGAAATCTCGCTGGTGGAGCAGGAACGCAGGCTCGAGCAGCACGCGCCGCGCCGGGTTCATCGCGTCCGTGCCGGCGCGCCGGCTACGGCCCCTCGTAGCCGAGCGCCTTCAGGGCGCTGGCGCTGTCCGCCCAGTTTTCCTTGACCTTGACCCACAGCTCGAGGTGGGTGCGCCGGCCGAACAGCCGGTTGAGGTCGAAGCGTGCGGTGCGGCCCACCTCCTTGAGCAGCGAGCCGCCCTCGCCGATCACGATCGCCTTGTGGGCGGTGCGCTCGACCCAGATCACGGCGCCGATCTCGAGCCGGCCGTCCTCGGTGTCGGCCATGCGCTCGATCTCGACGCTGAGCCCATACGGCAGCTCCTGCTGCAGCCGCAGCGTCAGCTTCTCGCGGATGATCTCGGCAGCCTGAAAGCTCTCCGAGCGGTCGGTGAGCTGCTCGGGCGGGAACAGCGCCGGGGACTCGGGCAGGTGCGCGGCGAAGATGTCCGGCAGGCGGGCGATGTTGTCGGACTTGAGTGCCGACACCGGCACGATGTCGACGAACGCGTGGCGCTTGGCGAGCATTTCAAGGTACGGCAGCAGCCGCGTCCGCGGCCGCGCCCGATCGACTTTGTTGACGATCAGGATGGCCGGCCGGCCGGCAGCGGTGATCCGCTGCAGGACCCGCGCGTCCTCGGCCGTGAACTTCAGCGCCTCGACCACGAAGCCGACCAGGTCGGCATCCGCGAGCGAGCTCGCCGCAGCGCGGTTCATGTACTGGTTCAGCATCCGCCGCGCGCCGACGTGCAGCCCCGGCGTGTCGACCAGCGCGATCTGGTAGCTGGGTCGATTGAGGAGCCCCACGATCCTGTGGCGAGTCGTCTGCGGCTTCGGCGAGACGATGCTGAGCTTGCGGTTCAGGAGCGCGTTCAGCAGCGTTGACTTGCCGACGTTCGGCCGTCCGACCAGTGCCACGAAGCCGGCACGGTGCGTCGGCTGCTCGCTCAACTGCCACCTGTCCCGGCCTCGAGCAGCGCGAGCAGCTCCTCGGCCGCCATCTGTTCGGCGCGGCGCCGGCTGGTGCCGATGCCTTCGGCGCTGCGCGCTTCGCCCGCGATCGTGCACAGCACCGTGAAGGTCTGCTCGTGCGGCTCGCCGGTGATCGTCTCGACGGTGTAGTGCGGCAGCGGCAGTGCGCGCCCCTGCAGGTACTCCTGCAGCCGGGTCTTCGCGTCCTTGACCGCGGGCATCTGCCTCAAGCCCGCAACGCGCGGCGCGAGCAGCGGCTCGAGCACCTGCCGCAGTGCCGGCATGCCGCCATCGAGGTAGATCGCGCCGAGCAGCGCCTCGAAGGCATCCGCCAGCGTCGAGCGGCGCCGGAAGCCGCCGGAGTGCAGCTCGCCGGGCCCGAGGCGCAGCCGCTCGCCGAGCTCGAGGGTCTCGGCGATGTCGGCGAGCGACTCGCCGCTGACGAGGCTCGCCCGGTAGCGGCTGAGCTCGCCTTCGCTCGCCGCCGGAAACTCCTGGTACAGCCGCTCGGCGACAACGAGTGACAGCACCGCATCGCCGAGGAACTCGAGTCGCTCGTTGTGCGTGCTGCCGACGCTGCGGTGGGTCAGCGCGGTCGCGACGAGCGCCGCATCGCGGCAGCGCCAGCCGAGCCGGGCCGCAATCCAGTCGACGTCGGAGCTCAGGCGTCCGGTCACGGGCCTCCGGCACCGGCGATGGTCACGGTCTTGTCAAAATGCGCGAGGAAGCTGAGGTTGCCGACGAATGGCGTCGTCGCGTCGTATTCCGCGTGCACGTTCCAGCCGAGGCCTTCGCGCTTGATCTGCACGTCCTTCCAGTTGAGTGACTTGACATCCTCGATCTCGAAGTGGCGTGCGAGGGACATCCGGATCGACTGCTCCGACAGGCCGCCGTCGATGCCGCCGCCCTTGAGATTGTCCATCGCCTTGACGATTCCCATGTACTCGACGTAGATGGGAAACAGGCGAATGCCGGCATAGACGAACAGTCCGGCGAAGGTGACCAGGACACAGAGCCCGATGAATGTGATGCCGCGTTGTGTGTGACGCATGGTTAAGCCCCTCGATGTAATTAGCGTATCGCTTTGCCGATCCGCCCCCAGGCGGGTCCGGCCGAGCCGTTGAAGCTGAGCCAGATGCGGACCGCCTTGCCGACCAGGTTGGCCTCCGGCACGTAGCCGAGCTCCGGGAAGCGGCTGTCGGCACTGTTGTCGCGGTTATCCCCCATGAAAAAGTACTGGCCGTCCGGCACGGTATAGACGCCGGTCGGCGCGGTGGCCGCATCGCCAGCGGGCCCGGCGGCGCGCGCCGGGTCGGCGCCGCACTCGTTGGCGTCCCTCTTCGGCGTGCAGCCGCGCATGTAGCGGCGCGGCTCGACCGGACAGTACATGATCCGGTGCCGGTGCGCGCCCAGCTGCTCGATCCCCTGGCGGAAGTTGCGGTAGCAGAGGTCCTCGGTAAACAGGCCGTCGTCCTGCACTTTGATCTCCTCGCCGTTGACCCAGACCGCATCGCCGCGTACCTCGATCCGGTCGCCCGGAAGCCCGACCAGGCGCTTGATGTAGTTGACCGACGGCTCGCTCGGTTTTCTGAACACGATCACATCGCCCCGCGCCGGCTCGCCGGTGTTGAGCACCTTGACGTTCAGCACCGGGAGCCTGAGTCCGTAGCTGAACTTGCTGACGAAGATGAAATCGCCGTCCAGCAGCGTCGGCATCATCGAGTCGGACGGGATCCGGAACGGCTCGAACAGGAACGACCGGACCACCAGCACGATCAGGATGATCGGGAAGAACGAGCGGGAGTACTCGACCAGCACCGGTTCGCGCGCGCCGGGGGCGCGCCCAGGCCGCCACAGTCGCTGGTCGAGCCCCCAGATCACGCCGGTCAGCAGCGCGAGCACGACGAGCAACAGCGAGAAATCGGGAATGATCGGCATGATGGTCCGTGTCCGGAGTGGTGGCTCGGCGGCGCTACTTTCTGCCGACCTGCAGCACCGCGAGGAAGGCTTCCTGCGGGATCTCGACCGTGCCGAGCTGCTTCATGCGCTTCTTGCCCTCCTTCTGCTTCTCGAGCAGCTTGCGCTTGCGGGTGACGTCACCGCCGTAGCACTTGGCGAGCACATTCTTCCGCAGTGCCTTGACGGTCGCGCGCGCGACCACCTGGCTGCCGATCGCCGCCTGGATCGCGACCTCGAACATCTGCCGCGGAATCAGCTCCTGCATCTTGTCGACCAGCTCGCGGCCGCGCTGGTAGGCATTGTCCCGGTGCACGATCAGCGAGAGGGCATCGACGCGGTCGCCGTTGATCAGCACGTCGAGCTTGACGAGCTTGGCGGCCTGGAAGCGGGTGAACTCATAATCGAAGGACGCATAGCCGCGGCTGACGCTCTTGAGGCGATCGAAGAAGTCGAGCACGACATCGGCGAGCGGCAGCTCGTACTGCAGCGCGACCTGGTCGCCGACGTACAGCATCTTCTTCTGCACGCCGCGCTTGTCGGTGCACAGCTTCAGCACTCCGCCCACGTGCTCCGGTGGCACGAGGATGCTGGCGGTGATGATCGGTTCGCGCATTTCCTCGATCCGGTCGACCGGCGGGAGCTTGGCCGGATTGTCGACGAGGCGTACCTCGCCATCGGTCGTGAGGATCTCGTAGACCACGGTCGGCGCACTGCTCACGAGGTGCAGGCCATACTCGCGCTCGAGGCGCTCCTGCACGATCTCCATGTGCAGCAGTCCCAGGAACCCGATCCGAAAGCCAAAGCCCAGCGCGGTCGACACCTCGGGCTCGTAGTACAGCGCCGAGTCGTTCAGTTTGAGCTTCTGCAGCGCGTCGCGGAACTGCTCGTAGTCATCGGCCGCGACCGGGAACAGGCCCGCGAACACGCGCGGCTGGATTCTCTTGAACCCGGGCAGCGCCGTGGCGCAGGGCTCGGAGTCGAGCGTGATCGTATCGCCGACCGGAGCGCCGTCGATCTCCTTGATCCCCGCCATCACGAAGCCCACCTCGCCCGCCGCCAGCTCCTCGCTGTCGACCCGCTTGGGCGTGAAACGGCCGAGCCGGGTGCACTCGTGCGCCCGCCCGGTCGACCAGACGCGCAGTTTCTGGCCGCGCCGCAGGCGTCCGTTCATCACCCTCACCAGAGAAACGACTCCGAGGTAGTTGTCGAACCACGAGTCGACGATCAGCGCCTGCAGCGGCGCCGCGGCATCGCCCCGCGGTGGCGGGATCCGCGCGACGATGGCTTCGAGCAGCACGTCGACGTTCTCACCGGTCTTGGCCGACACCAGCACCGCATCGCCGGCCTCGATGCCGATGATCTCCTCGATCTCCTTGATCACCCGCGCGGGATCCGACGAGGGCAGGTCGATCTTGTTGATGACCGGCAGCACCTCGAGCCCCTGGTTCAAAGCCGTGTAGCAGTTGGCGACGGTCTGGGCCTCGACGCCCTGGGCCGCATCGACCACCAGCAAGGCACCCTCACAGGCGGCGAGCGAGCGCGAGACCTCGTAGGAGAAGTCGACGTGGCCCGGCGTGTCGATGAAGTTGAGCTGGTAGTCGACGCCGTCGTGCGCCCGGTACCTGAGCGTGACGCTCTGCGCCTTGATGGTGATGCCGCGCTCGCGTTCGAGGTCCATCGAGTCGAGGACCTGCTCGTGCATTTCGCGCTGTGCGAGACCTCCGCACAGCTGGATCAGGCGGTCGGCGAGCGTGGACTTGCCGTGATCGACGTGAGCAATGATCGAGAAATTGCGAATTGGCGGCATTCTGGTCGGCGGCTCCTGCCGGCGACCGCGGCGGGGCCAGCCGCAGGATTATAGCAGTCGGGCCCTGCGCTCCCGGCCCTCAGCCGGCGGCGCGAGCGGCTCGCTCGAGCGCCGCAAGGTCCAGCGCGCCCTCGGCCACCGGCTCGCCGTCGAGCGTCAGCACCGGGATGCGGTGACCATAACGTCGCCGGGTCAGCGGGTCCGCGTCGACGTCCCGGACCTCGACGGCCAGGCCGCGGCTCGCGGCCCACGGCGCGAGCTCGGCAAGCATCTGCTCGCACAGATGGCAGCCGTCGCGCGAGTAGAGCGCCAGGCGGCTCACGGCCGCGGCAGTGGCGCGGGCGCCGGCGCGAGCGCGCTCTGCGCACGCACCGTGGCAGCGGGCGTCACGCCCGAGGCGATGTACTCGACCGTCTGCGGGGGCACCTCGCCCACGGCCGTGACCTGGTGGCCGCCGACGATCGTCGAGTAGGCGAAGGCCGAGCCCACCCGGCCCTGGCCTTCGGTCTGGCGGCGCGGTGCTGCGGGCGGACCTTCGATGAATACCGACACCGAGGCGAGGCCGTCGGACAGCACCAGGTGCGTCACCGGCCGATCATTGCCGGGCAGCAGCTGCTCGCCCGAGGAGCTGACCCGGAACCCCGGCGGCAGCTGCAGCAGCCGCCACGGCAGCTCGTCGGCGCGGTTGCCGCGATTGCTCGCAGCCTGATGCACCCAGGTGTAGCCGTCCGCCTGCACGCCGGGCCGCAGCGCCGAGTCCGGCAGCACGCCGCCGACCTTGAGCGAGGTGAACAGCACCTGCTCGAGTACCGCACCCTGCGCATCGCACAGGTCGGTGCGCACCGGCATCCGAGTCTCCTCGTCGATCCAGACGCGGTAGCCGAAGCGGTAGCCGTCGCGCGGGGTGACCGCGACGATGCGCGCGGCGCGACCGATCACCGAGCGCGCGCGGCCGCCCATCTCGAGCCGGTAGTTGGCCTCGAGGTTGTTGTCGAAGGTCGGAAGGGTCCCGAGCAGCGGCCCGTGGTCGGCGCGCGACTCGACCACGACCTTGCGCTCGTCGGGCAGGTAGCACTGCACCTCGGCATCGCTGCGGACGACCTCGCGGCCGTTGCCCGACAGGCTCACGAGCCGCTCCATGATCCGCCCGTCCTTGACCCGGTGCAGGATTCGGAGTTTCTCGACGTGGCCATTGGCGAGATGCAGGAACTCGCCCTGATAGGTACGGGACGCGAGCGCCTCGGTCATGCCGGCGAGCCAGCGGCGCGCCTCGTCATCGCCGAGCGCCGGCAGCGCAAACAGCGCCGCACCCGTCACCAGCCAGGCGCGCCAGGCGCCCCGGCCGACGCGCGCCTCGGTCATGGCGGTGGGGCGCCTACGGCCGGCTCGTCGGCCACGAGGTTGGTGAGGACGCTGCGCATGCCGAGCGAGGCGCTGACCTCGGAGTGTGCGACCACGTAGTTCGCGAGCTCGGCGCGCGGGATCACCCCGAGGCCCTGGCGGGCGGCGGGCGTGACGTAGCTCGCCGGCTCCGACCCTGCGGGCGATGACAGTGCCGCGAACGATCCCTGCGTCGCGGCGCGGTGCACGGAGGCCCGCGCCGTTGCGGCTGGCGGGGCGACCGTCACGGGCGCCGACGGGGCGAGGTTTGCGAGCGCAGCCGGGCGGGTGTCGAGGGCCGGACTGCGCCCGAGCACCAGGATCGCGGCCCCCGCCACGGTCGCGGCGATCGCAAGACCTGCGAGCGGTGTCAGGTAGCGACGCAGCGCCCAACGGGCACTCGCGACCGGCCGGTGCACGGGCTCCGCGATCAGGGCCGCATTCACGCGCAGTGCAAAGTCCGCCCGGGCGCGAACGCCGCGCAGCACCTCCCCGCACGCACAGTAGCGCGCGAGGCGCTGCTGCAGCACCGGCTCATCCGCGAGGCGCCGCAGCAGCAGCGCCGTCTCGCTCGCGGGCAGCTCGCCGTCAATCAACGCCGACAGCTGATCGTTGATGATCTCGCTCATGGCCGCTGCTCGAGCCGAGCCGGAACGGGGGCGTTCAGCATATGTCATTCCTCAGGCCGGCCGAGGCCGGCGGCAAAAATCGGGCGCAGCTTGCGGTCGATGGCTTCGCGCGCGCGGAAGATTCTGGACCGGACGGTGCCGACCGGGCAATCCATTGCGGCGGCGATTTCCTCGTAGCTGAGGCCATCGATCTCGCGCAGCACGATTGCCGTGCGCAGGTCCTCCGGCAGCTCCGCCATGGCGCCGTTGACGGTCTCGCGGATCTCGTCGGTGAGCACCAGGTGCTCGGGGGTCTCGCCGTTGGTGAGGCGCCCCTGCATCTCGTACTGCTCCGGGTCCTGCAGGTCGAGGTTGTACTCGACCGGGCGGCGCTTGCTCGAGACCAGGGTGTTCTTCGCAGTGTTGATCGCGATCCGGTAGAGCCAGGTGTAGAAGGCGCTCTCGCCGCGAAAGGCCGGCAGCGCCCGGTAGGCCTTGATGAAGGCTTCCTGGGCCACGTCTTCGGCTTCCATCGCATCGCGAATGTAACGCATTACGAGTTTCAGGACCTTGTGCTGGTACCGCAGGACCAGCACGTCAAACGCTGCCTTCTCGCCCCGCTGAACCCGGCTGACGAGCGACAGATCACTTTCCGCACCCGCCTCGCCGTTCACGGATCCGACCCTGGGCGGCGATCGCCCGCAGAGTCGACTTCATAGACCGGGGTCCGGGTGGAAAGTTCGCGGCGGCTGCTGTGGGTTATGTCCGCAACCACCTCGGCCAGGGAGGCGACGGGCGTCACGGTCTGGCCGAGGAGCAGTGCGGCGAGGTCGGGATCGGGGAGCTCGAGGAGTGCGGCGAACGCCGCGCGCTGCCCGGGGCTCGCGTCCGGCCACCGCTCCTTCAGGTAGCGCTCGAGCAGCACGTCGAGTTCGCGCATGCCGCGCCGGCAGCGCCAGCGGAGCTTGCTCGCATCCTGGGCGGGACCGGCCAAGGTCCGCCTCAGTGCTGCCGCTCGACAAGCAGCTTCTTGATCTCGGCAATCGCGCGCGCGGGATTGAGGTCCTTCGGGCAGGCCTCGGTGCAGTTCATGATCGTGTGGCACCGATACAACCGGAACGGATCGTCGAGGTGGTCCAGGCGCTCGCCGGTGGCCTCGTCGCGCGAATCGACGATCCAGCGATAGGCGGCGAGCAGCGCCGCGGGACCCAGGTAGCGCTCGCTGTTCCACCAGTAGCTCGGGCAGCTGGTCGAGCAGCAGGCGCACAGGATGCAGGCCGACGGCCGGTCGACCTTCTCCTGGTCCTCCTTGCTCTGCAGCCGCTCCCGGTCGGGCGGCGCGGGCGTGCGCGTCTGCAGCCAGGGTTTGACGGCCGCGTACTGGGCGTAGAAGTTGGTCAGGTCCGGCACCAGGTCCTTGACCACCGGCATGTGCGGCAGCGGGAAGATCCGGACCGCGCCCTTGACCTCGCCGATCTCCTTGGTGCAGGCGAGCGTGTTGAGCCCGTCGATGTTCATCGCGCAGCTGCCGCAGATGCCCTCGCGGCACGAGCGGCGAAACGTCAGCGTCGGGTCGATCTCGTTCTTGATCTTGAGCAGCGCGTCCAGAACCATCGGGCCGCAGCGGTCGAGGTCGAGGTCGTAGGAATCGACCCGCGGCTTCTCGCCGCTGCTGGGGTCGAAGCGGTAGATCCGGAACGTCCTGACGCGCGTGGCGCCCGCCGGGGCCCGATGCACACGCCCAGGGATGTCCGTGTAGCGGGAATTGGCAGGCAGCAAGAACTCAGCCATGTATGTCGACCTTTGTGGGACGCGCCGTCGCGTCTCAGTACGTGCGGGGCTTCGGCGGAACCGTCTCGACCTCGCCCGACAGGGTGCGCAGGTGCACCGGCCGGTAGTCGATGCGCGCGGCCCCCTCGTCATTGACCCAGCACAGCGTGTGCTTCAGCCACTCGCTGTCATTGCGCTCCTTGAAATCCTCGCGGGCGTGGGCGCCCCGGCTCTCGGTGCGGTTCTGGGCCGAGCGGATCGTCGCCATCGCCTGGCGCAGCAGGTTGTCGAGCTCGAGCGTCTCTATGAGATCGGTGTTCCAGACGAGCGTGCGGTCGGTGATGCCGACGTCGGCGAAGGAGCTGAACGTGCGCGCGAGCTTCCTGCAGCCCTCGTCCAGCGTCGCGCCGCTGCGAAACACCGCGGCATCGGCCTGCATGATCTTCTGCATCTCGAGGCGGATCTCGGCCGTCGGCCGCGGACCCTTCGAGTGCCGGATTCGGTCGAGGCGTGCAACCGTTGCATCGCCCGCGTCCTTGGCGAGCGCCCGGTGCGAGGTGCCGGGCTTGATCGCACCCGCCGCGTGGCGTGCCGCGGCCCGGCCGAACACCACGATGTCGAGCAGCGAGTTCGAGCCCAGCCGGTTCGCGCCGTGCACCGACACACACGCGCCCTCGCCCACCGCCATCAGGCCCGGCACGACGCTCTCCGGATCCCCGTCCTTCAGCGTCAGGACCTCGCCATGGACGCTGGTCGGGATTCCGCCCATGTTGTAGTGCGCGGTCGGCAGCACCGGGATCGGCTGCTTGTGGACGTCGATGCCGGCGAAGATGCGCGCCGTCTCGGCAATTCCGGGCAGCCGCTCCTTGATCACCTCCGCTCCCAGGTGCTCGAGGTGCAGGTGGATGTGGTCGGCATGCGGCCCGACGCCGCGGCCTTCGCGGATCTCGATCGTCATCGAGCGCGACACGACGTCGCGGCTGGCGAGGTCCTTGGCGTTCGGCGCATAGCGCTCCATGAAGCGCTCACCCTTGGAGTTGGTCAGATACCCGCCCTCGCCGCGCACGCCCTCGGTGATCAGGCAGCCGGCGCCGTAGATGCCGGTCGGATGGAACTGGACGAACTCCATGTCCTGCAGCGGCAGCCCCGCGCGCGCCACCATCCCGCCGCCATCGCCCGTGCAGGTGTGGCCCGAGGTGCAGGAGAAGTAGGCCCGCCCGTAGCCGCCGGTCGCGAGGATCACGGTGTGGCCGCGGAACCGGTGCAGCCGGCCCTCGGCGAGATCGAGCGCAACGACCCCGCGGCACGCGCCGTTCTCCATGATCAGGTCGAGCGCGAAGTACTCGGAGAAAAATGTCGCATCGTGCTTCAGCGACTGCTGGTAGAGCGTGTGCAGCATCGCGTGCCCGGTGCGGTCGGCGGCGGCACAGGTGCGCTGCGCGATGCCTTTTCCGTAGTGGGTGGTCATGCCGCCGAAGGGGCGCTGGTAGATGCGCCCGTCGTCGGTGCGCGAGAAAGGCACGCCGTAGTGCTCGAGCTCGATGACCGCGCTCATCGCCTCCTTGCACATGTACTCGATCGCGTCCTGGTCGCCCAGCCAGTCGGAGCCCTTGATGGTGTCGTAGAAGTGGAACCGCCAGTCGTCCTCGCCCATGTTGCCAAGCGCGGCGGAGATCCCGCCCTGCGCCGCGACCGTGTGGCTGCGCGTCGGGAACACCTTGCTGATGGTCGCGACATTGAGGCCCGCCTCGGCAAGGCCGAACGTCGCCCGCAGGCCCGCGCCTCCCGCGCCGACGACCACGACGTCGAAGGTGTGGTCGATGAAGTCGTACTCGCTCATGCCGCGCTCCCGAGCGAGACCTTGAGGATCGCGAACACGGCGGCGACGCCGAGGAGCAGGTGCAACAGCTGGGCGACGAGCAGCGCGGTGCGCTTGGCGGGCATCCCGTGCACGTAGTCCTCGAGCACGATCGTGACGCCGATCCATGAATGGTGCATGGCGACGGGTGCGAGCAGCAGCATCAGCACCGCGTGGACGGGCTCGGCGAGCCAGGCGTGCACCGTCGCGTAACGCAGGTCGGGCAGCGACAAGAGCGCAATCGCAAACCATGCGCCGAGCGGGGCGAGCGCGACCGCGCCCACGCGCTGCAGCCACCAGTGCTGCACGCCACCCGCGGCGCCGAGGCCGAGCACGCGCCCGAGCGGGGTCTTGAGCGTCACGGTGATCCCCCGACGCGCAGCATCGCCCACAGGCTCAGGGCCGCAAGCGCGAGCGAGACGACCACGACGAGCCATGCCGAGTGACGCGCCGCGCGCCGCTCGAGGCCGCGGCCGGTGTCGAACACCAGGTGGCGGATGCCGCTCGTGAAGTGGTAGCAGTACGCGAACAGGAAGCCGACCAGCAACAGCCGACCGGGCGGCGAGGCGAGGAGGCGCGTCAGCTGCGTATAGGCCAACGGTCCCGCCGCGAGCGCGAGCAGCCAGGCGGCGAACAGCAGCAGACCGAGCGCGAGCACGAGCCCCGTCGCGCGGTGCAGGACCGACAGCACCATCGTGTGCGTTGGGCGGTAGATCTGCAGGTGCGGCGACAGGGGACGAGAGCGAGTGGCCATCTGTTCAGCGTCCTCGGTTGCCTGTCTGCGCCGGCTGGCACCGGTCGGCATCAGTCGGTCCGCCGCGCGGCCGCGACTCCGGTCAAAAATCGATGCAGCGCCCGGCCTTTTCCCAGTCGCCGAAGCGCGTGGGATCGGGCCCGTCGCGCCCGCCAATCTCGCGCGCAGTCGGCGCGGCGGTGTGCGGCAGGGGTGGGCCCGGGCGCGCCTCGGCTCCCGGCACGGGCTGGGCGTCTGGTTGCGCGAGGTCGGTGGGAGTGGCGTCCTTCGTCGGCATCACCGCCGATAGTGCCACATTACGGCGGTGCAGCACCAGCTTAAAACCCTTGTGATTCGGGCAATTGGGTCGTTCGGCGCCGCGAGGCACCGATGTTTTCCTGTGACAGCGATGCCCGCGCCGGCGACAATCCTGCTGCGTGTCCTCCGGAGTTGCGTTCGCATGATGCTCTGTCCTCTGCCCACCCGCGCGACGCTCCAGATCTCAGGGGCCGACCGCGCGCGCTTTCTGCAGGGGCAGCTGACGCAGGACGTCGCCGGGCTGACTCCCGAGGCGGTCGTCTCCGGCGCGTTTCTCTCGCCCCAGGGGCGCGTGCTCGCGCTCACGAGCCTCGTCGAACGCGACGCGGCGATCGTGGTCGTGGTGCCGGCCGAGCTTGCCCAGGCGCTGCTCGAGCGGCTGCGCCGCTTCGTGCTGCGATCGAAGGTCGCACTCTCGCTTCCCGGGGAGGCGCTCGCGGTCGCGGCGGTCGTCCCGGAGTCGCCTGGCGAGCTCGATGCCGCATTCGGCGCGGCGCGAGGCGCCGCCCACCAGCGCCTGAGCGCGGACCTGAGCCTTCTGCGGCTCACCGATCGTGCGGTGCTGATCGGGCCGGCCGCTGCGCTCGCCGCGCGCCTCGCCCCGGGCGTGACGCCCGCCTCACCCGCGGCGTTCGAGCTCGCCGCCATCCGCGCCGGCGAGCCGAGCGTCGTCGGCGCGACCACCGAGCAGTGGGTGCCGCAGATGCTGAACCTTGACCTCGTCGGAGCGATCAGCTTCACGAAAGGCTGCTACACGGGCCAGGAAATCGTCGCGCGCACGCAGAACCTCGGGCGGATCAAGCGCCGGATGTTCCGCTACCGGAGCGCCAATCTCACCGCAATCCCCGAGCCCGGCGCGCCGCTCACGCTCGAGGGCACCAAGGTCGGCGAGGTCGTGCGGGCCGCGCCCGCGCAGTCGGGCGTGGAGCTGCTCGCGGTTGTCAACCTCGAGGCGCGCGACCAGCCGCTCCAGACCGCGGCCGGCGCGGGTCTCGAGCCCGCCTCACTCCCGTACGCCGTGAGCTGAGGGCGGTCCCCGGGGGCGCGTGCGCAGTGACGCCGGCCCGGGTACCGCGCGGCCGGGTCAGGATTCGGGCTTGAGCTGCGGGAACAGCAGCACGTCGCGGATCGAGGGCACGTTCGCGCACAGCATCACGAGGCGGTCGACGCCAACCCCGAGGCCCGCGGCCGGCGGCAGACCATACTCGAGCGCCCGCACGTAGTCGGCGTCGAAGTACATCGCCTCGGCATCGCCCGCATCCTTGCGCGCGGCCTGCGCCCTGAACCTCGCGGCCTGCTCCTCGGGATCGTTGAGCTCGGAGAACCCGTTGGCCAGCTCGCGGCCGGCGGCGAAGAACTCGAAGCGGTCGGTGACGAACGGGTCGGAATCATTGCAGCGGGACAGCGGCGACACGTCGGTCGGGTAGGCGTAGACGAACGTCGGCTGCACGAGCGCGTGCTCGACGGTCTTGTCAAAGAGGTCGATCTGCAGTTTGCCCGGGCTGTCCGACCGATCGTGGGCGATCCCCCGGTCATCGAGGACACGGCACAGATAGCCGGCGTCGCGCAGGCTCATCGGGTCTATGCCGGGGTTGTGCTCGATCAGCAGCTGCTCGATCGTCACCCGCCGGAACGCGGGGCCCAGGTCGACCGGCGTACCCTGGTAGTCGAGCAGGCGCGTGCCGAGCACGCTGTCGACGAGGCCCTTCAGCATCCGCTCGACGAGATCCATGAAGTCGCGGTAGTCGGCGTAGGCCTGGTAGAGCTCGAGCATCGTGAACTCGGGATTGTGGCGCGTCGAGAGGCCCTCGTTGCGGAAGTTGCGGTTGATCTCATAGACGCGCTCGAACCCGCCGACCACGAGCCGCTTCAGGTAGAGCTCCGGGGCGACCCTGAGGTACATGTCGAGGTCGAGCGCGTTGTGATGCGTGACGAACGGTCGCGCGACCGCCCCGCCGGGAATCGGCTGCATCATCGGCGTCTCGACCTCCATGAATCCGCTGGCGTCGAGGAACTGCCGGAGAAACGCGACGATCCGGGTCCTGAGCTCGAACACCGCGCGGCTCGCGGGATTGACGATCAGGTCGACATAGCGCTGGCGGTAGCGTGCCTCGGTGTCGGTCAGCCCGTGCCATTTGTCGGGCAGCGGCCGCAGTGCCTTGACGAGCAGTCGCAGGTGCTCGGCCCGCACTGACAGCTCGCCGGTCCGCGTGCGCATCAGCAGGCCCTCGGCCCCGACGATGTCGCCGACGTCCCAGTCCTTGAACGCCGCGTAGTCGCCCTCGAGCGCACTCGCCTGCAGGAACAGCTGTATCTGCCCGCTCGAATCCTGCAGGTTCGCGAAGCTCGACTTGCCCATGTCGCGCTTGGCCAGCATCCGGCCGGCGACCCGCACCCGGGTCGGGTGGGAACCGAACCACTCGGCGGGCTTGTCCCCGAAGGCGCGCGCGAGGTCGCCCGCGTGCGCATCGCGACGGAAGTCGTTGGGGAACGCCTGGCCGGCCGCGCGCAGCGCCGCAAGCTTGGCGCGCCGCTCGGCGATCAGCTTGTTCTCGTCGGCGAGTCCGGGATGCGCGGCGTCGGTCATCGTCACAGCCCCTGCTTCAGGCTCGCTTCCATGAACTGGTCGAGGTCGCCGTCGAGCACCGCCGTCGTGTTGCCGACCTCGACGTTGGTCCTGAGGTCCTTGATCCGCGACTGGTCGAGCACGTACGAGCGGATCTGGTTGCCCCAGCTGACGTCGGACTTCGAATCCTCGAGCACCTTGGCGGCGGCGTTGCGCTTGTTGAACTCGAGCTCGTAGAGCTTCGCCTTCAGCATCTTCATCGCCGTGGAGCGGTTCTTGTGCTGGCTGCGCTCGCTCTGGCAGGCGACGACGATGCCGCTCGGCATGTGCCTGATCCGGATCGCCGACTCGGTCTTATTCACATGCTGGCCGCCCGCGCCGCTCGAGCGGTAGGTGTCGACCTCAAGATCCGCGGGGTTGACCTCGATGTTGATGTCCTCGTCGACCTCGGGGGAGACGAACACCGAGGCGAACGAGGTGTGGCGGCGGTTGCCGGAGTCGAACGGCGACTTGCGCACGAGCCGGTGGACGCCGGTCTCCGTCCGCAGCCACCCGTAGGCGTGATCGCCCTCGACCCGGAGCGAGGCGCCCTTGATGCCGGCCACTTCGCCCTCGCTCTGGTCCATGACCTCGACGCGAAAGCCGTGGGCGTCGGCCCACTTGAGGTACATCCGCATCAGCATCTGCGCCCAGTCCTGTGCCTCGGTACCGCCCGCGCCGGCCTGGATGTCGAGGTAGGCGCTGTGCGCGTCCATGGGCCCGGGGAACATGCGCTCGTGCTCGAAGCGGCGCACCTCGGACTCGAGTTTGCCGGCATCGCGCGCGAGTGCCGCGATCGTCGCGGCCTCGCCTTCGGTCTCGGCGAGCTCGAGGAGCTCCGCGGCGCCGGCAATCCCGTCGCGCACCCTGTTGAGCCGGCCCGTGACGTCCTCGAGCTGCGCGCGCTCGCGGCCGAGCGCCTGCGCCCTGTCGGGGTTGTCCCAGATCTTCGGATCCTCGAGTTCGCGGCTTACTTCGGCCAGCCGCTCGCTCTTGCGCTCGTACTCAAAGATACCCCCTCAAGGAGGCGAGGCGTTCCCCGAGATCCTTGAGCTGGCGGCGAAGTGGAGCGACGAGTGGCGTGACATCGGCGTGCATGGCGTGGGCGCAGTGCGAAAATCGCCGCGGATCATAGCATGCGGCGCGTCACGCCCCTTCCAGGTATTCGATCAGCAGCTGCGGCCGGCGGATCCCCTGGTACTCGTTGACGTCGAGCCGGTACACGAGGCGCACGCGCGCATCCCGGCGCGGGACGTGCGCGCCGGTCCTCGCGAGCCACCCGAACGCGATCGCTTCCTGCGGCGCGGCCTTCGGCTCCGCCCGGACCCAGAGCTTGAGGTGCCGCTCGCCGAGCACCCGCGACTCGACGACGCTGAACTCCCCATCGAAGGTCGGCTCCGGAAATCCCGAGCCCCACGGCCCTGCCGCGCGCAGCCGTTCGGCCAGCTCGAGCGTCATCTCGGCGGCGGCGAGGGCCCCGTCGGTCAGCAGGATCCCGTCGAGGAGCCCGGGTGCGGCGCGTCGCTCCACCTCCAGCGCGAAAGCCCGGCCGAACTCGCGCAGGCGCGCGACCGGCAGCGTCAGCCCCGCCGCCATCGCGTGTCCGCCGAACTTGTCGATGAGCCCGGGGTGGCGCGTCGCGACCGCCTCGAGCGCATCGCGCACGTGGATGCCCGCGACCGAGCGCGCCGATCCGCGCGCGAGGCCGCCCTCGGCGGGGGCGAACGCGATCACCGGGCGGTGGACGTCCTCCTTGACGCGGGCCGCGACGAGGCCGACGACGCCGGGGTGCCAGTCGGCATCGTAGAGGCTGAGGGCCGCGGGCAGTCGCGCGCCAGGTTCCTCGAGGTTCAGCCGCGCGACGATCGCGAGCGCCTCCTGCTGCATCCTGGCCTCGATCGAGCGGCGCTCGGCATTGAGCCGATCGAGACGCGCGGCGAGCTCGCGCGCGCGCTCCGGGTCGTCGGTGAGCAGGCACTCGATTCCGATCGACATGTCCTCGAGCCTCCCGGCGGCATTGAGGCGGGGCCCGACGAAGAAGCCGAGGTCGGTCGTGCCGACGTCGGCAAGCCGGCGGCCGGCGACCGCGACGAGCGCGGCGATTCCGGGCACGCAGCGCCCGGCGCGGATGCGCTTCAGTCCCGCCTCAACGAGCACCCGGTTGTTCCGGTCGAGCGGCACGACGTCGGCGACGGTGCCGAGCGCGACGAGGTCGAGGAACTCGGCGGCGATGGCGGCGGGCACGCCGAGCCGGCGGCCGAGCGCGAGCAGCACGTAGAACGCGACGCCGACCCCGGCGAGCGCGCGGCTCGCGAAATGCGCGCCCTCGAGGTTGGGATTGACGATCGCCGAGGCCTGCGGCAGCACCGGGCCCGGCAGGTGATGGTCGGTGACCAGCACATCGATGCCGCGCGCGCGCGCGGCCGCAACGCCTTCAAGACTCGATACGCCATTGTCGACGGTCACGATCAGGGCAGGCCCGCGCTCGGCGGCGAGTGCGACGATTTCGGGGGTCAGTCCGTAGCCGAAGCGAAACCGGTCAGGCACGAGGTAGCCGGCAGCGGCATGCCCGAAGCGCCTGAGGGTGCGCACGACGAGCGCACTCGCGGTGGCGCCGTCCGCATCGTAGTCGCCGATCACGAGAATGTGATGTCCCTGAGCCACGTGGCGCGCGAGGAGCTCGGCGCCCTGCTCCACGCCGTCGAGCGTGCCGACCGGGAGCAGCCGCTCGAGGCCGAGCTCGAGATCCTCGGCCGAGGAGACGCCGCGCGCGGCATAGATCCGCCGGAGCACCGGGTGGAGCGAGGCCGGGAGCGTCACCTCCGGCGGGATCGGGCGTCGCTCGATGGGCCGGCGTTTCACGCGGCGATCTCCCACCACGGCCGCGGCCTGACCCAGACGCGAAACCTCTGGCGTGGCCAGAGACGGCACGTGATCGCCCCGAGGTGCAGTTCGGCGCGATCGAGCTCACCGGTCGCGAGCGCCCGGCCGAGCGGAGCGAACCACGCTGCGTCCACCGACACGAACGGCTCGCCGCGCCCGAGCACATCGAGCGCATGCCACCTTACGATGCGCGCGCTGCGATCCGCCGTGCCCGGGTGACAGTGAAGCGCAGCACCAAGATAGGGATCCGCGCACTCGAGGACCGGCCAGCGTGGCGCGCCATTGAGCGCCCCGCGGCCCGCGCCCCACAGCCACAGTCCGTTGACCGGGCGCCTGGTCGCTGCGGGCGGCCTCGCGTGGAGCCACATCTGCAGCTCCGTCATCAGGCGCGTAATCGGTCCCGCATCCCGGCCCGAGGGAAGCGCGGCCGCGATGTCGCGGCCGGCGAGCAGTTCCGGGTCGACGGTTGCGAGCTCAAGCGCACCGCGGTGCCGGAGCACGAGGTGCGGGCCGGTGGCATGCAGTGCGCACGTCTCTCCTCCCCACTCGGCCGCGAAGCGCGCGGCCAGCTCCGCGGCGGCGGTCGCCCCAAGCGCCACCGGCCCCGCCGGATCGAGCTGAACGCGCGTCAGTCCCGCCACCAGGTGCACCGGGGTCGCCGCGAGCCAGGTGTCATCGGGTGCGGTCGAGTGAAGCCCGTGCGCGACGGCGAGCAGCCGTCCGAGCGGCAGGTCGCCCGGTGGAGCCGCGAGCCCTGCGGTTGCGAGCGCCCAGCGCCGCCAGTCCGGGGTCGCCGGCTGACGCTCACCGCGGGCCAGCAGCCGCTCCAAGGCCGGAAGGCGCGGGAGCGGTGCAACGGCCGCGGAGTCGGCCGCCTCTGGCACGGGAAGATCGGTGACGGCCGCGTAGAATGACGTCATGAATCCCTTGACCTGACCGCATGCCACTCGCCCACGAACCCCGCTCCGCCCCGCACGCCATTCTCGGCTACTCGGAAGGCGCCGTGCGCCTGAAAGACCGCGTCGTCGTCAAGAGCGCCATCATCACTGCGAGCATCGTGCGCGACTGGCCGGTGCGGTCGGTCGCGGAGCTTAACGCGGGGCTGCTCGAGCCCGTGCTCACGCTCGGCGTCGAGGTCGTCTTGCTCGCGACCGGAGCCCGGCAGGAGTTCCCGGCGAGGACGGTGCTCGCGCGCGCGGCCGAGGCGAGGGTCGGGCTCGAGGTCATGGATCTCGGCGCCGCCTGCCGGACCTACAACGTGCTGCTCGCTGAGGACCGCCCGGTCGCCCTCGCCGTGATCTTTCCCGCGCCGCCCGCGGCCTGAGGCGCGCTCAATGGCGCGCCGGCAACTGGGTCGCCGGATCGACCGGCCGGCCGTTCAGCCGGATCTCGAAATACAGCATCGGGCGGTGATCCGGCCCGTCGCCGATCGCCGCGATCCGCTGGCCCGACTGCACCGTCTCACCTTCCGCGACGTACACCGCGCGGTTGTAACCGTAGGCCGTCAGCCACGCCTCGTCGTGCTTGATGATGACGAGCCTGCCGTAGCCCCGCAACCCATCGCCCGTGTAGACGACCTTGCCCGCCGCCGCCGCGCGCACCTCGGCGCCTTCCGCGCCCTCGATCGTGAGCCCGATGCCGCCGGCCGGCTGCCGAATGGTCCCGGCGGGCCTGCCATCGACGGGCCACACCCAGTGCGGCGCGGCGGTCACGGGCAGCGGCGCGGGCAGCGCTGCGCTCGTCCGCGCCGGGACCCTGAGAGGCGCGCCCGGCGTCAGTCGCAGCACCTGCCCGATCGCGAGCCGGTAGTCGGCGCCGATGCCGTTCAGGCGCGCGACCTCGTGGTAGTCGAGACCGTGCCGCCAGCTGATCGAGTACAGCGTATCGCCCGCCCGGACGACGTAGGTCTGCGCCGGCGGACGACTCGGAGCGCCGCAGCCGGCGAGGCCGAGGCCTAGAAGCGCGGCCAGGACTGTCGCGCGAATGGCGCGCGCTCGCCCCGCACCGGCCACGGCTGACTTTCAGCCGGTGCCGCCCACGAGCGGCACGAAGGTGACGCCAGCAAGCACCTTGTCGCGCAGGAAGTGGTCGTCGCGGCGGGTAATCCGAATCAGCTCCTGGCTGCCGTCGGGCCCGATCGGGAGCACGAGGCGGCCGCCGTTCGGCGCGAGCTGCTGCAGCAGGGCCGGTGGCACGGCGTGCGCCGCGGCCGCGACCAGAATTCCGTCGTAGGGCGCGTGCGCCTTCCAGCCGGCACTGCCGTCCGAGTACTTGAAACGCACGTTCTTGAAGCCCAGCTCCTTCAGCAGCAGCTTGGCGCGGTCGAGCAGGGGTTTGACGCGCTCGATCGTCGAGATGCGCCCGACGAGCGGCGCGAGGATCGCGGTCTGATAGCCGCAGCCGGTGCCGATCTCGAGGACGTTGTGCAGCGGGCCGGACGTGCCGAGCAGGGCCTCGGTCATCCGCGCGACGACGTAGGGCTGGGAGATCGTCTGGCCGAAGCCGATCGGCAGGGCCGTGTCCTCATAGGCGCGGCTCGAGAGGGCCTCGTCGACGAACAGGTGCCGCGGGACGTTGCGGATGCGATCGAGCACCTGCGGGTCGCGGATGCCCTGTTCGCGCAGTCGCTGCACGAGGCGCTCGCGCGTGCGGGCCGAGGTCATGCCGATGCCGGTCATGCGCGCATCAGCCATTGACGTCCCCGAGCCACGCATCGAGGTCGGCGAGCGCGCCGTGCCGCGTCAGGTCGATCTGCAGCGGCGTGATGGACACGAAGCCCTGCGCGATCGCATGGAAATCCGTCCCCGGGCCGGCGTCCTGGCCGCCGCCCGGCGCGCCGACCCAGTACACAGGCCGACCGCGCGGATCCTCGGCCCGGACGATGCGCTCGGAGCGGTGCCGCACGCCGAGGCGGGTGGCCCTGAACCCGGCGAGCTCATCGTACGGCCGGTCCGGGACGTTGACGTTGAACAGCGCCGCCTGCGGCAACGGCGCGCGCGTGAGGCGCTCGATCAGCTCGCGCGCGACGCGCGCCGCGGTCGCGAAGTTGCGCCTGCCCTCCTCCACCAGCGAGATCGCGATGCTCGGCAGCCCCAGGAAGCGCCCCTCCATCGCCGCCGCGACGGTCCCCGAGTACAGCACGTCATCGCCCAGGTTCGCGCCGTCGTTGATGCCGGACACGACGAGGTGCTGCTCGTCGGCGAGGAACCCGGAGATCGCGAGGTGCACGCAGTCGGTCGGCGTGCCGTTGATCGCATACCAGGGGCCATCCGACTCGACGACCCTGAGCGGCGCCGAGAGCGTGAGGGAGTTCGACGCCCCGCTGCGGTTGCGGTCCGGCGCGACCACCGTCAGCGATCCGAGACCCGCGAGGGCCGTGGCCAGGTAGCGCAGGCCGTCGGCGCGCCAGCCATCGTCGTTGCTGAGCAGGATGTTCATGCGCAAGAGCCAATGACTATACTAAAAGCCCGTGAGCGAATGTGAGGAGCGGCGATGCGACCGCGCAGGCCCGCCGAGCAGCCGAGCGAGGCGGGCGAGTTTCGCGAGGCGGTCAAGGACGTGCGGCCGCTCAAGCCGCGGGCCGCGCCGGTCGCGCCACCACGCCCGCCCGCTCGTGCGGTGTTCAGGCGCCGGGACGAGCGGCGTGTGCTCGAGGAGAGCCTCGAGCTCGGGCCGGGCGAGCTGCTGGTCGAGAGCGGCGATGAACTCCTGTTCCGCCGGGCGCACGTGAGCCCACGCCTGATGACGCGCCTCAGGCGTGGCGAGTTCGCCGTCGGCGACGAGATCGACCTGCACGGGCTCGGCGCCGACGCCGCGCGCGATGCGCTGCGGGAGTTCCTGGCGGAGGCGCTCAGGCGCCGGCTCGGCTGCGTGCGGGTCATACACGGCAAGGGCCTGAGGTCTGGGCCCGGGGGACCGGTGCTGAAGCACGCCGTCAACGTGTGGCTCCGCAAGGTCGACGCGGTGCTGGCGTTCACCTCCGCGCCACGCCGCGACGGCGGGACGGGCGCCGTCTACGTGCTGCTCGCGCGCTGAACCCTCATTTGCGGCCGAGCTTCTCGATCAGCGCGCGCAGCGTCGCGCGGGTCTCGGACGAGCTCCAGGCCGTGGCCATCAGCTCGAGCTCCGCCGCTCCCACGCCCTGCATAATTGCAACCAAGTCGCGGCGCACGACGGCGCGCGTCGCCGCATAGGCCTGCGGCGGCAGCGCCAGCATCCTTCCGAGCCACGCGTGGGCCCGCGATTCGACCGCCTCGAGCGGTGCCAGCTCGTCAACCAGGCCGACCTCGAGCGCCCGGCTCGCCTCGAGCAGCGCGCCCGCCGGGAGGAGCTCCCCGGCGGTGCGCGCGCCGACGCAGCGCACCAGGACAGCGTGGATCATCGGGCCCGGACAGAGCCCGACCTGGACCTCGTTGAGGCCGATCCGGAACTCGCCAGCGGCCATGATCCGGTGGTCGCAATAGAGCGCGAGCACTGCCCCGCCTGCAGGGCTGTGGCCGTTGATCGCCGCGACGATCGGGATCGGCGCCGCGGCGAGGCGCCTCAAGCAGGCGACGAAGGTCTGAAGGAAGTCCTTGAGCCCGCGCTCCTCGAGCGCGACCAGCTGCTGGACGTCGAGGCCGGCGCAGAACCGCCCGCCGGCGCCGGTGAGGATGAGCCCGCGCACGCCCTCGCCGGGCGCGGCGGCGACCGCCGCATCGAGCGCGGCGATCAGGTCGCTGTCGAGTGCATTGACGGGCGGTCGCGCGAGCTTGAGCGTCCGGATCTGTCCGTCGTCGTGCTGTTCAATCATCGGCGCCCTCTCCCTGCAGTGGCTCGCTCTCCACGAACTCGCGGAGCACGACCGTGGCGTAGCCGCCGGCCAGCAGGCTGAACTCGAGCGTGACCTCGTTCCCGGCAAGTGTATGCCGAAGCCCGGCCGGCATGAGTCGCAGTGACCGCCGGCCGGCCTCGAGGCCGGCGGAGGCGAGCCGCTCGTTCAGCGTCGCGAATCCTCCCGCCGCCTCCGCCTCGATGGCGCCCGCCTCCCCGGCCGGGGTCGCGCCGCGTCCGGCGAGCGGTCCGGTCGGATGGATGTCGTGCCGGCTCAGCCGCTCCTCGAGCAGGGCATCGACGGCGGCGGCGACGAACCAGCTCCTGCGGCCGTCGAGGTTGACGAACTCCCCGGGCAGCAACCGGTTCCAGGTGCCCGACGACACCCGCCGTGCGAGCACCGCGTTGAACACGAGCGCGCGCGCCGCGGAGTAGACGAACGCGCGCCCGTCCCGGCCCTGCGGCAGCTCGCTGCCCGCGCACCAGCGCTCGACCGCGGCGAGGTTTGCGCCGTCGCGCCCGAAGCGCTGCGGGCCGAAGTAGTTGGGCACGCCCTCGGCGGCAAGCACCCCGAGACGCGCGGCGATCGCGCTCGCAGGCAGCTCTACGCCGCGCAGCGTCAGCCGGAAGGCGTTGCCCTTGAGCGCGCCACGGCGCAGTTTCCTCGAATGCGGCAGCGCCGCCTCGACCCGGTAGCCCTCACCCTCGAGCGCCTGCCAGTCGGCGAGGGGCCGGCGCGCCGGCACGGTGAACCACTGCGTCGTGACCGCGTGCCGGTCCTTCAGTCCCGCGAAACCGACGTCGCGGGCCGGGACATCGCCGACGCGCGCGAGCTCGCGGGCGATTGCAAGCGTGTCCCGGCCGCGCTTGCGGACTTTTAGGAGCACGTGACCCGCGCCGCCGTCGGCGTCGAAGCCGAGCTGCTCGACGACCACGAAATCCTCGGGCGTGACCTTGATCTCGGCCGCACCCAGCGGCTCGCCGTGCGCGCGCGGCGGCGCGAGCGCGAGCGCGCGGGCATCACGCAGCCGCGCCGTCGTCAACCACGCGCCTCGAGCAGGACCATCGCCTGGGCCGCGAGTCCCTCGCCGCGGCCGAGGAACCCCAGCTGCTCGGTGGTCGTGGCCTTCACGTTCACGCACTCGGGCGCAATGTCCAGCTCGGCCGCGAGGAGCGAGCGGATCGCGGCGCGATGCGGCGCGAGCCGCGGCTGCTCGGCGAGCAGCGTCAGGTCGGCGTTGACCACCGCGAAACCCGCCGCGCGCACGCGCCCGAGCGTCTCCCTCAAGAGCACCGTACTCGCCACTCCCTTCCAGCGGGCATCGCCGTCCGGGAAGTGCTGGCCGATATCGCCCTGCCCGGCCGCACCCAACAGCGCATCGCACAGCGCGTGCAACAGCACATCGCCGTCCGAATGCGCGAGGACGCCGCGGCCGTGGGCCACCCGCACGCCGCCGAGCCAGACGGCCTCGCCCGGCCCGAAGGCGTGCACGTCGACTCCGAATCCGACTCTCAGGCGGCTCATGGCCTTCCTCCGGCGAGAATGAGTGCGGCGAACGCGAGGTCCTCAGGGGTCGTGAGCTTCACGTTGAGCGGCGAACCCGCGATCAGCTGCGGCCGGTCGCCAAGCGCCTCGACCGCGCTCGCCTCGTCGGTCGCCGACGGCGCGGACGCGAGCGCGGCGAGCAGCCGTCGCAGCCGGAACGCCTGCGGCGTCGCCGCGCGCCACAGGCCCTCGCGCGGCAGCGTCGCGACGACCCGGCCGGTCGCATCGGAGCGCTTCAGCGTGTCCGCGAGCCTGACGCCGAGCACGGCGCCGTCGGGCGAGTCCGGGAGCGAGGCGAGCAGCGTCTCAAGATCCGCCTTCGGCAGGCACGGGCGGGCGGCATCGTGGACGAGCACCCACGGGTCGGACGACCCGACCGCCGCGGCGACCGTGCGGACGCCCGCGGCGACCGAGAGCGCGCGCGTTGCACCGCCGGTGACGGTGCGGAGCCGCGGGTCGGCCGCGATCGCCAGCGCGCCGAACGTCGTGTCCCCGGCCCGCAGCGCCACTACGAGCCCGGCGCAGCGCGGATCGGCGAGGAACGGCGCGAGCGCATGCTCGATGACCGTGCGCCCGGCGAGCATCCGGTACTGCTTGGGGGACTCGGCGCCGCTTGCGCCCATCCGCTCCCCCGCGCCGGCGGCGGGCATCACGAGCCAGTAGGTCGGGGACGGCAAGCGCAGGCGCGCCGGCGCGTCAGTGCGACGTGCGCTGGATCGGCAGCGGTTCGGCGGCCGGCGGTGGCGCGGTCGCGATGCGCGGCTCGCTCTCGACCACCTGGAAGAACGTTTCGTTGGCGCCGATCATGCCGAGGTCGTTCCGGGCGCGCTCCTCGAGCGCCGCCAGGCCCTCCTTCAGATCCTTGACCTCGGCGATGAGCTGATCGTTGCGCCTCACGAGCGCGACATTCTCGGCGGACTGGGCCGTGACGCTGGCGCGCAGCGTCACGACGGAGCGGATCCCGTCGTCGGAGATCCACAGGCGATACTGGAGGCCCGCGAGAACCAGCAGCAGCGCGAGTGCGAATACTCTCATGGGCAGAAGAGGATAGCACCGCCGCCGGTACGTTGCGACCGCCGGGGCGCCTTGCAGCGCAGCCTCATCGGCGGATCGCGACCGGAAACGCCGCCGCTCCGGCGTCGCGGGCCGCGGCTCCGACCTCGGGCTCGACGGTCGGATCGCCGCGCGAGTCGATGATCTCGCGGCCACGAAACTCGAGGATCGCGCTCACGGCTTCGCGTCTGGGCGCCTCGCCTGTGGCAGCAGGTCCTCCTCAAAGGGACGGCGCTTCACCGCTGCGTCGAGTTCGAGCAGCGTCGTCAGCAGCGCCTCCATCCGGTCCAGTGGCCAGGCGTTTGGCCCGTCGGACAGCGCCCGCGCCGGATCGGGGTGCGTCTCCATGAACAGGCCACTCACTCCCGCCGCGACCGCCGCGCGGGCCAGCACCGGCACGAACTCGCGCTCGCCACCCGAGGACGTGCCCTGCGCGCCCGGCAGCTGCACCGAGTGCGTCGCATCGAACACCACCGGGCAGCCGGTCGCCCTGAGGACTGCGAGCGAGCGCATGTCGGCGACCAGGTTGTTGTAGCCGAAGCTGAAGCCGCGCTCGCAGACCAGGATCGCGGTATTTCCGGTCGAGCGCGCCTTGTCGACGACGTTCTGCATCTCCCACGGCGACAGGAACTGGCCCTTCTTGATATTGACCGGGCGCCCGGCCGAGCAGGCGTTGATGATGAAGTTGGTCTGCCGGCACAGGAAGGCCGGTGTCTGCAGCACGTCGACGACGCTCGCGACCTCTGCGATCGGCGAGTCCTCGTGAACGTCGGTGAGAATCGGCACGCCGACCTGGCGCTTGACCTCGGCCAGGATCGCGAGCCCGGTCTCAATCCCTAAGCCCCGGTAGCTCGAGCGCGCCGAGCGATTGGCCTTGTCGTAGGATGACTTGAACACGAACGGCACGCGCAGCCGGCCGGTGAGCTCCTTGAGGCGGCCAGCGACCTCGACCTGCAGCGTCTCGCTCTCGACGACGCACGGCCCCGCGATCAGGAACAGCGGTTCCGACGGCCCGACCGTGAACCCGAGCAGCTGCACGCTCAGGCGCTCGCCGCCTGCGGCAGCTGCATCGCGCGGTGCTGGCGTGCCGCGCGGACGAAACCCTGGAACAGCGGGTGGCCATCGCGCGGGGTCGAGGTGAACTCCGGGTGGTACTGCACGCCGATGAACCACGGATGCGAGGGCAGCTCGATGATCTCGACCAGCCCGTCCTCGGAGAATGCCGAGACGCTGAGCCCGGCGGCGTGCATCCGGTCGAGGTAGGTGTTGTTGAATTCGTAGCGGTGGCGGTGGCGCTCATTGATGACCTCGCGCCCGTAGATCGCCCGCGCAAGGCTCCCGGGCTCGATCCGCGCCGGCTGCGCTCCGAGCCGCATGGTGCCGCCGAGGTTGGAGCGCTCGCTGCGGGTCAGGCGCGCGCCTTCCCGGTCCTGCCACTCGGTGATCAGCGCGATCACAGGATCGGGGGTCGCGCGGTTGAACTCGGTCGAGTTCGCGCCGGCGAGCCCGAGCACGTCGCGGGCGAACTCGATGCAGGCCACCTGCATGCCGAGGCAGATGCCGAGGTAGGGGATTGAGTGCTCGCGCGCGTAGCGCACCGCCTGGATCTTGCCCTCGATGCCGCGGTCGCCGAAGCCGCCCGGCACCAGGATCGCATCCATGCCGGCAAGGCACCCGGGCCCGGTCTTCTCGATGTCGGTCGACTCGATGTAATGCACCTTGACTCTGGTGCGGGTCTTGAGCCCGGCGTGCGTCAGCGCCTCATTCAAAGACATGTAGGAGTCGCGGATCTGGACGTATTTGCCGACCATCGCGATGTTGACGCTCGCCTCGGACAGCTGCTTGGAGCCGATCACGGCGCGCCACTCGGCCAGGTCGGTCGGCGGCGCATTGAGGCGCAGCTTCTCGACGATGATGTCGTCGAGCCCCTGCTCGTGCAGCAGCAGCGGAATCCGGTAGATGTCGTCGGCGTCGACCGCCGAGATCACGGCGCGCTCCTCGACGTTGGTAAAGAGCGCAATTTTCCGGCGCTGCTCGTCGGGCAGCGATTCGCGGCAGCGGCACAGCAGCACGTCCGGCTGGATGCCGATGCCCCGCAGCTCCTTGACCGAGTGCTGGGTCGGCTTGGTCTTGATCTCCCCGCCGCCGACCACCGGCACGAGCGTGAGGTGCATGAACGCGACGTTGTTCCGGCCGAGCTCGACGCCCATCTGGCGGATCGCCTCCAGAAATGGCAGCGACTCGATGTCGCCGACCGTGCCGCCGATCTCGACCATGCACACGTCGGCATCGCCGGCGCCCAGCCGGATGCAGCGCTTGATCTCGTCGGTGATATGCGGGATCACCTGCACGGTGGCGCCGAGGTAGTCGCCGCGCCGCTCCTTGGCGATCACGTGCTCGTAGATCCGCCCGGTCGTGAAGTTCGAGTTGCGGGTGGCCGTGTAGCGGACGTAACGCTCGTAGTGCCCGAGGTCGAGGTCGGTCTCGGCGCCGTCGTAGGTGACGAACACCTCGCCGTGCTGGAACGGGCTCATCGTGCCTGGATCGACATTGATGTAGGGGTCGAGCTTGACGAGGCTGACCTTGATCCCGCGCGCCTCGAGGATGGCGCCGAGCGAGGCCGAGGCGATGCCCTTGCCGAGCGAGGACACGACACCACCGGTGACGAACACGAAGCGTGTCATGGGGGCTCCCGTCATGAGTCAGCGCAACGAAAAAGGGCCTCGGCAAGGCCCTCATACGACGGGAGGTCAGTGTAGCGGAAAGGGCTGTCGCGCTCAATGAACGCAGCGCGGGAAACCGTTCGCATCAGCTCGCGGCCGGTGCCGGCATCAGCACCGCCGGCGCCCCGCGCCAGGCGAGCCTGAGCCCGGGCTCGGCGGCGCCGGCGGCATGCTCGGCCGCGACCCAGGTCGCATGCGGCAGCACCACGGCGCCCAGCGTGGCACCGCTCACCAGCAGCGCGCGCTCGCGGGCCCACGGCGGCAGTCGCGCCTCGCGCAACAGGTCCTTGAGCGCCCGGCGCGGCGCACCCCGGGCGAGCGCGAGCCGCTCGCCGCCGGCGCGATAGGCGAGCGTCCATGTCGCGTGCGGGACGAGCGCGAGGCCTTCCCCGAGCGTCGCGGTGACCTCGAGCGTCCCGAGCGCGCCTTCCGCACCGAGCGGGAGCGCGGAGCCCGCCTCGGGCAGCGCCTGGCCTGCGACGGTCGGCTCGGGGAGCGGTGCGAATGCGTACAGGAGCCCGGCGAAGGACCGCAGCTCGCAGCCGGCCCACGCCATGCGGGGCCCGCTCGTGCCGCGCGCGGTCAGCAGCTCACGCTCGATGAGCGCGAGCCGGCGCGCCGGCGGCGCCGGCAGTCCCATGCGCCCGAGCCAGTACCTGACGAGCTCGGCGCGGCGGGCCTGGGGCAGCGTGAGGAGCCCCGCGATCGCGAGCGCCGGGCCCCGGGCGAGCCGCGCGAGCTCCCCTGCCGATGCCTCATCGAGCAGCGCCTGGGCCTGCGCGAGATGGCCGGCGGCCCGCGCAAGCGTACGTGCGGCTTCGGGCCAGCGTGCGGTGAGGCTGGGCCAGAGCTGCGCACGCAGGTAGGCGCGGTCGAAGCGGAGGTCCGTATTCATCGGGTCCTCGCGGAACGGCAGGCGCGCCGCGAGTGCGTAGGCCCGCAGCGCCTCCCGCGGCACATCGAGGAGCGGGCGCAGCAGCCGCCCGCGGCCGAGCGTCGCAGCGGGGGGCATCGCGGCGAGTCCCTTGAGACCCGCGCCGCGCAGCAGCTGCGTCAGCAGCGTCTCGGCCTGGTCCTCCCTATGATGCGCCGAGAGCAGGCACTCCCCCGGCACGAGGGTCCTGGCGAGCGCGGCATAGCGCGCTGCCCGGGCCGCGGCCTCGATGCTGACTCCGCCCGTGGTGTCGAGTGCGACGGTGAGCGAGGTGAGCGGCACACCCGCGGCGAATGCGACCGCTGCAGCGGCGGCGGCGAGTACTCCCGATGCACTCAGCCCGTGGTCGACGTGGATCGCGCGCAGCCTGAGCCCCGGGTCGGCGCCGGCGAGCGCGGCGGCGGCGTAAAGGAGCGCCGCGGAGTCCGCCCCGCCCGAGAGCGCGACCGCGAGGCTCTGCGGCCGCGACTCGCCGAGCAGCGGCGCGAGGTGCCGGGCGAGCACCTCGGGGGAGAACGTCACAGGCAGCTCGCGCGCACGGGCGGTCCCGCGCGCTCAAGCCGCGCGAAATGCGCCGAAGGAGGCGAAGCGCCGGGTGCGCTCCTCGAGCAGCTGCTCGACCGGCTTGCCGGACAGCTCGCCGAGCGCCCGCATCAGCGCCGCCTTCAGCGACTCGGCCATCGCCTGCAGGTCGCGGTGGGCGCCGCCCAATGGCTCCGGGATGACCTCATCGACCAGCTTCTCGCGCGCCAGGCGCTCGGCGGTAATTCCCATGGCGTCGGCCGCGAGCTCCTTCTTGTCGGCGCTCTTCCACAGGATCGAGGCGCAGCCCTCGGGCGAGATGACCGAGTAGACCGAGTACTGCAGCATCAGCAGGCGGTCGCAGACGCCGATCGCGAGCGCCCCACCCGAGCCCCCTTCGCCGATCACGACGCTCAGGATCGGGACCTTGAGGCCGGACATATCGAAGAGGTTGCGGGCGATCGCCTCGCTCTGGTTGCGTTCCTCGGAGCCGACCCCGGGGTAGGCGCCGGGCGTATCGATCAGCGTGACGACGGGCAGCTCGAAGCGTTCGGCGAGGTGCATCAGCCGCAGCGCCTTGCGGTACCCCTCGGGCTTGGGCATTCCATAGTTCCGGCGCACCCGCTCCTTGGTGTCGCGACCCTTCTGGTGGCCGATCACGATCAGCGGTCGACCCTCGAGCCGCGCCGGGCCGCCGACGATCGCGAGGTCGTCGGCGTACATCCGGTCGCCATGCAGCTCCTCGAAGTCGCTGAACACGAGCGGCATGTAGTCGAGCGTGTACGGCCGCTGCGGATGACGGGCGAGCTGGGCGACCTGCCATGGGGTGAGCGTCGCGAAGATGCTCTTCGTCAGCGCCCGGCTGCGGGCGCGCAGCCGGTTGATCTCGTCGACGATGTTGATCGCGCCGTCATCGCCGAGATAGCGCAGCTCGTCGATCTTCGCCTCGAGCTCTGCGATCGGCTGCTCGAAGTCGAGGAAGTTGAGGTCCATGGGAGCGGCACGGTTCCAGAGGCGCCGGCCGCCGTCAAGGGGGGCAGTCAGCCCGCCATCTTGAGCGGCACCGAGACGGGCGTGCCGGAGGCGCCCCACGCCTTCAGCAGCTCCTCCTGGTCGCGCGGGTGGTAGATGATCCGCCGGCCGCCAGGACCGAACTGGCGCGCGAGCTCCTCGAGTGCCGCCCGCGTCGGCCTGATGTTCCAGTCCGGGCCGAGCTCGAGCAGCGCGTGCGCCGAGCTCGCGGCGTAGTAGACGGCGACCTGACAGCGGCCGCCGCGCACCGGGCGCAAGGCTGCCTCGAGCGCGGTGAGCACCGCCGCGGCCTCGGCGCCCGCCGGCCAGCGCAGCAGCAGGCGGCGCGCCTGGGCCTCGCGTGCCGCATCGATCGGGATCAGCCGCTTCGCCGCGAGCCGCCAGCCCTCGGCGAACTCGTCCCACTTGAGCCCGCCCTCGATCAGCAGGATCGCGTCCCGGGCGATCAGGTCGCGGTGCTGCTGCAGCACCTCATCGAACAGCGACACCTCGAGCCTGCCCGTCCCATCATCGAGCACGAGCGAGGTGCGGTTGCCGCGTTTCTTGATGTCGAGCACGAGGCCGGCGAGCGTGACGATGCGGGACGGCTGCCAGTCCCCTTTGACCCCGCCCGGCGGCCTGGCTCCCGCAAGCTCGGCGATCGTCCCGGGGGCGAGGTGCTTGAGGTCGTGGGCGTACTCATCGAGCGGGTGGCCGCTCATGAAGTAGCCGAGCGTCTCGCGCTCGCCGGCGAGCCGCACGGCCTCGGGCCACTCGGGGAGCACCGCAGTCTTCGCCGCCGGGCGCGCTGGCGAGGCGGCGGCGAGTCCGAAGAGGTCGACCTGGCCAACCGTATCGGCGCGGGTCTGCTGCTCGCCGAGCTGCAGCGCCGCCGGCAGCTCCGCCATCAGCGTCGCGCGGTTGACGCCGATCCCATCGAAGCAGCCGGCCTTGAGCAGCGCCTCGAGGCAGCGGCGGTTGAGGCGCTGCAGGTCGACGCGCCGGCAGAAGTCCGGGAGGCTCCGGAACGCCCCGCCCGCCGCCCGCGCCTCGACGATCGCCGCGACCGCCGACTCGCCGACTCCCTTGACGGCCCCGAGCCCGTAGCGGATGCGCCGCTCGTCCGCGACCGCGAAATCGTGCACCGATGCGTTGACGTCCGGCGGCAGCACCGCGATTCCCATCACGCGCGCATCCTCGATGCCGACGACGACCTTGTCGGTCTTGTCGATGTCGGAGGACAGAACGGCGGCCAGGAACGCGGCGGGGTAATGGGCCTTAAGCCACGCCGTCTGGTAGCTGAGGACCGCATAGGCGGCCGAGTGCGACTTGTTGAAGCCGTAGCCGGCGAACTTCTCCATCAGGTCGAAGATGTGGGTCGCCTGGCGCTCCGGCACGCCGCGCTCGACCGCCCCGCCGACGAAGATGGAGCGCTGCTGGCTCATCTCCTCGGCCAGCTTCTTGCCCATCGCACGACGCAGCAGGTCGGCGCTCCCGAGCGTATAGCCGGCGAGGACCTGCGCGATCTGCATCACCTGCTCCTGGTACAGGATCACCCCGTAGGTCGGCCGCAGCACAGGCTCGAGCGCCGGATGCAGGTAGTCGATGCGCTGGCCTTGAGGCGCGTGCTTGCGCTCGATGAAGTCCTCGACCATGCCCGACTGCAGCGGTCCCGGGCGAAACAGCGCCATCAGCGCGACGATGTCCTCGAAGCGGTCGGGCTGCAGGCGGCGGATCAGATCCTTCATGCCGCGCGATTCGAGCTGGAACACGCCCGTCGTCCGGCAGGCCTTCAAGAGCGCGAACGTCGGCTGATCGTCGAGCGGCAGGCGCGTCATGTCGAGCGGCGCCTCGCCCGTGCCGGCGCGCGCCTCGTTGACGATGCGCACCGCGAGCTCGATGACCGTGAGGGTACGCAGCCCCAGGAAGTCGAACTTCACGAGTCCCGTCGCCTCGACGTCGTCCTTGTCGAACTGCGTGACGACCGAGCTCGAGCCCTGTTCGGCGAACAGCGGCGCGAAGTCCGTCAGCACCGACGGGGCGATCACGACGCCGCCGGCGTGCATGCCGGCGTTGCGGGTGATTCCCTCGAGCGAGCGCGCGAGGTCGATGAGCTCGCGCACCTCGCCGTCGCCGCGATAGAGCTGGCTGAGTTCCTCCTCCTTCTCGATGGCCTTGTCGAGGGTGATCTCGAGCTCGAAGGGGATCAGCTTCGCGATTCGGTCGACCCAGCCGTAGTTGTGGCCGAGCACCCGGCCAACGTCCCGGACCACCGCCTTCGCGGCCATCGTGCCGTAGGTGATGATCTGCGAGACGCGATCGCGCCCGTACTTCCCGGCAACGTAGTCGATCACCCGGTCGCGCCCCTCGGTGCAGAAGTCGACGTCGAAGTCCGGCATCGAGACGCGTTCCGGGTTCAGGAACCGTTCGAACAGCAGGTCGTGCTGCAGCGGGTCGAGGTCGGTGATCCCGAGCACGTAGGCGACGAGGGAGCCCGCGCCGGAGCCGCGGCCCGGGCCGACCGGCACGCCGTGTTCGCGCGCCCAGCGGATGAAGTCGGCGACGATCAGGAAGTAGCCCTCGAAGCCCATGCCGCAGATGACCTCGAGCTCGCGCGAGAGCCTGCCCGCGTACTCGCCGCGGTCGACGCTGCGCAGCTGCGGCAGCCCTGCGTCCTGCGCGGCGAGCCTGCCGCTCAGTCCCTGCTCGGCCTCGGCGCGCAGCAGCCCCGCCATCGTCGTGCCCGCCGGCACCGGGTAGTCCGGCAGGAACGACTTGCCGAGCTTGAGCTCGAAGGAGCAGCGCTTGGCGATCTCGACGCTCTGCTCGAGCAAACCTGGCAGGTCGGCGAACAGCACGGCCATCTCGGCCGGGGTCTTGAGGTACTGCTGCTCGCTGTAGCGCCGCCGCCGGGTCGGGTCGGTGAGCAGCGTGCCGTCGTGAATGCAGACCCGTGCCTCGTGGGCCTCGAAGTCCGTGGCCTTCAGGAACCGCACGTCATTGGTTGCGACCGCCGGCAGCGACAGCTCGCGGACGAGGCCGAGCGTGCCCTCGATCAGCGCCTCCTCGTCCGGCCGCCCGGTCCGCTGCACCTCGAGGTAGTACCGATCGCCGAACAGCTCGCGCCAGGCCCGGACCGTACGGTGCGCCTCGGCAATCCGTCCATTTCCGAGGTGCCGCCCGACGTCGCCCTCGCCGGCGCCCGAGAGCGCGATCAGGCCACTGACGGTGTCGGGTCCGAGCCAGGCCCGCTCGAGCATCGCAATGCCCTTGCGCTGGCCCTCGAGGTAGGAGCGGGACACGAGGCGGGTGAGGTTTCGGTAGCCCGCGAGGTTCATGCACAACAGCGTCAGGCGCGCCGGCTCCGCCCGCTCAGCCGGATCCCTGAGCCAGGCATCGACGCCGACGATGGGCTTGATCCCGGCCGCCTGCGCAGCGCGCCAGAACTTCACGAGCGCGAACAGGTTGCACTGGTCGGTGACCGCGACCGCGGGCATGCCGGCCGCGGCCGTGGCGGCGGCAAGCTCCTCGATCCGCACCAGCCCATCGACGAGCGAGAACTCCGTGTGCAGCCGCAGGTGGACGAAGGCGCTCATAGGGCCGATCTTACCGGCTCGAAGCTCCTTCGATGGAGCGGACAGGGCCCGAGGCGGCCGAGCGCCGCCAGGTGGGCCGGGGTGCCGTAGCCCTTGTGCACGGCGAAGTCATAGCCCGGGTGGCGGGCGCAGGCCGCGACCATCCAGGCGTCACGCCAGGTTTTCGCGAGCACCGAGGCCGCGGCGACCGCTGCATCGCGCCGGTCGCCCTGCAGCACCGTCTCGGTGCGGCACCGGAACGGCAGGCCCTCGAGCGAGGGCGCCCGGTTGCCGTCGATGCGAATGAGGCACGGGGCGATGGGGAGCGCGAGCAGGGCCCGGCGCATCGCGAGCAGCGTCGCCTCGAGGATGTTGAGGGCGTCGATCTCCGCCGCGTCCGCCCAGCCGACGCCCCAGGCGAGCGCGCAACCCCGGATCCTCCCGGCGAGCCGCTCGCGTTCGCCACGATCTAGGGCCTTGGAGTCGTCGAGCCCGACGAATGCGCGCCGCCGGGGCAGGATCACCGCCGCCGCCACCACCGGGCCCGCGAGCGGCCCGCGGCCGGCCTCGTCGACCCCGGCGACCCGGTCCTCGGCGCGCCAGCGCGGGCTCATCCCCGGCTCCCGGGCGGTTGCGCCTCGATCAGCGCCAGGATCGCCTCCGCCGCCCGCTCGCTCGCGCCGCGTCGCAAGCTCTCGTGGATCGACCGGAACTCCGCCGCGAGGCGCGCGACCCTGGCCGGGTCGTCGAGCCAGGAGAGCAGCTCCTGCCCGAGACGCTCAGGTGTCACCTGCGCCTGGAAGAGCTCCGGGACCGCGAGCCGGCCCGCGAGCAGGTTCGGCTGCGCGAAGTACGGCGTCTTGACGAGGCCGAGGAGCCTGACGAGCGCTGCGGTCGCGGCGCCGACGCGATACGCGACCACCATCGGGCGCTTGCACAGCAGCGCCTCGAGCGTCGCGGTCCCCGAGGCCACGAGCGCGCAGTCGCACGCAGCGAGCGCCCGATCCGCCGCTCCCTCCGTCAGCAGCACCGCGATCCCTTCGCCACACTGCTCAAGCGCCGCCGTGAAGAGCGCGCGCGCCGACTCGTTCGCCATGGGCGCCACGAACCGCACGCCCGGTCGGCGCGCGTCGAGCCAGCGGGCGGCGCCGATGAAGTCAGGCGCGAGGCGCTCGACCTCTGCCTGCCGGCTGCCGGGCAGGATGGCCACGACCGTCGCCGCGGTCGGCAGGGCGAGCGCGGCGCGGGCCGCGGCGCGGTCGGGCTCGAGCGGCAGGCGGTCGGCGAGCGGGTGGCCGACGAACTCGGCGTTGAGTCCGACGCCCTCGTAGAACCGCTTCTCGAACGGCAGCAGGCACAGCACGAGGTCGAGCGTCCGTGCCATCCGCGCGACGCGTCCCTGCCGCCAGGCCCAGACCTGCGGGCTCACGTACTGCACGGTCGGCACGCCGCGACGCTTCAGGCGCGCCGCGATCGACAGGTTGAACTCGGGTGCGTCGATGCCGACGAACGCGGCCGGGGCGGCGGCAAGTGCGCGTGCGGCGGTACGCCGCCTGAGCGCGATGAGCTCCGGCAGGTGCCGGACGACCTCGAACAGCCCCATCACCGAGAGGCGCTCCGCGCTCGCCCACGCCGTGCAGCCCGCAGCCACCATCTGGGGTCCCGCGATGCCCTCGAACCTGAGCCCCGGCCGGCGGCTCCGGAGCGCCCGGATCAGCGACGCCCCCAAGTTGTCGCCGGAGGTCTCGCCCGCGACCAAGACGATCCGCTGCCCGTCCACCCCTGTCCTTGCGGCCGGTCGGCCCGGCCGGCTGCATCAGCGTAGAAGGCTCCGCGTCATCCGCGGCAGGAAATCGACGTACGGGACGAGCTCGGGCTGCACTTGCGCGAGCCGCTCGAGCTCGGCGCGCGCCTCCCCGAGCTTCAGCCCCGACCGGTACAGGATCTTGTAGCCGCCCTTGACGTTCGCGATCTGCTCGGCGCTGAACCCGCGGCGCCTGAGGCCCTCGACGTTGATGCCCTTCGGCTCCGCCGGGGCGCCGGCGACCATGATGTATGGCGGGATATCGCGGGTCGCAGTCGCGTTGTTGGCGAGGAATGCATGCGCGCCGATCTTGCAGAACTGGTGGACGCCCGAGTAGCCGCCGAGGATCACCCAGTCGTCGAGCTCGACGTGGCCGGCGAGCCCGGAGTAATTGGCCATGATGCAGTGATTGCCGACACTGCAGTCGTGCGCCACGTGCGAGTAGGCCATGAACAGGTTGTCGTTGCCGATCCGGGTCACGCCCTGCCCGGTCACCGTGCCGCGATGGATCGTGCAGCACTCCCGGAACGCGTTGCCATCGCCGATCTCGAGCAGCGTGCGCTCGCCGCGGTACTTCTTGTCCTGCGGGTCCTCGCCGACCGAGGCGAACTGCCAGACGCGGTTGCCCCGCCCGAAGCGCGTCGGGCCCTTGATCACCGCATGCGGGCCGACCTCGCAGCCCTCCCCCAGCACGACGTCCTCGCCGATGATCGAGTACGGTCCCACCGACACGTGCTCCGCGAGCGTCGCGCCCGGCGAGATGATCGCGGTCGGGTGGATGCGCGACACGCGCCTAGGCCTTGGCCTCGGGAATCACCATCATGTCGGCCGAGCACACCTCGGTGCCATTGACCTCGGCGCGCGTGCCGAACTTCCAGATGCCGCGGACGGTGCGCAGGAACTCCGCGTACAGCATCAGCTGGTCGCCGGGCTCGACGGGCTTGCGGAAGCGCGCATTGTCGATGCCGACGAAGAAGAAGCGCGTGTGCTCATCCGGAATGATCCCCACGGTGCGAAACGCGAGTATTCCCGCCGCCTGGGCCAGCGCCTCGAGGATCAGCACGCCCGGCATCACCGGCCGGTGCGGAAAGTGTCCGGAGAAGAACGGCTCGTTCATCGTGACGTTCTTCAGCGCCCGGATCGTCTTGCCGGGCACGCACTCGAGCACACGGTCGACCAGCAGGAACGGATAGCGGTGCGGCAGCTGGTGCATCACCGCCGCAATGTCCATCGCACCGACCGCATCGTTCATAGCGTCTCCGGATCCGAGTCCGCGCGGCGCCTCTCGAGGCGCCGCACCCTGTCGAACAGCTCATCGAGGTGCCTCAGGCGTGCCACGACCCGCCGCCAGGCCCCGGCCTCGCTGACCGGGACTGCGGAGGCGTAGGTGCCGGCCTTGGCGAGCGAGTGGCTGACCAGCGACTGGCCGAGCACCACGACGTCGTCGGCGATCTCGAGGTGCCCGGCGATGCCAGCCTGTCCGCCGATCATGCAGCGCCTGCCGATGGTCGTGCTGCCGGAAATGCCGACGCAGCCGGCGATCGCCGTGTGCGCGCCAATCCTGACGTTGTGCCCGACCTGGATCTGATTGTCGAGCTTGACCCCATCCTCGAGCACGGTGTCGCCGATCGTGCCGCGGTCGATCGTCGTGTTGGCGCCGATCTCGACGTCATCGCCGATCCGTACCGAGCCGAGCTGCGGCACCTTGACCCAGCCGTCCCGGTCCTGGGCGATACCGAAGCCGTCGGCGCCGATCACGGCCCCGGCGTGCACGAGGCCGCGGCAGCCTATTCGCACCCCGGGATACAGCGTCACCCGGGCCGCGAGCCGCGTGTCCGCGCCGATCTCCGCGCGCGCGCCGACGACCGACCCGGGCCCCACGAGCACGCGCTCGCCGATGCGCGCGCCGTGACCCACGACCACGTGGGCGCCGATCTCGGCGCTCGCTGCGATCGTCGCCCCCGCCGCCACGGTCGCGGTCGGGTGCACGCCGGGCACGAGCGGCGCCGGCGGGTGCAGCCAGCAGGCGATCCGCGCGTAGCTTGCACGCGGGTTGTCGGATATCAGCGCCGCCACCGGGCAGTCGGCGGCGCTCGCCGCATCGAGCACGACGGCGGAGGCGGCGGTGGTGGCGAGAAAGCGCCGATGGCGCGGGTCGGCGAGGAAGCTGAGCGATCCGGGACCGGCCTCCTCGAGGTCCGCCACGCGCGCGATGCGCGCGGCGGGGTCGCCGCGCAGAACGAGGCCGAAGCGGGCCGCGATCTGCCCGAGCGTCACGTCCTCCATGCGACCTGCCGCGCGGCGACCGGCGCTACTTCTTCGGCGGCGCCGCGGCGGGAGCCGCCGGCGCGGCAGCCGGTGCGGCGGTGGCGGCCGCTGCCTTGATCTGCAGGTTCGAGAGCACCTGACTCGTGATGTCGACCGAGTCGGAGCTGTAGATCACGCCCTGGGCGATCACCAGGTCGTAGCTCTGGCTCTTCGCATAGCTGCGCACTGACTCGACGATGAGCTTCTGCACGCGCTGCAGCTCCTCGTTCTGGCGCATCTGGCCGTCTTCCTGGAATTCTTTCGCCCGGCGCTCGAAGGTGAGCTGGGAGTCCCTGAGCTCGCGCTGCGTCTTGGTGCGCTCGGCCTCGGCCATCGTCGACTGGTCGCGGTCGAACTTCTGCATCCGCGCCTCGAGCTCCTTGCGCTGGCTCTCGAGCTGCTTCTGCTTGGGTCCGAACTCCGCCTCCAGCGCCTGCGCGGCCGCGCGCGCCTGCGGCGAGTCGGACAGCAGCCGCTGGTAGTCGACGTAGGCGATCTTCTGCGCCTGGGCGTAGGCCGCCGGCACGAGCGCGAGGCTCGTGATCAGGACGGCAATCAGGGTCTTCAGGGAACTGGACATGTGCATCAAACCTGTATGAGACATAAGTTGAAGGAGGCGCAACCGCGGTCAAAAGGCCGAGCCGATCGAGAACTGGAACCCCTCGCGCTGGTCCGGATAGATGATGCCGTTGCCTTCGCTGGCATTCAGCGGAATCGCATAGCTGAAGCGGAAAATGCCCAGCGGCGCAAGCCATTGCACGCCGATTCCGACCGAGCGCTTGAGCTCATTGTAGCTGAACTTGTAGTCGACCGGCGTCTGGAGGTCCTGTCCGACGAACTTGACGCAGCAGGTCGAGAACACGTTGCCGATGTCGTAGAACGCGCTGACCCTGACGTTCGCCTTCCATTTCTCCGGCGTCGGGAACACGAGTTCGAGGTTCGCCACCGTCAGCAGGTTGCCGCCGTAGGGGTTGCCGAAACTGTCCTTCGGTCCCAGCCGGGACTCGTAGTAACCGCGCACCGTATCGGGACCGCCGCCGAAGAACTGCGCGAACGGCGGCAGCGCGGTGGTGTTGCCGAGCTTGTTGCCGTAGTCGACCTGCGCCTTGACCGCGATCACGAACTTCTTCCAGGTCGGGATCAGATCCAGGAAGTTCCAGGCCGCCGTGTAGTAGCGCACCGAGGTGCCCGGCAGCGCATAGGTCATCTGGATGCTGTTGCGCAGGCCGCGGTCGGCGAAGATTGCGCGGTTGCGGCTGTCGTAGCTCCAGCCGGCGCTCACCTGGAGGACGTCGAACCTGCTTCCATAGAAGTCGAAGGTGGTCGTGGCGCCGGTCCCGTCGAGCACGGTTGCGGTCTGCGTGTACGTGCTGCCATTGTTGCGCACCCAGTCGATCGCCTCCGTGGCGCTGCCGGTCTCACTCGCGAGCAGCTGGTCGAGCGACGCCGAGGCCCCGAGATGCACGCCCTGGAACTCGGTGATCGGGTAGGAGAAATCGGCCCCGGCCGTCAGCATCGTCGTCGAGAACTGCGAGGCCGAGGACACGAACTGCGTGCTCTTGCGGTAGCTCAGCGACAGCGTGCGGGCCACGCCGTCGATGGTCGTGTAGGGGTCGGTCTGCGACAGGCTGTAGACGCTCGAGTAGCGGCCGGCGTTGACCTCGAGGGACACGCGCTCGCCGCTGCCCAGGAAGTTCGCGTGCGTGAAGTTGCCGTTCAGGATGATTCCCTGCGACTGAGAGTAGCCGATGCCGCCGCCGAACTGGCCCGGCAATCCCTCCTTGATGTCGAAGTCGACGTCGACGAGATCGGGCGTGCCGGCCACCGGCTTGTTCTGGACCTCGACCTTCTCGATGTACGGCAGCCGCTGCAGGCGCTGCTTGGAGCGGTCGACGGCCTGGTTCGACAGCCACGCGCCCTCGAGCTGGCGCATCTCGCGCCTCAGCACTTCGTCTTTGATGCTGGTGGTGTTGTTGAAGTTCACGCGGCGCACATAAGCCCGATTGCCGGGATCGACGAAGAATGTCAGCGAGACCGTCTTCTTGTCGGCATCGGTGGTCGGCACGGGCTCGATCTTGGCGAAGGCGTAGCCCGCCGAGCCCAGCCGGTAGCTCATCAGCTCTTGGGTGCTGGTCGCGAGCTTGCGCGAGTAGATCTGGCCGGGCTGCACCAGGATCAGTTTTCGCAGGTCCTGTTCCGGAACCACCATGGTGCCGGCGAGCTTGACCTCGGAGACCTTGAACACATCGCCCTCGGTGACGTTCACCGTGATGAAGATGTCGTCCTTCTCGGGCGCGATCGCGACCTGGGTCGAGTCGATCTGGAAGTTGGCGTAGCCACGGTCCATGTACCAGGAGCGCAGCTTCTCGAGGTCGCCCTGCAGCGTCTCGCGCGAGTAGCGGTCGTCCTGCTTGTACCAGGACAGCCAGTTCGGCGTCTTGAGCTCGAGCGTATTGAGGATCTCCTTGGGCGGGTAGGCGGTGTCGCCGACGAAGTTGATCTGCCGGATCTTGGCGCGCTTGCCTTCCTTGATGTCGATCGAGATCTTGACCTTGTTGCCGGCCACGTCCTCGACCTTGGTGTCGACCTTGACGGCGTACTTGCCGCGCGAGAAGTACTGGTCGGTCAGGTACTGCTTGACGTCCTCCAAGACGCTCCGGTCGAAGGTCTTGCCGGTCGCGAGCCCGACGTTCTTCAGGCTCTTCTGCATGTCCTCGGTCTTGATGTCCTTGTTGCCCTTGATCTCGAAGCTCTCGATCGACGGGCGCTCGCGGACCGCGACGACGAGCGTGTTGCCGTCGCGCCTGAGCTCGACATCGCGGAAGAACCCGGTCGCATAGAGCGCGCGGATCGCCTCCTCGACCTTCTGGTGCGTCATCCGATCCCCGAGGCTCACCGGCAGGTAGTTGTAGACGGTGCCCTCGGAAATCCGCTGCAGGCCTTCGACCTTCATGTCGCCGACGGTGAACTCGCCCGGCTCGGCGGGCGGGGTCTGCGCGTGTGTGACGCCCGCGGTCAAGACGAGGGCGACGGCGAGGGCCATCCAAAATCGCATGCGGAGGTGATTCCTTGGAGGGACTGCTGTGGCCGCCGGCTAGCCGAAACGCCAGGCGACGTCGTTGTAGAAGGCGAGGCTCATCAGCAGGATCAGCAGCACAATGCCCAGCTGCTGGCCGAGCACCTGGACCCGCTCCGGGAGCGGGCGGCCGCTGACCCACTCGGCGAGCTGGTAGGCGATCTGGCCGCCGTCGAGGATCGGGATCGGCAGCAGGTTCAGGACCCCGAGGCTGATGCTGATGATCGCCAGGAAATCGAGGAACGCCGCCGGGCCTTCGAGGGCGCTGACGCCGGCGTAGGCCGCGATGCTGATCGGGCCGCTGACGTTCTTGAGGGAGACGTGGCCGGTCACCATGCTCCACAGGAACTTGGCGGTGAGCGCCGTCTTGCTCCAGGTCGCCGATGCGGCCGGACCCACCGCTGCCAACGGCCCGTAGCGCGCGAGCGTCAGCATCTCGGGCGGGAACGTGGCCCGGCCGGCGGACTCGACGCCGATCTGCCCGATCAGCGCGTTGTTGTCGTTCGGATCGCGCGTCGCGCGCGCGAGCACGGGGATCGCGAGGTGGCTCGCGCCGCGGCGCACCTCGAGCAGCAGCGTCGCGCCCGGATGTCCGCGGACGGTCGAGCGAAACTCGAGGTACTCCGTCACCGGCCGGCCGTCGACGGCGAGGATCTCATCGCCCGGCCTCAATCCCGCCGCCGCGGCGGCGCCGCCCGCCACGACCGTGCCGAGCACCACCGCCAGGTGTGGCTCGCTGAAGGCGAGGCCGAGCCCGGCCGACCAGGCGCCGGGCTCGGTCAGCGCGCGGCGGCGCTCCTCCGGGACGATCAGCGTGAGCTCGCGGTCGGAGGATCCGCGCCGCACGTGCAGCACGATCCTGCCATCGTCGACGATCCGGCTCAGGAGCTCGAGCACCGCAGCCTCGCGGGTCGCGACCGGCCGGCCGCCGACGTCGATCAGCTCATCGCCCGCGACGAGGCCCGCATGCGAGGCGAGCGAGTCGGCCCGGACGCTCCCGAGTACCGGGCGGACGCCCGGCACACCGTGCATGAACAGGATCCAGTACGCGAGCAGCGCGAACAGGAAATTGGCCCCGACCCCGGCCATGAGCACGAGAATCCGCTGCCACACCGGCCGGCGGTTGAAGGCGCGCTCGAGGTCCGCTGGCGCCACCGGCCCCTCGCGCTCGTCGGCGAGCTTGACGTAGCCGCCGAGCGGGATCGCGCCGAGCGCGTACTCGACCCCGTCAGCGGCACGACGCAGCCAGACGGGCTTGCCGAAGCCAATCGAGAACCTGAGCACCTTGAAACCGAGCCGGCGCGCCACCCAGAAGTGGCCGAACTCGTGAACGGCGATCAGGATGCCGATCGCGACCAGGAACGCGAGCACCATGACCAGCGTCAGCTTCATGCGCACGCCCCCGCGGGTTCGCCGACGAAGCCTGCCGCGAGTCGCCGCGCCGTGCGGTCGGCCTCGAGCACCTCCTCGAGGCCGGCGACGTCGGTCGGTGTCAGGCGCTCGAGCACGCGTTCAATGACCGTCGCAATCGAGGTAAAGTTCAACCGCCCCCCCAGGAATGCCGCGACCGCGACCTCGTTGGCGGCATTCAAGATCGCGGGGGCTGTGCCGCCGCTCAGGGCAGCCGCCTCGGCGAGCGCGAGGCAACGGAACCGCGCGCGGTCCGGGGCCTCGAAACGCAGCGCCCCCTGCCGCACGAGATCGAGGGATTCTACACCGGAGTCGATCCGCTCCGGCCACGCGAGCGCGTAGGCGATCGGCGTGCGCATGTCGGGATTGCCGAGCTGGGCGAGCACCGATCCGTCGGCGTACTCGACCAGCGAGTGCACGACGCTCTCGGGATGGATCACGACCTCCACCGTGCCCGGCGGCAGGCCGAACAAGAGGTGCGCCTCGATGAGCTCGAGGCCCTTGTTCATCAGCGTCGCCGAGTCCACCGAGATCTTCCGGCCCATCGCCCAGCGCGGATGCGCACAGGCCTCCGCCGGCGTGACGGATGCGAGCCGCTCGGCCGGCAGTCGCAGGAACGGCCCGCCCGAGGCAGTCAGCCACACCCGCCGCACGCCGCCCGGGAGTACCCCGGGGCGTCCCGCCGGCAGGCACTGGAAGATCGCGTTGTGCTCGCTGTCGATCGGCAGGAGCTCCGCCCCGCCCGCCGCCGCCGCCTCGAGCAGCAGCCGCCCGGACATCACCAGCGCCTCCTTGTTGGCGAGCAGCACGCGTTTGCCGGCGCGCGCCGCCGCGAGCGTCGGAAGCAGTCCGGCGCTGCCGACGATCGCCGCCATCACGGTGTGCGCCGACGGCCAGGTCGCGAGCGTCACGAGCGCCTCGGCCCCGCTGTGCACCTCGGTCGTGAGCCCCGCGGCGCGCAGCCCCTGCGCCAGGCGCGCAGCGCCCAGCGGCTCGAGCAGCACCGCGACCTCGGGCCGGAACGCGCGGCACTGCTCGAGCAGCGCCTCCCAGCGCGTGGCGGCGCCGAGCGCGACGACCCGGAAGCGATCCGGGTGGCGGGCGATCACATCGAGCGTGCTCTTGCCGATGCTGCCGGTGGAGCCGAGGATGGCGACTCCTTTCATGTGCGCCTCACGTGAGCGCCCCGAGCCAGCCGAGACCGAGCACGAAGAACGGTACGCTCGAGGTGATGCTGTCGATCCGGTCGAGCACGCCGCCGTGGCCGGGCAGCAGGGCCCCGGAGTCCTTGAGGCCGGCGTAGCGCTTGAACATGCTCTCGGTCAGGTCGCCGACGACCGAGGCGAGCACGACTGCGAGCCCGAGCGCCAGGAACGGCAGCGGCGGGTAGCGGAAGATCACCGCCCCGCACGCGGCGACGATCAGGCTCGCGAGCACCCCGCCGATCAGGCCCTCCCAGGTCTTGCCCGGACTGATCTGGGGCGCGAGCTTGACGCGCCCGAAGTGATGGCCGGTGAAGTACGCCCCGACGTCCGCCGCCCACACGAGCAGCAGCATGTAAAAGAACCATGCCGCGCCGCGCACGGGCTGCGCGATGAGCAGCAGGCGCGCAATGCCCACCCACGCCGGCACCAGCACGCAGAAACCGGCGAGCGCGGCCGCCGCGTGGTTGATCGCGTGGGGCTTGAATGCGAGCCACAGGAACGCCACGCACCACCACCCCGCCGCCGCCGTCAGCAGCAGCTGCAAGGATGCGCCGGCGCGCGTGCGCTCCCAGGCGAGCGCCGCGAGCGCGGCCGCGGCGAGCACGTAGAGCAGCCGCCCGGCCGGGCCCGTCAGACCCGCAAACCGCGCCCACTCCCAGGCCCCTGCCAGCACCACGATCGCGACGAAGGCGATGCCGGCGCCGACCGGCAGCGCGAACAGCACCACGAGCACGATCGCAGCGAGCACCGCGGCGGTCGCGACCCGGATCCTCAGCACGCGTCCGCCTTGAGCGGCGCGCGGGTCGTGCCGAAGCGCCGCTCGCGGGCCGCGAAGGCCTCGAAGGCCTTGGCGAGCTCCGCCGCATCGAAGTCCGGCCAGTACACCTCAGTGAACCACAGCTCCGCATAGGCGAGGTGCCACAGCAGGAAGTTGCTGATCCGCTGTTCACCGCCGGTGCGGATCAGCAGATCCGGCTCCGGGAGCGCCCCGAGCGCGAGCTCGGCCGCAAAGCGCGCCTCGTCGATCGCCTCCGGCGCAAGCGTGCCGTCGCGGCACTGCCGGGCGAGGCGCCTGGTCGCTTCGATGATGTCCCAGCGACCGCCGTAGGCGACCGCAACGACGAGCTTCAGTCCCTGGTTGCCCGCGGTACGGGCCTCGGCGCCGGCGATCCGCGCCTGCAGCTCCTGCGCGAGCGCGCTGCGCTCGCCGATGAACCGCAGCGACACGCCCTGCTGGGCGAGCTCGTCCGCCTCGCGGTCGACGGCCTCGAGAAAGAGCTGCATCAGAAATCCCACTTCCTGCGCGGGCCGGCGCCAGTTCTCGCTCGAGAATGCGAACAGCGTCAGCGCCTCGACGCCGCGCCGGCTGCACTCCTCGACGCTGAGGCGCACGGGCTTGAGCCCGGCGCGATGGCCGGCGACGCGCGGCAGGCCGCGCCGCTCGGCCCAGCGGCCGTTGCCGTCCATCACGATGGCCACGTGCCGCGGGACGAGCACGATGGATGGATCTCCTCACCCGTGGAGGAGATCCTTCTCCTTGTCGGCGAGCACGCCGTCGATCTCGGCCACGTACTTGTCGGTGAGCTTCTGCACCTCGTCGTGGGCGCGTTTCTCGTCGTCCTGCGACACCATTTTTTCCTTCAGCATGTCCTTGAGGTCGTTCATGACGTCGCGCCGGACATTGCGGACCGCGACCCGCGCGTTCTCGGCCTCGTGCTTGGCGCTCTTGATGATCTCGCGGCGCCGCTCCTCGGTCAGCGGCGGCATCGGCAGGCGGATGACGGTGCCCGCGGTGTTCGGCGTGAGCCCGAGGTCCGACTTGAAGATCGCCTTCTCGATGATTGGCACCATCGACTTGTCCCACGGCGTGACCGCGAGCGTGCGCGCGTCCTCGACCACCACGTTCGCAACCTGCGCGAGTGGCATCTCCGACCCGTAGTAGTCGACCTTGACGTGTTCGAGGAGCGCCGTGCTGGCCCGCCCGGTCCGCATGCGCTTGAACTCCACCTTCAGCGCCACCACGCACTTGGCCATGCGCTCCGCGGCGTCCTTCTTCAGGTCGTCGAGCATCGCACTCCTCCCTCCGCCCCGAACCGAGACGGGTCAGTCATTGGCGACGACCGTGCCGACGTCCTCGCCATCGACAATCCTCAGCAGGTCGCCCGCATTGTTCAGGTTGAATACCTGCAGCGGCAGATTGTTGTCGCGGCACATCACGATGGAGGTCGCGTCCATCACGTTCAGCCGGTCGTGCAACACCTTGTCGAAGGTCAGGCGAGCGTAGCGCGTCGCGTTGGGATTGCGCAGCGGATCGGCGGTGTAGATGCCGTTGACCCGCGTTGCCTTGAGCAGCACGTCGGCGCCGATCTCGATCGCCCGCAGGCTCGCCGCGGTGTCGGTCGTGAAGAACGGGTTGCCGGTGCCGGCCGCGAAGATCACGACCCGGCCCTTCTCGAGGTGGCGGATCGCACGGCGCCGGATGTAATCCTCGCAGACCTCGTTGATCTGCAGCGCCGACATCACCCGCGCGTGCGCGCCGAGCCCCTCGAGCGCGTCCTGCATCGCGAGCGAGTTCATCACGGTCGCGAGCATCCCCATGTGGTCGGCCGTGACCCGGTCCATGCCGGCGCGGGCGAGTCCGGCACCGCGGAAGATGTTGCCGCCGCCGATCACCACCGCGACCTGGGTGCCGCGCGCGATCACCCCGACCATCTCGCCGGCGATCCGCCGCAGCACCTCCGGGTCGATGCCGTAGTCGCCCCCGCCCAGCAGCGCTTCGCCGCTGAGCTTCACGAGTATGCGGTGATACCGCGGTGCTCTGGTGTCCGGCATGGGCACGTCCGTCGGCTAAGCGCCCGGGGCCTTCGGGTCAGCGTTTCGCGCTGCCCTTGACCTGGGCCATGACCTCCTCCGCGAAATTCTCCTGCTTCCTCTCTATTCCGGCACCGACCTCGAAGCGCACGAAGTCGCTGACCCTGGCGGTGGACTGCTTGAGCAGCTTGTCCACCGTCACGTCCGGGTCCTTGACGAACGGCTGGCCGACGAGGGTGATCTCGGCGAGGAACTTGCGCAGTCTCCCCTCCACCATCTTCTCGACGATCGCGGCCGGCTTGCCTTCGCCGGCCGCCTGCGCGAGCAGGATCTCGCGCTCCTTGGCCAGCTGCTCGGGCGGCACTCGCGCTGCATCGACGTACTGGGGGTTGGCCGCCGCCACGTGCATCGCGAGGTCTCGCGCGAGCGATGCATCTCCGCCCTCGAGGGCAACGAGCGCGCCGATCCGTGTCCCGTGCAGGTAGCTGCCGAGCACGGTCGGCGCCGTCAGGCGCGCGAGCCGCCGGACGCTGACGTTCTCGCCGATCTTGGCGATCAGCGTGCGGCGGCGCTCCTCGAAGCTTGCCCCGTCGCGTCCCTTCGCGCTGAGCAGCGCCGCAACCGTCGCAGCGCCGCTCGCGAGTGCGGCGGAGGCGACCTCGTCGGCGAAGGCGACGAAGTCCGCCTCGCGGGCCACGAAGTCGGTCTCGCAGTTGATCTCGGCGAGCACGCCGCTGCGCATGTCGGGGCTTCCGGCAAACACGATCCGGCCCTCGGCCGCGACGCGGGCGGCCTTGTTGTCGGCCTTGGCGAGGCCTGACTTGCGCATGATCTCGGCGGCGGCGTCGAGATCGCCGCCCGCCTCGATGAGCGCCCGCTTGCATTCCATCATGCCGGCGCCGGTGCGCTCGCGCAGCCGCTTGACGCTGTCGGCGGTGATGTGCATCGCCGGCTACTCGCCGGCCGCGGGGGTATCCGCCGCGGGCGTCTTCGCAGCGGGGGCCTCGGCCGCCGGCGCATCCGCCGGCGGGGCCTCGGCGGCCTGAGCCTCGCCCGCGGCGGCAACGACCGGCGGTGGCTCGATCTCGTCGGCATCATCGATGATCACGTGCGACGGACGGCGCCGCGCCGGGCCCTTGCGCTTGACGGCCGCGGGGGCCGGCGCCTGGCGGCGGCGGCCGGCGGCGCGGCGACGCGGGTTGCCCGCCTCGTCGAGCTCGACGAATTCGTCCTCGCCCACCGGGACCTCGGGAACCGCGGCCTTGCCCTCGAGCACGGCGTCGGCGACCGCGGCCGTATAAAGGCCGATCGCGCGCATCGCATCGTCGTTGCCCGGGATCACGTAGTCGATGCCCTCCGGCGAGCAGTTCGTGTCGACGATCGCAACCACCGGAATCCCGAGTTTCCTCGCTTCGTGGATCGCGATGTCCTCGTGACCGACGTCGACGACGAACAGCGCATCGGGCAGCGCCGCCATCTCCTTGATTCCGCCGAGCGAGCGCAGCAGCTTGTCCATCTCGCGGCGCAGCACCTGGGCTTCCTTCTTGCCGCGCCGCTCGAGCGCGCCCGTCGAGTGCAGCTCCTCGAGCTCGGCCAAGCGCTTGATCGATTGCCGGATCGTCTTGAAATTGGTGAGCATGCCGCCCAGCCAGCGCTGGTTGACGTACGGCATCGAGGCGCGAGCCGCATCGCGCTGGACGGCATCGCGGGCCGAGCGCTTGGTCCCGACGAACAGGACTTTCCCGCCGTCGGCGACCACGTTCCTGATGAAGGTCGCAGCCTCGGCGAACATGGGCTGCGTCTTCTCGAGATTGATGATGTGGATCTTGTTGCGTTCGCCGAAGATGAAGGGGGCCATCTTCGGGTTCCAGAAGCGGGTTTGGTGGCCAAAATGCACACCCGCTTCCAGCATCTGTCGCATGGACACGCTGGGCATCGCTTGAACTCCCGGGTTGGTTCCTCCGCGCATCCCATGCGGAAACCGCTCGGGGGCC
>DATNIE010000019.1:0-4395 GCA_035604595.1 Steroidobacteraceae bacterium | reverse complement strand
CCGCCGGTCACGCACACGTGGCGCGCACCGTACGGTTTGACAGCCTCAAGGATGGCGGCGATCGAGCGCCACTCGCCACCATAGAACGCATACTCGGTGTCGCAGTAGCGGCAGCGCAGCGGGCAACCGGTCAGGCGCACGAACACCGTCGGCCAGCCGACCGTGTCGGCCTCGCCCTGCAGCGAATGGAAGATCTCGGTGATCCGGACCCGCTCTGCGGCCGGAATCGCCTCACCCGGGACCGCGGCCATCGGTCAGTGGTGTTCGGCGTCCATACGCCGCAACCGCTCACGGGCCTCAGTCGCCGCCGAGGAGTCCGAATAGGACTTCACGACCCGCGCCAGCAACTCGCGGGCTTCCCGATAGCGCTTCTGCTCGTATTGGGCGTAGCCGGCCTTCAGCAGCGCGTCAGGCACCTTGCGCGAATCGGGGTGCTCCTTCACAACCTGCTGGAAAGCCTCCAGTGCGTCGGGGTACCTCCGCTCCACATAGTAGGTTTCGCCGAGCCAGTACTGGGCGTTGTCGGCGAGGGCGCTCTGCGGGTACGCGCCAAGAAAGTCCTTCAAGGCGTGCTCGGCACCGGCGTAGTCACGCGTCTTGAGCCGGTCGAGCGCCGACTGATAAACCTCACGGTCGCTCTGGGTGGCGGCCGCGGGCGACGCCGGGGCGGCGGCACTGGAGGCGCCCTGGAGCCGTGCCTCGAGCGCGGTCATTCGTTTGTCGAGATCCGCATACAGGTCGCGCTGCTGCTCGCGGGCCGACTTGGCCTCGTGCTGCGTCTCGTCGAGCTCGCCCTGCAGGCGTCTGAGTTCCGCCTGCTCCGACTCGAGCTGGCGCTGCAGCTCGAGCAGCGCCTCACTCTGGCGCTCGATTCGGTCAACGCGCTGTTCGACAGCGGTCGCCTTGACGTACGCCGGCTCCTCCTCGGGCTTGGTCAGCGAGCAGCCGCCGAGCACGAACACCAGCAGCACGATCCCGAGCGCGCGACACGCGGCCATGACGTTCAGCGGGCGCCGAGGTAGACGATGTCAACCCGGCGATTCTGCGCCCAGGCCTGCTCGTCGTGTCCGGCAGCGACCGGCCGTTCCTCGCCGTAGCTGACCGTCGACAGCTCCGCCTCGGTCGCACCCTGCAGCAGCAGCGCGCGCTTCACCGCCTGGGCGCGGCGTTCGCCGAGCGCGACGTTGTACTCTGCCGAGCCGCGCTCATCGGTGTTGCCCTCGAGCCGCACCTTGAGTGTGTGGTCGCCCGCAAGTTTCCTGCCGTGCGCCGCGATCGTCGCGACGAACTCCGGGCGGATCTCGGAGCTGTCGAAGTCGAAGTAGATGGCCGTCTTCGCAAGCGCCGCCGCCTCCGCCGAGCCGGCCCCGGACAGCGCCTGCGCAGTGCCGGCCTGGGCCCCCGCGGCACCACTCGTCGTACCCGCTGAACTGGAGATGGTCTCGCCGGGAGATGCGCCTGGCTTGACGGCCTCTTTCTTGCCCGCGCAGCCGGCTAGAGCGAGGGACAGGGACAGCAGCACAATGATACAAAGGGTACGATTCATCCGCTAACTCCTTGATAAACAGACATTTCAGATGGCGACTACGCTGGCGTCTCGATCGAGGATGTTGCCACAGCCCCGAGCCTGCCGTGCGGTAGTCACGGGGATCCGATGCGCGGCGACCAGGCCGGCTCGCGGACATCGCCATCGACGGCGCTGATCCGGCTCGTGACGCTGCTGTCGACCGCCACGGTCGCGAGCACTCCGCGGCCGGATTCGCGCGCGGCGTAGAGCACGGTCTGGCCGTTCGGCGCGAAGCTCGGCCCTTCGTCCAGGTGACCGCCCGACAGCACGCGCGATCGACCGGTCGCAAGGTCGACCACCGCGATCCGGTATGCGCCCTGATCGAGCGTCACGATTGCGAGCTGCTTGCCGTCCGGCGCGACGCGTGGCCGGGCGTTGTACGATCCTTCGAACGTGACGCGCTTTGCCCGTTCGCCCGGCGCGAGCGTGATTCGGTAGATCTGCGGTCGCCCGGCGCGGTCCGAGGTGAAGAACAGGCTCAGTCCGTCTGGCGCCCAGTTGGGCTCGGTGTCGATCGCCGGGTCGTCCGTGACGCGCAGCATGCTGCGGGTTGCGAGGTCGAGCACGAACACGTCGACGTTGCCATCGGCCTGTGACAGCGCAAGCGCCAGCCGGCGCCCGTCGGGCGAGAACGCCGGCGCGCCGTTGATTCCGGCACGGGCCGAGACCCGCTCGCGCGCACCGGTGGCGAGCGTCTGCACGTAGACCGCGGACATCTTGCCCTCGAATGACACGTAGGCAAGCCGTGCGCCGTCGGGCGACCAGGCCGGCGACATGATCGGCTCGTGCGACTCGAGCACGACCTGAGCGTTCTCGCCGTCGGCATCGGCGATCACGAGGCGCCAGCGGCGCGCGGTGATCGGGCCCTGAACATTCACGTAGGCGATACGGGTTGCGAACGCGCCCGGCACGCCGAGGATCTTCTCGTAGATCAGATCGGCGGCGCGATGGGCCGCGAGTCGCAGGCCATCGGCCGCGGCCGGCACCGCATAGCCCAGCAGCCGCTCGCCGGTGACGACGTTGTAGAGCTCGAACTCGACGCGATAACCGCCGGTTGCCGGCGCCACCCGCCCGACCACGACGAAATCCGTCTTCAGGAGCCGCCACTGCGCGAGGTCGAGCCCAGTCGCGCTCGTCGGGTGTTGCAGCATGCCCGTGCGCGGCAGGCCTTCGAAGCGCCCGCTGCGGGCGAGGTCCGCATCGATCACCGCCGCGACGTCGACCGGCACCAGGCTCTCGGCGCCGAACGGCACGATTGCGATCGGGATCGGGGTCGTCACGCCGCGGGTGATCTGGACCATCAGCTGCGCGTGCGCCGGGCTCGCCCACGGGCCGAGCGCGGCGAGCAGGCCGAGGACGGCAAGCAATCGGTGCCGGTCAGTCATTGGGCTCAAACACCAGCTGTAGGTTGCGTTCGAACAGGCTCGGATCTGGGGGCGCCGGCAGCGGCGAGGCCCGGTATACGGCGAGCGTAATCGACTGCTGGACGGCGGCATCACCGTTGCAGTTGCCGAGGCGCACGTTGGTAACGGTTCCCCCCGGGACCTGGGCCACGTACACCGTGCACTTGAGTCCCGCGCGCGCGGTCGGCGGGCGGTTCCAAGCGCGCTCGATGCGCGCCTGCAGGTCGCTGACATAGCGCGCGAGCAGCCCCGAGTTCTCGGCGCCAAGGCGATGCTCTTCGGCCGCTAGCTGCTTGGCCAGATCCGATTCCTGTACGGCGCGCTGCGCGGCCAAGGCCTGGGCCTCGGCCTTGCGCTTTGCCTCCGCCGCGTCGGACTTGCGCTTCGCCTCCACGGCGTCCGCCTTGCGCTTCGCCTCCTCGACCGCGCGCCGCTGCGCCTCTTGCTCCGTCGCGCGACGCTCGGCGTCGGCCTTCGCTTTGAGCGTCGCCTCGGCCGCGCGGGCTGCGGTCAGGCGCAGCTCCTCGTCGTGGTGCGCGCGCGCGGCCGCCTCAGCTGCTTCCCGCTCGCGATCCGCCGCGAGGTTCGGGGGCGGTACCGGTTCAGTCGCGGGCGCCGGCGGCACCGGAGCCGGCGGCGGTGCCGCGGGCGGCGCGGGGAGCTTCGCCACGTACGCATCGATCGCGGCCGGTGGGCTCACGCGCGGCGTCACGGTCCACAGCGCTGCCGCCACCACGGCCACTGCGAGCGCCAGATGGAGCGTGGCCGACCTCAGCAGCGGCCCGGCGTGCTCCTTGAGGAACGGGTTCATGTGCGCCGGCCTCAGGGACTAGCCGCGGCCGATCCGGGTGGCAGCGGGTCGGTCAGAAAACCGACGCGCGGCGCGCCCGCCTGCTGCAGCAGCACCATTGCCCGGATCACGCGGCCGTACGGCACGCTCTGGTCGGCCTTCAGCAACACCGGCGTGTCGGCTGCGCGGCCGAGCACCGTGCGGACGGAGGCGGCGAGCGTCTGCTCGTCCACCGGCTTCTGCTTGGCCTCGCCAACATTGACGTAGAGCCGCCCGTGGCGGTCGATGCTGACGACCAGCGGTGCGCGGTTCTGCTCGGTCAGCGGAGTCGCGGGGGCCTTCGGCAGGTCGACCTGCACGCCCTGGGTCAGCAGCGGCGCGGTCACCATGAAGATGATCAGCAGCACCAGCATCACGTCCACCAGCGGGGTCACGTTGATTTCGCTCAGCGGGCGATAGCGACCGCTCCGGCCGCCACGGCCGCCCGAGTTCGTGCCGAACGCCATGGCTCAGTTGCGCTCCTCGCGTTGAAACCTGCGGACCGCTCTGCGAATCGGGTCGCCCGAACCGCTTCGCAACTGTATCATAAGCACCGCCGCCCGCGGCACCTCATGAGGTGCGCTCCGCGCGTTGTG
>DATNIE010000018.1:0-32299 GCA_035604595.1 Steroidobacteraceae bacterium | reverse complement strand
CCGGGCGCACGCCGCATCCTCGGCAAACCGCCCTGAAAACTCGCTCCAGGTCGCCGGGTAATCCTGCCCCGCGACCGGTCGTTGCACCTCTGTCATCCTCCAATCTTGCCTCTACTGGACCTAATGCGATACCCCTGATATACGTACAGTATGGGCCCGCCCATCAAAGGTCGTGGCGCGCTGTCGAATCACCGATCGCGCTATCTAGCAACTGCGCACGAGCCCGACCCGGGGGCCGGGGTCGTTTGTCCCGAGGATGAGGCACTTGCGGCGCGTCATCCCGCAACGACGGTTCGAATCGATCCGGCTCGATCGATCATCAGCCGCAACGACTCGCCGGACGTTCCGTTCCGCCAGTCGATCAATCCGTACCGCGGCTGCGAGCACGGCTGCATCTATTGCTACGCGCGCCCGTCGCACGCCCGGCTCGATCATTCGCCGGGGCTCGACTTCGAGACGATCCTGTACGCCAAACCCAATGCCGCGGCGCTGCTCGAAGCCGAACTCTCGCGCCCCGGCTACCGGCCAGAGGTCATTCACCTCGGCGCCAATACCGATCCCTACCAGCCAATCGAGCGTGAGCTGCGGATTACGCGATCGATCCTCGCCACTCTGCTGCGGTTTCGTCACCCGGTCACGGTGCTGACCAAGAGCGCACTGATCGAGCGCGACCTCGACCTGCTCACCGAGCTCGCGCGGCTGAGGCTCGTGCGTGCCTACCTCAGCATTGCGACACTCGATCGGGACCTGAAGCGCACGCTAGAACCGCGGGCGGCCTCGGCGGCCGCACGGCTCAGGGCGATGACCGCGCTCGCCGCCGCCGGCGTGCCGACCGGCGTGATGGTCGCGCCGGTCATCCCCGCGGTGACGGACCATGAGATCGAGGCGGTCCTCGAGGCAGCGGCGGTCGCCGGTGCGCGCCGCGCCGGCTGGATCCTGTTGCGGCTGCCGCTTGAGGTTCGCGACCTGTTCACCGAATGGCTCACCGCACATCGGCCGCTCGCGGCCGACCGCGTCATGAGCCTGGTGCGCGGCACGCGTGGCGGCCGCGACAGCGATTCGCGCTTCGGCCACCGGATGCGAGGCAACGGCGCCTACGCGCAGCTGCTCGACCGGCGGTTCGCCACGGCCGCACGGCGGCTTGGATTCGAGCAGGGCGACGCAGAGCCGCTCGACATGGCGCAGTTCAACCCGTCCGGCGCGTGCGGTCAGCTGGCGCTCTGGTAGCGAGCGTCGTGCCGCGCGCTCAGCTCGGGTTCTCGAGGCTGAACATGCCGGCCTTGTCATCGTAGGCGAAGGCTTCTGCATAGCGCGCCCAGCTGACGATCGCGCGCAGCGTCTGTTCGGCGGATTCCGGCGACATGTGATCCTCGAGCTCGTCGAGAAAGCGGCTCTTCGGGGCGCTGTGGCTGGCGCGCTCATCGAGCACGCGGCGGATGTGGGCAGCGAGCGGCACGTGGGCGAGCAGGTGCCGGGCGAAGCTCCGCTTGCGCTCGTCGCCGTCGGCGTCGGCAAAGGCAAAGCCATCCGCAGTGAGCTTCAGGTCGCCGCCCTCGACCTCGGCGAACCGCAGCATCTGCAGCGACTCGGCGACCGGGAACAGCTCGTCGATTTCGAGCTGCAGCTCCGAGGCGATCTCCGGCAGGTCCGCCTTGCCGGCGAAGGGCTGCGCCGCGACCGTTTCGATCAGGCCGGAGAGCAGATTCGACGATACCCGCGGCAGCACCGTATCGATGCCGGTTCCGGGGGCCCGCTCGACCCGCGCGACCGTACCGCGGCCGGGCTTCGCGGTCATTTCCACGTAGATCCGCTCGACCAGCGCCGCAAACGCGGGGTCCAAGCGGTCGCGGGGCCGCGCGATCATGACGTCGATGGTGGTGACGATGCGGCCGGGGTTCGTGGCGAATACGAGGATCCGGTCGCACATCTGCACGGCTTCCTCAATATTGTGCGTCACGAGGAGGACGCCCTTGATCGGCAGCTTGCCGTTGGACCACAGCTCGAGGAAGTCGCTGCGCAGATTTTCCGCCGTCAGCACGTCGAGTGCCGAGAACGGTTCGTCCATCAGCAGGATGTTGGGGTGCACGACCAGGGCGCGCGCGAAGCCGACCCGCTGGCGCATGCCCCCGGACAACTCGCGGGGATAGGCGGACTCGAAGCCATCGAGGCCGATGAGGTCAATCGCGGCGAGTGAGCGGCTGCGGATCTCGTCGCGCGGGACGTGCAGCGCCTCGAGCCCGAGGGCGACGTTCTCGTAGACGGTTAGCCACGGGAACAACGCGAAGCTCTGGAACACCATCGATACGCCGGCGGCTGGTCCCTCGACCACGTTGCCGAGGTAGCGCACCTGCCCGCCAGTCGGCTGCGCGAGGCCCGCGATCAGCCTCAGCAGCGTCGACTTGCCGGACCCCGAGCGCCCGAGCAGCCCGACGATCTCGCCGGGCGCAACCGTCAGGCACACGTCCTCGAGCACCAACAGCTGGCCGCCGTCGCCGCGCGGGAATGTCTTGCCGCAGTGCTCGACGTCGAGCAGTGGCGAGCCGTTCGTGCCGGGTTTGAGGCTGGCGTTCATGGTCCTCAGCTCAGTCGGAACTTGCGTTCCGCATAATAGTAGAGCGGGCGCCACAACAGGCGATTGATCAGCAGCACATACACGCTCATTGTCACCACGCCGAGCGCGATGCGGTGAAAATCCCCCGCGGTCGTAGCGTTGGCGATGTAGGCGCCAAGACCCATCGCCTCGACGTGCTGGTCGCCCCAGCTCGCGACCTCGGCGACGATGCTCGCGTTCCACGAGCCGCCGGAGGCGGTCAGGGCGCCCGTCACGTAGAACGGGAACACCGCCGGCAACGCGACGCGCCGCCACCACAGCCAGCCGTCCACCCCCAGATTCTGCGCGACGAGGCGCATCTCGCCGGGCATCGCGGCGGCACCGGCGATGACGTTGAACAGGATGTACCACTGGGTGCCGAGGATCATCAGCGGGCTCAGCCAGATGTCCTGGTTGAGCCGCCAGCTGACGATGCCGAATACGACGATCGGAAACAGCAGGTTGGTCGGGAAGGCCGCCATGAACTGGGCGATCGGCTGCACGATGCGCGCGACCTCGGGCCGCAGTCCGATCCACATCCCGATCGGCACCCACACGACGCTCGCGAGCGCGATCAGCACGAAGACCCTGAGCATGGTGATGGCGCCGAGCGCGACGGTCTCGCCGATGTCGCGCCAGCCAAGCTCCGGCGCCAGGAACTTGATCGCCTGCCACACGGCGAGCGCCAGCAGTGCGGCGACGATGGCGGTGGCCAGGCGGTCGAGCCGCCGCGCGTGCGCCGCCGTCTCGAAATGCGGCAGGCCGGCGGGGGGCTTGAACGCGGCGCCCACCGTGCGCCAGCTGCGGCGCAGGCCGCGCAGGACGCGCGCCACCAACATCGAGCCGCCGACCGCCTCGAGTACCCAGGAGCGCGGCGCGATCGCGCCGGGCTCCTGCTCGAAGCGGAAGCGGTCGGACCACGCCACCAGCGGCCGGAACAACAGCTGGTCGTAGATCACGATCACGACCAGCATCGTAGCGATCGCCCAGCCGACCGCCGCGAGGCTCTTGTGCTCGATCGCGAGCGCGATGTAGGCGCCCATGCCGGGGAGCGTCACGGTCGTCGAGCCGACGCTGATGGCCTCCGAGGCGACCACGAAGAACCACCCGCCGGACATCGACATCATCATGTTCCACACGAGTGGCGGCATCGCGAACGGTACCTCGAGGCGCCAGAACCGCGCCCAGGCGGACAGCCGGAAGCTGCGGGCCGCCTCCTCGAGTTCCACCGGCACCGTTCGCAGGCTCTGGTAGAAGCTGAACGCCATGTTCCAGGCCTGGCTCGTGAAGATGCCGAAGATCGCGGCGAACTCGGCGCCCAAGACCCGACCCGGAGCGAGCGACAGGAAGAACACGACCGTCACGGAAATGAAACCGAGGATCGGTACCGATTGCAACACGTCGAGGAGCGGCACCAGGATCCGGCTCGCGCGCGGACTCTTGGCCGCCCAAGTCGCGTAGGTGAACGTGAACAATAGCGACAGCACCATCGCGGCGATCATGCGCAGCGTCGTGCGGGCCGCGTACTCGGGCAGGTGCGCGGGAGCAAGCGACACCGGGCTCGCTTGGATCGTTGCCAGCGGTGCCAGCACGCCGCGGCTTGCCTCGGCCAGGAAGGCCAACAGGCCGATGACCAGCAGCAGCGCGATCAGGTCGAAGCGAGACGGCGCGCCGCGGCTCGCCGTGGTCCAGGCAGTAGAGGTCTGCGGCATGGGTGTGGCGGGTACTGATCGACGTGGCCCGGCAGCCGAGCGGCGCCGAAGTCTGACACAATCCGTTCGCCGCTCAACCCCCCGGCCGGACGTCGAATCGCCTGCACAGGTCGGCACGCGCCACCTGCCTGACCGGCGGACCTTTATCCGGTAAGGTGCCGGCCGGCGGACAGAGAACGCGCGTGCTCAAATCGTTCATCGACTGGTACCTCAGTGCGCTCGACGCGGGCGGGTACTGGCTCGTCGCCGCACTGATGGCGCTCGAGAGTTCGGTCGTGCCGCTGCCGTCCGAGGTGGTGATTCCGCCGGCGGCGCACCTGGCGGTCACGACCGGCCGCATGAGCCTCATCGGCCTCGTCATCGCCGGCACGGTCGGCTCGTGGCTCGGCGCGAGCCTGATGTACGCCGCGGCGCGCCTGCTCGGTCGGCCGTTGATGCTGCGGTACGGGCGCTATGCGCTCGTGACGCCGGACAAAGTCGCGCGGGCCGAAACGTGGTCCGCCGAATTCGGCCCCTACGGCGTGTTCGCGTCGCGCCTGCTGCCCGTCATTCGTCATCTGATCGGAATTCCCGCAGGAATTATGCGGCTGCACTACGGCTGGTACAGCCTCGCGACGCTGGCGGGCTCGGCAATCTGGTCAGCGGTGCTGTGCTGGATCGGCGTGCAGGCGGGCCAGGATCAGGCGCTGCTTGAAGGCGATCTGCACCACGTGACCCTCTGGCTCGCGGGCGCCGTGGTCGTGCTCGGATTCCTGTACTGGCTGCTCGTGCATCGCTACATGCGACAGCCTCCGGCCAGCTGACCCAACGCGTCGCGGCCGTTCAGCGCCGCGGCCGCGCGCGTGCGGTCGGCTCGGCGATGAGCGGATCGTCGGGCCACTGGTGCTTGGGATAGCGGCCCTTCAGCTCCTTCCTGACCTGCGGATAGCCCCGCGCCCAGAAGCTCGCGAGGTCGCGGGTCACCTGCACCGGCCGGCCAGCCGGTGACAGCAGCTTGATGGTCAGCGGTGTGTGACCACCGACCGTCGGCGTCGCACTCAGCCCGAACATCTCCTGCAGGCGCACCGCGATCGACGGCGTATCGGCCGAGTAATCGATCGGCACGCGCGACCCGCTCGGCACCGTCAGGTACGTCGGCGCCAGCCGCTCGAGCGAGGCCTCGAGCCGGCGGTCGAGGCGTGCGCGCAGGATCGCGACGAGATCGAGCCGCGCGAGGTGATCGCGCCGCGTGATCCCGGCGAGAAACGGCCCGAGCCAGTCCTCGAGCGTGGCGGTCAGCGCGGCCTCAGACAGGTCGGGCCACGGGTTCGCGGTCTCGCCCGCATGGAGCCGCCGCAGGAACCCGACGCGCCATCGCAACGACAGTGCTGCCTGCGTCCAGGGCAGCGACTCAAGGCCCAGATCGCGGACGCCGGTCAGCATGGCCGCGACGACGAGCTCGTCCGGCGGGTTGGGTGGCGCCGATTCCTCCAGCAGCAGCGCCCCAAGCCGGCGCTCGCGTCGCGCGATCACGGCGCTCTCGCGCCGGTCCCACTCGACGCGGTCGACAGTGACGATGCGCGCGGAGAAATGCCCCAGCAGCCGCGCCCGGCCAATGGGCGCGGCGAGCTGGATTCGGGCTTCGCGCTCGCCGGCATCGAGCGTGGCCGCGACGATGAACTCGTGCTGGGCGAGCGCGTCCGGCCCCGGAAAGGCCGCGCCGCGGCCGTTCGACAGCAGATACCGGCCGCCATCGCCGCGCCGCCGGCCGATCCGGTTGGGATAGGCGTGCGCCAGCAGCACGCCTGGATCGGCGTCGGCGACGCCCGGCCCGGCGGCTGCATGCGCGAATGCCTGGAGATCGCGCTGCCAGATGGCGGCGAGCCGACGCGTGCGCTCGATGGCGCCGCGGTCCGCCTCGAGGCCCGGAACGGTCCCGCCGTGCAGCAGCTCGAGGCGCTTGCCGAGGTCGGCGTCGCGCTCGCCCGGACGGGTGCGGGCGAAGTCGCGCTCGCCGAGAAACGCCGCGAGTTCGCAGGCCATCCGAACCGCCGGGCCGCGCGCCGCCAGCAGCATGTGGGCGAGCCGCGGATGCAGGCCGAGCCTGGCCATCTGCCGGCCCGTGGCCGTCACGCAGCCAGCGGCGTCGAGTGCACCGAGGTCGGCGAGCAGCGCGCGCGCCTGGGAGAGGTGTGCCGGCGGGGGTGGATCGAGCCAGGCGAGCGCGGTGGCCTCCGTGCCCCAGCAGGCGAGGTCGAGTGCGAGCGGCGCAAGATCGGTCTCTGCGATCTCTGGTGGCGCGGCCGCCGCGAGCCGCCGTTCGGCGGCCTCGGTGTAGAGGCGATAGCAAACACCCGGCGCAACCCGGCCGGCGCGGCCGCGCCGCTGCTCGGCGCTGGCGAGCGAGACCGGCAGCGTCTCGAGCCGGCTCATACCGCTCGACGGGTCGAACCGCGAGCGGCGCGAGAGCCCTGAGTCGACGACGATGCGCACGCCGTCGATGGTCAGTGAGGTCTCGGCGATGCTGGTGGCGAGCACCACCTTGCGCCGGCCTGGCGCCGCGGGTGCAAGCGCGAGGTCCTGCGCCTCCGGCGCGAGTTCGCCAAACAGCGGCAGCACGGCCGTATCGGCGGGCAGCTCGCCCTCGATGAGCGCGCGCGCAACGCGGCGGATCTCGGCAGCGCCCGGCAGGAACACCAGCACATCGCCGGGATCATCGGCGAGCGCGCGGCGCACTGTATGGATGAGCGCACGTTCGAGGTGCTCCGGCGCGCGTTTCGCGTGGCGGACTGCCACGGAAAATGCTCGGCCACCGCTCGTGATCCGCACCGACCCGCCGAGCAGCGTCGCGACCGCCGCCCCGTCGAGCGTTGCCGACATCACCAGCAACCGCAGGTCCGGTCGAAGGTTGCGCTGGGCGTCGAGGCACAGCGCGAGGCCCAGGTCTGCGGCGAGGCTGCGTTCGTGGAACTCATCGAAGATGACAAGTCCCGTGCTCTCGAGGGCCGGGTCATCCTGCAGCAGGCGGGCGAGGATACCCTCGGTCACGACCTCGATGCGCGTCTCGCGGCTGACCCTGGTGTCGAGCCGCATCCGGTATCCCACCCGCCGGCCCACCGGTTCGGTGAGCGTTGCGGCCATCCGCGCGGCCACCGCGCGCGCGGCCAACCGCCGCGGCTCGAGCATCACGATGCGCCGCTCGCCGAGCCACGCCTCACCCAGCAGAGCGAGCGGCACGACGGTACTCTTGCCCGCGCCGGGCGGTGCCTCGAGCACGACCGAGCGATGGCGCGCAAGTGCCGCCCGGACCTCGTCGAGCACGGCGCCGATGGGCAGTGCCGGCAGCGGGATGTCGGGCATCAGGGACGGCGGGTCAGGCCGCGAACTGCAGCCGATCGCGCAACTCGCCCCGCACCAGCCACAGGCTCGTCAGCATCTGCACGGCGACCGTCGCGACCGACAGGTACCAGGTATGCTCGATCCGGAACCACGTCTGCTGCGACAGCCACAGCGCCGGCAGCACGAAGGTCACGAGCCGCGTCGCGCTCGAGATGATCGAGGGCCACGTATAGCCGAGAGCCTGGAACATGCCGGAGCACGTGAAGATGAGCCCGGACGGTACGAAGTTCCAGACGAGTATGCGCAGGAAACCGACGCCGACCGCGACGACTGCGGGATCGGTCGTGAAGAAGCCGACGAGGCCGGGCGCAAAAAAGCGGCACACGACCGCGACCGCCAGCATGAGTCCGCCGCCCATCAGCGCGCCGTCGCGGAACGTGCGCCGCACGCGTGCGGCATTGCGCGCGCCGAAGTTCTGCCCGGCGACCGGAGCCACCGCGAAGGCGATCGCCATCGCCGGGAGCAGCACCGCCTGCATCAGCCGCAAGCCGACGCCGAGGCCGGCCTGAGCCGGGGCGCCGAAGCGGCGGACGACTGCATAGATCACGGCGGTGTAGATGAACATCAGTGCAAACTCGCCGCCGGCCGGGAGCCCGATATTGAGGATCTTGCCCCACGTCGCGAGTCGCGGCCGCCACTGCTCGTGATGGAAGGCCACGTACTTCTCGAGCCGTCCGAAGTACATGCTGAGCAGCGCGACTCCCGCCGCGACTGAGAGCGTGCTCGCAAGGCCGGCGCCCGCCACTCCCAGCGGATGGCCCGTGCCGATTCCCGCGATCAGCACCGGTGCCAGGACGCAGTTGATGAGCACGGTCACGAGCTGCACGACCATCGTCGGCTGCACGATGCCGGTGCCGCGCAGCGCCGAGCTCATCGCCACCAGCGCGAACTGCAGCGCGAGCCCCGGCACGAACCACATCAGGTACGTCGTGCCGGCCGCGACGGTCGCCGCGTTCGCACCAAGCGTGCGCATGTACGGTGAGGCGAGCCCGAGACCGCCGGTGAGCGCGAGCAGCGCGCACAGCGCGGCCAGTACCAGTGACTGGTTGAACACGAGATTAGCCGCCTCGCGATCGCGCGCGCCGACCACGTGGGCGATCAGCGCCAGCGTGCCGACGCCGAGCATCTGCGTCAGGGCCATGATCGCGAACATGAAATTGCCGGCCGCGCCGACGCCGGCGAGCGCGGCATCGCCGAGACGCGCGACAAAGTACAGGTCGATCATGAAGTACAGCGTCTGCACGAGCAGGCCGACCGCCATCGGCAACGCCATGGCCAGGATGTGGCCCGCGACCGAGCCCTGCGTCAGGTCCTTCACCGGCGCGCGCGGATGCCGTGTCGGTACGGGTCCAGGGGATCGAGCAGCAGCGTCGCCTCGGCCGTGACGAACGCCTCGCCGGTGATCGTCGGCACGATCGCCCCGTTCTCGAGCTCGATCCTGGCCTCGAACACGCTGCCGATGATGCTCTCCTGCCGCCACACCTGGCCGGGCCTGAGCTTCCCGTCCCCGGCGAGGCACGCGAGCTTGGCGCTGGTGCCGGTGCCGCACGGTGAGCGGTCGTAAGCGCTGCCGGGGCACAGCACGAAGTTCCGCCCATCGATGTCCGCCCGGCTGCCGGGGCCCGTGAGCTCGATGTGATCGACGACGGCGCCGCCGGCACCGGTGACGCCGCTCGCCTCGAGCGCCTGGCGGATGCGCCAGCAGAAGTCGAGGAGCCGCTCGACGTTAGCGGCCTCGAGACGCTGGCCGTGGTCCGCTGACAGGAAGAACCAGTTGCCGCCGAATGCGACATCGCCGGTGATCCGCCCGTGGCCTGGAACCGCGACGGCGACACCCGTGGCGTGTCGGAACGCCGGCACGTTGCGGACCGACACGCGTCCGGATGCATGCAGCTCGGCCGTGACGACCCCCGCCGGCGTCTCGATGCGGTGCCGTCCTGGCGTCAGGCGTCCGAGCCAGGCGAGCGTCGTCACGAGGCCAATCGTGCCGTGACCGCACATTCCGAGATAGCTGACGTCGTTGAAAAAAATGACGCCCGCGACCGCGGTCGGATCCACCGGCGGCGTCAGCAGCGCAGCCACCAGCACGTCCGAGCCACGCGGCTCGGTGCAGAGCGCGGCCCGGAACCCTTCGTGCTCGCGCTCGAGGGTCGCAACGCGGGCAGCGAAGCTGCCGGTCAGCACCGGGCCGCCGTCGAGCACGACCCGCGTTGGCTCGCCGCCCGTGTGCGAGTCAACGACCCGGATGCGCTGCATGGGTGGTCAGGCGGCCGGCGTGCTGCGCGGCGTCACATCGCCGCAATCCGCACCCAGCCGCGTGCCGGTGCTCTTGCTCCGGTGCGTCATCGTGTGCGTACCGTTGGCGCCGCGCGCGACCGCCGACAGCACGCACGGCGCGACGGCCACTCCAAGCTTGCTCGTCATGTGGTTCTCTCCCAGCGGTTAGCTGCCGCCCGCGAATCGTGCGCTATCCGCGCGCTGCCTGCCAAGAGGGCGTGCGATTCCGCGCGGGGCGCACCGGCGCCCGCGACTAGGCGACAATAGTCACGATGGCGCGCCGCCTCATCAGCCTGTTTCCGCTCGCCGCCATCGGCGCTGCGAGCGGTGCCTACCTGTGGCCGGCACCATTCGTGCGCGCGGGCGCAGCGATCGTGCCGCTGCTGATGCTGGTGATGCTCGGGATGGGATGCACGTTGACTCCCGGTGACTTCCGCGCGGTGCTGCGTGCACCCCGCCTCGTATTGCTCGGCGTCGGCCTGCACTACACGGTCATGCCGGCCGCCGCCTGGCTGGTGATCCGGCTGCTGCACCTAGATGCCGCGACCGCGGTCGGCGTCGTGCTGGTGGGAGCGACGAGCGCGGGTACGTCCTCGAACGTCATCAGCTATCTCGCGCGCGGCAATGTGGCCCTGTCGGTCACGCTGACGGCTTCATCGACGCTGCTCGCGGTCGTGCTGATTCCGCTGATCGCCTCGCTGATGCTCGCGCGCACGGTCGAGGTGCCCGCCGCGGCGATGGTGCTCGCGGTGGTGCAGGTCGCCGTCGGGCCGGTTGCCGCGGGCATGCTGGTGCGGCAACTGGCCGGCGCGCGGTCGACGCGCGTCCTCGAGGCATTCCCGGCCGTGTCGGCGCTCGCCATACTCGCGGTGATCGCGATCGTCGTCGGATTGAACGCGCCGCGACTCGCGGTGGCGGGGCCCGCCGTGCTCGCAGCCGTCGCGCTGCACAACGGTATCGGGCTCGCTGCGGGTTACGGCCTCGCGCGGCTTGCCCGCGCCGACGAGGCGAGTGCCCGGGCGATCGCGATCGAGGTCGGAATGCAGAACTCGGGGCTATCGGTTGCGCTCGCACTGAAGCTCTTCAGCCCGGCCGCGGCGCTTCCCGGAGCGATTTTCAGCGTCTGGCACAACCTGACGGGATCGGCACTCGCGGCCCTCTGGGCGCGGCGCCCGCCGGAAGCGCCGCCTATAGCGCCGGCGAACGGGTAGGCGCGGCCGTCCGGTCTCGGCGGAGAGGACACCGCCGACGGAGTGGGCGGCCCGCCCCGGGGCGTTGAAACCTCGCCCCGCGCCCCCATGCACCTCCCGGCGGCGCATCTCAGCCACGCCGCCAAGAGGGCTGTATGACCGATCCAACCGATCCTCGCACCCGCGTTCTAGAGGCCGCCGGGGCGCCTGGCGGGCCAGGCGAGGATGTGCTGATCATCCTGCCGGTCCGGAACTTGGTGCTGTTCCCGGGCGTCGTGGTCCCGGTCGGCATCAGCCGCCCCAAGACCATCGCCGGCGCCAAGGAAGCCGTGCGCACCGAGCGCAAGGTCGGCCTGCTGCTGCAGCGCCAGCCCGACATCGACGATCCGACGCCGGCGGACCTGCATGCGATCGGCACGGTCGCCGGGATCCTCCGTTACGTCACGACGCCGGGTGGGGGTCACCAGCTCGTCGTCCAGGGCGAGCGCCGGTTCCGCGTGCTCGACTTCCAGCCGGGGCTGCCGTTCCATCTGGCCCGCGTCGAATACCTGCCGGCCACCAACGCCACGGGGGCCGACGTCGAGGCGCGCGCCCTGAACCTTAAACGCCTCGCCGGCGAGGCGCTCGGGCTCCTGCCCGGGGTGCCGGCCGAGGTCGGGAGCGCGCTGCAGTCCGTGGACTCGGCCGAGGGTCTCGCCGATCTGATCGCGAGCTTCCTCGAGGTCACGGCGGCGGACAAGCAGGCGCTGCTCGAGACGACCGACGTCCGCACGCGCCTCGAGCGGGTCGCGACGCTGGTTGCCAAGCGCATCGAGGTGCTGAAACTGTCCAAGCAGATCGAGGAGCAGACCCGCGAGGCGATCGACGAGAAGCAAAAGGAAGTGCTGCTGCGCGAGCAGCTCAAGCAGATTCAGCGCCAGCTCGGGGAGGGTGAGGACGGGGCGGCGGACCTCGCCGAGCTTCGCAGCGCGATCGAGAACGCGGGTCTTCCGCAGGACGCGCTCGAGCAGGTCAAGAAGGAACTGAAGCGCCTCGAGCGGATGCCCGAGCAGGGCGCCGAGTACTCGATGCTCCGCACCTACCTCGACCTGGTCGCGGCGCTGCCGTGGTCGAAGCTGGACGCCGAACAGATCGACATCGGCCAGGCGCGCGAGGTGCTCGAGGCCGATCACTGGGGCCTCGACAAGATCAAGAAGCGCATCCTCGAGTACCTCGCGATCCGCAAGCTGAACCCGCAGGGCCGCAGCCCGATCCTGTGCTTCGTCGGCCCACCGGGTGTCGGCAAAACCTCGCTCGGCCAGTCGATCGCGCGCGCCATCGGGCTCAAGTTCCAGCGCGCATCGCTCGGCGGTACGCATGACGAGGCCGAGATCCGCGGCCACCGCCGCACGTATGTCGGCGCGCTGCCCGGAATCGTCATCCAGGCGATCCGCAAGGCCGGGACCCGCAATCCGGTGCTGATGCTCGATGAAATCGACAAGCTCGGGCGCGGCTTCCAGGGCGATCCGGCGGCAGCGCTGCTCGAAGTGCTCGACCCGGAGCAGAACTCAAGCTTTCGCGACAACTACCTCGCGGTGCCGTTCGATCTGTCGAAGGTGCTGTTCATCGCAACGGCAAACCAGCTCGACACGATTCCCGGCCCGCTGCGGGACCGGATGGAGATCATCGAGCTTACGGGCTACACGGAGGACGAGAAGGTCGAGATCGCCAAGCGCTACCTGCTCAAGCGCCAGCTCGAGGCAAACGGCCTGAACGCCGCGCAGGTCGAGATCACCGAGGCGGCGCTCAGGCGCGCGGCCCGCGAGTACACCCGCGAAGCGGGTTGCCGCAACCTCGAGCGCGAGATCGGGGCGCTGCTGCGCAATGCCGCGGTCAAGATCGCATCGGGCGCCGTTGCCCAGGTGCGGATCGATGCGCCGAACGTCGAGGAGATCCTCGGCAGCCCGCGCTTCGAGAACGAGGTGGCGATGCGCGTCAGCGTCCCGGGCGTCGCGACGGGGCTTGCATGGACCCCGGTGGGGGGCGACATCCTGTTCATCGAAGCGACCCGCACGCCCGGTTCCGGCCGGCTGATCCTGACCGGCCAACTCGGCGAGGTCATGAAGGAAAGCGCCCAGGCGGCCCTGTCGCTCGTCAAGGCGAACGCCGAGCTACTGGGCATCGATCCGGGCCTGTTCGAGAAGAGCGACATCCACATCCACGTGCCGGCAGGCGCCATTCCGAAGGATGGCCCGAGCGCGGGCGTATCGATGTACACGGCACTCGTGTCGCTGCTGACCAAGCGCACTGTCCGCTCGGACCTCGCGATGACTGGCGAGATTTCGCTGCGTGGACTCGTATTGCCGATCGGCGGAGTCAAGGAGAAGACCGTTGCGGCGGCCCGAGCCGGCATCCGCACCGTGCTGCTGCCGTCGCGCAATCGCAAGGACCTGGAGGACATTCCGGCGAGCGTGCGCGACCTCGTCGAGCTGCAGTTCGTCGAGCGGGTCGATGATGTGATCCGCATCGCCCTCACCGGCCCGGCACCGGGTGCGGCGATCGACGCCGCGCCGGCGACCGCGCGGAGTGCGCCGGCCGAGGTGTGAGCTAGCGCGCGCCGGACCGATGAGCGCCCGGCTAGACTTGAGGGCATGCGCGTCCCTTGTGCCGTGCTGATTGCTCTCGGCCTGATCGCCGGCTGCGCAGCGGCGCCGCTGCGGCCGAGCCCTGTTGCCCCTGCCGCTGCCGGCGCCGGGCTCGGCGCGCGCGCCGCAACGCTCGCGAGCGGTCTGATCGGCACACCCTACCGCTACGGCGGCAGGTCGCGTGCCGGGCTCGACTGCAGCGGTCTCGTCTTTTACGTGTACCGCGAGCTCGGCCTTGCCGTGCCGCGCACGGCGGCCGAGCAGCGGGCGGCCGCGGTACCGGTGGCGGCAGAGGCGCTCCGGCCCGGGGACCTCGTATTTTTCTACACCCCCGAAGACCACGTCGGCGTCTACCTCGGCAATAGTGAATTCGTGCACGCGCCGGCGAGCGGCCGTCCGGTCGAGCGCGCGCGGCTCGACTCGCCGTTCTTCATCCTCGGCTTCGCCGGCGGCGGGCGCTTGGCGGGTCCGTGACGGGCCGCACATCGGCGCCGGCGCGTGGGGGCTGTCAACTGGATGGCGCGCCCCGCGTTGCCCGGCAGAGGAGCCCGTGCAAAGCCCATGACAGCTGACAGCGCCACGCAATCGGCCATTGCCACGAGCCGCTTCGGCTTCGGTGCCTGGCCCGGCGAGCGCGCCGCGGCGCGCACGGACGCGAAGCGCCCGGCCGCTCGCGGCGAGGACCCTGTCAAGCAGCTCGTGACGAGCGTGCGCGAGCAGTTGCAGCCTCACTCGACCGACCTGCGCGCGGTCGCGAAAGGACCGCTGCGCGACCATCTGGGGCTGGCGGATCGCGCGCTCGCCGACGTCTTTCCGGGCAGCGAGCGCGTGCCGCCAGTCCGCGATCTCACTCGCGCCTGAGTCGCCGTCCGGCTACAGCACGGGTCCGTTGTCACCTGGCAGCATCGCGCGCCTGACCAGCGGGATCGGCGGGCCGCCATAGGACAGAAACCGATCGTGGAATGACTTCCAGCAGGCTTCTGCGCCGCGGCTCGCGCAGTAGTCGGTGCGCAGCTTTCGGATCATCAGCTTGCCGAGCGTGTAATTGAGATACCCCGGATCATAGGTGCCGCGGGCAGCCTGTTGGCGCGCCGTCCCGGGATCCTGGAATGCGGAATCCCGGAACAGCTTCTCCGACTCGGAAATCGTCATGCCTTTGGTGTGCAGACCGATCGCCGACACGAACCGCACGTCCCGGAGCAGCGCCTCGGACAGCTGGCCGATATGCGTCTCGGGGTCGCCGCCCAGACCTTTCTCCCACATCAGCTCCTCGCCATAGTGGGCCCAGCCCTCCGCATACGCGTAGCCGACGAACAGGCTCGCAAGCCTCGACCGTGCACGGTTGGCCCACATGAACTGCAGGAAGTGGCCCGGCCAGACCTCGTGGGCCGAGGTGAACAGCAGCATGGCCCTACCGGGCACGTAGGCTGCCTGCTCGGCCTTGGACCACGACGGATCCGGGGGCGCGATGTAGTACACCGACGGCAGGCTCTTCTCGTAGGGCCCGGGCGTATCGATGTACGCGAAATTCTGACGATTGTAGGGCGGCGACTCCTCGACCTTGGCTTGCTCCGGGCCCGGGATCGAGGCGATGTCCTTGTCGAGGATGAACTGCCTGAGGCCGGGCAGCAGCGTGCGCGCGGCGGCGACCGGTCCGCCCTCGGGTTTGTGAGCACGCACGCGCGCGACGCACTGCGCAAGGCTCGCTCGCGGCGCGAATCGGCCGCAGGCCTCGTTGAGCGCAGCGATATTGCGGTCCAGATCCGCACGACCCGCGGCGTCGAGATCGGCGAGCGGCAGCTCGACCCGTTCGGTCATGCGCAGCATCGCCGCGAAACGCTCGGGCCCGAGCGCGTCGGACCTCGACGCGCGCGGTTTCTCGCTGTTGAGCCATGCGGCGAGTCCGTCGAGCGCCTTCGCGGCCGGCTCGATGGCCGAATTCAGCTCCGCCTGCAGCGCCGCATCGCCGACGCCGGCGAAGGCCTGGGGGACATCATGGCGATAGAACTCGGCCAGTCCCCCGAAGCCGTCGACGCCTAGCTTGATGTAGCTCGCCGGCATCGGCGTGCGCAGGTTCTTGCGGATCTCCGGCACCGCCTGCAGCACGGACCGGGTGTACTTGATGAAGGCCCTAAGCCGCAGCTCGGGCGTGCCGTACGGGCGCACGACGTAGTTGCTCGGGTCGAGCGAGTCGCCGCCGTCGCTCATGCCGAGGTAGAACTCAGGATTGGTAAACGGCGCCTCGGCGATGTCGCGCCAGAAGATCTCGCGGTCGATCCGCGTCAACAGGTACTCGCGCTCGAAGCGCTGGGCATCATCGAGCTGCGCGTCGGGGAAGGCCGTCACGCGATCGCGAAACGCCTTGAGGCGGGCCACCTCGGCACGAATCCCGGCAGCCGACCAGTCCGGCAGCTGACCGTCGTACTCGTGGCGGCCCTGCTGGGAGGCGAACGACGGATGTGCGGCGAAGAAGGCGGCGAGATATTCATCGATCAGCGCCGGCCACGCCGGCGCTGGCGGCGCGCTGGCCACCGGCGGAACGGGCGACCGCTGGCAGCCCACGACCAGGGCGGCGACGAACAGGGTGACGACGACGGCGGCCGCGAGCGGGCGCGAACGGGCGTGTGGTGGCATTCGGCAATTCCCGGAGGTGAGGAACGAGGAGTGTGTCGGCGGCAGCCGTGAAGGGACGCACGCCCGAGTTCAGGCCTTGACGCGAGCAGGGACGCTGACCCGGCCATCGAGTGCTCGCAGCAGCCGGGCGTCACGGTGGTACACATCACGCTTGAACACGGTCCGTCCATCCGGGTCCTCGTCGGCAGTCCAGTACATCAGAAGTACCGGCACCTTGCGCTGCAAGGTCACGGTGCGCGACCCGCGCGCGTCGATTGCGGCACGGATGGCGGCCGCGTTCCATCTGACCGGGTCACCGAGCAGCAACTCGACGAGCTCGAGCGGGCGCTCGACCCGAATGCAGCCTGAGCTGAAGGTGCGGTCATCCTTGTCAAACAACGAACGCGCCGGCGTGTCATGCAGGTAGACCAGGTACGGATTCGGGAAGTTTATCTTGACCCGGCCGAGCGCGTTGTCATCGCCCGCGGCCTGGCGCAGGACGTACGGGAAACTGCTCGCCGTGTACTGCGCCCAGGCGATCGTGCCCGGATCGACCGGGCTGCCGCTGCGATCGTAGACCTCGAGCTTTTTGCGCGCGAGCACGTTCTCGCCCCGCTGCATCTGCGGCAACACGTCCTTGGCGAGGATACCGGGCGGCACGGTCCACGTCGGGTTGAACACCACGCTCTCGATCTGCGCCCGGAACACGGGCGTCTGGCGGTATTGCTGGCCGACAATCGCCCGCGCGCGCCAGATCGAGTGCTGGTTCCGCAGGTAGCGCACGTCGTAACCTGCAATGTCTACCACCACCAGGTCTTCGTCGCCGATGTCGTGCAGCACCCACCGGCCACGCTCGAGGTTGATCCGCAGCTGGTCCACCCGCGCCCCGACCGGCACGTTGAGCTCGCGAAAAGTGGCCGCGCCGACCGTGCCATCCGGCGTCAGCAAGTGCCGCTGCTGGAAAACGCGCACTCCCGCGGCGAGCGGCGCATCGAACACCGGCGAATCGGACGCGGGGCCCTGGTAATCGCCACTGATGCCGAGGCGACGCCTCAATTCCGGCACGCGCGGATCGCTCGCACCGGGCTCGAGCTTCTTGCCGGCGGAGAGCGGCTGCCAGCCACCCTGGGCCTCGAGTGCGCGATAGCGGGCGAGTGCGGCGCGCCCGTGTTCGTAGAGCCAGTGCTTGGGTCTGAGGCTCGCGGCCGTTTCGCGGATCGTACCCGTCCCGAGCGCGCGTTCGACGAACTCCAGCGCATCGCGCTCGCGCAAAGTGCGCAGCGGCAGATTCCAGTTGGGCTCGATCGCGACCGGGTCCACCTTGCCGAGATACAGGTGGTAAAGGACCATCACGTAGGCATCGGTGGCGAGGAGGTCGAAATCGACCTGCGTTGCCGACGCGTCTTGCGCGGCGCCATCCGCGGCGAGCCGCCTCAGCGCGTCCAGATGGTAGTCCTCGGGCCGCAGCCCATCGGCGGCGACTCCGCGCACCGTGTCGAGAAGCGCAGTGCGCGTTGCGGGGTCCTGCCAGAGGAGCCGACCGCCCATGGCTGCATAGATCAGCGGCAGCGCGAGCCGCGACACGAGCGGCTCGCCCGTGACGGTCAAACGGTTGTCACGCCTGAGCTCAGTCAGGCGCTCTGCGAGCTCGCGGCTGGCGCTGACGACCTGGGTGCCAGTGGATCCCGCGAGCGCCGGGCCCGTGACGGCCGGCGGCGCCGCGCCGAGGTATAGCAGCAACAGCCAGACGGGCGCCAGGTACGCGGGTCGCATCGGATGCGGATTCTAGCGCGCCGCCGCATGGCGCCGGCCGCGCCCCGCGGTTTGCAGGGATGGCGCCGAGGCGGCGCCCGGTGCATCCTGTCCCGCTCTTTTGCCGAGGGGTCGAGGATGCCGAAGCCGGGAAACGCTGCAGCGGTGCGGGCGGTGCGTGCCGAAGCCGGCGCACGCATCGGTGCGGCACGGGCGGCGCTGGCCGCGCCACCGACCGATACGAGCGTGCACGCGGTCCGGCGCGAGCTCAAGCGCGCACGGGCGCTGCTCAGGATACTGCGTGCTGCGGTTGGATCGCGCGCCGTGCGTCATGCGGACTGCGCGCTGCGGGACATCGGCCGCGACCTCGGGGTGGCGCGCGACCCGGCGCAGCTCGCCGCGCAGCTGCGCACAACGGCGGCTGCGGCAGGCCTGAAGCCCGCTGCAGTGCGTGTGCTGCTCGATCGGTTCGCGGCCGAGCGCCGTGCGGCCCTCAAGCCGGTGGATACCAGGCGCGTCTCGGCTGACCTCGCCCGAATCGCGCGCTCGGTTGCGCGCCTGCCGGCGCGGGGCGATGAGTCGGCGCTCGCGATTGGCTTCGCGCGGATCTATCGACAGGCGCGCGAAGGGTACCTGCGTGCATGCGACGCACCGCTGGCGGAGGAACTGCACGGCTGGCGCAGGCACACCAAGCGCTACTGGCACGCGCTCGAACTGCTGCGACCCGCGAAGCCACGGGTGATTCATACCCTCGCGCGCAAGGCGCACCGTCTCGCCGACGCGCTGGGCACCGACCACGACCTGGCGCTGCTCGAAGTTCGTCTGGCCGGTGTTCCGCTGGCGTATGGCGTACGCCGCCGACTGAGCACCGCGCTGGCAAGCGGCCGGCGCGATGCGCAGGCCGTAGCGTTTGCGCTCGGAGCCGAGCTCTACGACGAGGGACCCCGCCGTCAATCGGCGCGCGCGCGGCGCTACTGGACGCGCTGGGCCGAGGCATTCCCGGTGCGAACACCAGGCGCCCCGAGTTCGCGCGCCGGCATCCATTGAGGGCCGTGTTGCGAGATGTCCGGCTGCGCAGGGCCGGTCGGCTGGGCCAGCGGCCGGGTCTGGCGATTGCGGCCAGCGGCACGCCTCCCGTGCGATCGCCGGTGGTCAGCGAATTAAGTGTGCTTCATACTTGCGGTGTTACGCCGCAGCCGCCGCAACATTGCACTGCGACGCCCGCCCCGGGCGCGATGCCCTGAATTCAGGAACTTTGGAGGTTTCTTTCTCATGCTCAAGAAATTCGCTCTGCTGGCCGCTGCGCTGACGCTGACGCTGCCCGCCTTCGCTCAAAGCACGCCGCCTTCGACCCCGGCTCCGGCAGCGGCGCCGGCCGCCTCCGCGACGACCCCCTCGACCGACACCAAGCCGGCCGTCAAGAAGAAGTCCCACAAGAAGCACAAGAAGTCGGACCAGAAGAAGGACACGACGAAGGACACCAGCACTGCGGCCCCGGCCAAGTAAGCGGTTCTCGTCCGACTGACTGAATCGACAGCCCCGGGCATCGCCGCTCGGGGCTTTTTCTTGTGCCGGTTCGGCGCTTGGCCGGCCCGCGCGCCTCTAACCGCCGCCCTCAGCCTGTGGCGCCGATTTCCCTGTCCCACACCTCGTCGGGTGGCGGTCGCCCGCCGGGCACGGCCGCGGTGAGCGCGCCCTGCAGCCAAAGCCCGGACTGGACGACGAGCGACCCAAGCCTGCCGGCAGTACGGCGCGAGGTGCCGCGCAATTCGCTCCAGCACGCCCGTTGGGGGCTGTCGGCCATAGTCGGTATCGACGGCCGGCGGTACGTTGTTGTGCGCCGCTGCCCGCCACCCGGCGAACGCAGTCGACACGGATTGTTGCAGCGCAATAAGCCGCTCCCGGCTGCGCTCTGGACCGGCCCGGCCGTCCTGGCAGACACTCCTCCAGCAGGGCCGCCGGCAGCTGGCGGGTCAATCGCGCCGTCGCGACGAGCCGGGCGGCGATTCGCGCGGCCGGTGTCGCTGCATCCAGCCGCTCGCGGACGACCGCGACGCCGGCGCACCGGGCGACCTCATCGAGATCCAGTGCGCATCCAATTGGTGCCCTGGGCGAGCACCGGGACGGAGCGCGCGCCGAGCGCGGCGAGCCGCTCGCCGGTGCCGGGCGTCGCGCGCACGCTGGCGGCCTCGAACGCAATCCCGTGCTGCGACACGAACTCGCGGGTCCTCAAGCAACTCGTGCAGCCGGGCTGCCAATAGAGCGTGTAACCGCGCTCTACCATCAGGAGCCCGCGTGGATCAACGGCTGCCGGCGGTCCTCAGGGCTTCTTCGCCCAGACCTTGCACCAGCCGGCCGCCTCAACCTGCTTGCCCGCGAAGATCGTGCACGGGGCGGCGGCGTCGGTGGCCTTGCCCTGGTACTGCACGCAGTTCGCGCACTTTTGATCGGGCTTGTGAGTCGGATTGGTCTTGGCATCGACCGTGCTGGTGTCGGTGACGTACCCGAGCGCTTTCGCTTGCGCGTCGTTTGGGTCGAGCTTGACGGCCGGCGCGGCCGCATCGGCGCGCGTCACGGCAGCGACCACCGGAATTGCGACAAGTCCGGCGAGGGCGCCCTTGAGGATGGCCCGGCGTGGCAGCTTCTGGTCAAACATCGTGTCACTCCTTGGAGCGAAATTCAGCGGAACGGTCGACGCGGTGCGGCCGCGCCGTCGGTGGGCGAGCTGCCCGCGGAACCGCGATTCTAAAGCGCTGTCGGGAGACTGTCCTCAGCGTTGCGTAGCCACGCCGGCCGCCGCGGGTGAGCCCCTGGGTCGCCGGCCCCTCGACACCCGTTAAATGAGAACCATTCGCGACTAGCCCCGGGGGGCCTCCAGCCGCACTCACCAGGGATCAACCCGCCGAGACGCTGCCGTCCGGGCCGCACCTGCGGTCGGTCAGTGCGGCCTCAGATCACCTTACCGGGGTCGGCAGGTGCAGCCGGCGCGTCGATGATCGTCGCGTATTCCCAGTCGGTGTCGACCCGGGCATAACCGTGGCCGATCACGCGGGCCGCGATCGGCAGGGCACTGACAATCGAGGCGACCACGGCCGAGAGATAGGGGATCGACTGCACGACCATGACCAGCACCCAGGCGCGCAGGTCCGGGCTGTCCATCCGCATCCGGTCGGCGCTGCCGTTGCTAAGACCGATCGTGACGGCCCACGCTGACAACAGCAGCCCGCAGGCCATCAGAGCCTCCACGCGGCAGGCTGCGAGGGCCCCGAGAAAACTGTGCGTGCGCGCGATCTTCGGCGTCCGGAAGAAAGGCTCGTTGTTGGTGAACAGTCCCTTCAGTACCGCGAACCCGATGGTTTGCGCTAAACCGAGTCCGGCGATCGAGGCGGCAATGGTCTGGCGGACGCCTGCGCCGACCCGTACGCGGTAAAGGTGCATGAGCTTCGCAAGCTTGAAGACGAACAGTGACAGCGGCAGCACCGAGAACATCGCGAGTGGCGCGTCGATCTTCTGCGGGAAGAGCAGCATCAGCAGCGACCACAGCAGCGCAAACATATTGAACAGCACGTTCAGGCCGTCCGCGATCCACGGCAACCAGCCGGCGAGGAAGTGGTAGCGCTGACCGGCAGTCAGCTGCATGGGGCGCCTGCCGAACAGCTGCGCCGCGTGGGCGCGCAGGATCTGCATGGCGCCGTACGCCCAGCGGAACCGCTGCTTCTTGAAGTCTATGAACGTGTCCGGCATCAGCCCCCTGCCGTAGCTGTGCGGGATATAGGTCGCCTCGAAGCCATGCTCGAACACCCGCAGTCCGAGTTCCGCATCCTCAGTGATACACCACTCGGCCCAGCCTCCGAGGTCGGCGAGCACGCGGCGCCGGACCATCGTCATGGTGCCGTGCTGGATGATTGCGTTGCGCTCGTTGCGCGTGATCATGCCGATGTGAAAGAAGCCCCGGTACTCGGCGTGGCACATTGCCTTGAACGCGTTTTGCCCGTCGTCGCGGTAATCCTGCGGCGCCTGCACGATCGCGATCTTCTGGGCGCTGAAAGTAGGCACGAGGTCCCTGAGCCAGTTGCGGGCCACGACGTAGTCGCTGTCGATCACCGCGACGATCTCGGCCTCGGGCGCCGTGTGCCTGAGCGCGAAATTGAGCGCCCCCGCCTTGAAGCCCGCGAGCGGAGCGACGTGGAAAAAGCGGAACCTCGGACCGAGCCGTGCGCACTGCGCCTCGACCGGCCGCCACACGGCCTCGTCCTTCGTGTTGTTGTCGATCACCAGCACTTCGAAGTCCGGGTAGTCGAGAACGGCGAGCGCATCGAGCGTCTCGATCACCATGTCCGGCGGCTCGTTGTAGGCCGGCACGTGGATCGACACCTTCGGGCGGTACGCTCCGTCAGACCCTTCCGCCGCCGGCCCAACCAGCAGACGGCGGCGCAGCCGCACCCAGTGCGCTTCGGCCCATTCGTGCGCTTCGGCGAGCAGCACCGCGATCACGCCAATCATGCCCATGAACAGCAGGACGCCAACCGCGACGCTGGTCACGGTGAGGTATTGCTGGGAGTAGTCGTAGATCACCCAGGTCGTGAGGGCGCTGGTCGCGTAAATGATGACTGCTAGGAAGCTGCGCCCACGATTCTTGAGCGTGCCGCTGTACATGTAGAACCAGAACAGCATGATCGCGGCGAGCACCACCGAGACCGCCGCCAGCAGCTCCCACTGCGGCGTGCGCACGATCGGCTTGGTGAACTCGAACTTCGGGTGCCGGTCCGCGTCGTAGACGCCCCAGTAGGCACCGACTGCGCCCTCGGTCTTCCCTTTCCACGGCTGATCGAACGCTTCCATGATGTAGTAGGGAACATGTTCCTTCTCGCCCCAGGCCAGGAACCGGCGCAGGAACAGCGCCTCGCCGGCCTCGGACGCGACCGCCTTCTCGCGGGTGCGGCCATTCGACGGCCAGCCGATCTCGCCGATGACGACCGGTTTGGTCGGATACCTCGCCTGCAGCTCGTGGAACCTGTCGATCGAGTAGCCCACTGCCTTGTCGACCGCGACGCCTTCCCAGTACGGCAACAGGTGCACGGTAATAAAGTCGACGTGGTCGACCAGCTCCGGGTTCTTGAGCCACACGTGCCACGGTTCGGCGGTGCTGATCGGCTGCTCGATCGCGGCGCGGGCGCGGTCCAGCAGCTGCACAAACTCGCCGAACGGCAGGTAGCCGAACAGCACTGACTCGTTGCCGACGATCACGCGCACGATGTTGCGATGTTTCCTGGCGAGCTCGATCGCCTGCTTGAGCTCCTGTTCGTTGTGCTCACGGCGCGCGTCAATCCACACCCCGAGCGCGACGTTCAGGCCACGCTCGGCGGCGAGCTCGGGCACGAGGCCGATCGTGCCTTCGACCGTGTAGGTGCGGACCGCCTGAGTCTTGCCCTTCAGCAGATCGAGGTCCGAGGCGATCTGCTCGCGGGTCGGAAAGTCGCCGTTGGTCGCGTCCTGGTCCGCGCGGTATGGCGACAGCGCGAAGCCCCAGACCCTGCGTGGCCACTCCGGCTCGGCCTCGGGTCGGTTGAGCCACGCCCAGGTGCCGACCGTGACGAGCGCGAACGCGAACGCGATCAGAAGTGCCGGCAGTCGTAGGTTGCGCAAAGGCATTGGCCGCGCAGGATACCGCGGTGGGGTCGCGGGCGCTGCGCCGGCCTGAGGCCGGGCGCCGTCGCGAAACGTGGGTGCGCGTCGGTCGCCCAGCCGATGCTGGTACCCGCGCCGCTTCGGCGCGCTTTGCGCACCGGCCCGGTTCCGATACCGTGGCGATCTTCCCGCCGCCTGGTCTGCCCCATGCCGAGCCTGATCCACCCTCGGGCGCCCGCCGCGACGCCGCGCGACGCTGGTCGCGGGGACCCAACAGGACTACAGACCTCGTGCCCGCCCAGGTGCTTTACGAGTGCGGCCCTTGAGGCTGGCTGTCTCGCACAGGCGCGCGGGAGGCGCGCCCGCGGCCGCCAGCGGACGCCGGGGTGTGCTGGCGCTGCGAGCCGCGGCGGCCGTCGTAGGACGCACACTTGAGCCCGCAGACCATGCTGCGGGTCGAGCACCTGCGCAAGGTCTACGACGGCCGCGAGGTCGTGCGCGACGTCGGCTTTGCGGTCAAGCGCGGCGAGTGCTTCGGCATCCTCGGCCCGAACGGTGCCGGCAAGACCACGACGCTGCGCTGCTGCCTGGGTCTGATCCGGCCGGATGGCGGCACACTCGAGCTCGGCGGACGTCCGGTGCCGCGCGACGCACGCCAGGCCCGCTACCGTGTTGGCGTCGTGCCGCAGTTCGACAACCTCGACCCCGACTTCACGGTGACCGAGAACCTGGTCATGTTCGCGCGCTACTTCGACATCCCGGCGCGCACGACGAGGACGCGCGTGCCGCGGCTCCTTGAGTTCGCCGGGCTCGGCGACCGGGGCAAGGCACGCCTCGACAGCCTGTCGGGCGGCATGAAGCGGCGTCTGACTTTGGCGCGCGCCCTTGTGAACGATCCCGACATCATGTTCCTCGACGAGCCGACGACCGGGCTCGATCCGCAGGCGCGCCACCTGATCTGGGACGGGCTGAAGCGCCTGCTCGCCGACGGCAAGACCCTCATCCTGACGACTCACTTCATGGACGAGGCCGAGCGGCTCTGCAACCGGCTGTGCGTGATGGACAACGGCGCGATCATTGCGCTCGACACGCCGCGCGGCCTGATCGAGACGCTGATCGAGCCCGTCGTGATCGAGGTGTACGGTGACGGCGTCGCGGCGTGGGCCAAGGCGCGGGCCGAGGCGGTCATTGACCGGCTCGAGGTGACGGGCGAGACCGCGTTCTGCTACATGCACGATCCAGAACCGCTGCTCGCGCTGCTGCGTCTGGAACCGGACCTCAAGGTGTTGCGGCGCGCCGCAAACCTCGAGGACGTATTCATCAAGCTGACCGGCCGGGATATCCGGGACTGACCATGAATCCACGCTGCCTGCGTCTCGTGCAACGCAATTTCCTCGTGTGGCGCAAGCTCATGCTGCCGTCGATGATCGGCAACCTGGCGGATCCGCTGATCTACCTCGTTGGGCTGGGCTTCGGGCTCGGCGCACTCGTCGGCACGATCGACGGGCGCCCCTACGTCACGTTCCTGGCGGGGGGCATGCTTTGCTATTCGACGCTCAACAGCGCCTCGGCCGAGGCGCTCTACTCGGCGTTTTCGCGACTCAAGGTCCAGCGCACGTGGGAAGGCATCCTGCACGCACCGATGACGATCGCCGACGTCGTTGTCGGCGAGTGGCTGTGGGCGGGGCTGAAGGCGACGCTGTCCGGAACCGCGATCCTGCTGGTCATGTACCTGCTGGGCATCGTTCACGGCGCGCGGCCGCTGCTGGTGCTGCCGGTGCTGCTGCTCGTCGGTCTCGCGTTCTCCGGCATCGCGCTGATCGTCACCTCGCTCGCGAAGTCCTACGACCTGTTCACGTACTACTTCACGCTGCTCGTCACGCCGATGGGTTTCGTGTCGGGCGTGTTCTTTCCGCTGCATCAGCTCCCGCGGATCGCGCAGGACATCGCTTGGCTGCTACCGCTGGCGCACGCCGCCTCGCTCGCCCGCGGCATCACGCTCGGCGATCCGATGCCCCGGCCTGTGTTGAGCGCACTGGTGCTCGTGCTGTATGGGTCAGCGGGATTGGCGCTTGCCACTTGGTTTGCGCGCCGGCGACTGACGAAATAGAGCTGCGCGCGGCGATCAGCGACCGGCGGGGAACTCGAACAGCGTCGTCAGATCGCCGATCGCAGGAGAATTCGCGGGCCGGTACGGGTCCCGGCGGGACGGGCGGGGATTTGGCAGGCGGTCGCGGCTCCGGTTCGACAGCGGCCTCAGCTGCCAGTTGTACTCGATGAACTTCAGAACGGAGACGTGGTCGGCGTAGGTGTGATCGATGTGTCCGGTCCGCGCGTACGGTGAGACTGCCAGCAGTGGAATTCGCGGGCCGTCGCCGAAGAAGTCGAGCGGCTGGATGTAGCCCGAGTCAAAGTAGCCGCCGCCCTCGTCCGCGGTAATCAGAATCGCCACGGACGCCCACAGCGCGGGATCCGCCTGCACCTTCGCGACCAGGTTCTGGATGAACAGCTCGTAGCGCGCTGGCGCCGAATATCCCGGATGCCCGCTGTCCAGGTTCTTCGGCACGACGAAGGACACGGCCGGCAGCGCGTGCGTGGCCAGAGCCGCGGCGAAGGCGTCGAGGCCCTGAAGGTGGTCGGCGAGACCCGACTGACTGACGGCCGGAAACGCGGTCAGTGGATCGCCGATGTTGTTGTAGATGAACTGCCGGGCGGTCGCCGCCGCCGCGGCGTCGATCTCGGCGGCGCTCGCAGTCGCCGGCAGCGAGGCGAGGACGCGGCGCCGGACGGTCGTGTACAAGGGATCGCCGGCGATGTCCCCGAGGCTGCGCCCACCCGTGTACCAGCCCCAGCGGATACCGGCCGCCGACAGCGCCGTGCCGATGTTTGCCATGTACTGCGGCGGATACACGGACCGGTCCGGGCCGAGTTCGACGGCGCGGCCATCGGGGAGGTACGGTGGGCTGTAGTTGTTGACCAGGTAATAGCTGTCGGGTGCGCAGTTCGGGTCGAGGTGCCGTGCCGAGAGCAGCGAGCGGATCGGCCCGACCCCTGGCGCATTGCGATCCGCGCACTTGACCCAGCTGCCGCCGTCGTAGCCATCGTGCACGTAGAAGTTCACGGTGCCCGGTGCGGGGGACGGATCCTCGATCTGCCGCCCCGGCGGCGCGGCCGGAATGCCGTCGCGGGTGTAGACCGCGACGTCGCCGGTCGCGAGCGCGAAGAAGTTGGCACCGGTCCCGCCCATCAGCGGCTGGTGATAGTTGTCGCTGAGCGCATACCGGTCGGCAAGCTCCCGGAAGTACGGGGCATCGCCCGACTGCATGTTGAAGAACCCCATGAGCTCGGCGCCCTGGCCGGGCTTGTCGGGAGTCGTGCCGCGAGTGTCGCCGCCGCGTCCGGTCGTGACCGCGACCCACACGTAGCGCCCGAGATCCTCGTTGGTACCGCCGGTCTGCTGCCACATCTGGAAGAAACGGTGCACCGGGTCGCCGGTCTCCCGTCCTAACGCATCGCCGTCTGTCGCGAAGCGTGTGATCTGGAACGGTCCGTTGAGTGAGAGCGTCGCGAACCGCGGATCGGGAATGGCTCCGACCGGCTCGAGCGTGGCCGGATCGTAGACGCCTGCGAGACTCGGCTGCGGCAGCTTCGCGTACGGGGCACGGCGTTCCGGGTTCAGCGTGTAGCGGCCGCTCGCGTTGGCGTACTCGAACTGGATGGCGCGGCGGTAGTTGGGGCCCGGGCTGCCGTCGGCGGTGACGATTCCCTGCGAACGCAGATTGCGGATGGTGGCGGCCGGCTGCGGCGGGAAGTACGTGGCATAGAGCGCATCAAAGGAGACGTTCTCTCCGACCACGACAATCAGGTACCTGATAGGCGTGCGGGTGTGATCGCCGGTGGCCGGCGGAGCGGCAGCCGCCGTCGCGCCGATGGCGATGGCGACGGTCAGAGCTCCCAAGGCTCGCGCTCTCATCCGACTCCCCATGGGAACGCTCACGACGCGCGTGGCTGCGGCGTCGTTCATAGATTCACACGCGAGTATTGACGCCAGATGACGGCCGCCCTGCACCCGGAGTCAGTGGCGTTCCGTGTCGGATTCGGTGCCGGGAAGGCGCGGTACGCTGGCTGGCGCTCGCATCTCCTCGGCCTGGACTTCCCGCGGCAGCGCATCGACCGGCGCCGGCGCCTCGATGTCCTTTGCCTCGGTGCCGACGTTGAGGTCACGGAAGCGGCGCGCGGCCGGCAGCACACGCGACTCGAGCGAGCCGACCGCATCGTTGTAGGCCGTGAGGGCGCGCCGCAGGCCCAGGCCCATGCTGCTCCAGTGCCCAGCCATGACCTGGATGCGCTCATACAGCTCATTGCCCAGCGCCGCGATGCCGCGCGCGTTCTCCGCAAGCGCCTCCTGGCGCCAACCATAGGCGACGGTTCGCAGCAGCGCGATCAGCGTCGTGGGTGTCGCGAGGATGACCTTGCGGCTGATTCCGGCCTCGATCAGTCCCGGATCCTGCTCGAGCGCCGCGCTATAGAAGACCTCGCCAGGAATGAACAGCACGACGAAGTCCGGCGTATTCTCGAACTGGTCCCAGTACTGCTTCAGCGACAGCTTCGCGATATGGTCGCGGATCTGGCGCGCGTGATCGGCGAGCTTCTGGGTGCGTGCGGCCCCGTCGGCCAGTTCCAGCGATTCGAGATAGGCCTCGAGCGGCGCCTTCGCGTCGACGACCAGGCTCTTGCCGCCAGGCAGCTTGACGACGAGGTCAGGTCGCAGATCACCGCTCTCGGAAGCGACCTGCTCCTGCTCCACGAAGTCCACCTGGTCGAGCATGCCGGCGAGCTCGACGACACGTTTTAGCTGCACCTCGCCCCAGCGGCCGCGCACGCTCGGACGGCGCAGCGCGCCGACGAGATTGCCGGTCTCGCGTTTGAGATCAGCCTGCCCGGTCGCGAGCGCCTCAACCTGCTGCAGCAGCTGACTGTACGCGCCGACCCGGTCCTTCTCGATCTCGCCGATCCGGGCCTGCACCTTCTCGAGGGACTCGCGGACGGGCTCGACGAGCTGCTGGAAACCGAGCTGGCGCCTGTCGAGGTCGCCCCGCGCCGCCTCCCGCAGCGTCTCGAACTGGGACTTCGCCAGGTCAATGAACTGCTGATTGTTGGCGCGCAGCGTCTCGGCGGCGAGCGACCGGAACACGTCGGACAGCTTCAGCTGCGCCGTGTCGAGCAGCGCACGCTGCTCGGCAAGGGCGCGTTCGCGCGCCTCGAGCTCGGTCATCAGCTGCCGCTTGCCTTCGCCCAGCGTCCGTACCTCGGCCCGCAACCGCTCGAGCTCCGCCTCGCGCATGGCGATCTCGGACCGCAGGCCGTCCAGCTGCCGGGCAGTCGCCTCGGCCGCCGTCCGCAGGCCCGTTTCGGTCAGCAGCCGCTCCTCGAGCCGTGCCGCGCGCCGGCTGGCGCCGAGCAGATAGCCGACGATCCCGGCGCCGCTGGCGGTGAGGATCAGAACGACGGCGATGACGAGGGGGCTCATCCAGTGAGTGTAAACGGCCGGCGGGCATGGCGTCCGCTCCGCCATGCGGCACGCTGGCGGTTGACGAGCCGCAGCGGCGCCACCGCCCCCGGGGCCGGTCGCGCCTGCACGCGGCAGTCAGCCCGACCGTCCCATCCTGGTGGTACCGGGCATCGCGACCGCGAGCACCACCGGTGGCGGCGGCGGCTTGCTAGACTCCGGCCCGGGCCTGTAGCTCAACGGTTAGAGCAGGGGACTCATCGACTCGCGATGTCGGGAAGGTGCCTTCGCGCCGTAAGGCGCGAAGTGGACGGGATGAATTCAGGGAACCCTGACCCTGCCGTAAGCAGGATGGCAACCCTGAGCCAAGCCGGCGGTGCACCGCCGGAAGGTGCAGAGACTACCTGGGGGCTGGGTCGACAGGACCCGAGGGCCCTTGATGACAGGCATGAGCGTCCCGCACCCGACCGAGTTGCACGCCGTCCCGGCGTGCAGCCGAGGGTGAAGAGATAGTCCACTCCCGCGGGAAACTGCGGGGACCAGTGAATCCCTTGGTTCTGGGTTCGAATCCCAGCGGGCCCACCACATCCTCACTTCAAGACGCGCCGAGCCGCTCCATTGCGGGCGCCTATGCGCCTCAAGTGGCTGAAAAAAAAGATAACTAAGGCACCGTGACGTGCCTTAGCGCCCCGTAGCTTCCCAAGGCGCTTGGGGGTAGCATTAGGGGTAACACATGGCGATAGGTAACGCGACCGTGCAGTTACCCCAAATCGCCGAAGTGGGGGTACATGGCGAAGAAGGACACGCTGACCAACGCGGCTGTACAGGCCGCCAAGCCGCGCACGAAGCCCTACAAGCTGTTTGATGGCGGGGGGCTATATCTGCTTATCCGGCCGGACGGCAGCCGCTACTGGCGGTTCAAGTACCGTATCGACGGTACCGAGAAGCTCATCTCGCTGGGCGTGTACCCCGAGGTGCCGCTCGCCTCCCGTGAGACCGTCGACCGTGCAACGGGGAAGAAGGTCTCGATGAAAGGCGCCCGCGAGCTGCGGAACTCCGCTCGCCAACTAGTCCGGGACCGGATTGACCCGAGCGAGCAGCGCAAGGTCGAGAAGGCGAATCGCCGCACCGCTGCTGAGAACACGTTCGAGGCTGTCGCGCGCGAGTGGTTCGCGAAGAAGTCTCGCACCTGGGCGAAGAATAACGCCGACAAAGTGATCGGTCGACTGGAGAAGGACGTATTCCCCGAGATCGGCCGCGACCCAATCTCGAAGCTCACAGGACCGAAACTGCTCGAAGTGCTCCGCGTCGTCGAAAAGCGTGGCGCCATCGAGAGCGCGCATCGCATCCGTCAATATATCAATTCGACGTTCCGGTACGCGATCCAAACCCATCGGGTACAGGCAAATCCGACGCCGCACCCTGAGGCTTTGACGCCGCCGACGAAGGGGAAGTTCGCGAGCATCACGGACACGAAAGGTGTCGGCGCCTTGATTCGCGCGATCCGGGGCTATCAGGGCACGCACGTTGTAACAATGGCGCTTCGCCTCGCGCCGCTCGTGTTTGCCCGTCCCGGTGAGATCCGCGCGGCCGAATGGGCCGAGTTTGATCTCGACGCCGCCGAATGGATGATCCCGGCGGATCGCACGAAGATGCGCCGCCCGCACTTGGTACCGCTGAGTGCTCAGGCGGTCGAGATCTTGCGGGAGATTCACAAGGTTACGGGCACTGTGCGCTACGTGTTCCCCAGTGAGCGCAGCAATGCTCGCCCCCTCAGCGAGAACACACTAAATGCCGCGCTTCGGTCGCTCGGGTATTCGACCGAGCAGATGACGACGCACGGGTTCCGGCATATGGCGTCGACGCTGCTCCACGAGTCCCGCAAATGGCGTAGCGAGGTGATCGAGCGCCAGCTTGCGCATGCCGACCGTAATTCGATCCGAGCCGTTTACAACGCCGCTGAGTATTTGCCGGAGCGTCGCGAGCTGATGCAGTGGTGGGCGGATCGCCTAGACTCGCTCGCCGCCGCAGACAACGTAGTGAACTTACGGACTCGCGGGTGAACTGACGATACCCCCGGAGACGTAGAACCATCGGTTCAAGGACGAAAGTACCCACCACGATAGGCCGGCCAGCCGACAAGCGCGCATCCCTGGCGCGTTTCGTGGTGGATCTCTCAGGGCGCGCCGCAGGGAGCGCGACCATGACGAAGCTCACGCGTAAGCCTCGGACGGCAGGGCCAATATCTATCGGCCCGACGAGGGCGGATTCTCTGCGCAAGTTCCGCGAGTACGCGGACAGAATGGAAGGTGGGAGGGAGAATCCATATCTGACTGTTCCGGTCCCGGAGCCAGTGCTTGAACGGCAGGTCAACGCCCTTCGCAAGGATCGCGACCGGATTATTGCGGAGAATCAAAAGACGCGTCGCGACAGAGTGCGTGGCGGTCAAAAGCGCGGCGAAGCCGTGATGGCCGCGCGGCTCGACACAGAGAAGCGGGTCGCAGCCGCGGCGGAGATGTTCCGCAAAGGCAGCCATTCTGATCGAGGCATCCCCAAGAAGGTCGCGAAGGATCTAAAGATGCCCGTCGACCATGTGCGCAGGGTCCTTCGGAGGATTCGCGCAGCACAGAAGTAGGCTCTCAGCTAGCTGCGCGCTGATTTCGCACGGGCGATCCGTTGCCGTCTTCCGCATGCTCTGTGTGCCGTATCGTGCGGCCCCGGAGAGCGCCATGTCGGACCGATTCGTCCGTTTAGCCGAAGCCCTAACCAGATCCGGCCTGAGCCGAAGCAGCCTGTACCGGCTTGAAGCGGTGGGCATGTTCCCGCGCCGCGTGAAGCTCGGGCAGCGGTCCGTCGCATGGCGGGAGAGTCAGCTTGCGGCGTGGATCGAGAGCCGCGCAGAGGCCCCTGCGCGCGCTCCAGAAGCCGCTTGACGTGGCCTTGAGCGACTATCAGGCCGCGACACCCCGACTGCCCTACTTGCCGCTTTTCGTCGGCGACTTCATGAGTGCCACTTCAACGTGGTC